>NZ_LIGG01000001.1:4297292-4532814 GCF_001273925.1 Bacillus sp. FJAT-27251 | reverse complement strand
GTTCAAAAAAATCATTTAGAGCATGACAGGGACAATCCGTTTTTGAATCGTTCCTGCCATGCTCTTTTTCTTAGCCAGGCTGCAACTTCAAGCATAATTTCCTTGAAATGCTTGAATAATGAAGCAGAGTACTTCACAAAGTATCTTTTATTCAGTATAATAAGCTTGTAATTTAATAGGATCTATCTTCGGGGCGTGGTGAAATTCCCGACCGGCGGTGATGAGTCAATCTCTAAGCCCGCGAGCCGTTAAGGCAGGATTTGGTGCGAATCCAAAGCCGACAGTACAGTCTGGATGGGAGAAGATGGAGGTTCTGCAGGCGTTCAAAAAATGCAGGTGATTTGAACGTTTATTAGGATTGCCTTGTAATTTCTCCCCCGAGCATTAAAAGCTTGGGGGTTATTTATTTTACAGGCATCCCAGTTTTGCTGAACCTTTCTTCTTTGAGGTGGATCAAAAAAGGAGAGAGGAAAATGAAAAAGTATAGTATCAAAGCTTTAGTCTCAATCGGAATGCTGAGCAGCATTTCCTATGTCTTAATGTTATTGAATTTCCCGCTGCCGCCATTTCCGAATTTCTTGATGATTGATTTCAGCGACATACCTGCATTGATCGCTGCCTTGATTTTTGGACCGGCCGCCGGTGTGCTTGTCGAATTGTTTAAGAACGTCCTGGATTATTTCATGACAGGCAGCGCAACTGGTGTCCCAGTAGGCCATATTGCGAATTTCGTTGCAGGGATTTTGTTCGTCCTGCCTACCTATTATATTTACAGCAAGCTGAAATCGAAAAAAGGCATGACTGTTGCCCTCATTTCCGGGACAGCTATTATGGCAGTGGTGATGAGCGTGCTGAACTATTTTGTCATTATGCCGGCCTACACGTTATTCCTTAACATGCCTGCAATGGATTCGCCTTCCTTGCGCGCAATGATCGTCACCGGAATCCTGCCGTTCAATATTCTCAAAGGCTTGTTGATCACAGCGGTATTTATGCTTCTGTTCACAAGAATGGGAACCTGGATTACCAGCCAGCAATATAAAAGTGCATAGTTGCCCGCCCTTAGCGGGGTCTAATAGATGAAAGCAGCGGGTTTACCCGCTGCTTTTTCATATGCTCAGCCGGTTGCGATTTCGCATCCTCCTTATTTGGAGACCCTGTATAAGTCCCATTGATCACATAAAGGGGGCGTAAAAACCGCCTTATTGTATTATGCTATAATAAGGGGGAATTTTTGTGAGTGAGGCTGATGGATTGATGGTGACAATCAAAGAAATTGCGGAAATGGCAAATGTGTCTCGTACGACTGTTTCAAGGGTGCTTAATGATTCGGGATATGTGAGTGTAAAGGCGAGAGAGCGGGTTCTAAAGGTAATTGAAGAGACGGGCTATGTTCCAAGCCAGCATGCTAAATCCCTCAGGACCAAAAGGTCGAAGGTAATCGGGGTGGTGATTCCGAAACTTGGAACGGAAACATCCGGCCGTCTGGTCAATGGAATGAATGAAATTTTCAGCGAATATGGCTACCAGATTCTTCTGACGAGCTCCAATTTGGCACCGCAAAAGGAGATAGAGTACCTTAGTCTTCTTAAAAGCCGGCAGGTGGACGGAATCATTCTGACTGCCACGAATGTAAGTAACCAACTAATTGCTGGAATCCGGCAGCTTCGCATGCCTTTTGTTGCGGTTGGCCAGAACATTCCTGGTGTGTCCAGTGTTGTTTACGATGATCTGGATTCTGCCAGGGTAATGACGAGACTTCTGATTGAGCGCGGCCGAAAGAATATTGCTTTTATTGGTGTTCCCGAAAGTGATCAGGCTGTGGGAGTTCTTCGAAAGCAGGGGTTTCTTGATACAATGAAGGAACATCGCCTAAACATCAGGAAAGAATGGATTATTGAGTCGGACTTTAGCATTTCCTCAGGATATTCCGCCATGGAGAGGATTATGGAAAGTGCCGTGGGAGGGGTTATTCCCGACGGGGTTTTCTGTGTAACCGACAGGATTGCCATTGGTGCCATTCAATACTTAAAAGAAGCAGGAATGAAGGTCCCTCAGCAAATTTCGGTTACCGGGATAGGAGCATCAGATCTTTCAAAATATGTTGAGCCTCCACTTACGACAATGGATTATGAAAACGAAAAAGCCGGACAGGAAGCAGCCAAAATTCTGCTTGCCCAAATCGAACGCAACGAAGATTTCCAAAAAACGGTTATTCTAAATGGTAGACTGATCAGGAGAGATAGTTTATAATCGGATGTGAAATCGATTTCCTATGGAGACCTTAGAAATCAACAGCCTTTTTATTCTACTACCAATAGTCAAGTTCATATTCTATGGAATTGAAACACCTTTGTGGAATCGATTCCATTCACTATGAAGAAATGTGGAATCGATTTCATAGAGCGGTTGTGTTAATTAGTTCTTTTTAAAAAGAGGAGGTTCACCGAAATGGCTGAAAATCGCGAAATTGCAAAAAGCATTATCGACGCAGTTGGGGGTCAGGATAACATTCTTTCAGCTGCCCATTGTGCCACTAGGTTAAGAATCATGGTGAAAGACAAGGAGAAAATCGACAATGAACGTGTAGAAGAGATTGAAAAGGTAAAGGGTGCCTTTTTCAACTCTGGTCAGTTTCAGATCATTCTTGGCACCGGAACCGTCAACAAAATATACGAAGAAGTGACTAAGCTTGGGGTCAACAGTTCAACAAAGGGGGAACAGGCAGAGGAAGCAGCCAAAAGCGGCTCTCGTTTCCAGCGTGCCATTCGAACATTCGGCGACGTATTCGTACCGATTATTCCCGCCCTTGTTGCAACAGGTTTATTCATGGGTCTTCGCGGCCTGGTCATGCAGGAGGAAATCCTTAGGATGTTTGGCATGACTCCGAATGATATTTCGGAGAATTTCCTGCTGTTCACGCAGATTCTAACCGATACAGCTTTCATCTTCCTCCCGGCGCTGGTTGCCTGGTCAACTTTCCGTGTTTTTGGCGGCTCCCCCATTATTGGCCTTGTCCTTGGATTAATGCTTGTCAGTCCCGCTTTGCCTAATGCATGGGGAGTTGCCGGAGGAGATGTGGAGCCACTTATGTTCATGGGTTTCATTCCGGTAGTAGGCTACCAGGGATCCGTTCTTCCTGCGTTCATCGCCGGTATTATCGGCGCCAAGCTTGAAAAGCAGATTCGCAAACGTGTTCCCGATGCTTTTGATTTGATTATTACTCCTTTTCTTACATTGCTTATCATGATCTTCCTGGCCCTGTTTGTTATTGGCCCGGTTTTCCACATGGTAGAAGAGTATATTTTAGCTGGAACGATTGCAGTTCTTGAATGGCCATTTGGAATTAGCGGTCTCCTTATCGGCGGCCTAAACCAGATCATTGTTGTTTCAGGTGTCCATCACGTGTTCAACATGCTGGAGATTTCCCTTTTGGAGAGCCTTGGCTACAACCCTTATAATGCGATTGTTACTTGTGCCGTAGCAGCGCAGGGCGGTGCAGCGCTGGCAGTCGGTCTTAAGACTAAAGCCACGAAGCTTAAGGCGCTGGCCCTTCCGTCATCCCTGTCTGCTTTCCTTGGAATTACGGAACCGGCAATCTTCGGGGTAAATCTTCGATACGGTAAACCGTTTATCATGGGATTGATCGGCGGCGGTGTCGGCGGATTCTTTGCCAGCATCTTCGGACTTAAAGCGACGGGTATGGCGATTACAGTTATCCCGGGAACCTTGCTCTATCTGAACGGCCAAATCCTGCTGTACTTGTTGGTCAATATCATTGCCATTGCAACAGCATTCGTCCTGACCTGGATGTTCGGTTTTTCTGATAAAATGCTGAAAGACCAGCAGCAGTAACCCAATTGATTCTCCCGGTGATGTGACAGATTGTTAAGGTGAGGCTGATGGAGGGCGAAAGCACTTCCTGCCCATTGCCTGCCTTTTATTATGAGTAAATAAAAAGACTGCAGATACGCACGATGAAAATCGAGTGTGTCTGCAGTCTTGTAACCTGCTGAAAAGCAGGTTTTTAGCATTTTGAAGATATGTTCTTCGCCACCGCTCCCGATCCTTCAGGATAGGGCCACTATTCGAACTTTAATGGATCTCCCTCGAATGGCTCATCTGCCACTTTGATGGAATCAGTAGGGCAGCCTTCGAAAGCATCCATCATATCATCCAATAAAACATCAGGAATTTCGACAATCCCTTCGTTCTCATCCAATGTTACAAATGCAATACCCTCATCATCATAATCATAGATGTCCGGAGCTGCTGCACCGCACGCACCGCATGCGATACAAGTTTCTTTGTCAACAATCGTATACTTTGCCATGAAAAAACCTCCCGTAATTTAAACACATTGTATCGTTTTCGTAAAACGGAAAATGAAAACGTCATCCTCATGTTTATTGTAAGACTGTATCATGAACTTTTCAATAAAAAAAACATTGAGAATCCATATCACCGCCAGTGTATTGCCTTGATATTGTCTATATGGTTAAACTGCATGATTTATTTTCGTGCTAAAATGAAACAAGGGAGTTTGGATTGCAGGTGTACACCTGTATTATTCCTCTCGAAAAATAATATAAACCGGGTGATTAAAGTGGCGTTATCATATAGTGAGGCCCTTTTCCTTTACTGTTTCAAAAAGATAAAAGATGAAAGGACCATCTACTCGCTTTTTCACTTGTTCCAGGGAAAGAAGTCATCCCAGACCATTCAGGATGCCCATTTATATAACTTAACTCCTTTCTTTCAGGCATTTCCTTTTTTAACAAGGCAGGAGTTGGAAAGCAGGGTTATCAGCCTTCACAACAAAGGGCTGCTTATCCAAAAAGCACCTGAGCATTTTACCCTGTCGGATAAGGGGGAAGGGGAGCTTGGCTTGTTTGTGGCTGGACGTCCCATGCCACCCAGTTATTTGGACGGGTGGAAATACCATCACCTGACATCTTTGTTTTGGCAAAGGCTGTCGCTTCTAGTCCAGGTTACATCCAATCTTGTGCACCAAAAAAGGCAATTTATTCCTGTGCAAAATAAGCAAGAGACACTTGAATGGGTTAAGGACTACATCAGAAGGCAAAATCTAAGCCGGGAGAAATTGGGACACGGAATTTTCAAGGAACTTTCCCGCTGCCTGATTCAGGGTGAAGGAGAGCCGGCGGTATTGGTACGGCGGCTTACCGGCCATGATAAATTTGGGTTGACATCCATCCAGGCTGCTGATGAGCTGGGAATGGAGCATATCCATTACCGGCTGGAATTTTTAAATATACTGCACTTTATCCTTCATAAGGCGGTGGAAGAGCCTGGCTGTTTTCCGCTGTTGGACGGCATCATCAGGGATATTGAAAAACCCGTCCCTTTTACACTGTCTACCGAAAAAACGTATGAGTTAATAAAAAAGGGTTACACACCAGGGCAAATCGCCCAAGCAAGAAATTTAAAGCTAAGCACAATTGAAGACCATATAGTAGAAATTGCCCTTCATCTGAAAGAATTTGACCTAGAGGCATATGTACCTAAAAGCAAACAGGAAAGGATCCTGCAGGCTGCCCAAAACACTTCCGCAAAAAAATTGAAGCAAATACGTGACCAAGTCGCCGATGCCGATTATTTTGAAATAAGGCTGGTGATGGCCAAATATGGTGATAAATCATGAAACTTGAACAGGCACTAAATCGATATTTCCAATTCCCTTCTTTTAAGCCCGGCCAAAAAGAGACAATACAGTCAATACTTGCAGGCCGCCATGCTATCGCCATGCTGCCGACAGGGACGGGTAAGTCTCTATGCTATCAGCTTCCAGGCTACATGCTCGACGGCCCGGTGCTGATTGTTTCCCCGCTGCTTTCCCTGATGCAGGATCAGGTTGAACAGCTGAAAGGCAGGGGAGAAAAGCGGGTAGTTGCGCTTAATTCCTTTTTAACTCCAATCGAGAAAAGAAAAGCTTTATCAAGTCTCCAAAATTATAAATTCATTTTTATTTCCCCAGAAATGCTTGGGACACGGTTGGTCATCAACAAATTGAAGGATTTGAGAATTTCCCTCATCGCGGTTGATGAAGCGCATTGCATCTCACAGTGGGGATATGATTTCAGGCCGGATTATTTAAAACTTGGAGAAGTGAGGCAGGTTCTGGGCAATCCTGCAACCCTTGCGTTGACGGCGACTGCGACCAGGGAAGTGAGGCAGGATATTGCCCGGCTGCTAAAACTGGATTCATGGGATGAGCATGTTCTTTCGGTAGACCGCCCGGAAATCTCCATGTCGGTTGAAATATTGGGGCATCAGGAAAAATTGCAGCGGGCCTTTGAGCTTGTTTCAAACCTTCAGGGTCCGGGCATTATCTATTTTTCAAGCAGAAAGATGGCAGAATATGCGGCAGCTTTCCTAAGGGACAAGGGGGAGCAGGCGATGGCTTACCACGGAGGGCTTGACCAGGAAAGCCGCATTCTCATACAGCAGCAATTCCTGAATGGGCAGTTCAATGTGGTCTGCGCAACAAGTGCGTTCGGAATGGGCATCAATAAAGGAGATATAAGGTATGTCATCCATTACCATCTATCACTCCAGCTAGAGTCCTACCTTCAGGAAATTGGCAGGGCCGGCAGGGATGGAGATGAGAGTCTGGCTGTCCTGCTTTATGCGCCTGGAGACGAACAGCTGAGCTACCAGCTTGCAGAAGCAGAGCTCCCTGAAGGTGCCCAGGTAGAAAGGCTGTTCGCTTTAATGAGAGAGAAGGGTATGGAGCCAGATGGTGCGGAGGAGAATGCGGAGTTCCTTTCAGCTTCATGTGGCTTTAGTGAAACTCAATGGCGGATCGTCGCAAACTTTCTCAAAAGTTCCAGCCAGGAGCCTGCGGAAAGGCTGAAAGAGCAAATAGGACGATTTGCAGAAAAAAGGCTGCTGATAAAAAAATCGCAAATAGAAAACATGGTCCACTATATCCTTCATAATGGATGCAAACGGGAGTATATCCATCATCATTTCGGGGAGAAGCACTGTTTTAAAGTGACAAATTGCTGCAGCTTTTGCGGCCTGGATTTTTCAGGCTTCCGCAAGAAGCCTGAATCCCCCGTACTACCATTACAATATGACTGGAAGAAAGAACTGGCTTCCATGTTATTGGCACAAGCAGGAGATTTCAATGAATAAAGACAAATACAGTGAATTGGTGAAGGGGCTTACCGATAGGGAACTTCTTTTCCATCTATACTTTACGCAAATATTACTCTTAACGATTTCCTTTATTTTAGGTATAGTATTATTTGACAGGATGTCTGATATTTCGACTCTTTTTAATTGGGGGGATTCCCGCGTTTGGACAGTCGGATTGGGAGGGGCATTATTTGTAGTAGGAATGGACCTTCTTCTGATGAAGATCCTGCCCTCCAGGCTCTACGATGACGGAGGGCTGAATGAGAGGATTTTCCGCGGCAGGAACCTTTTCCATATTGCTGTTATTGCTGCGGTTGTTGCATTCAGCGAGGAACTGTTGTTTCGCGGGGTAGTCCAGACCCATTTCGGTCTAGTAGTCTCGAGCCTGGTTTTTGCTTTGGTTCACTACCGCTACTTGTTTAACTGGTTTTTGTTTTTGAACATTATTCTGCTTAGTTTTTTAATCGGGTATATTTACCTGGTTACTGGAAATCTAGCTGTTACAGTTACCATGCACTTCTTTATTGATTTTCTCCTAGGCATTGTCATACGTTTTCGAAATAAGCAGCAAACAGGAAGGGATGTTGAATGAATAAGGAAGTTCCTTATCGTGACGAGGCGGAACGTTTGCGGAAAAAGATTGAGCGGACGCCAGCCCTCGCTTTGGAGGATAAGAAGGAATTGCCGCCGAGAAGCCGTGTTCAAGCCAATAAGCGGCATAATGGCAATTGGAAGCCCAAATATCCGGTGATACGCCTTCTCGTCATGTTTTTTATTTTGATGCCTATCTCTATTTTTGGTGCCTACCACTATTTGAACGGACAAAGTGGCAAGGTGGCGGGCAATGCCGCTGAAACAGGCGGCTATGAAAAAATTAATGTAGAAAGAAACTCGTCCGAACGAGAGCCCCGGGTTGAAATCGAGGAAAAAAACCTGGAAAGCAAGGAAGCGGCTGCTCCGATTACGCCTGCTCCTCTGAGCAGGGACTCAGCGGCTTCGGAAGCAGAAGGAAAAGAGACGTCTGGTTCGGGAATGGAGGATATTCCGACAGAAAACAAACCTGCCGGGCAAGGGAAAAAAAATAATGATGCAAGCGCTCAAGAAGGACAAGGACAAACAGTGGAACAGCCAGAGCAGACGAACGAGCCTGAGCAACCTGCTGAGGAACCTGAACAAACTGTTGAGCAGCCTGAAGAAACGGCAGATAGTACCAAAATTGTTTATCATACAGTTGGGCAAGGAGAAAATCTATTCCGAATATCAATGAAATATTATCAGTCCCAAAGCGGCATGGAGATAATCAGAAAAGCCAATAACTTAAACGGTGATGAAATACAGCTTGGACAGGTATTGAAAATCCCTTTGAATAACTGAAGTAAGGCCGGCGAATGAATCGCTGGCCTTTTTTCATATTTAAGGGGACAAGTTCATATATTTCCAACAAGGAGGGATGGTAATGGAGCAGCCGATAAAAATGCTTGATGGCCGGACGGACGAGGCAACGAAGCAAATGCTTCAGGGAGTGGTAAAAAGGAAACGGAAGTTTGACAGCCTCAGGAAAAAGCATTTAGGAGTGATGTCTCTCACGATTGTATTGAGTGCTATATTCCTTTTATATCTGTATAAAACCATTATACAGCCATATTCCTATTCATTTTACGAGGTTTTCTCCGTGTTTGTCAGCCAATCGGCCAACCTGTATTTCTTGATTGTTACGCTGGGGCTTTTTGGCCTGATGAATCTTTTAAAGGAAAAACGGGAAAAAGCAGAAAAGGAATATCATGCTCTAAGGTGTGAAATTATAGATAAGAGCAAGGATTTATGGAAAAAGGAAGAAGAGTGGAAAAATCGGCACCTTGTATTTGAGATGATGAAAAAACAATATGATATAAACTTGTTCCATGAAAACAAATAACTGGTTCTTGCTATCAGGGTGCAAGCATACCCAAACATTGATCCCCATAAAAAGGAGAATGGACAGCAACTGTCGAACTAAGTATAGTAACTTGATATTATCGGGGTGAATAGGTATGTTTGTTAAAAGTATGATGATTCCCAAGTATAAGTGCATTACTGTTCAGCAGGATGAAAACTTGGGCGGGATCCTTGAGAAGCTTGAGGAACATGGGATCGATGGAGTTCCTGTGCTGAACGGTGAAAAATATATAGGAACAGTGACTAGACATGGGATTTACAAACACTTCTTCTCGTCCAATCAGGAGAAGGCGGCTTTCCTTCAAAATAGGTTTGCAAGTGACATTATGGTGAATCAGGATAAATTCCTGCTTGGGGAAGAGATTTTTGAAACAACACTTCTTGAACTGAAGGATTTCCCGTTATTGGCAGTTGTAGATGAGTCGGGAAGGTTCCTCGGCGCAGTGACCAGGTCTGATGTTCTTGAACAGTTTGAAAGTGCTTTTGGCATGCACAGGAAAGGGGTGCGCATTGCTTTTACATCAGTTGAGACCGAGGGCCGAATTGCCCGCCTTGCTGAAATAGCCCGCCAGTTTCATGAGCATATCATTTCGCTCGTTACATTTGATGAAACTGACAAGCTTGTCCGCCGGATTGTCATGAAAATAGAAAAGAAGGAGAATATCGACCGCTTTATTTCCAAGCTGGAGCAATCAGGCTTCCGGGTGCTTGATATTTATGAGGATTTGTAAGACTGTTCGATAATGGCCAATTGAACTCCTCTCATACACAGTATGGGAGGTTTTTCGCTTAAAACAGAAGGGGGATGGATATGGTCTATTTGTATATAATCTTGTTTGTCCTGGCACTAGCCGCGGCTGTGCTCATATTCCACATGTACAAAGAAGCCAACGCAGACAGAATTGTCAGCCACCAGCTGTCCTTTCCCGATTTGCCGGCAGGCTTCGATGCCCTGACCATATTTTTCATATCCGATATTCACAGGAGGTCTGTATCCCCTGGCATCATAACAAAAGCAAGGGAAAAAGCTGACGTTGTGATCATTGGCGGCGATCTCGCGGAGAAAGGGGTGAAGCTGGAACAGGTGAGAGAGAATCTGGTGAGGCTTGCATCCATTGCCCCAGCCTATTTTGTGTGGGGAAACAATGACTATGAGCTCGACCGGCAGAAGGTGAAAGAAATAATGGGTGAAACCGGAGTGGCAATTCTCGATAATTCCTGGAAGAGTCTGTCTGCGGACAAGGGGGATAGGTTGACTCTTGCCGGGGTGGATGATCTAGCCATGGGCAATGCAAGCCCTGACGAAGCCTTGGAGGGGGCAGAGCCATCATTCAGGATCCTGGTCAGCCACAATCCTGAAGTTGCATATATGCTGGACGAGGAGCATAAAGTTTCCCTCGTTTTGAGCGGTCATACTCATGGTGGCCAGATCCGGATTCTGGGATACAGTCCTTATAAAAAAGGGGGAATCCGCAAGCTGGGCAATACAACGCTCCTGGTGAGCAACGGCTATGGAACAACGGCTATGGAACAACGGCTCTCCCTCTTAGGCTGGGCGCGGAAGCGCAGTCCCATTTGATTGTCTTGCGAAAAGAATGAATGTCCGGATACAGCCCTGATAAAAAGATTCAGGGGTCCTGCCGGGAATCCGCTAAATGACTCACCATCCTGCAAAAATTTCATAAAATATAAAACAATAGCTTCGTTGATGGCAGGGGGCCTATATATGCGCTTGGAAAGGTTAACATATAATAAAATTAAAATATTCCTCACCTCTGATGACCTGTCTGACCGGGGATTGACCAAGGAGGATATTTGGAAGGATTCCATGAAATGGAACCAGTTATTCCATGATATGCTTGAGGAAGCCAGCGATGAATTCGGCCTTGAGATCCTTGGCACGGTAGCTGTGGAAATTTTTTCTCTCCAGGCTCAGGGGATGGTCATGATACTAACGGTTGAAGAGCAGGAGAATGAAATAGATACGTTTGAAGATGGGTTCATCGAAATGCAAGTTACAATGGATGGCAGCGATGATATCCTGTTTGAGTTCTCCAATGTGGAGGATGTCATCCAACTGGCAGGAAGACTGGCGAATTTGGGGATTGGCGGCGGGAGTCTATATTGTTTGAACAATACCTACTATTTATTGATGGATGGATTAAAGCTTGAGGCAGACAAGGTTGTTCCAATGCTCGCCGAGTATGGGAGCCCTTCGATCTTCAGTGTTCACCGGCTGATGGAATACGGAAAGGAAGTTGTTAAAGAGGACGCAATCCAGACACTGGTCCGCTATTTTTCATGACGGCAGTCTTTCTGGACTGCCGTTTTTCATCATAAGAACAAGGGTATTTGAAAATAAACTGCAAGGTTTTTTATTCTTGCATTAAATAACCAAAGGTGTATACTATCCATGAAAGCGTACAACAACTGTAATAGTGATTTAGGAGGATTCCAAGAATGGTAGCCGCAAACAATGACGGGAATGCAAATTCAGAAGAAAAACTGGACGTACTGCGTTCTACGCAAACGGTAATTCATAAGGCATTGGAAAAACTGGGGTACCCAGATGAAGTTTTTGAACTATTAAAAGAACCGCTCAGGATGATGACTGTCAAAATCCCTGTAAGAATGGATGATGGTTCAGTTAAGGTATTCACTGGCTATAGAGCCCAGCACAACGATGCCGTGGGTCCGACAAAAGGAGGAATTCGTTTCCATCCGAATGTAACGGAAAAAGAAGTAAAAGCCCTTTCTATATGGATGAGCTTAAAATGTGGTATTGTCGATCTTCCATACGGCGGCGGAAAAGGCGGCATCGTCTGCGATCCGCGGGATATGAGTTTCCGCGAGCTTGAGAGGCTGAGCCGGGGGTATGTCCGTGCAATCAGCCAAATTGTCGGCCCGACAAAAGATATCCCTGCGCCAGACGTTTTCACAAACTCGCAAATTATGGCCTGGATGATGGACGAGTACAGCCGGATCGATGAGTTCAACTCACCAGGATTCATTACCGGCAAGCCACTGGTGCTTGGAGGTTCCCATGGACGGGAATCTGCCACTGCTAAAGGCGTGACAATCTGTATCCGCGAAGCCGCAAAGAAAAAAGGCATTGAGCTTGAAGGGGCCAGAGTGGTTGTACAGGGATTCGGCAATGCCGGCAGTTTCCTGTCCAAGTTCATGCATGATGCGGGTGCCAAGGTTGTGGGCATTTCCGATGCCTATGGAGCTCTATATGACCCGGAAGGCCTGGATATCGATTATCTTCTGGATCGTCGTGACAGCTTTGGGACCGTGACCAAGCTTTTTAATAATACGATCACCAATAAAGAATTGCTGGAACTTGATTGTGACATTCTCGTCCCGGCAGCAATCGAGAATCAGATTACAGAAGAAAATGCCCATAATATCAGGGCAAGCATTGTCGTGGAAGCGGCCAACGGGCCGACTACACTCGAAGCTACCCAAATCCTTACAGACAGAGGGATACTACTGGTGCCTGACGTGCTGGCATCGGCGGGTGGCGTGACGGTTTCCTACTTTGAATGGGTACAGAACAACCAGGGATATTACTGGTCAGAAGAAGAAGTGGAAGAAAAACTGGAGAAGGTCATGGTCAGATCCTTCGAAAATATATATGAAACATCCCAAAACCGCCGGGTTGACATGCGGCTTGCCGCCTATATGGTCGGCGTCCGCAAAATGGCTGAAGCCAGCCGTTTCAGGGGCTGGATTTAAGCTGGCTGCGTGGTTCGAAATTGATTCTGTCGAGGAAATCTCCTATCATGCAGGATAGGAGATTTTTTGCTGTCCATGCCGCTTGCACTTCATATATAATTTTCTTCAGCACGCACGCCAGACGAAGGGTGCGAGGAAAAGCTTTCTTAAGGGATTGCTCAAGAGACAAGGAGTGATAGTGTGCAAAAAGAAGATGTTGTCATTGTCGGCGGAGGACCATGCGGGCTCGCCGCTGCCATCGCAATAAAGAAAATAGGGAAAAACCCCGTCATCATTGAAAAAGGGAATATTGTAAACGCGATTTTCCATTACCCTACCCACCAAACGTTTTTCAGCAGCAGTGAAAAGCTTGCTATCGGGGACATCCCCTTTATTATTGAAGGCCATAAGCCCAAACGGAATCAGGCCCTCGTCTATTACCGCGAAGTAGTCAAACGGGAAAATCTCCGGGTCCATTCTTTTGAAAAAGTGGCTTCAGTCAAAAGAGATGAAGATGGAACCTTCACTGTCGTATCCAATAAGAACGAATACAAGGCCGATTATGTGATCATTGCCACAGGCTATTATGACCATCCCAATTATATGGGGGTGCCGGGGGAAGATTTGCCAAAGGTATTTCATTATTTTAAAGAAGCACATCCTTATTTTGACAAAGATGTGGCGGTCATAGGAGGCAAAAATTCAAGTGTCGACGCAGCCCTGGAACTCAATAAGGCTGGGGCAAGGGTGACCGTTTTATATCGCGGGTCCCAGTACTCAAGCAGCATCAAGCCTTGGATATTGCCGGAGTTTGACTCTCTTGTCAGAAGCGGCGAAATCAAGATGGAATTCAACGCCCATTTACGGAGAATCGAGGACCATGAGCTCGTCTATGAAAAAGAGGGAAATATAAATAAAATGAAAAATGACTTTGTTTTTGCCATGACTGGATATCATCCAGACCACTCCTTCCTTAGGGAAATGGGAATCGGTATTGACGAAGCCACTGGCAGGCCCGTTTATAATGAAGAAACAATGGAAACGAACGTGGCTGGAATTTTCATTGCGGGGGTCATTGCAGCAGGCAACAATGCCAATGAAATCTTCATTGAAAACGGCCGTTTTCATGGCGGACAGATCGCCGATGCCATTATGAACAGGGAAGCAGGAGCCCATTAAAAAGAGGCAGACTAGGAACAGTCTGCCTCTTTTCTGTCATAAACGGAACATTTCTTCCATTTCCTTCATGTCGCTGGTTCTTGAGAGGGCAATCAATAACTTGATGCGCGCCTTCTGCCCATTAAGCCCGTTTGAGAAAATAACGCCTAATTCCCTCAAATGCTTGCCCCCTCCTTCATAGGCATATACATCCTGCACAATGCCGTTGAAGGCGCGGGAGACAATCACCACGGGAATATTGCTGCTGATTAATTGGGTGATGCCCTCCACTGCCGCCGGAGGAAGGTTGCCTTGGCCAAGTGCTTCTATCACGACACCATCAACCTGAAGGGCCCTGGCTGCCAGAAGCAGGGAAGAATCCATTCCTGCATGGGCCTTGACAAGGACAACCTTTTTATCAATACTTGAAATCTTGTAATACTCGCGATGGGCCGGGACATGGTGGAAGAAGATACCTCTTTTTGTGACGATGCCAATGGGTCCGTACTGAGGACTCTGGAACGTCGAGACATTGCTGGTATGCGTTTTGGTAACGTTGTCTGCAGTGTGGATTTCATCATTCAGCACCACAAGGACGCCTTTCCCCTGTGCCTCCTGGCTAGTGGCCACACGAATGGAAGAAATAAGGTTATAGAGCCCGTCCGATCCAATTTCATTGCTGGACCGCATGGCTCCCGTCACGACGATTGGAAAATCCGCCTGCAAGGTCAAATCCAGAAAATAGGCGGTTTCCTCAAGTGTATCCGTTCCATGGGTAATAACAGCTCCATCAATTCCTCCCCTGGTTTGGTACTCTTCAATCAACCCCTTGAGGATCATCATTTCCTTAGGGGTGATATGGGGGGAAGGCAGATGGAACGGCTCCTCAACAATCAAGTTTCCCAGGCTGCCCAGCAGCAGTGCTTCATCTGTCAGGGGGTTCTTGGCCCCCGGCTTAACCGCCCCGCTTTTATCCTCACTCATTGAGATTGTCCCGCCAGTATGAATGAGCAGTATATTCTTTTTCATAAATTTCCCTCCGTGCATTCAGTTAAAAGTAGCCATTTAATTTCTCTCCATAACATGATACGATTATTAAAACAAATTGAAAAGAGGATAGCTGATGCTGGGAATCGTTACTGCGGGGATTGCTCCCGGACTGGCTCTGCTTAGTTATTTTTATTTAAAAGACCAATACGGTTCAGAGCCGTTTTCAATCGTCTTTAAAACCTTCATTGCCGGCGCCTTGCTTGTTTTCCCCATCATGTTCATCCAATATGTTCTTGATGCTGAAAATGTGCTCCAGGGCCGATTTTTTGAACCATACCTGGCAATTGGCTTTCTTGAGGAATTTTTTAAATGGTTTATCCTTTATTATACTGTCTTTCAGCATGTTTCCTTTGACGAGCCATACGATGGAATCGTTTATGGTGCTTCCGTATCCTTGGGATTTGCTTCCGTTGAAAACATCTTTTACCTGTTTGCCAACGGGCTGGAATATGCCATTGGCAGGGCCCTTCTCCCAGTATCGAGCCACGCGCTGTTTGGAGTGATTATGGGCTATTATATGGGCAAAGGCAAATTTTCGGAGGGCAGTTCCCATAAATGGCTGCTATTGTCCCTGCTGGTCCCTTTCCTGCTGCACGGAAGCTATAACTATATTCTCCTCACACTGGAAGATTGGCTTGTGCTGATGATTCCGTTCATGGTTTTCCTTTGGTATTTGGGCCTGAAAAAGGTCAAAAAGGCAAGGAAGCTGAGTGACCAGCACTTTGAAAATAACTTAATCATCGAAAAAACCTTCATTTCTGGTAAATGAAGGTTTTTTTATTTTAACAAGCTTTTTGCATAAAAGTAAATTTGTTACAAAAAATAGGTTTAATCTTAAATCTTATTATTTTTTACAACTAGGGGGGTCATGAGTGAAATTCAAGTTGCTAATCAAATTGCTTGCTGTTTTCGTAATGGTGATGGCTATTATCCCATACAGCAGCAACGGACAGCGTGCTGCAGCGTTTTCTGGCCAGGTTATCCAGCAGGGCGCCGTTGGGGATGATGTTATCGAGCTGCAATCAAGGCTGCAGTATCTAGGTTTTTACAATGGAAAAATCGATGGTGTCTTCGGGTGGGGGACTTATTGGGCCCTAAGGAATTTTCAGTATGAATTCGGCCTTAAAGTGGATGGGCTTGCTGGAGGAGAGACAAAAAACAAACTGGTAAAAGCCTCTAAATACAATGAAAGCCATGTGAAAGAACAAATCAGAAAGGGCAATAAGTTTACCCATTACGGAGGAACCGATCTTAATAAACAAACGGCGCCAAAACCAAAGGCCCCGGCAAAGGGCCAGCCTGGCACGCCGGGTGGTGGACAGGGAGCTGCTCCAGCCAAAGCTACCGCAGTCAATACGCCAAATGGATTCTCCCAGAATGATATCCAATTGATGGCGAATGCGGTCTATGGAGAAGCGCGAGGTGAACCCTATATAGGCCAGGTTGCAGTGGCAGCTGTCATTCTTAACAGGGTTGAAAGTGCAACCTTCCCGAACACCGTTTCCGGTGTCATTTTTGAACCGCTGGCCTTTACAGCAGTTGCTGATGGCCAAATATGGCTGACGCCGAATGAAACGGCAAAAAAGGCAGTCCTTGATGCCATTAATGGCTGGGATCCCACGGGAGAAGCAATGTATTACTTCAATCCTGATACAGCTACAAGTGCATGGATTTGGGGCCGGCCGCAAATAAAGAAAATTGGCAAACATATCTTTTGTAAGTAGAGGTGAGGAATTTGCTTAGAGGAATACTCATTGCCGTTTTATCTATCGGTATAGCCGGAACCGCCTTTTGGGGTTACCAGGAGCACCGTGAGAAAAATGCAATCCTGCAAAATGCGGAGAATAACTATCAGCGTGCGTTTCATGATTTGACCTTCCAGCTGGACCTGTTGAATGACAAAATAGGAACAGTCCTGGCGATGAACTCAAGAAGTTCCTTGTCTCCAGGCCTTGCTGAAGTATGGAAAATAACTTCCCAGGCGCATAATGATGTCGGGCAGCTGCCCCTGACCCTTGTTCCGTTTAACAAAACAGAAGAGTTCCTTGCGAATATTGGGAATTTCTCTTACAAGGCGGCTGTCCGCGACCTGGATAAGGAGCCGCTATCTGATGAAGAGTACAACACGCTAAAAAAACTCTACAAGGAATCGGCAAAAATACAAAATGATTTAAGAGAAGTGCAGCATATGGTGCTTGATAATCACTTGACATGGATGGATGTCGAACTTGCGCTTGCTTCAGGAGATAAAGCGGCAGACAATACAATTATCGATGGCTTTAAAACGGTTGAAAAAACAGTGGAGAGCTATTCGGAAACAGAGTTTGGGCCAGGTATGGCGGGCATCCAGAAGATTGACGAAAATTTTCAATACTTAAAGGGCAGGAACATCACTGAGTCCAAAGCGGAAGAAATCGCTATGAAATGGGCATCTCCAGGAAGAGTGGCAGAAGTAAAGGTCACAGAGAGTGGAAAGGGTTCGGATGTTGGATTCTTCAGTGTTACAATTGAAGATAACAAGAGCAAAACAGAATCCTCAATGGATATTACGAAAAAGGGCGGCTATCCTATTTGGTATATTGTCTCAAGGGATGTTGACCAGCAGAAGATCAGCCTTAATGATGCAGGCAATAAAGCGATTGCTTTCCTGAAACAAAACCAGTTTGAAAATCTCGATTTATTTGAGAGTGCCCAATATGACAATATGGGAGTATTCACTTTTGTCGGCACCCAAAACAATACGCGCATTTATCCGGATGCCATCCGGGTCAAGGTTGCCCTGGACAATGGGGATATCATTGGTTTTTCAGCAGAGGATTATTTAAAATCCCATCATGTCAGGGAAGTGCCGCAGCCAAAAATCACTGCTGAAGAAGCAAAGACAAAAGTGAACCCGAATGTGAAGATTATGGAAGAGCGAACCGCGGTCATCCTGAATGATCTGAATGAGGAAGTTCTGTGCCATGAGTTTACTGGGGTGCTTGACGAAGATACTTACCGGATCTATATCAATGCTGACAGCGGACTGGAAGAAAAAGTCGAAAAGCTGAATAATGCAGAACCCATATATGAGGATGCAGTTTGAGGAGAAGCATATGCTTTTCCTCCTTCTTTTTTATTTTTAGGAGCATAAACGTTCTTCCGCCATCCAATAATAGGAAGGGAAGGTGGAACAGAAATGAAGAACGTTGAAAGAATCCTGATTAAAATGGCTGTTATCCAATTTATTTTTTTGTTTTTGGCGCAATTATTCCTCCATCAGCTGGATGCCATTCCGGAGCTCAAGGTACTTGCCCAATACGAAGGTGTTGTGAAGGATAAATCCGCAAAAACGGTTGAAACGATATGGAACAGCCGATAGCAGGAAATTAACCTGCTTTCTTTTTTTATTGTTAGCCAGTTCAACTGTTGTGGTAAAATATAAGATATAATTAATTTCATCATTGTACAGGTTTACAGGAGGAAGTATGAGTAGAATTTCGATTGCAATAGACGGGCCGGCTGCTGCCGGGAAAAGCACGGTGGCCAAGCGGGTGGCTGAAAATCTTGAGTACGTATATATTGACACAGGGGCCATGTACAGGGCGCTGACCTTGAAGGCAATTCTTCGGGGGGCCGATATGAATGACCCGGCGCTTATCATGGACATTCTGGATGACACGGCCATCGAGCTGCTTCCGGGCAGCGAAGGGCAGCTGGTCCTATTGGACGGGCAGGAAGTTACTGCCGAAATCAGGACGGCTGATGTGACCAATAAAGTTTCCTATGTCGCTATTCATGAGGAAGTACGAAAGGAAATGGTCAAGAGGCAGCAGGAACTGGCAGCAAAAGGCGGCGTTGTGATGGACGGGCGTGATATCGGTACGCATGTCCTGCCGGATGCAGAGGTGAAGGTTTTCCTTCTTGCCAGTGTGGACGAAAGAGCCCAAAGGAGGCATGCGGAAAATCTCCAAAAAGGATTTCCTTCGGACCTTGAACAGCTCAAGCAGGAAATTGCCCAGCGGGATAAAATAGACTCGGAACGAAAGGTTTCCCCGCTCAAGAAAGCAGACGATGCGGTAGAAATCGATACAACATCCCTGTCGATCCAGCAGGTGGTCGACACGATTATGAAGCTTGCCACTGAAAGGATCGGATTGAATTGACCGTTTATGATTTTGCTAAATCCGTCGTATACGGAGTGTTTAAACCTTTATACCGCGTAGAGGCAACCGGCAGGGAGAACATTCCTGCCGAGGGCGGAGTCCTTCTCTGCTCCAACCATATCGACAACCTTGATCCCATCCTCGTAGGGATGATGGCGCCAAGGCCTGTTTACTTTATGGCCAAGGAAGAACTATTCAAGGTGCCTGTGCTGGGGAAGCTGGTCCCGCATTTGAATGCTTTTCCGGTAAAGCGGGGAATGAGCGACCGGGAGGCATTAAGAAAAGGACTTGCAATTTTAAAAGAAGGAAAGGTTTTAGGTTTGTTTCCAGAGGGAACTAGAAGCAAGACGGGAGAACTTGGCAAGGGTCTTGCAGGGGCAGGCTTTTTCGCACTGAGGACGGATGCCCAAATCGTCCCGTGTGCCGTCATAGGGCCATATAAGCCGTTTCGCAAAGTCAGGGTCGTTTACGGCAAACCAATCGACTTTACCGAATTGAGAGAAGGCAAAGGAAGCGCCGAGCAGGCTACCGAACTGATTATGGCAGAAATCCGCAAACTGATGGAAAGCAGCAAATAGCTTCTGCTTGACAAATAGGCTCATTTATAAGAAGTTAATGAAAAGAGATTTTTTTTGAATTTTCCCTATCTAATGTTAACAGTGTGATATTTTGTCACATTCCTATATTTTTGGAGCAGTTATGGATTAAGGAGGAGTACATATGTCAGAAGATATGAACCAAATTGAAGTGGAAAACTTTGAGGCAGGAGACCGCGTCAAAGCCCAGGTAACAAAAGTGGAGGAAAAGCAAGTGATCGTCAACATCCAAAACAGCAAACTGGATGGAATCATTCCAATTAGCGAGCTTTCCAGCCTTCATATTGAAAAAGCGAGCGACGCAGTTAATGAAGGGGACGAGCTTGAGCTGGAAGTGCTGAAAGTGGAGGAAGATGCCCTGATTCTTTCCAAACGCAAAGTGGATGCGGAGAAAGCCTGGGACCAGCTACAGGAAAAATTCGAAACCGGCGAGATCTTTGAAGCGGAAGTCAAGGATGTCGTTAAGGGAGGCCTTGTCGTGGACCTTGGCGTTCGCGGATTTGTGCCGGCATCATTGGTGGAGGCTCATTTTGTTGAAGATTTCTCTGACTATAAAGGAAGAAATTTGACTTTTAAAATCGTTGAACTTGATAAGGAGAAAAACCGCCTGATTTTATCACATCGTGCAGTTGTGGAGCAGGAGCAGTCAAGGAAGAAGCAGGACCTTCTTGAATCCCTGCAGGCAGGCCAGGTCATTGATGGAACCGTCCAGCGCATAACCGATTTTGGCGCGTTTGTGGATATCGGCGGAATCGATGGTTTGGTCCATATTTCCCAGCTGTCCCACGAGCATGTTGAGAAACCGTCCGATGTTGTCCAGGAAGGTCAGCCTGTACAAGTGAAAATCCTTAGTGTAGACCGTGATAATGAAAGAATCTCCCTGTCCATTAAGGAAACACTCCCTGGGCCGTGGGCGGATATCGAAGAAAAAGCTCCAAAAGGCAGTACGCTTGAAGGTGTTGTAAAGCGCCTTGTCTCATATGGTGCATTTGTGGAAGTGTTCCCGGGTGTAGAAGGGCTGGTCCACATTTCCCAGATTTCGAACCGTCATATTGGGACGCCGCATGAAGTGCTTCAGGAAGGCCAGGAGATTAAAGTGAAGGTACTGGAGGTCAACAAGGAAGAACAGCGCCTTTCACTCAGCATGAAAGAGTTCGAACCCAAAGAGGAGCAGGCGGCGACAGATTACGAACTTCCCGAGGAATCAAAAGGATTCCAATTGGGAGAAATGATTGGCGACAAGCTAAAGAATCTTAAACAATAATGGTGATGCAAAAGTGTCCAGATCAAAGCGTAAATCGGAACATATAGAGCTCGCCCTTGAAACAGGGCAGCTGCGCGGCTCGGGATTCGAGGAGGTTGCTTTCCTTCACCGGAGCATTCCAGACACTTCGCAAGATTCAATTGAATTGAAGACGAAAGTTGGCGAACTTGCACTAAGTTCGCCAATTTTTATCAATGCGATGACTGGCGGAGGAGGACGGCAAACATATGAAATAAACCGCGACCTTGCCATTGCAGCAAGGGAGACGGGGGTAGGGCTGGCTGTCGGCTCGCAGATGTCCGCGCTTAAAAACCGGGAAGAAATCTATACATATGAAGTGGTGCGAAAAGAAAATCCTGATGGGATAGTTTTTGCCAACCTTGGAAGTGAAGCAAACGTGGAACAGGCGAAGGAAGCGGTAAAGATGGTTGATGCCGATGCTTTGCAAATCCACCTGAATGTGGTCCAGGAATTAACCATGCCGGAAGGGGACAGGGATTTCCGCGGAGTCCTCCACAGAATTGAAAAACTGGTTGACTGTCTTGATGTGCCGGTCATTGTTAAGGAAACAGGATTCGGAATGTCGATGGAAACAGTGGAGGCACTTGAAGGTGCAGGAGTACTCGCGGTGGATGTCAGCGGGTATGGCGGGACAAATTTTGGGGCGATAGAAAACAGGCGAAGAACAAAGAGTCTGCCATTTTTTGAAGAATGGGGCATACCAACAGCTGTTTCGGTGGTTGAGGCGAAAGAGAGAAGCCGAAACATCCCGGTTATCGCTTCCGGGGGCATCCAAAGCAGCCTCGACATTGCCAAGTCACTTGCTCTTGGTGCAGAGGCAGCAGCCCTTGCCGGCTACTTTCTAAAGGTGCTTACCCAGGAGGGGCTGGACGGACTGATTGCGGAGATAACCAGTGTCAAAGAGGAACTTAAGATGATTATGACAGCCCTTGGCGCAAACACAATTAAGGATCTCCAAAAGGTACCGCTCCTCATTTCCGGCCATACTTGGCATTGGCTCGACCAGCGGGGAATTGATACAAAAAAATATACCCAACGTACATGAAAACAGCTTCTGCCTATGGCAGAAGCTGTTTTACATTTTAATGGCTGTCTTTTCCGTCATTTAGCCTGCGCGCTTCCTCCGGGCTTTGCAATTTTGTTGCTCCTGGATAATGAAGGGCCTGGTCCCGGTCGGATTCCACCTGGCGGCTGCTTTTCAATTTTTGCTCTTGTCTGTCCCGTCCCATTTTTACACCTCCCTCTCCATTAACATGGGATTTCCCGAAAAGATTATGCAATAGGGATTAAAGTACATAACAGCGAGCCATAATGGAAATGATAGGAGGGGAAATGCATTGGAAGGGATATTATTTTATTGGATTGCCTGGATTGGCTGGGTATGGGCGACCTTTTTCATGGATAAAAGCAAAATCACTCGAGGCAGGGTGTCTTATGCGCTGTTGCTATTGATTATTTCCGCTCCCTACGAGTTTTATGTAGGAAGTGTGCTGGTTCATGCCCCGGCGGTGCTCCTTTTCCTTTTTTTTATTATTGAAAGCGCAAAAATGAGTGGAAGGGTATTTATTAGTGTTTTTCTTACATCCTTCATCATGATGCTGGGGTACGTAAGTTTTTTATTGTTTGAGCTGTACGATCCTGTTTGGGTTGTCTTTGACAGGAGATGGATGCTGTCCTTTTGTGCAATCGGCATTTGTGCGCTCATCCAGGATTCCTGCCAAAGGATGACCGCTTCACTGGTTTTGGGAATGATTCAAGGGGAAGTCCTTTTTTCAATTTTAATGAGGAATTTGTCTTTTTCATATCCTGTAGCATCCTCGCCTTTTTTGGATACATTGGCTCTCGCCCTGTTTATTATTGCAGTGTGGGCAGGTATGGGCCAAATAGCCGCATCAATGGGCAATTACATTAATCATGGAAGGGGCAAGCAGAATTCATCATGACAACAGAATACACACTTCCGATTGTTTTTGGACTGGCGGTTGGCACGATTACGAGACTATTCATGCTCAGGACGGATTATCGGCAATATCCCACTTACCTTCACGGGAAAATCATTCATGTGGCACTTGGGTTTATAGCGGCCGCTCTCGGTGCCGTGGCAGGCCCTTCCATCCTGGAACAAGAATACACGGCAGTGACATTCCTGACAATCGCCGCTTCCCAGTTCAGGGAAGTAAGGAACATGGAAAGAAATACACTGACAGAACTAGATAACTATGAAATGGTGACAAGGGGAAAAACCTATATTGAAGGCATTGCCATCGCATTTGAAAGCCGAAATTACCTTGTTATATTTACCTCGTTAGTCAGTACTATTGCTTACATAATCTTTAACATCTGGATTGGAATCATTGCTGCCATCCTGACAATGTTTATTTCCCATCTGCTGATGTCAGGAGGAAAGCTGAAAGATATTGTTGATATTGAATACTTTGAGCCGAGGTTCGATGGTGCTGGTTTATATGTGGACAATATCTATATCATGAATATCGGATTGCCGGAAAGGCAAAAGGAAGTGCTAAGGTATGGAATGGGCTTTATCCTGAAGCCGAAAACCTTTGATGCCAGGTCAACGATTGCCAATCTCGGTCAGAGACAGGCTGTTCTCCATGATGTTTCAACTGCGCTGGGGGTATATCGGGATTCCGGCACGCCCGCCTTGGTGCCATTGGCAAAACGGGACCTTGATGATGGCCGGATTGGGATATTTGTCCTTCCCCAAAAGAGGGATATTGACCGGGCGATCAGGGTCATCGGGGCTGTGCCAACCCTTGAGAATGCAATCAGGATGCCGACTGAGAAGGGCGGAGCTAAGGGATGAATCTTGAAAAATACATTCTTGCGGTTATTACAACGAATCGAAATAAAGTGCCTGCGGGTACCGGGGTGTTTTTTTGTGATTCCAAGCAGGAGATGGAATCTATTGCCGGAAGTCTGGAGGCGATTCTTGACGGTATTGCCCATGCACTATCCGAAGACCTTTACGTAATTGTCAAGCATTGATATATGTTTTGATTGCCTGCAATAGAACATGTTTGATAAACTATGTAAGCCAGACCCTTCTATTTCAGGAAGGGTTTTCTTTTATAAGTAATAATAAGGTGAGTGCTGGAGCGTAAAAACCAGCCTAAAGTGAATGTGAAAGGGTGAAGTTTGTGGCGAAACCAGTGGTAGCCATCGTAGGCCGTCCAAACGTAGGAAAATCGACGATTTTCAACCGGATCGTCGGTGAACGCATATCGATAGTGGAAGATATTCCAGGAGTGACAAGAGACAGGATATACAGTTCTGCCGAATGGCTTGCACATGATTTTAATATCATCGATACAGGGGGCATCGATCTTGGTGATGAGCCGTTTTTGGAGCAAATCCGCCAGCAGGCGGAGATTGCGATTGAAGAAGCGGATGTAATCATTTTTCTTGTCAATGGCAGGGAAGGCGTTACAGCAGCAGATGAAGAAGTGGCCAAAATTCTTTATAAATCCAAGAAACCTGTAGTTCTCGGCGTCAATAAAATAGACAATCCGGAAATGCGAAGCGAAATTTATGATTTTTATGCTCTGGGATTTGGGGAGCCTTTTCCCATTTCCGGATCGCATGGCCTTGGCATAGGTGATTTACTGGACGAAGCAGCAAAACACTTTCCAAAAACCGAGGAAAAGGATTATGATGAAGACATCATTAAATTCTCGCTTATTGGCCGTCCCAATGTGGGGAAATCATCCCTCACCAACGCGCTTCTTGGAGAAGACCGGGTCATTGTGAGTGAAGTGGCGGGAACAACCAGGGATGCGATCGACTCCAATTTCAAGTACAACGGCCAGGAGTATGTGATAATTGATACGGCGGGCATGAGAAAAAAAGGAAAAGTTTATGAAAGTACGGAAAAATACAGTGTGCTGCGTGCGCTGCGTGCGATAGAACGTTCAGACGTCGTCCTTGTCGTAATAGATGGAGAAGAAGGAATCATCGAACAGGATAAGCATATTGCCGGATATGCCCACGAGGCAGGAAGAGCCGTTATTATTGTCGTCAATAAATGGGATGCTGTCGAAAAAGACGAGAAGACAATGAAAGCGTTCGAAGAAAACATCAGGGAGCATTTTCAGTTTCTCAGCTATGCGCCAATCGTCTTTCTTTCTGCCAAGACTAAAAAACGCATCCATACTTTGATGCCAATGATTGATCTTGCCAGCGAGAACCATTCCAGAAGGGTGCAAACCAATGTTCTGAATGAAATCATCATGGATGCTGTGGCGAGGAATCCAGCGCCTGCAGACAAAGGAAAACGCCTGAAGGTTTACTATGCGACCCAGGTATCGGTCAAGCCTCCTGTATTTGTGGTATTTGTAAACGAGCCTGAACTAATGCACTTTTCCTATCAGCGTTTCCTTGAAAACAGGATCCGGGATGCATTTGGATTTGAAGGGACTCCGATCAAAATTTTCGCAAGGGAGCGAAGCTAGGGATTACAGGGCGCATGTTCCCCGCTGAAAGGGCAGGGTCCTGTTGATATAGGTTCACTTTTAAAAAAGGGGTTGTGATGAATTGGAGCAGAAAAAGAATGCAGTAGCGGTTGTAGGAGCGGGAAGCTGGGGTACAGCGCTGGCGATGGTTTTGGCTGATAATGGCTGTGAAACAAGGCTGTGGAGCCATAATCCCGAGCAGGTAAAAGAAATCAACCAATCACATACCAACGAAAAATATCTTCCCGGGATCACCATTCCCGAATTGGTAACGGGGTATGATGATTTACAGGACGCGCTTAACGGGATACAAACCATCATCTTGTCGGTTCCCACGAAAGCAATCAGGGAGGTTTTGGCAAAAATAGCTCAATTCCAAAGAGCCCCCCTGGTCATTGTGCATGTCAGCAAAGGGATTGAGCCTGATACTCTCCTTCGGATTTCGGAGATGATTGAACAAGAGCTGCCTTCGGAACTTATCCGGGATGTTGTCGTGCTCTCCGGACCGAGCCATGCGGAGGAAGTCAGTCTGAGACATCCAACGACAGTTACGGTGTCATCAAGAAATATGGAGGCTGCCGAGAGGGTCCAGGATTTATTTATTAACCAGAACTTTAGGGTATATACCAATCCGGATTTGATCGGAGTGGAGATTGGCGGTGCACTCAAGAACATTATTGCTCTTGCGGCCGGGATATCTGACGGGCTGGGATATGGAGACAATGCGAAGGCAGCCCTTATTACAAGGGGGCTGGCTGAAATAGCCCGCCTTGGCGTGAAAATGGGAGCGAGTCCCTTAACCTTTTCGGGCCTGACCGGGATTGGAGACCTGATCGTTACCTGCACATCTGTCCATTCCCGAAACTGGAGGGCGGGCAATATGCTGGGAAAAGGAAGGAACCTTGAGGAAGTGCTGGATGAAATGGGCATGGTCGTTGAAGGAGTCAGGACCACCAAGGCTGCCCATCAGCTTGCCAGAAAGTATGATGTGAAGATGCCTATTACGGATGCCTTGCATGACGTCCTGTTTGGCGGGGTCGACCCTAAAGATGCAGTGGATGGCTTGATGACACGGCGGAGGACACATGAGATGGAAGACCTTGCCGATATTTTAAGCGAACGGTCGGAACATTTATAGAATAAATTGATAAATATAGGCATTCGATGATGCGATTCCCACGCTGAATGCATACAATGCATCGAAGCAACTGGTGGTTTGAACCGGGTGTATGGGTTATTTAGTCATTTTGGACTGAGGTTAAAGAGTCAGCCCCCTCTTTACCTCAGTTTTTTTGTTGCCCGGCATATCCCCTAAATGGGCGATATGCTTATGTAAGCATACCTTGGCGCCGGGGAAATATGTTATAATGTTTTTCGGAAAAGGGGAGTGGTTATCTTGTCACCAGCTTTAATGAAAATGTGGGTTTCTTTCGCAGGGATGGGCTTTATGTTCCTGTCGCTTATTTCATTGTATTTMAGCCGTTATAAACTAAAGGGTTTTTTTAAGGCGGTAACAGCTTTAATTGCGTATGTCCTGATGATAGCGGCAGGCCTCATTATCTTCCTGGTTGTCTTTAGCGGTCCAACCATTGGATAATCTATCATTTCCAAACGAAAACGAGGGTCGAATATAAAATGAACAAACTAGTGAACATGCTTCCTGTTATCATCCTTGTATTGCTGTTGTCCGGGTGTATGTATCCCGCTGAAAACCTTGCCAAAAACCAGATTCCATACGAAGATCAGATTGCTTCGGTCCAATCGGCTGTTGAAAATTTCCAAGCTGACAATGGCGGCATCCTTCCAATTAAGACCAAGGATGCTGAAACCCCTATTTATCAGAAATACCTCGTGGACTTTCAGAAAGTGGTTCCGCGATATCTGCCTGATGTCCCGGGAAACGCTTTCGAAAATGGGGGGATTTTCCAATACGTATTGATTGATGTTGAAACAGAACCGAAGGTGAAACTTTTTGATTTGCGGATGGCAGAAACAATCAGGGATATTAAGCTCAGGATCAGGATGCAGGAATATCCGCCTTTTAAGGAGCAAATCTCGGGGGAGGTCTTCAGCCTGGATTATAAAGAACTTGGGTTTTCCGAGGAGCCGGCCGCCCAAAGTCCCTTTACTGGCCAAAACCTTCCTTATGTGATTACCGGGGACGGTGAAATTTATGTGGATTATCGAAGCGACCTTTATCAATTGTTGAAAAAAGGATACGAGGTAGATGATGGTGAGGATATCCGTCATATTCTCAGTGATAATTCCAATTTTGTTCCCGCCTACTCGCTTCCTTATACAATCGATCCTTCCAGCGGCGAACCAATCTTTTTAGAGAAATAGGCATAACCCTTCTTCTGCAAAATATATTGTGGAAGAAGGGTTTTTTGCCTTCAGGAGTACTAGTGGGAAAGAGCCACGAGGCGGAAGCCCGGTAAAAGCGTTAAAAAATAAAAAAATGTCATATTGCCATAGGACAACATCATAAATATATATTGTCCTAGATATTATGATATTTTTCCCACTAACTCTATGATCGGGAGGGGATCACTTGGAAAAGGTAGATATTTTTAAAGATATTGCCGAGCGGACAGGCGGCGATATATACCTTGGGGTTGTCGGTGCAGTAAGGACGGGCAAGTCCACTTTCATCAAGAAATTCATGGAGCTTGTTGTTTTACCGAATATAGACAATGAAGCCGAAAGGGCCCGCTGCCAGGATGAATTGCCGCAGAGTGCTGCAGGCAAGACCATCATGACAACTGAACCAAAATTTGTCCCCAATCAGGCGGCATCCATTCACGTCGACGAAGGGCTGGATGTTAACATCAGGCTTGTTGATTGTGTCGGATACACTGTTCCGGGAGCAAAGGGCTATGAGGATGAAAATGGTCCAAGGATGATTACCACACCTTGGTATGAGGAGCCGATTCCTTTTCATGAAGCAGCTGAAATTGGCACCCGAAAGGTCATCCAGGAACATTCAACCATAGGCGTTGTCATAACCTCAGACGGTACAATTGGAGATATCCCAAGGCTGGACTATATTGAAGCCGAAGAGCGGGTAATCGAGGAATTAAAAGAAGTCGGTAAGCCGTTCATTATGGTTGTAAACAGTGCGCAGCCACATCACCCCAATACGGAAACGCTTAGAGGGCAATTGGCAGAGAAATATGATATTCCCGTTATTTCCATGAGTGTAGAAAGCATGCGGGAGTCTGATGTTTTAAATGTTCTCCGTGAAGCCCTTTATGAGTTCCCTGTCCTGGAAGTCAATGTTAACCTTCCGAGCTGGGTTATGGTATTAAGAGAGGACCACTGGCTGCGAGAGAGCTATCAGGAAGCTGTTAAAGAGACTGTAAAGGATATAAAAAGGCTGAGGGATGTTGACAGGGTGGTCCAGCAATTCAGTGATTTTGAGTTCATTGACCGGGCGGGCCTGGCTGGAATCGAAATGGGCCAGGGAGTGGCTGAAATTGATTTATTCGCCCCGGATGATCTTTATGATGATATTCTCAAGGAAATTGTCGGGGTCGAGATCCGGGGTAAAGATCACCTGCTTGAGCTTATGCAGGATTTTGCTTTTGCAAAGGCGGAGTATGACCAGGTTGCCGACGCCCTGAAAATGGTCAAACAGACAGGGTATGGAATCGCTTCTCCCTCACTTGCCGACATGAGCCTGGAAGAACCCGAGATTATCAGGCAGGGATCCAGATTTGGTGTTCGCCTGAAGGCGGTCGCTCCATCCATCCATATGATCAAGGTAGATGTAGAATCGGAGTTCTCGCCAATAATTGGAACCGAAAAGCAAAGTGAAGAGCTGGTTCGATACTTGATGCAGGATTTTGAAGAAGATCCGCTATCCATTTGGAATTCGGACATTTTTGGTCGAAGCTTGAGCTCGATTGTTCGGGAAGGGATTTCGGCAAAGCTCTCTCTGATGCCGGAAAATGCCCGCTACAAATTGAAAGAAACATTGGAGAGAATCATCAATGAGGGCTCAGGCGGGCTGATTGCCATCATTTTATAAAAGTTTTCAGACTCCGAAATGGAGTCTTTTTGTCGTTACGGGGGTTTAAAACAGCTAAAGCGGGGTAGAAATGGAGGACGGCATCGATCAGGATGGAAAATGAGTAAAGATTCCCCATTATTTAAGGAATATGTCTTGATAAGGATAATTGATTGTGATAATCTTTTAACAGAATTACGTTGCAGGCCTCAAACCCTTGTTGTAACTGGGTTTTTAGAGGAAAAACCGCCTTTGGGAGAGCAAACGTTCCCATTGGAGGGCCCGTTTTCAAAAAAATGGTATTGCAATGTATAGAATTCCACAGATTTGTTTAGAAAGGTAATAACTTTATTAATTTTCTGAGCAATTAACGGAATTTTTGGGAGGAGGTGAATGGCATGAACAAAACAGAACTAATCAATGCAGTTGCAGAAGCTGGAGAACTTTCCAAAAAGGACGCGACAAAAGCGGTTGACGCTGTTTTTGATTCTATCTTAAATGCTTTGGCAAATGGTGAAAAGGTACAGCTAATCGGTTTTGGTAACTTCGAAGTTCGTGAGCGCGCTGCCCGTAAAGGACGCAACCCTCAAACTGGTGATGAAATCGAAATCTCTGCAAGCAAGGTGCCTGCTTTCAAACCAGGCAAGGCCCTTAAGGATGCAGTGAAATAATGAATCTACATAGATGCACAGCTGTGCATACTTGAGAAAAGGCCGCAAAGCAAGCGGCCTTTTTAATTTTCCTGATTTCGGCAAAGTCCATATTATTTTGCCTGCATCGAAATAGTTATGCTAATATGGAAATGTTATTATCAAATAACATATGGAATTCAACTTATATTCAGTGGGAAAAATGGTCCTGCTGACGGAGTTTCACTTTATATAGATGCTTAGGAGGAAATGGAATTGGCCAAAGTGAATCATGCCCAAATCGAAGAAGGAGTCCGCTTAATACTTGAAGCAGTGGGAGAGGATCCAAATCGCGAAGGGCTTCTTGATACACCTAAACGTGTTGCAAGGATGTATGAGGAAGTTTTTGCGGGCTTAAATCAGGATCCGCAGGAATATTTTGAAACTATTTTTGGGGAAGACCATGAAGAGGTTGTCCTCGTCAAGGATATCCCTTTCTATTCCATGTGCGAACATCACCTCGTGCCATTCTTTGGAAAAGCCCATGTTGCCTACATTCCAAAAGGGGGCAAGGTGACAGGCCTCAGCAAATTGGCGAGGGCAGTGGAGGCCGTTGCCAAACGTCCGCAGCTCCAGGAAAGGATCACTTCCAGCATTGCCAATGCCATCATGGAAAAACTCCAGCCACATGGGGTGATGGTAGTGGTGGAAGCTGAACATATGTGCATGACCATGAGAGGCGTAAAAAAGCCGGGCAGCAAGACCGTCACTTCCGCTGTAAGGGGAACGCTTGCTGAAGATGTGAATGCACGCGCCGAAATTCTTGCGCTGATCAAAGACTAAAGGAGGAAGCAAACATGGAGAAGAAGCCTGTTCCGGGTGCTGATTATATTGTCATTAAAGCGATTGAGGACGGAGTCAATGTAATCGGGCTGACGAGGGGGTCGGACACCAGGTTCCACCACTCCGAAAAGCTCGATCAGGGAGAGGTCATGATTGCCCAGTTCACCGAGCATACCTCTGCCATAAAAATCCGCGGCAACGCCAAAATCATAACCTCGTATGGAGAGGTTAACAGCGAGAAAAAATAAGCCTTCCCGGATATTCGAACAATTTTGTTACAATTCAAACAGCCACACAGCAAGATACGGGATTAATTTTCATTTCGTCCCCAAGAAAAAGTCAATTTATGATATAATGGTCACTGCTTTGGATAGTGCATCAAGTAATATTTAACTTACCTGATGGTATCGTGTGGTTATCGCAGCCTTGACTATTCAATCGAACTTCAGGGACAAGGGTGATTCATTTGCAGGACTTCCAGATTAAAATAGCGCATGTAATGGAACAGCTCAATAAAAGCCTGTTTCATCCATATTTACGAGAGAATATAGAAGCTCCAGTGATTGATGATGACAAGGTATTGCTGCTTGTTTCACTTCTGGATGGGCTTGGGATGAATGAAAAGGAGATCGTTCATTACAGTGTGACGACCATGCTTTTGCAAATTGCCCTCGATACCCACGAACACGTCAAAAACTCCAGTCCTGCAGAGGATCCGCCAAGTTTGAAAAAACGGCAGTTAACCGTATTGGCCGGGACGTATTACAGCGGCCTGTTTTATAAACAGCTTGCCGAAACGGGTGATATTGAGCTGATCACAAACCTTGCTGCAGGCGTAAAAGAAGTCAATGAGCATAAAATTTCCGTTTATCATAAAGATTCAGAAGCAATCGATGTGCTGATGAATAGTGTGAAGCTGATCGAATCATCCCTGGTKGGCAAGATTGCAGACACCTTTGGCGCACATGCCTGGAGGGAGTTTGCCGTCAACCTGCTGTTTGTAAAAAGGATGATTCGGGAAGAGCAACATTTTTTGCAGACCGGAACATCAGTCTTTTTCGAGACTTTAAAGAAGCTGGCATTCCCTAAACATCATCCATCCGCCAGAATATCTTCCGAACAGCAGAAATATCTGCTCTCCATTTGTGAAAGGTATGTCGATTTTTCAATCAGCCTAATCGAATCGGGTATGCAGAAAATGCCGAAGATGAACAAGCAGATGCATCAGCGCCTCGGTGAAATTCTGGGACAGCATCAGTCCATATCAAAATTCACTTTGGAAGAAGGGTAAAAATGCAGCAGTCAAAGGAAGAACGCGTGCACGGAGTCTTTGAAAAAATCTATGAAAACTATGACCAGATGAATTCTGTCATCAGTTTCAAGCAGCATATCAGATGGCGCAAGGACACAATGAAAATGATGAACGTCCAGAAAGGGCAGCACGCTCTTGATGTATGCTGTGGAACAGGTGATTGGACAATCGCGCTTGCGGAAGCAGCAGGTCCTCAGGGAAGGGTTGCCGGCCTTGATTTTAGCAGGAACATGCTGAAGATTGGGGAGCAAAAAGTTAAGCAGAAGCAGTTGGACCAGGTCACCCTGATCCACGGCAATGCAATGGAGCTGCCTTTTGAAGATAATAGTTTCGACTATGTAACAATAGGCTTTGGCCTGCGGAACGTTCCTGACTACAAGCAGGTTTTAAAAGAAATGAATCGTGTCCTGAAGCCTGGGGGAATGGCTGTATGCCTTGAAACCTCCCAGCCGGAAATGATTGGGTTTAAGCAGATATACCGTTTGTATTTCCGGTTTATCATGCCGCTATTTGGAAAGGTCTTTGCCAAGAGCTACAAGGAATACTCATGGCTCCAGGAATCTGCCCGTGATTTTCCTGGAATGAAGGAGCTCGCCAGGATGTTTGAGGAGGCAGGCTTCGACAATGTCAGATACAAGGCATACAGCGGCGGAGTGGCGGCTGTACATATAGGCCATAAAAAATAGTGCTGGGTGGATTCAATGAAACTTAAGATGATGTATTCTTACTTAAATTCTGATATCAATTTGATAGAGAGCCAGCTGGAGGCTACCATTGAAGCAGAGTCCCCGCTTCTTCGCCAGGCTTCCCTGCATACACTCCGGGCAGGAGGAAAGAGGATCCGCCCTGTGTTTGTGCTGCTCGGCGGTAAATTTGGGGATTATGATATCGAAGAAATAAAAAATGTAGCTGTTCCGCTTGAACTGATACACATGGCTTCGCTCGTACATGATGATGTCATAGATGATGCTGAGCTGCGCCGCGGCCAGCCGACCATAAAAGCCAAATGGGATAACCGAATCGCCATGTATACAGGCGATTATATTTTTGCCAGGGCACTAGAATTAATTGGCGAAGTGAAAAATCCATTGGCACACCAAATATTATCAAATTCGATTGTCCAGCTTTCCGTTGGAGAAATTGAACAAATAAAAGACAAATATATATTTGACCAGAATCTAAGGGACTATCTTCGCAGGATTAGGCGCAAGACTGCCCTGCTGATTGCGGCCTCCTGCCAGCTCGGGGCTGTCGTTTCCGGAGTGGAAGAGCGGGTACACAGGAATTTGTATCGTTTTGGCTATTACGTAGGTATGAGCTTCCAGATTACAGATGATGTCCTTGATTTTACAGGCACTGAACAGGAGCTTGGGAAGCCCGCAGGAGGGGACTTGGTTCAGGGGAACATTACCCTTCCGGTGCTCTATGCAATGAGGGACAGGAAGCTTCGGTCAAAAATTGAAAATGTACATGAACATATGCAGCAGGCAGATGTTGACGAGCTGATTTCGATGATTAAGGAATCAGGTGCCATTGAAAAATCATTGGCTGTCAGCGATCGGTATCTGGAAAAAGCTCTTTCAATCCTGGATGAACTCCCACAAAACCGCGCAAAGAAAACCTTGCGTGATATAGCGAAATTTATTGGCAAACGAAAATATTAGCAAGTTGCTAAGTTTTCAAATAAATGATACTATTTTAGAGGCTGCAGCATTAACAGCCTGCCATACATATGATTTTTTGGGAGTGGAATTTATGGAGAAAACATTTTTAATGGTCAAACCCGATGGTGTCCAGCGCAATGTGATCGGCGAGATTGTATCCCGTTTTGAAAGAAAGGGTTTCCAACTCGTAGGGGCAAAATTGATGAGCATTCCTGCGGAGCTGGCTGAACAGCATTATGGCGAGCACAAGGAGCGTCCTTTTTTTGGTGAACTGGTTGAATTTATTACCTCCGGGCCAGTATTCGCAATGGTATGGCAAGGAGAAAATGTCATTGCCACCGCGCGCCAGATGATGGGTGCGACGAATCCTAAAGATGCAGCACCCGCAACAATCCGCGGGGACTTTGGCCTGACAGTTGGAAAGAACATTATTCACGGCTCGGATTCTCCTGAAAGCGCTGTCCGGGAAATCGGCTTGTTTTTCAAAGAGGAAGAACTTGTAGAGTATACAAAGTTAATGAATGAGTGGGCATACTAATCAGTAAGGCTTCTGCTGCCAAGCAGAAGCTTTTTTTTTATAGCGAGGACTCCGTCGTCCCACTTTCGTAATTTTTAAATTTTTGCTATTTTTATTTAGAAGCGTATGATATATTGGTACATAATCCTTTAATGAGTTGAAGGGAGAAAGAATATGAGATATTTAACAGCAGGCGAATCACATGGCCCGCAGCTTACCACCATTATTGAGGGGCTGCCAGCCGGAATGCCACTAACAGAAGAAGATATTAACATGGAACTTGCCAGGCGCCAGAAGGGTCATGGCCGCGGCAGAAGAATGCAAATCGAGAAGGATGCGGTCCAGATCATGGGAGGCATCCGCCATGGATACACCATTGGTTCCCCGGTTGCCCTTGTCGTCGAAAACAAGGATTGGACGCACTGGACCAAAATCATGGGCCAGGCTCCGCTGGATTCCGAGGCATCGGAAGAAGTCAAACGCAAGATAACACGTGCACGCCCCGGGCATGCCGATTTAAACGGCGCCCTAAAATATGGACACCGGGATATGAGGAATGTGCTCGAGCGTTCATCTGCCCGGGAAACGACCGTAAGGGTTGCTGCAGGCGCAGCAGCCAAAAAGCTGCTAAGCCTTCTGGGCATTGAAATTGCCTGCCATGTCAAGGAAATTGGCGGAATCGCAGCGGCGGAAGCAAATTATGCCTCATTGGCAGAATTAAAAGAAAAAACCGAAGCTTCTCCTGTTCGCACATTTGATCCTGACGCCGAAAAAAAGATGATGGCCGCGATTGATGAAGCAAAAAAGAATGGGGATTCCATCGGCGGAATCGTTGAAGTCATTGTAGAAGGCATGCCTGCCGGAGTTGGCAGCTATGTACACTATGACCGCAAGCTTGATTCCAAGCTTGCAGGGGCAATGGTGAGCATTAATGCCTTCAAGGGTGTAGAGTTTGGCATCGGCTTTGAAGCTGCGCGCAAGCCAGGCAGTGAGGTCCATGACGAAATCCTCTGGGATGCAGAGAGAGGGTATTATCGCAGGACGAACCGCCTGGGAGGGTTCGAGGGCGGCATGACCACTGGGATGCCAATCGTGGTTAGAGGAGTAATGAAACCTATCCCGACCTTGTATAAGCCCCTGCAGAGCGTAGATATTGATACCAAAGAGCCTTATGCCGCAAGTATTGAGAGGTCTGACAGCTGTGCAGTTCCCGCGGCCGCCGTGGTTGCGGAGAGTGTAATTGCCTGGGAACTTGCTGCTGCCATTCTGGAGCAATTCCCTGCTGACAGGATGGACGCGCTAATTCAATCCGTTGAAGATCAGCGCCGGTACGCGAGGGAGTTTTAATGGAAACCATCGAAATCTCAGCAGGGAAGAAAACTTACCCCGTTCATATCGGGCATGGGGTTTCCCGCTCCTTGGCGGGAATCCTGGAAAAAAAGTATCCAAATCTTACTTCCATCATGATCATTACGGATGAAACAGTCGGAAAGCTGTATCTTGAGGAATTGAACCAAATCCTTGATAAGCCTTCCGTCTGCACGAAGGTTGTCCCGGCAGGGGAAAAGGCAAAAACCTTCGCTGTCTATCATGACTGTTTAAGCTTTGCATTGGAGAATAAACTTGACAGAAAATCGGTTGTTTTGGCATTTGGCGGGGGAGCAGTAGGAGACCTTGCAGGATTTGTCGCAGCCACCTTCATGAGGGGAATTCCATTCATCCAAATACCTACTACAATTCTCGCCCATGATAGTGCAGTGGGGGGGAAGGTCGCTATCAATCACCCTCTTGGGAAGAACATGATTGGTACCTTTTATCAGCCGGAAGCGGTCATTTATGATCTCGATTTTTTAAGGTCCCTGCCTCAAGGGGAAGTCCGCTCCGGGTTTTCGGAAGTAATCAAGCATGCCTTGATTAGTGACAGGGATTTCTATCATTCGCTCTATCACTCCATCAGGAACCTTGAAGAAATATCCCCGGAGGACCTGGCCAGGCATTTATCCTCAGGGATAAAGGTGAAAAGGGACATTGTCGGGCAGGATGAAAAAGAGTCAGGTGTACGGGCCTATTTAAACTTTGGCCACACGCTCGGACATGCGATAGAAGCAGAGTCTGGTTATGGCTCCATCACTCATGGTGAGGCCGTCGCCATAGGAATGGTATTTGCTCTTCGCCTTAGCATCCAGGTCCACTCGCTCCCATTTGATATCAAGGGCTTTGAGAACTGGCTCGAAGAATTGGGATATTCCACAAAACTGCCGGCGGGGCTTACACCTGACAGGCTTCTGGAACGAATGAAACAAGATAAGAAATCGCTGGGGCAGAAGGTGCGTTTTGTGCTGCTCAAGGATATCGGGCAGCCGGTGGTCCAACAACTTGACGATAACCTTTTGCTCAACAGCCTGAAAACTTTTTAATGCATGGGGGTGAACATAATTGATTAGAGGGGTAAGGGGAGCCATAACGGTTTCCGGCAATACGGAAGAAGAAATTGTAGCAGCTGCAGAAAGGCTTCTAAGAGAAGTTATTAGGGAAAACAGTATTTCTCCTGATTCGGTAGCTTCTGTATTGATATCTGTAACTCAGGATATAAATGCTGCCTTTCCTGCCAAGGCTCTTCGGAGGATAGACGGCTGGGTGTATGTCCCTGTAATGTGCGTGCAGGAAATTCCTGTTCCAGGTTCCCTGCCAATGTGCATCAGGGCGATGTTCCATGTGAATACCGATGCAGGACAGGACCAAATCAAACATATTTATCTTGAAGGAGCAAAAGTCCTTCGGCCGGATCTTCTGCAAAAATAAATTTGCTGTGACTAGTTCACTTCAACATGAACGATAGTACTAGAGAACCGAATGGGGTGGAAGAGATGAAATGGAAAAAACAAATTTTAGGGTTGAAGCCGTATCAGCCCGGCAGGACAATTCAGGAAGTAAAGGAACAATATGGCCTTAAGCAAATCACCAAGCTGGCATCCAATGAGAATCCTTTTGGCTGTTCGCCCGCAGCTGCGGATGCGATAGCTAAACATACTGCTTCTCTGGCTTTATATCCTGATGGGGCTGCAACCGAATTGCGCAAGGCTGTTGCCGGCCACCTGGAAATAAAGCTTGAACAGCTTATCTTTGGCAATGGTTCCGATGAGATTATTCAAATCATTTCAAGATCACTGCTTCAGCCGGGTGTTAATACGGTGATGGCAGCCCCGACCTTTCCGCAATACAAACATAACGCCGTCCTCGAGGGCAGTGAGATCAGGGAGGTACCTCTCAAGGGAGGGTACCATGATCTTGAGGCCATGGCAGAGGCCGTGGACGAAAATACGGCTGTGGTCTGGCTGTGTTCACCTAATAACCCCACAGGGACTTACATAAGCAGCGAGGACCTATCGGAATTCTTACAGAAGGTGCCCGGCGATGTCCTGGTCGTGCTGGATGAAGCTTATTATGAGTATGTCGATGCCGAAGATTATTATGATGCGCTTTCCTTAATTTCGGAATATAAAAATCTTATTGTGCTGCGGACATTCTCCAAAATATATGGATTGGCGAGCTTAAGGGTTGGATATGGCGCCGCTGATGCAAGCCTTATCCGGACGCTTGAGCCTGCAAGGGAGCCTTTTAATGTCAACACGCTTGCCCATGTTGCTGCAATATCGGCGATTCAGGACCAGGATTTCGTCCAGCGCTGTAAAAAAGCGAATCAGGAAGGCCTCCAGCAATTTTATACGTTCTGTGAGGAACATCAATTGGATTATTACCCATCTTCCGGAAATTTCATTCTGATTGATTTTGCCTGTGATGGAAATGAAGTCTTCCAGTTCCTCCTTGAAAGAGGTTTCATTGTGCGATCTGGAGCTGCGCTTGGGTTTCCGGCATCGGTCAGGGTTACAGTTGGTTCAATGGAACAGAATGCTGGCGTAATTCAATGCATGAAAGAATTTCTAGCCGCTAGAGCAGCGCTATCGTAGAAGGTGATTACTTGAAAGGCCGCATATTTGTCATCGGGCTGGGACTGATAGGTGGCTCCCTTGCTCTTTGCATCAAAGAAGAACATTCAGAAGCTGTAATTATCGGGTTCGACGTTAATGAAGAGCAGACAAGGCTTGCCAAAATGATCGGAGTCATTGATGAAGCCGCCGATAGTATCGAGGCAGAGGCGGCGACGGCGGATGTCATAATCATCGCGACTCCGGTAACTGTGGCCGAACAGGTAATAGATCTGCTCTCCAGCCTCCCTCTTAAAGAAGATGTCATTGTGACTGATACTGGGAGTACAAAAAAGACCATTACTGATAAAGCTTTCTGCCTGACGCAAAAAGGTATATGTTTTATTGGCGGTCATCCTATGGCAGGTTCCCATAAAAGCGGGGTGTCCGCAGCAAAAAAAATCCTGTTTGAAAATGCCTTCTATCTGCTTACTCCCAATGCAGCAACGTACGCAGGCGAAATAGAAACCCTCAAGAAATGGCTTCGGGGAACAAAGGCCAAATTCTTGACTGTCTCCCCTGACGAGCATGACTACCTGACTGGTGTTGTCAGCCATTTCCCTCATATTATTGCTGCTTCCCTTGTTCATCAGGCTGCGTCTGCCGAGAGCAGCTCCACTTTGATTGGGAGGCTCGCAGCGGGGGGCTTTAGGGATATTACCAGAATAGCTTCCAGCAGCCCGGCAATGTGGCGTGATATCCTGCTGCTGAACCGGCCAGTGCTGCTGGAGCTTCTGGAAGGATGGCAGCAGGAAATGAGCAAAGTCTCCAGGCTTCTGGAATCAGCCGCAGCCGAGGAAATCTTCAACTATTTCCAGACCGCGAAAGATTACCGTGATGGGCTGCCCACAAAGGAAAAAGGCGCCATACCTGCTTTTTATGATTTATTTGTGGATGTTCCCGACTACCCCGGGGTTGTTTCGGAAATAACCGGTTATCTTGCCAAGGAAGAAATCTCAATCACCAATATCCGGATCCTTGAAACCAGGGAAGAAGTGTACGGAGTATTGGTCATAAGTTTTCAAAGTGATGAAGACCGGGCAAGAGCGGAAAAATGTATTAAACATTATACGAATTTTGAAATGTCAATTGGATAATGACTGTAAAAGGAGATGCATATGACAACCAAGCTGAATTCCAACAGGGTTTCCCTTCAGGGGACCATCCAGGTCCCGGGAGATAAATCCATATCGCATCGGGCCGTTATGTTTGGTTCGGTTGCACAGGGAACGACTACTGTCGAGAATTTCCTTCCCGGTGAAGATTGTCTGAGCACAATTGCCTGCTTTCAAAAGCTGGGTGTTTCCATTGAACAGGAAGGAAGTTCGGTGACGATAGAAGGGGTCGGATTCGAAGGGCTCCAGGAGCCAATGGAGGTCCTGGATGTCGGAAATTCGGGTACAACCATCAGACTTTTGATGGGAATGCTGGCCGGCCGGCCTTTCCATGCTGTCTTTACAGGCGATGAGTCGATCGCCAAGCGGCCGATGACAAGGGTCACAGTTCCATTGGCACAAATGGGGGCGGGGATTTCCGGCAGGAAAGACGGGGAATTCACACCGATTTCCATCAGCGGAGGCGGACTGAAAGGGATCCATTATCCCCTTCCTGTCGCCAGCGCCCAGGTCAAGTCCTCCATCCTGCTTGCAGGGCTGCAGGCGGAAGGCACCACTACAGTCGTCGAGCCCGAAAAGACAAGGGATCATACAGAGCGGATGATTAAAATGTTTGGCGGCAGCGTAAGCTCCGAAGGAAACGAGATCAGCGTGCAAGGCGGCCAGAAGCTGGCAGCAGCCCATGTAATGGTTCCTGGAGACATATCCTCAGCCGCTTTCTTCCTTGCGGCAGGGGCAATAGTTCCAGGCAGCAGGATAAAGCTTTTGAATGTAGGCTTGAATCCAACGAGAACTGGAATCCTGGATGTCCTTCAGGAAATGGGGGCAGACATTGAAGTGGTCCCATATGAAACGGAAAATGCTGAACCTGCCGGTGATATTATCATCCAAACGTCGAACCTCAAGGGAATCACGATTGAAGGGGAGCTTATTCCAAGGCTGATTGACGAAATTCCAATCATTGCCTTGCTGGCAACCCAGGCAGAGGGAAGAACGCTGATAAAGGATGCGGCGGAATTAAAAGTAAAAGAAACAAACCGAATCGATACGGTCGTAAAGGAACTGGCGAAGATGGGTGCCGAGATTGAGGCCACCGAGGATGGAATGGTAATCCACGGTAAAACCAGCCTGCGGGGCAGCACGGTTTCAAGCCATGGGGACCACAGGATTGGAATGATGCTTGCGGTGGCCGCTCTGCTCGCCAGCGGAGAGGATTCATACCTTGAAAACAGCGAAGCAATTGCTGTTTCCTACCCGGCTTTTTTTGAACATCTTGAATCTTTATTTTAATATGTAAACCAAGCCTCCCAGTATGGGAGGTTCTTTTATTGATAAAGACTGGAAGGATGGACCATGGCGGGTAAGGATCTTCGGCTCGGGCAATTCTTTTCCATGCATAAACAAAAGGGATGGGACATAGGTTGTCATAAGACGATAAGGAGTGGTTTTATGGCATATATAATCGAAAATGCCCATGTATTAAAAAATGGCGAAATAAAGGATTTATGCCTGTTGGTGGAGAATAATAGGATTCTATCGGCAACTGCTGCTCCTGCGGTGTACAAGCATATCCGCATGGATGCCGATCGCTTTATCATGACACCGACACATGTCCTGGCCGATTTCCACTTGCCTTTCAACCTATCTTTTGCTGAAAAGAAAGCGTATTACCTTGATAAGTTCATTGCCAAAGGCTGTACGACGATTTTAACAGCTGTCCATTTTCAACGCGAAAAGGAAATGGAGCCCAAGTTCAAAAAAATCCGCTCCGAATTGACAGATTGTCCGGTTGATTATTGCATAGGTGCCAGATTTCCGGCACACAAGCTTACTCCAGCCTTGGTAAGAAGATGCAAGAAAGAAAAAGTGCCCGTTCTTTTCCTGGAAGTGGAGAATGGAGAAGAACTGGTGAAAATACCATGGGGATGGATAAAGGAAGCGATGTTCCCTTATAACAGCCTGCTGGTGCCAGTTTTTAAGAACCCGTCAGATACGAAGCTGGTGAGGGTGTGGAGGGAGATTATGAAGAGCCATGGCATTCCGAGTCTGGAAAGCCAGATGGAGGAACATCTCCCGCTGGGCAGGGGGGTCCTGGAGAAGACCGGCATCATTCCTAAGAAATCTTATTTGCATCAGGGCAGTGAAGTGAGTTACAATTTTTATTTAAAAGACAGGGAAAGCAAACCAATGGCAGAGAGTGAACTCTATTTAAAACATGATACCCACTTGGCAGTAACTGTCCATAACGGAACAGTCATCAGGGCCGGCAAGCATGTAAGCTATCGCCCCGGGGCCGGTGAATATGTTGAGATCAGGATGCCGTCTTTCTATGCAACCCCGAGTTAATGATTGGAAGGTTAAAATATGACTGTAGAAAATATTACAAGATTATTAGAAAATGGCGAGCTTCAAGAAGCTCTGGCCGGTTATGAAACAATATTGAAAGCTGGGACTGACGAAGAGAAGTTTTTGCTGGCCGAGGAATTATTCCGGTTTGGATTTCTAGAGGAGACCGGGAATCTGCTCGAGAATCTTCTTCTAAGCTATCCGGATGAAGGGGAGCTTCTGCTGCTCCTCGCCGAAACACTCCTTGAAATGGATGAAGAAGAACAGGCGATGCTCATGCTTGAGAAAGTCGGCATAGAAGATCCGGAATATCCGAGAGCCCTGCTATTGCAGGCAGATCTGTACCAAATGAATGGCTTGTTCGAGGTAAGTGAACAAAAATTGCTGAAGGCCAAGCAAATGCTTCCAGATGAGGTTATCATCGACTTTGCCCTGGCGGAACTGTATGCCCATCAAGGGAGGTTTACCGAGGCAATCCCGGCATATGAGCTGGTATTGAAAGAGAGGCAGGAGGTTGCAGGCACAAGTCTGCATCAGCGTCTGGCTGAAGCATACAGTGCAGGTGGTTCGTTCGAGGAAGCCCTGCATTTTTATGAACTGGCACTTGAAGAACGTCTTGAAATCAATACTTTATTCGGATATGCCTTTACAGCGCTTCAGGCGGGAAAAAATAAGACAGCGATAGAAAAATTTGAGGAATTAAAAGCCCTTGATCCTGAATATCATTCATTATATATTCCTCTTGCCCATGCATATGAACAGGAAGAATTTCTTGAAGAAGCATTTGATACTGTCAAACAGGGCATTGGGCAGGATGAATTCAATAAAGATCTGTACTACCGCGGCGGCAAGCTTGCGCTGAAACTTGGGGAGGAAGCGGCAGCGGAAGCGAACCTTCGGGAGGCGATGGCATTGGACCCGGGTTTCACCGAGGGAGCACTTGTCCTGAACAAGCTTCTGCTGAAACAGGAAAGGTACCATGAAGTTCTCGACCTGATTGAGGCAACGGATTTAAACGAGGACGAAGAGCCTCAGCTGCTTTGGGACGCTGCTATTGCCCACCATCATATGGAGCAATATTCGCTGGCATTAACCAAATACCAGCAAGCATATACTTTTTTTAAAGACAACAAGGATTTTCTCCAGGATTATGGTTATTTTCTAATTGAGGAAGGAAAAATAGCACAGGCTGCCGAAATTTTTAGTAGGCTTAAAAACATGGATCCCGCAAATGATGAATACCGGGAAATCCTAGGGCGCCTGACGGAAGAGTACTAATACCATTAAACTTTCCCATTTACGCAGAGGAGGGATTCACCAATGACAACCCCTGTATCTGTCAACGAGAAAAAAGATTTTATCCGCTGGTTTTTGAACCATTACCAACTAAAGAGACGTGAATGCGTCTGGATACTCAATTATCTGATGAGCCATGATCAGCTTATGGAGCGGGTCCACTTTGTTGAGAATGCCCAGTTCTGCCCACGGGGGCTTGTAATGTCCACACATTGCATTGATGAGGTCCCTTTCCGGTTTTATAAGGAAAACATCATGACGACCGATGCCGAAAAATCATTCCATGATATCAGGCTCAATCGTGAAGAAGAAATATACATCCAGCTGAACTTCCATGCATCCAACAAGGCACCGCAGTTCGCAGCCGTTCTGGAAGAAAACCCTTATATGCCCAGGCGCCTGCAAATCAGTGAAAAGGATCGGATCATTGCTGAACGATTCCTCAGCGAAAGCATCTACCATTTCCAAAAGGAAAAGCTTGTCAGGCTGATTGATGATGCGTTGGACCGGCAGGATAAGGAAGCCTTTGTGAGGCTGACTGAACAATTGAAGGAATTGGGCCCAGGCCAGTAAAAGCTTGCTTACAATCAGCAAGCTTTTTTGTTTTTTTTTATGAGATAAGGTATATATTACAGCACTTAGATAACTGTCCAGCTCCAGCGACTAGCCCCTCGAGTGTCGGGGCTGGACAAGGCGCTTGCGCTTTTCTTATGCAATTTTCATCCATAATGGTAAAATGGATAGGAATGAATAAGATGGAGATGAAATCAATGAGATGGATACCTGATGATATTGCAATGTTTAACAAGTCTTCCGAATATGTAGACACTGCAGTGGTTCCCCTGCTGCCGGTCGCATTTGGCGAGGGCATGAAGGAATCGGCGGCCATGACGGAATTTGCGGGCATTCTTACGTCGCAGCTGGAAAGGCAGCTCCAGGGAAGGATTTTGCTCATTCCCGGGTATACCTATTTAAAAAGCAAGCCCGGGGAGGCGGTGAGCCAACTGGAAAAATGGGAGGCCGAGCTGCTGGACAGGCAGTTTAAACATGTCTTTTATGTAACATGCGACTACGATTGGAAACAGCGGGAGGGAGAGTTGAGGGGGACGGTCCTGTGGCTTCCGTCATTGCCGCTCGAACAAATGAATGAGGCCTCGAAAGTGTCTGTCATGGAGGACCAGGTAAGGCAGTTAATGAACCTGTTTATCCAGAAATGGAGGGAAGAAGAATAGGTGTTAGATTTCTCACTGCAAAAAATGTTTTCAGCATAGTATTATATTGATTTTATAGAAAGATTGATATATCATGATTATGTCCTAGTTTAAATTGTGTGTTCAATTAATGTCCGATGTACTTAAATAAGGGAATAGAGGGGGGAAAAGCGTGAGCAAAAATCGTGTTTCAAGACGACAATTCTTAAACTACACACTTATGGGTGTAGGCGGTTTCATGGCAGCCGGAATGATGATGCCAATGGTTCGTTTTGCCGTTGATCCGGTTCTTAAAGCAGGTGCAGAAGGCGATTTCATTGCTACCAAGGTCAAAGTAGCCGATATCACCAATGAACCGCAGCGAGTCGATTTCAACTTCGACCAGAAGGATGCCTGGTATGAGTCCGAAGTTACCGGGACGGCATGGGTCTACAAAAATGAAAATGGGGAAATTATCGCCCTTTCACCTGTTTGTAAGCACCTGGGCTGTACGGTTGACTGGAATACCGATAAGAAGAACCCAAATATGTTCTTTTGCCCGTGCCATTACGGCCTGTATGAAAAAGACGGAACGAACGTTCCAGGCACTCCGCCACTGGCGCCGCTGGATGTTTATCCTCATCAGGAAAAGGATGGCATCTTATATCTAGGAAAAGCACAACCACGGGGGGGGGCGTAATAATTGATCAACAAAATTTACGATTGGGTAGATGAACGGTTGGATATTACGCCGATGTGGCGTGATATAGCCGACCACGAAGTGCCGGAGCACGTCAATCCAGCACATCATTTTTCCGCGTTTGTATACTGCTTTGGCGGATTGACATTTTTCATCACAGTCATTCAGATTCTTTCAGGTATGTTCCTGACCATGTACTATGTGCCGGATATCAAGAACGCCTGGGAATCGGTTTATTACCTTCAGAATGAAGTCGCTTTCGGACAAATTGTCCGCGGCATGCATCACTGGGGAGCAAGTTTGGTTATCGTCATGATGTTCTTACATACATTGAGGGTGTTTTTCCAGGGAGCTTATAAAAAGCCCCGGGAATTGAACTGGCTGGTCGGTGTCCTGATTTTCTTCGTCATGCTTGGTCTTGGCCTTACAGGCTATTTGCTTCCATGGGATATGAAAGCCCTGTTTGCAACGAAGGTTACATTGCAGATTATGGACGCAGTTCCGCTGATTGGTCCATATCTGAAAATTTTGCTTGCTGGAAGTGCAGATATCGTAGGTGCACAGACACTGACCCGATTCTTCGCAATCCATGTATTCTTCCTACCAGCAGCTTTGTTCGGTTTGATGGCGGCACACTTCATTATGATCCGTAAACAAGGTATTTCGGGTCCTTTGTAAGATTGCTTTAGATAATGTTGTCCGGATGATATGTTTCGTACAACTTCACGGAAAAAGGAGGGGATTGCTCGATGCATCGTGGTAAAGGGATGAAATTCGTAGGTGACTCACGTGTCCCTGCTGAAAGAAAACCTAATATTCCGAAGGATTATTCGGAATATCCTGGTAAAACGGAAGCTTTCTGGCCGAACTTCCTCTTGAAGGAATGGCTTGTGGGCGCAGTATTCCTCGTCGGTTTCCTGTGTCTTACTGTGGCTCACCAACCGCCGCTTGAGAGGGTAGCAGATCCGACGGATACTGCCTACATACCACTGCCTGACTGGTACTTCCTGTTTTTATACCAATTATTGAAATATTCTTTCGCGGCAGGCCCGTACACAATCGTAGGTGCACTGGTCATGCCTGGCCTTGCGTTCGGAGCATTAATGCTTGCTCCATTTATCGACCGCGGACCGGAGAGACGTCCTTCCAAGCGTCCGCTTGCGACTGGCTTCATGCTCCTGGCGGTTGCGTCCATCTTCTATTTGACCTGGGAATCCGTCGACCAGACGGACTGGGAAGCAAAGGAAAAAATGGGTGCTATTTCGGATGTTGAGATTGACAAGGCAGCTGAAGGTTATTTGATTGCCGAGCAGAATACATGCTTAAGCTGTCATGGGGGAGAGCTTGGCGGAGCCAGCGGTCCTAAGCTGACTCAAACAGGCTTGACAGCTGAGGAAATTGCTGATATTGCGGTCAATGGCCAAGGCGCCATGCCTGCAGGAGTCTTTAAGGGCACTGAAGAAGAACTTCAAATCATGTCGGAGTTCATTGCCAATTTGGAATAACTTACATGGAACTGGCGGGATCCTTCCCGCCAGTTTTTTTAAAAATTAGAAAGTGTGGATGCGATATGAAAGCTCACCTTTATCCATTGCTGGCGAGCAAGCCGTTTTTATGGATGCTGCTCGTGATCAACATCTTCGGCACCCTTTATGGCTATTTGTGGTATGGTTCCCAGCTTGCCGATACCCCGGCTGTATTCCTGCTATTTGTTCCGGACAGCCCTACTGCAAGCCTGTTTTTTGTATTTGTCTTAGCTGCATTCATAGCGGGGAAACATTGGCCGCTCATGGAAGCATTGGCTGTTGTCACCCTGTTCAAATATGGGATTTGGGCTGTTGTCATGAACCTGCTTGTCCTTATCACCTCAGGGTATTTGCACTGGTCGGGCTATATGCTAATGGCTTCCCATTTGGCGATGGCGGTACAGGGTATACTGTATGCCCCTTTTTATCGCTATAAACTTTGGCATTTGGCGGTGGCCGGCATTGTTGCCCTGCATAATGAGATTATTGATTATGTGTTTATGATGATGCCAAGGTATCAGCAGCTTTCTTTGTATATGAAAGAGATTGGCTATTTTACTTTTTGGCTTAGCATCCTTTCAATTGGTGTTGGCTATTATTTGGTCCTGCGCAAAAACCGCTTTTCCCTTGAACTGGTTTCCAAATCGAAAAAATAGGAAGCACGGCGTGTTGCCGGGCTTCCTATTTGCATTTAATATGGTCTATCCTTGTCCCGTCTCTCATACATATTAATAGTATTTAGAGGGGGGACAGGAATGAGCGCAAGGATTGTAACAGGGTTGATTGTTTCGGTGTTCCTTTTGCTGGCACCGTTGGCTGTATATGCTGAAAAGAAACCTTCAGTTGAAAAATTGGACAACATTTCTGATGAAGCCCTGCAAATGGTAAGGATTCACCGATATGAGGAAGCAAAAAAATTATTGGACCAGTTCGAGGGAGAGTTTCTATCCGGGGCAGGAGGAAGATTTTTTTTCTCGATGGACGAGCTTAGGATTCTGACCAATGCTTATGATGAAGCGATTGAAGCGGCAGCAAGCCCCGAGATGGAACATAAGGAGCGGATCGATAAGGTAACAAAATTCCGCCTTGTGATCGATGCACTGCTGTCCAACCACCAGCCCTTGTGGACAGAGCTGGAGGAGCCGATCATGACTGTATTCAACGGGATGAAACAGGCGGCTGAAAACGGGGATCAGGAAGATTTTCAGGCTAATCTGGATTCTTTTTTGTCTTTATACCATATGATTTATCCTAGTTTGAAAATCGATATTACTCCGGAAAGGATTCATCAGCTTAATGCCAGGGTAAACTATATCGACCACTACCGCCCTGATTTACTATCGGAAGACTCAAGCCGTGATCAGCTGGCGGCTTTGGAAGCAGATTTAAAAAATATTTTTGATGGAATGACGGAGGATGAAACAGACCCTTCCTTATGGTGGGTCATCATCTCCACAGGAAGCATTATTATCCTGACTTTGTCCTATGTTGGCTGGAGAAAGTACCAGGCAGAACGCGAAAAACGCAGAAACCGTCTTAAAGGACGAAAAAATTGACATGCTTTTTCTTCCTTTATAAAATATATATAACAGCATGATATGAAGGAGGATATCCATTGTTTTTAATCTATTTTGCGATCATCATCCTTATTCCGCTTTGGGCACAGATGCGGGTAAAAGGAGCATATAAAAAGTATTCACAGGTGCCTTCGTCATCCCAGATGCGGGGAGCAGAGGTAGCGAGGAAGATCCTTGACGATAACGGCCTTTACCATGTGGGCATCGAAGAGACAAGGGGATACCTAAGTGACCATTATGACCCGCGGTCCAAGACGGTCCGCTTGTCTTCCGATAATTTTCATGGCCATTCCGTTGCGGCTGCCGCAATTGCAGCCCATGAAGTAGGACATGCCATCCAGGATCAGGAAGAATATGCTTTCATGCGTTTCCGCCATACTCTTGTCCCGGTTGCCAATTTGGGTTCGAACTTTGCCTGGATATTGGTCATGATCGGTATTTTTGCCTCAATGTCGAACATGCTTCTTCTGGGGATTTTATTTATGGCTGGGGCCGTGCTCTTCCAGCTTGTCACCCTGCCTGTGGAATTCAACGCCTCCAACCGGGCGATGGAACAGGTGGTCAGTGCGGGCATTATCCGCAATGACGAGGAGCGCGAGACCAGAAAGGTGCTTAACGCCGCAGCACTCACTTATGTCGCAGCAGCGGCAGTTGCCGTCCTTGAACTGTTAAGGCTGGTCATGATTTATACTGGGATGACCAGGGAGGAATAGAAGAACGTAGTAATCACTTTATGAAAATGGAAAACTCGCCAATTCTATTGGCGAGTTTCTTTTTGGGAATTTACCCATTTGTATTTTTTGGGAAAAACTCTCTTGTGAAAAAATATTTTGTTCCCATACAGAAACAAGCAAATTTAAGATAAGCGGAGATTTTCCGGCTATATACAGAATGAGCTTCGTTTGGGTGGATATAAGGGGAGGTTTTCCGGTTATGCAAAGAAAAATCTCCTTTTTTCGTTATTTTCAAGCGGATAGGCGGAATCTCTCCGTCTATTTAAGCCTTTTTTAATAATTATTTACTAATAAGAGAAGTTTCTCCGTCTATTTATCAGTTCAGGTGACTAACCTGTTCCACGACTGATTAGTGCGGACCCGCTTGATTCCAGACTCGTGGATTCCGCCGCTTATCTAATTATCTTTCAATTGGCCGCTTGTTTTCGTCCAGGGTAAATCCTTCGCCCAGGACATCGTGAACGACGGTCACCGATACAAACGCGTGGGGGTCGACGGAATTGATGACACTTTTCAACCGGACAATTTCATTTTTGGCTACTACACAATAAAGGACATTGCGTTCCTGTTTTGTGAAAGATCCCATTCCTTTTAAAATGGTTGCTCCCCGGTCCATTTCCTTCAGGATTTTTTCGGCAATTGCTTCGTTTTTGTCTGAAATAATCATTGCTCCCCGTGCGGCGTACGCACCTTCTTGCATGAAATCGATTACCCGGGCTCCAATAAACACAACGACGAGGGTATACATTGCCTCGCGATAATCCAAATAGGTAATCAGGGCAAGGGCAATGACGCAAAAATCAAACATGAACATCGTACGCCCCATTGTCCAGCCAAAATATTTTTGGGCCAGCCGGGCAATGATGTCCACACCTCCGGTCGTACCGCCAAACCTGAAGATAATCCCAAGCCCGATTCCAATAAAGGCGCCGGCAAATAAGGCGGCTAGAAAGAGGTCTTCGTACAGGGGCATCTCAATCTGGTATTTTTGGAAAACGGCCAAAAAAAGCGACACGCCAACAGTCCCGATAATGGTGTATAAAAATACGCTTCTTCCCAGCAGCTTCCAGCCAATGAAGAAAAGCGGAATATTCAATATCAGATTTGTAATGGCAGGATTCCAGTTGAAAACAAAGTAAAGTAAAAGAGTGATGCCTGTAAATCCGCCTTCGGCCAGATTGTTCTGCATATTGAAATGGACCAGTCCGAAAGAGAAGATTGCTGCCCCTAAGAGGATAAAGAAAATGTTTTTAAATTTTAAGTTCAGGATCAAAAGCGTTTCCTCCCTGCCTTATTCCATGATTGCAAGAATCGTATTCCATTATATAAAATAACACATAATGGGGCATTCTTTTACAGTATCACCTTTTTTATCAAAAATATTTGTCAAAACCTGCACTGTAGGCTAACATCAAAAAGAGATGTTTATCCATATTTAAGAATGACCATACGAGGTGTAAGCAATGGACCACCGCAAGACTGTTAAAGAACTTCAGGGTGAAGTAGATGAGTACATAAGCCAGTTCAAGGAAGGCTATTTCAGCCCGTTGGCAATGCTGGCAAGAATGTCGGAAGAGCTGGGCGAACTGGCAAGGGAAGTCAATCACTATTATGGAGAGAAACCGAAGAAGTCTGAAGAAAAGGAAAAGGCAATCGAGGAAGAGCTGGGCGACATGCTTTTTGTCCTTATTTGTTTTGCGAATTCCTTGAATATCGACTTGGAGGAAGCCCATGACCTTGTGATGCGAAAGTTCAACACAAGAGACAAAGACCGTTGGACCAGGATCGAAGAACAATAAAAGGGAGAGAGGAAATTTGGATAAGGTAAGAATTATTGTGGCTGGCCCCCGTGGCCGCATGGGGCGGGAAGCCGTGAAGCTGGTACTGGAAACGGAAAACTATGAACTGGCCGGCGTGCTGGATTATAAGAATGACGGAAAGACAGTGGGAGAACTGGAGGGTTTTCCTGCTTCGGATGCAAAGGTTTATACAGATATCCATCAATGTTTCAAAGAACAGAATCCCGACGTCCTGATAGATTTGACCACACCTGAAGTGGGAATGGAGCATACTGTTACAGCTCTGGAATATGGTGTCCGTCCTGTGGTGGGGACGACAGGGTTCACAAGCGGCGATTTGGACAAGCTGGAGGGTTTATGCAAGCAGACAGGGCTCGGGTGCATCATTGCCCCCAACTTTGCTGTAGGCGCGGTCCTAATGATGAAGTTCTCCCAAATGGCAGCCAAATACTTCCACGATGTTGAGATCATTGAGCTTCATCATGACCAAAAGCTTGATGCCCCATCCGGGACTGCTGTGAAAACGGCTGAAATGATCGCGACTGTCCGGGAGGAGAAAAGACAGGGCCATCCCAATGAAAAGGAAACCTTGCCGGGTGCAAGAGGAGCGGACATAGATGGAATGCGCGTCCATTCCGTACGCCTGCCCGGGCTGATTGCGCACCAGCAGGTATTGTTCGGTTCCGATGGCCAAACCCTGACAATCCGCCACGATTCGTATAATCGCGCTTCCTTTATGTCCGGAGTCAAGCTTGCTGTGGACACCGTCGTCAAAAGCAGCACCCTTGTTTACGGCCTGGAAAATATCATTGAATAGGAGTCTTTGAAGATGAATATTGCATTAATCGCTCATGATAAAAAGAAAAATGATCTCGTCGGCTTTGTTGTAGCCTACAAGGAAATATATAAACATCATTCCCTGTTTGCGACGGGAACGACCGGAATGAGGCTAATGGAGGCCACCGGGCTTGATATTCATCGCTTCCAGTCAGGACCGCTAGGGGGAGACCAGGAAATAGGGGCCATGATTGCCCAGAATAAAATGGACGCAGTCTTCTTTTTCCGTGACCCGCTTACTGCCCAGCCCCATGAACCGGATGTTACCGCTCTTTTGAGGCTCTGTGATGTGTACTCCATTCCGCTGGCGACCAATATGGGGACCGCCGAAGTCCTGATAAAGGGGATTGAGAGAGGCGACCTGGATTGGCGTAATATTGTAAATAAGGAAAGTGAGCAATAAATGGAGAGAGTGAAGCTGGATATTCTTGCGTTTGGAGCCCATGCCGATGATGTTGAAATCGGCATGGGCGGAACGCTTGCCAAGTATGCAAGTGCCGGCAGGCTGGTCGGAATCTGTGATTTGACAAGGGCGGAACTGTCGTCCAACGGCACCATCGAACGGAGAGTGCAGGAGTCGAAGAAAGCGGCAGATATTTTAGGAGCTTCATGGAGAGGCACATTGGATTTGCCCGATCGAGGCCTGATGATGAAAGACGAATACATAAGAAAAATTGCCGGTATCATTCGCCTTTATCGTCCGGAACTGGTGTTTGCCCCATATTTCAAAGACCGCCATCCGGACCATGGGAACTGTGCCCAGCTGGTCAAAGAGGCGGTTTTTTCTGCCGGAATCCAAAAGTACGATACGGCCGGCGGTCTTCTTCCGCATCGCCCCAGGAATGTATATTTTTATATGATCAATGGTTTTCACTCGCCTGACTTTATTATCGATATCAGCAATTATATGGAAGTAAAGATAAATTCCCTTCAAGCATATGTAAGCCAGTTTACCAAAACGGAAGAGAGCTTCGATACCCCGCTTGTAAATGGTTATATTGAGAGTGTGGAAGCGAGGGAAAGGCTGTTTGGAAAGGCTGCAGGTGTAAGTTATGCGGAAGGGTTCATGGCAGATGGCCCCATCTTAATCAATGACTTGTTAGGAGAAGCATGATGAATAAACTAAAAATCGGCATTACCTGTTATCCGACGGTGGGCGGTTCCGGTATTGTCGCGACAGAACTTGGCAAGCTATTGGCCGAAAAGGGGCATGAAATCCATTTCATTACCTCGAGCCTGCCTTTCCGCCTGAACAAGATGTATCATAATATCTATTACCACCAGGTAGAGGTCAACCAATACTCCGTATTTCAGTATTCACCTTATGATATTGCTTTAGCCAGCAAGATCGCGGAAGTAGCTGTGCGGGAAAACCTGGATCTTCTCCATGTTCATTATGCGATCCCCCATGCTGTATGTGCCATACTCGCAAGGGAGATGAGCGGCCGGGATTTGAAAATCGTTACCACTCTGCATGGCACGGATATCACAGTGCTTGGATATGACTCATCCCTAAGTGATGCGATCCGCTTCGGAATTGAGAAGTCCGATGCGGTTACGGCCGTTTCAAATGCTTTGGTTGCCCAAACATACGATGTGATCAACCCTGATAAGAAAATACATTGCGTACATAATTTTATCGATCAGCGTGTCTATCAATCACAAAAGAGCAGCCTTCGTGAAGAATATAAAATCCCTCCCGAAGACAAGGTAATCATCCATGTTTCCAATTTCCGGCCAGTCAAGAGGGTGCCTGATGTTGTCAGGGTTTTTGCAAAAGTGGCATCCATGATGCCTGCAAAGCTGATATTGGTAGGGGACGGGCCTGAAATGAAAGTGGTGGCAAATTTGGTTAGTAGACTGGGGATAAAGGACAAGGTTCTTTTTTTAGGGAAACAGGAAAATCTCGCCGAACTTTACTCCATTAGTGATTTGATGCTGCTTCTTTCCGAAAAAGAAAGCTTTGGGCTTGCCGCACTTGAGGCAATGTCATGCGGCGTGCCTTGCATTGGAACGAATATTGGCGGCATCCCTGAGGTGATCACGGATGGGGAGAACGGCTTCATTTGTGCCCTTGGCGATATTGACGACATGGCAGGAAAGGCATCAAGCCTTTTAACAGAGCAAAGTCAGTATGATAAATTTTCCCGAAATGCAGTAGACACAGCTAGAGAAAAATTCAGTGCCGAGAAAATCGTTAGGGAGTATGAAGATGTCTATGCAGAGGTTCTCGGGCAGGTGGCTAGATAATGCAGCAGCCATTCCTTAAAGCTGTTCCAATACTGGAAATGATTGAGGAAAAAGGTTTTGAGGCCTATTTTGTAGGCGGATCGGTAAGGGATTTCCTGCTTGGCAGGGAAATTGCCGACGTTGACATCGCCACTTCAGCCCTCACTGGGGAACTGAAGACCATTTTTCCGCATACAGCTGATATTGGCATACAGCATGGGACCATACTTGTCATCTTCAATGGTACTCCTTATGAAATTACAACTTTCAGGACGGAATCAGGCTACACTGATCACCGGAGGCCAGACACCGTGGAGTTTGTCAGGTCCCTGACAGAAGATCTTCAGCGTCGCGATTTCACCATGAATGCCATCGCGATGGACAAAGCTGGTAGACTGATAGATCCTTTCCACGGACAGTCCTCCATCAGGAAAAAAGAAATTGTCACAGTTGGACCACCTGAGGAAAGGTTTGGAGAGGATGCCCTAAGAATCATGAGAGCTGTCCGTTTTGTGGGCCAGCTAGGATTTGTCATCGAACCAGGCACACTTGCAGCCATCAGCAAGCTTGCTCCTTTGCTTGACAACATTGCCGTTGAACGGAAATTGGCGGAATTTGAGAAACTGATTTCAGGTACATATCGATCCGAAGCTTTGGCGCTAATGGGGGAAACGGGCATCAGCAACTGGCTGCCAGGACTGAATGGGCAGGAAAGCAAATTATTGAAGCTGGCAGGCTTCAGGCTTGGCCGCCTTTCAACAGAAGAGATGTGGGTCCTCCTGTCACATGTATTGGAGCTGGATGTTGAAACCGCAGGGCCCTTTCTGAGGAAATGGAAGCTTCCAGGGAAAAAAATACGTGTGTGCCTTAAAGTATTGCACTGGCTTCATTACCGCATGAATAACAACTGGACCCAACAAATGGCCTACTTGGCAGGGAAGGCAAACATGCTTTCTGCAGAAAGAGTATACATAACCCTGTCCGGCAATGGCCCAGTGGCAATAGGAGACTTGGAGGAAATGTTTGACCAGCTCCCGATTAAGGAACGTGCGGAGCTGAGTGTGGCTGGGAAGGACCTGATCGAATGGTTTGGAGAGACGCCAGGCCCCTGGATAAAAGATGTCTTGAATGAGATAGAGGAAGCTGTGGTAGGCGGAAGGATTGCCAATGAGAAGGCTGATATAAGGGAGTGGCTGGTCAAGTGCAAACAGAACTTAGGAAAAGATTAATAGAGGCATTTACTGAAGCAGGCAATGAATATCTTTCCGGACAACATCTTGCCGACATAGCTGGCTGTTCCAGGACAGCGATATGGAAACATATTGAAGAACTGCGGAAAGAAGGCTTTATTTTTGAGGCAGTGAAAAAGAAAGGCTATAAGATTATCCAGACGCCTGAAAGAGTGACTCCCGACGAAATCGGTTTTGGTTTGAAATCTGAATTTATCGGCCGCCATATCCATTTTGAGGAAAAGGTGGAATCCACCCAAAAAATTGCCCATCGCCTTGCAACAGAGGGAGCGGTGAATGGGACTGTGGTCGTAGCCGACGAGCAGACATCCGGCAGAGGAAGAATGGATAGGAGCTGGCACTCCCCAAAATATTCGGGAATCTGGATGAGCATCATCCTGAGGCCAAATCTTCCTCCCCATCAGGCTCCTCAGCTCACTCTGGTAACAGCGGTCGCTGTTGTTCAGGCCATAGAAGAAGTCACGGGCCTGAATCCCCAAATTAAATGGCCAAATGATATTTTGATTGATGGCCGCAAGACAACGGGGATTCTGACGGAACTTCAGGCAGATGCTGATCGAATCCATGCGATTATTATCGGTATAGGAATCAATGTGAACCAATCACTGGAAGATTTTCCTGAAGAGATTGCCCCGATTGCCACTTCGCTGCTGGCAGCATCAGGGAGGAAAGTCTCAAGGGCCTCCCTCATGCAGGAAATCTTTGTCAGGCTTGAGAAACTTTATTTAACGTATTTGAACCATGGGTTTCAGCCTATCAAACTTTTATGGGAAAGCTATGCCTTGAGCCTTGGCAAAGAGATAATCGCACGGACAGTTGCCGGGGACATCAAAGGAAAAGCACTCGGTATTACCGATGAGGGTGTCCTGAAAATCCTTCAGGAAGACGGGGAAGTCCGCCATGTTTATTCAGCTGATATCCATCTTGGTGAATAGCGTAAACGCAGTAGCATAAACATTTGAGATTTGTTATAATTTTTTTGGGCGGTATCGGAAGAACTGCACCTATGGCTTTTCAGGATTCAATGAAAAATAGTTCTGCCTAGATCCGTAACTGGACCGGGACAGAGGGATGAAACAATTACGTGGATGAGCGGGATCCTTCTGTATATGGAAGGATCCTTTTTGTTTTCCATCACGGTTTTATCTCCTCTCCTGTAAATAAGGAGGAAGGAATAAAAAGTGAAACAGACAACCGATTTTTTGAAAATGAAAGCTGATAGCAGAAAAATTGTCATGGTGACAGCATATGATTACCCTGCTGCAAGACAGGCAGAGCAGGCAGATGCGGATATGATCCTTGTCGGTGATTCCCTGGGAATGGTAGTACTTGGGTACGACTCAACCATTCCTGTCACAATGGAAGATATGCTCCACCATGCCAAAGCGGTAAAAAGGGGTGCGAAAAATACTTTTGTCGTGGTTGATATGCCTTTTATGAGTTACCATCTGTCCATCAGGGACACCCTGCTAAACGCAACCAGACTTATCCAGGAGACAGGAGCCCATGCGGTTAAAGTGGAGGGCGGCGATGAGGTTGTCGACCATATAAGGGCGCTTGTTAAAGGCGGCATTCCCGTTGTCGCCCATCTTGGCCTGACGCCTCAATTAGCAGCAGTCCTAGGCGGGTACAAGGTACAGGGAAAGGATGCGGAAGCAGCTAAAAAGCTGATGAAAGATGCGCAGGAATGCCAGAAGGCAGGGGCGTTCGCGCTTGTCCTGGAATGTGTGCCCAAGCAGCTTGCAGCAGAAATCACCAGTTCGCTGAACATCCCGACAATCGGAATTGGGGCAGGAGTGCAGACGGACGGCCAAGTCCTTGTCTATCATGACATCCTTACTTATGGTGTCGAGCGGGTTCCGAAATTCGTAAAGCAATATGCCAATATAAATGAAGGGATTTCCAATGCTCTCGCTAATTATGCCTTCGAGGTCCGGAATGGGCTGTTTCCTGAAGAAAAGCATAGCTTCAAAATGAAAGAGGAAGAATTGTCAGCCCTTTACGGAGGACGAGCATGAGGGTTATTACTGCCATAAAGGAAATGCAGGGACTGGCAAGAACATTTCGGCTGGAGGGTAAGTCGATTGGCTTTGTCCCGACAATGGGCTATTTGCATGAAGGGCATACGGCCCTTATGGAAAAAGCCCGAAACGAAAATGACATCGTCGTACTGAGCATCTTTGTGAATCCTCTCCAATTTGGGGAAGGGGAAGATCTGGATGCCTATCCGCGGGATTTTGAGCATGATCGGAAAGCGGCTGAAAGTAAAGGCGTTGATTGTGTTTTTTATCCCCAGCCAGAGGAAATGTATCCCACGGATTCTACAGTAAAGGTCACTGTACAGGATAGAACGGATGTTTTATGCGGCCGTTCCCGTCCCGGCCATTTTGATGGAGTCGCAACAGTACTAGCTAAGTTGTTCAATATCATCATGCCTGACAGGGCCTATTTTGGATTGAAGGATGCACAGCAAGTGGCCGTGGTCGAGGGCTTGGTTGCCGACCTGAACATTCCGGTCGAACTTGTGCCTGTCCCTACCATCCGGGAGGAAGATGGATTGGCGAATAGCTCCAGGAATGTGTACCTTTCTCCATCGGAAAGGAATCAGGCAAAGGAATTATTCCGCAGCCTTCAGCTGGCTAAGGAGTTCATCGAGAACGGTGAAAGAAACCCCCGGGAGATAATCGCTTTGATGGAGGATTGGCTGCGGACCCACACCGAAGCTGTGATTGATTATGTCAGCATCTATTCGTATCCTCAGCTTAAGCCCGTCAAGGCCCTTTCCGGCAAGGTGATTGTTGCGCTTGCTGTGAAATTCTCCAAAGCACGCCTAATAGACAACCTTATACTTGAAATTGAGACTAGGGGGAAATAATCAATGTTCCGCACGATGATGAATGCAAAAATTCACCGCGCAAGGGTGACAGAGGCCAATTTGAATTATGTCGGCAGCATCACGATTGATACAAATATTTTGGATGCTGTAGGGCTTGTGGCTAATGAAAAAGTTCAAATTGTCAATAATAATAATGGAGCACGCTTTGAAACGTATATTATTCCTGGTGAAAGAGGAAGCGGCGTTGTATGCCTGAATGGTGCCGCTGCCCGCCTTGTCCAGGAAGGGGATGTGGTCATTATCATCTCTTATGCACTTGTACCGGAAGAAAAAGTTCCATATCACCAGCCTAAAGTAGCGATTATGGATGAGGACAACCAGATTGTCGAAATGCTTCACGCCGAGCCTGAAAGGACGGTTCTCTAAGCTTCCGCATTTGCCGGAAGCTTTTTCTTAAATCTTTTATCCCGGATGTTGGCCATTTCCTTTCATTGGAGTATAGTCAACTCAGAATTTTCAACTCGAAGTTAGGTTAAAATTGCTTTTTTCTTTCCTGATTTTATGATACCGTTGAATGACTGAATACCTGAGGTGTACAAAAATGAGCAATAAATTTGTGGTCATTGACCTAGAAACGACAGGGAACTCCCCCAAAAAAGGAGACCGTATTATCCAGGTTGGTGCGGTTATCATTGAAGATGGAAAAATCACCGGAAAATATTCTTCGCTTGTCAACCCTGGCAAGTCCATCCCGGCTTTTATCGAAGAGCTTACTGGTATCGGCGATGATATGGTCAAGGGCGCCCCTTCTTTTGCCGAAATTGCGGGAGATATTATGGAATTGCTTGAGGACGCCTTTTTCGTCGCCCATAATGTTTTTTTCGACCTTGGCTTTCTCCAGGAAGAGCTTCAGAACGCTGGTTTTGATGGCTTTTTCGGCCAGATTCTTGACACGGTGGAACTGTCAAGGATCCTATATCCGACAGCAGATGGCTACAAGCTCTCGGATTTGGCTTCACAGGAGGGCATCGTTCATGACCGGCCCCACCAGGCTGACAGCGATGCGTATGTTACAGCCGAGCTTCTCCTAATTTTGCTGGAAAAGCTTGAGTCATTTCCATATGCTACGGTAAAGAGCCTTTGCAAACTTTCTGCAAGCCTGAAAAGCGATATCTATATGCTTCTTGAAGACGTGATTCAGCGAAAGGAACGAGCCATTGAGGAACTTCCTCCGTGGCTTGAGGTTTATCGCGGAATAGCATTGAAACGAGGTCAAATGGAGGCAGCTTCCGATGAGTCCCGGGATTTGGACTATCCCCAGGACGAAAAACAAAAACAGCAGCTGTTGGAACAAGTGCTCCCTGGCTTTGAGATGAGAAAAGGCCAAATGGAAATGATGGATGAAGTCTTCCATGCTTTAAACAATGACCAGCACGTGTTGATTGAGGCGGGTACAGGGATCGGCAAAACACTTGGGTATTTGGTGCCAGCTGGCTTTTTCGCAAAAATGAGCGGAGAAAAGGTTGTAGTTTCTACCTTTACCACCCAGCTGCAGCATCAGCTTTTAGCCAATGACCTTCCCCGGCTGCAGGCGCTGTTTGCTTTCCCTGTAAAGGCGGCCCTGCTAAAAGGACGGGACCATTACATAAATTTAGCCAAGTTCGAACTATCGCTGTATGAGGATGACGACAATTATGATACCACACTGACCAAGATGCAGATCCTTGTGTGGCTCCTGGAAACGGAGACCGGTGACTATGACGAATTGAACCTGTCAAGCGGCGGAGTCATTTACTGGAACAAAGTAAAAAGCGGACCTGTCACCTTCATGCAGAGTCATCATTGGCAAACGAGGGATTTTTACTCCAGGGCCCGCAAACAAGCAGAGAATGCCAGCATGATCATTACGAACCACTCTATGCTGTTGACAGATATTGCTGCCAGGGAATCGGTTCTCCCGCCTTATAAGTATGTAATCATAGACGAAGCCCACCACTTTGAAAAAGCGGCGGGCAAGCACTTCGGAAATACCCTGGACTATATGTCTGTCAGGCTGATGCTGAACCAGCTTGGKGTTTATGAGCAGGGGCAGCTTTTTTTCAAGCTGGAGAACGTTTTGAAAAAAACAGGTTCGAAGCCTGCCAAAGCTGCTGCCGATACAATCAACGCCCTCATTATAAACCTTCAGCAGGAGGCCGACGACTTGTTTAAGGCAGCGGGTATGCTTGCGCGGAATACAAATAGGCAGGCTGGCGCAAGCCGGATTCAGGTTCCTTTTAATAGCAAAGGGGCATCAAAGGCGGAGCAGGCCCTAAGAGCCAGCGCTGAACGATTCTTATTCATGCTGAGGGATTTGCTGCGCAGCCTGGAGGGCCGTCTTGAAGAAGTTCAGCATATAACTGGAAGAATCGGCCATGAAGACAAAGGATATCTTGAAGAAATGGCTGTCCTGATGATGGACATGGAACGGACGCTGCGGATTGTCCGATCACTTTTTATGGAACACAAAGCAAAAGACATTTGCTGGATTGAGACCGACCTTCGTGCCGTGCAAAACTTCACGACTATTTATGCCCGTTCTGCCAATGTGGCTGAGCATTTAAGAAACCACTTTTTCAGCAGCAAAAAAAGTGTTGTATTGACCTCTGCAACATTGTCGGTAAATCATTCGTTTACTTATGCAAAGCAGGAATTGGGCATCCAGGGAATGGAAGTGAAGGAGAAGATGATTCCTTCTCCGTTTCGCTATGATCAGCAGGTCCAGCTTATCATTCCAAACGATCTTCCCGATATTAAAACAGTTAAGGAAATGGAATATACGGCTGCAATTGCCGGGCATATCATTTCCATAGCGGAAGCCACCCGTGGCAGGATGCTTATCCTGTTCACCTCGCATGACATGTTGAAAAAGACTTATGGATTAATAAAGGAAAGTGGCTTCCTTGAAGACTTTGTACTGATTGCACAGGGAATCACGGCAGGAAGCAGGAGCAGGCTGACCCGCAGTTTTCAGCGATTTGAAAAGGCGATTTTATTTGGTACCAGCAGCTTCTGGGAAGGAGTCGATATTCCGGGTGAAGATTTATCCTGCCTGATTATCGTAAGGCTGCCATTTTCTCCTCCGGGCGACCCGATACATGAAGCTAAATGCGAGGAAATCATCGGGCGTGGCGGCAATCCTTTTACCGAGCTATCGCTCCCTGAAGCCGTTTTACGGTTTAAACAGGGCTTTGGCAGGCTGGTCAGAACATCGTCAGACAGGGGAATCGTGTTTGTCTTTGACAAAAGGATCATAACCAGCACCTATGGAAAGTCATTCCTGAAATCCATTCCCAAAGTGCCAGTAAAACAGGCACCACTCGACGAAATCCTCCCGTTCATTGAGGAGTGGCTTTAGGGGCTGGCCGTAAAAAAACTGCGCATAGCTGCGCAGCAATAGAAGTGTGTGGACCAGAATAATTTTAGTTGATTTTTCAGTAAACATTCATATCTACAGAGAAAAACACCTGATATAATGGGTGTTATGAAAGATAGGGAATGGTTATTTATATTTTAGCCTCCCATTCGATTGTTATTAGTAACAAATTTTGTTGTCATGAAGGAGGAATACTTGGATGGAAAGCAAAATTGAAATCCTTTCTACGGTTAAACTGCAGGAAAGCCCAGACCTGTATAAAATCGTCGATGCACTTAACCGGACATTGAAGCATAAAGATTTAATGTTTGGCCTCGCTCTGGACCAGGAAGACAAAAATACCGCAATTTTTACGATTTATCGTACGTAAAGAAGTGGTTTCCGTGAAAAAGTGGATTATAGTCAGCACATTATTTGTCATTGCATCAGGAGTAGCCGCAGCTTTTTTATATTTTAATGCGGTAAAGCCTCTTAGGACCGCTGAGGAAAAAGCGGTGGCCATTGCAAATGACGAGACAGGCCTTTCTGGATTTCAGGATTTCGAGCTTTATAATGGCGAAGAGACCTATTATGTCCTTAAAGGGAGGGACAGTGATGAAGAAGAGGCCTTTGTCTGGATTTCCGAAGATGGTGAGAAAATCATCACAAAAAAGGCCGCTAGTGGTGTGAATAAGGAAGAAGCTGTCAAAACTGTTTATGGTGACAGGAAGCCGAAGGAAATTCTTGATGTAAGGCTGGGTATTACCATGCTGCAGAAAACAGTCCGGCCTGCCTGGGAAATTTATTACCGTTCGGAGAATGACCGCCTTAATTATTACTATGTTGATTTTGAAACTGGTGAAAAACTGAGGGCGATTGATAATTTTTAATTATAGAGATATGTTATGGAGGATGAAAATGAACATTCAGCTGGCAAAAAGAGTAGGTACGCTTACTCCATCCACAACCCTGGCAATTACTGCGAAGGCAAAGCAAATGAAGGCGGAAGGCTACGATGTGATCGGTCTTGGAGCGGGAGAGCCGGACTTTAATACACCACAGCATATAATTGATGCTGCCGTAGCATCCATGGAAGAAGGGCATACAAAATATACGCCATCAGGGGGGCTTCCCGCTTTAAAGAAGGAAGTTGCAGCCAAATTAAAAAGGGACCAGGGCCTTGATTATGATGTGAAGGAAATAATCGTTACCAACGGAGCGAAACATGCTCTTTATACCTTATTCCAAGTGCTTTTGGATGAGGGAGATGAAGTCATTATCCCGACTCCATACTGGGTCAGCTATCCTGAGCAGGTCAAACTTGCGGGAGGAGTCCCTGTTTATATCGAAGGTGCCGAAGCCAACAACTTTAAAGTAACACCTGAACAGCTTAAGCAGGCTGTCACCGAACAAACAAAGGCTGTCATCATTAATTCGCCMAGCAATCCAACAGGAATGATTTATTCCAAAGAGGAATTGAAAGCCCTCGGGGATATTTGCATCGAAAAGGGAATTCTGATTATATCCGATGAAATTTATGAAAAACTTGTTTATGGCGGTCATGAACATGTGTCGGTTGCGCAAATTTCCAATGAGTTAAAAGAGCGGACCATCATCATTAATGGAGTATCGAAATCCCACTCCATGACTGGCTGGCGAATCGGTTATGCCGCAGGCAACAGTGATATTATCGGGGCAATGACCGACCTCGCGAGCCACAGTACTTCAAATCCTACTTCCAATGCACAATATGCCACCATTGCGGCCTATTCCGGAACTCAGGCTCCTGTTGAGGAAATGCGTAAGGCTTTCGAAGAAAGACTGAATATTATCCATCAGAAATTGGTGGACATCCCTGGCATAACCTGCATAAAGCCCCAGGGAGCCTTTTACCTTTTCCCAAATGTAAAAGATGCAGCTAAGCTGGCCGGCTGCAAGGATGTGGATGAATTTGTCGAAAAGCTTTTGACGGAAGCACAGGTAGCCGTTGTACCGGGCTCAGGCTTTGGTTCACCCGACAATATCCGCCTGTCTTATGCCACATCCCTTGAACTTCTTGAAGCGGCTGTCGAGCGTATCAGGGATTACATCCAATCCAAACAAAAACAGGCTTAGCAGGAAGTAGGAGGGCCGGGATCCGGCCTTCCGCCTTTTTATGGATGGAGCAGGCTTCACTTGCTTTCAGGTTTACATGTTGTCCTGCATGCAAACCAAGGTTATAATTGAACACGTACATAACACCCAGTTTTGCTTAGTTTTGGAGGGAACAATCAGTGTATAAAACAACTATTTCGGAAGTTCATAAATATGTCGACCAGGAAGTCAGGATTGGAGTCTGGCTTGCAAACAAGCGCTCCAGCGGAAAAATCGCCTTCCTGCAGCTCCGGGACGGAACAGGCTTTATTCAGGGAGTCGTTGCCAAAAGTGATGTAGAGGAAGAAGTGTTCCAGCTGGCAAAATCCATAACCCAGGAGTCCTCCCTGTATGTTACGGGCCGCGTTCAAAAAGATGAAAGGTCTCCACTGGGGTATGAGCTGCTCGTAAATGGCCTGGAAATCATCCATCAGGCAACCGACTACCCTATTACACCAAAAGAACACGGAACCGAATTCCTGATGGACCACAGGCATCTTTGGCTGCGCTCCAAGCGCCAGCATGCCGTGATGAAGGTCAGGAATGAAATTATCCGTGCAACCTATGAGTTCTTTAACAATCAAGGGTTCACAAAAGTCGATCCGCCAATCCTTACTGGAAGCTCTCCTGAAGGCGGAAGCGAACTTTTCCATACGAAATACTTCGAAGAGGATGCCTTTCTTTCCCAAAGTGGCCAGCTTCACCTCGAAGCGGCTGCAATGGCGCTAGGAAAAGTGTTTTCCTTCGGTCCGACATTCCGGGCAGAAAAATCCAAAACCCGCCGCCATCTGATTGAGTTTTGGATGATTGAACCGGAAATGGCCTTTTATGAACATGAAGACAGCCTAAAGGTCCAGGAAGAGTATGTTTCATATGTGGTTCAATCTGTGCTGGAAAATTGCCAGATAGAATTGAAAACACTGGGACGGGATACCTCAAAGCTTGATAACATCAAAGCGCCATTCCCGCGCATTACGTATGATGATGCCATCAAGCTGCTTCATGAAAAAGGCTTTAATGATATCGAATGGGGCGATGATTTTGGAGCTCCTCATGAAACGGCCATAGCGGAGAGCTATGACAAACCTGTTTTCATCACGCATTACCCGACTGCGCTTAAGGCTTTCTATATGCAGCCTGCCCCAGGACGCCCCGAGGTGGTTCTGTGCGCCGATTTGATCGCTCCTGAAGGATATGGCGAGATTATCGGGGGATCAGAACGCATACATGATTATGATTTGCTGAAGCAGAGACTTGACGAGCATAATCTGCCGATGGATGCCTATAAATGGTATCTGGAGCTTCGCCAATACGGTTCTGTGCCTCACTCGGGATTTGGACTTGGTCTTGAACGCACGGTAGCCTGGATTTCAGGAGTCGAGCATGTAAGGGAGACCATCCCTTTCCCTCGTCTTCTAAACAGGCTGTATCCATAAACAAGGGAGAGATTGTCGCAGCCAGCCTAATCAGCTGTGGCCCAAAAGCGCCTATTCCATTCTAATGGTATAGGCGCTTCCCTTTTTCTGTCTATTAGAACTAATGCACATCTTTAATCTTTTTGTGCAGAGTTACTAGCCGGCAATGTTCGTGTTATACTAGAAATGAGGTGTCCGGTATGCAAAAAGCTGATTTTTTGGAATGGCTGCGGGAGGGAAGCATCAATATCCCAGCCGCTTTACTAACAGAATATAAAAACATGCACTTGACTGAAAAAGAGCTCGTACTGCTTCTTCAGGTGCTTCATTTCGCTGAAAAGGGAAATGAGTTTCCCACGCCTGCCGAGCTGTCCGGACGTATGGCTTCCAGCGCCTTTGACTGTACGGAGATGCTGCGAACCCTGATTCAGAAAGGCTTTATTGAAATTAAAGATGGCTTTTCGCCCGATGGAATTCGGTTTGAAAAGTATTCCCTTGACCCATTATGGGAAAAGTTGATCGACCGCTTCCTGCAAAGCAGAAAACAGGAACGGGTACATGCCAGGCAAGTGGAAGAGACGGATTTATATACATGCTTTGAAGAAGAGTTTGGCAGGCCGCTTTCCCCGTTTGAATGTGAGACACTTGCGATGTGGATGGATGATGACCATCACGATCCGCTTATTATCAAAGCTGCACTGCGTGAAGCCGTCATATCAGGCAAATTGAACTTTCGCTACATCGATCGCATTCTGTTTGAGTGGAAGCGCAATGGAATCAGGACAATTGAACAGGCCAAAAGCCATGGCCGGAAGTTCAGGCAGCATCAGGGACAGCAAAGGAAAGTGGAAAAGGAAACAAACGTACAGCCGAAGCCCGTCCCATTTTACAATTGGCTTGAGCAGTAAATTTGGCATAAAACCAATCAGAGGCAACGAGGAAATCGTTTCCTCATTTTTTTATAGATAAGAAAGTATAAAGTGGAGAACTTAGATAACTGTCTAGCTCCAGCGCCTAGCCCCTCGAGTCATAAGCCGCTCCAGAATTGAAGGCAAAGAACGCCTTCTATTCTGGATCGTCTTATGCTGGTCGGGGCTGAGCAAGGCGCTTTCGCTTTTCTTATGTATGGTTAAAAAATTTATTATGACAGGTGGAGACGATGTTAAACAAGAAAGAAATTCGTTATTGTCTGGATGAAATGGGACGGATGTTCCCTGAAGCTCATTGCGAGCTGAATCATTCTAATCCATTCGAACTGGTCATAGCGGTGGCTTTATCGGCACAGTGTACAGATGCACTGGTCAATAAAGTAACTAAAAACCTGTTCCAAAAGTATAAGACCCCCGAAGACTATCTAAGCGTCCCTCTAGAAGAACTTCAAAATGACATAAGGTCCATTGGTCTGTTTCGCAATAAAGCAAAGAATATTCAAAAGCTTTGTTCTATGCTGATCAATGAATACGGAGGCATTGTTCCCAGTGACCGTGATGAATTGACCAAGCTTCCTGGTGTAGGGCGAAAAACCGCTAATGTTGTTGTATCCGTAGCTTATGGAGTTCCGGCGATTGCAGTTGATACGCATGTGGAGCGGGTCAGCAAGCGGCTTGGCTTTTGCCGGTGGAAGGACTCTGTCCTTGAGGTGGAGAAAACGCTTATGAAGAAGGTGCCTAAAGAAGAATGGTCGGTTACCCACCATCGAATGATTTTTTTCGGGAGATACCATTGCAAGGCGCAGAATCCCCAATGCGAGATATGTCCTTTACTGGAATTGTGCAGGGAAGGAAAGAAACGGATGAAGGGGAAGGAAAAATAGTGGAAAGTTGGACAGATGACCATATAGGGGAAAAAGAAGTTAATCCGTGGGATACGCCAGAAAAATACATTCCAATCCTGTTAAACGAATGGGAAAAGCTTAAGGGTGTAATTGGCCAGGGCCATTCTGTTCGTGATCCGATTAAAGCATCTGTGGCGATGGAGCAGGGTATAAGCCTTTTTTTGAAGTTCGTCTACTGGTCAAATCGAATGCCGGTAAGTTTGTCTTTGGAAGGCTTGGGAACCTTAGGTGTAAAGCCTGTCAACGCAGAAGAGAGACTCAAGTTTATCATGGCCAGGCCGGGGCTTTATCATTCTTACATCCAACTTTCGGGATTAATGGTTGAACAGCATAAGCAGTTTGCCAGGTCCACGCTTAAATTTCGCGAGGGAACACAATAAAACGCCCGGGAACCATAAGTTCCGGGCGTTTTTTTTGTTAGCTGCCATTTCCATTGTTGCCTGTTTCGTCGGAGCCGCCGCCTGTGCCATTTCCATTGCTGCTTCCGTTGCCTGCGGCAGGATTTTCTGTTTCTGTTTCTGTTTCGTCGGCTCCGTCTTGTTCATCCTGGTTGTTGCCAGTTCCACTCTCGTTTTCTTGATTTTTGTCTTTCTCTGTGTCCTTCTCTTTCTCTTTTTCTTTTTCTTTTTCCTTGTCTGCATCTTTGTCTTTCTCTGCTTCTTCTGATCCTTCTTCTGCCTCAGGTTCCTCTTCTTCCGGAACGGCTGAAGGATCCGGTATTTGGATGCTGGTGCTTGCCGGGTCGCTCCGCTGGTCACCGCGGATGGCGGTTACCTTGAAGGTATAAGTGCCGCCAGGAGAAGGATTGGCAATCTTCAAACCTGTTTCCGATGTCGATTTCAACAGCTGTTCACCGCCGGAATCAAGGGAAGCACTTACTTCAAAACTTACCCCGCTCTGGGCTTTGTGGCCCCAGGTCAGGATGATTTCGTTAGTGGTTTCGTCGTATTTGGCGTTCAATTTATTCGGCGCATCCAGCTTTTCGAATTTCTTCGATGTTTCAGCAGGTACATGGCCCTTAACGGCATATTCATACAGGATTTGGTCCTTTGGCGTGTACTCGCTGGCTAGTTTTGCAGGGATGGTGCCTCTTTCAATCGCTACCCTCACAACACTGTTTGGTGTGGTAAAGTCAGGGGTATCGATATTTTTTGAGACCTCCTGAATGATGTTTTTAAACAGGATCTGCGGTATTTTTTGCTGATATCCATCCGCCAGGAGGGCATTCTCCTTTGTTTCATATCCTGTCCATATGGCAGCTGTATACCTGCTTGTATAGCCTACAAACCACGAGTCTGGTACCGCTCCATCAGGAATGTTCCATTTGCTGATTTGTTCGGAATCATAGTTCGTTGTTCCTGTCTTTCCGGCTACAGGGAGGTGAGGGATATTTGCCATGCCTCCTGTTCCGTATGGAGAACTGACAGCGCTCTTTAACATGTCTGTAATCATAAAAGCAGTGTAATCCTTCATTGCTACAACTGATTCGGGTGTCATGTCGATTTCCGTCTTATCCCGGAGGACAATTTTTTTGACGGCATAAGGTTCCGTATAAAAACCGTTATTCCCGAATGCTGCATAGGCTCCCGCCATTTTTAGCGGGGACATCTCATAAGCACCAAGGGCTGCGGATTCGGTAATCGGATCAGGAAGGAATTCTCCCAGTCCAAGGCCATCCGCGAAATCCCGGGCATTATCAAGTCCGGCCGCCTGCAGGGCTTGAAGGGCAGGAATATTTCTGGACTTTGCCAAAGCTGTCCGCATCGTCATTGTCCCTTCATAACGATTATTCCAGTTATTGATCGGCGTGCCATTCGAATACTGATAAGGTTTGTCTTCGAGCATATGGTAAGTACCCCAATTGAGGTGCTCAATGGCCGGTCCAAAGTCGAGAATCGGCTTGATTGTAGAGCCTGTTTGACGCTTAAGGTCGGTGGCATAATTCCACTCTCGTGCTCCTTTCTGGTTTCGTCCGCCTCCAATGGCTCGGATTTCCCCAGTCTGGGTGTCGAGAAGGGCAACACCAGCTTGTATCTGTTCGTTTGGATAGTTGATGACATCATTGGTATTCAGGGCATTTTCCACATAGTCCTGGGCATTCGGATCCAAAGTTGTATAAATTTCCAGTCCATCGGAAAAGATATCAAAATCGCCTTGCTGTTCTACCTCATCGATAACACGGTCGATAAAAGAGTCGTACGCTCTTTCCTTGCGCTTTTCACGATCTTCCTCCGCCACAAGGCTGGAGGTGACAGGAATTTCCAGCGCTTCCTTCATTTCCTGTTCCGAGATGAATCCATGCTGATGCATCAGCCTTAATACCGTGTTGCGCCGTTTTTCCGCTTTATCAGGGAACTTGAAAGGATTGTAATTATTCGGGCTTTGCGGCATACCGGCGAGCAGGGCAGCTTCATGCAGTTCAACTTCCTGCAATGGCTTTCCGAAATAAATTTTTGAGGCTGTGGCGATTCCATGGCTATTTTCAGACATGAAGATTTTATTCACATACATCTCAAAGATTTCTTCTTTTGTATATTTTTGCTCCAGCTGGAAAGCGAGCCATGCTTCCTTGGCTTTCCGGTCAAGCGTTTTATCAAAGGACAAAAAGTAATTTTTCACAACCTGCTGTGTAATGGTGCTGGCGCCTTCTGCTCCAAACCCATCGGTGATATTGGCAAGCACGGCCCCGCCCAGGCGGATGGGATCAATTCCATTATGTTTGTAGAATCGGACGTCCTCCGTGGCGATGACAGCATCCTTAACGACCTTTGGTATATCTTCAAAAGCAATATAGTCCCTGTTTTCCGAACCTACTTCCCTTACAAGTTCACCATTCATGTCGTAGATTTTTGAGGAAATGGGATCCTTCAGCATGGACTCATCAAGCTTGGGTGTATCATGGACCATAAAAGCAAAGGTCGCTGCACCGGCCAGCAGGCCGACGATCCCGAAGATCACAAGTCCGAGAAATATCTTTTTAAACAATCCTTTAGAGGATTTTTTTTCACTAGGCTTACGTTTGCTGCTCTTTTTACGGCGTTCCTCTCTTGTTTGAGGCTTATCTGCCATTTATATTTACCTTCCTTTCTAAACATCGGAAAAATAAGCTTAACTAAGATTATAAAGATAATCTATAATTCCAAGATAGTCAATCCTTGGATGCAGTCCTAAAGGAATGCGATGGCCAAACATTTCAACTTCTTTTTTGGTTATGGATTTACGGCCTCCGTCCTGCATCCTCTTCCAGAAACCAAGAAGATGTCCTGCCTCAAGCAGGTAGACTTCTTCAAGGGATGTAAATCGCACAATCACAAAGCAGATTCCATTATGCTCAAGAACGGCTTCCATATGCCGTATTTGGTGTTCATGAAAGTTCTTTAATGGGAAAGAGGTCGCGAACTTTGTTTCCTTGGCCTCGAAATCGATATACTTTCCTTTATAGACGCCATTATAGTCTGTAGTAGATGCTTGTTTAAAATAGGCCTCCTTAATCACGGCTGCACTTCTTTTGGGATAATCGACATGGACAATCTGGACTGGAGTGGGCTTCTTATGAATGACAGCCATTTGCTGTTCCAAATAGTAAGCATTTGTCTCATTTAAATCTTCTTCAAGTGTCATCCCCCTGTTGCTGTATGCAAAATTTTTCCCTTGGCTCTTTTTTTGGGGAGCGTTTGTAGTTTTGGGAATGTAGCGTTTCCCATTGGGATAATGAAAATTCATATATGGCACCTCGCAAACTACTACCTATCATACCAAATCTTCCTCATGTGTGGTTGAATAAAAAGACCTGAATGAACTCACGCTAATAGAAAAAAAGGCAGGAGGCAGGATGGTGAAAGCAATGCCAGGAACAATATCGAAGGCAGCAAGCGAGGAGGACCTTCTTCTTCAGATCCGCCTCGAGACCAACAGGCTGAATATCGACAATATCTCGCGTACGGCTGCCTATTTCGACTATTACCTAAAGCACCCCGATATGGTTTGGGCGTTCTTGGCGAGCATGGTATCACGGAATGGCGGCTATAATATGTGCGACCTTGAAGGGGAATGGTTTCCAAAAATCCTTGATCCGAAGGTATTGAGATTGCTTTTCCTGACTTATGAGCGAGCCAATTGGACCATTTTCCATGATGCCTATCCCCAATTGCTTTTATATCATTATTCGACGAAAATGAGGCGCCCAATGTTTCACCTGTTGCGATATCTGAATGTTTCTTCTTTTATGGAGAGGGAGTGGATGCACTATTGGAAGGCGGGAGATAAAAAAAGGCTGATGGTTGCCCTTATAGTGAACGAACAGAACGTTATCCATGATTCCGTCATTCAACATCATTTGTACCAGAAAAAAGTTTTCAATACCATGATGTTCATGTTCCAGGATCTCCTGCATTTCAGTTCGGTGATTCTCCCGACAAGAAAGGGGATCCTTTATGGTGCCAGTGTGAACGGGTTTAAGTCTGTCCATAAGCGAATCAACCTTGGCAAGAGGATTGCCGATATTTTGTTTCATCCTGACCTGTATCCCGGGTTTATTGATTTTGCACTCACAACGGAACATACGGGATCAAGACATGATTATGAACGGTACTTGCCTATGTCCAAAAAACGGGATACACCTTTTTTAAGGGCCGCCTTTCCTATTGTCAGCCATCATTATAGAAGGCAGGAAGACTGGTATAACAAAAGAAGGTTTCAAAGCAGGTGGATGGAGCAGGAAGTTCAGCATAGGCACTCCATTGAGCTTACGGAGTGGTTTCTTGAGAAACAAAAACAGTTCCATACGCTGATCACTCTAAAGGAAATGACTTTGGATGGATGGAGTTAGGGTTTAGAGCCTTTTTCCATAAAAAGAAGCAAGGGGCATCCCCTTGCTTCTTCAGGTTGATGGACGATCGGGCCCTTCCAGCTTTTTGTCTCCGTAACCGGTCTTGCGCTCTTCCATTTGTTTCTGCTCTTGTTTGTTGTCTTTTTCCTCGTTTTTCAATGCTAACACCTCCGCTTGTTATTTTGTTCAAAACCCAGCATTTAATGCAGGAAGATTTCTGTCGAACAAACAGGTATTCCATTTTCTTTGGCGAATACGTTCTAGTTTTGTCAAGTACAGAGGAGTGGTGCAGGAGAGGGCGAATACTGTACATAACAAGTTCCGAAAGGGGTAACGCATATGAGAGCAGAAGGGCTGGAGAAAGAGGAAATTTTGATCATGCTGGCGGAATTGAACGATCGGCTTGTGGAACTGGAATATGATTTGCACTCCTCAATTGAAGGGTTCAAAACAAAATGGCATGAAACCCAGGAAATCCGGTATGAACAATGCGGGCAAAAACTGGCTGATATAGAAAAAAGCATGCTGTCTTTGGAGGAGGAGAGCAAGGGAATCACATTGGCTTATCCGGGAAATCAAGTTCCAAAGCTTGAACTGGGCTATTAAACAAAATAGAATATATATCATCATTATAAAGTAGCCAAAGGCTGCTTTTATTTTTTGGAGGCCAAGAGATGAGTGGAAACCATAGGTTGAAAGAGCTTACTGAATTGATGTTAGAATACAGCGGGTTTATCCTAAACAGATTTGAACAGGCAAAGGCAGCAGGGGAAAAAGGTGATTTTTTTGAGGAGGTAAAACCTTTTGCTGATGAAGTGAGGGCAAAGGCAGGCGAATGGAAAGCGGAGACGCTTGTTTGGCTTGAGCAAAACCCGCAGAGAAACCTCCATCCAAAACAGATTGATGCAACGGCTGACAATATTGAGATGGTATCCATTCAAGCCTTTTTTCCAGAAACGAGCAGGAAGAGATTTATGGGACATATCCAGTCCATTGACTATGTACTGGGTTCGCTTTTGGATCTTATTGAGAAATAGGGGCAGAGTGCCATAAAAAAAGTACCCTGGAAAAGGGTACTCCTGCCTCAGCAGTGTATCAGGAATTTTGATGAGCATTTTCAGGAGTATTGGCAGCTCCCCTTAGCTCCAGCTCACGAACGAGCAAACGGTATTCACTGAAGGAAATTTCGTTATGGACATACGCCTTTTTGGCGAAATCCAGCAATTCATTCGCGTGTTCAGGTGTGTGATTCCTAACCTGGATAAACTTCAATGTCAGTTCGTGAACGTTCATGTGTTTTCCCTCCCTATATTTCATCATTATTTTAACATGGTTTTCAAAGCCCCTTTTATTTTCCAAATATTGAGATTTCAGACATCATTCCTCACATTTAGACAAATAGTGAAGACATTTCCAATTGAATCACTCTTTGGGCAAATGCATCATAAGATGCTGTAGCGAAAAATGAAGAGGAGGTTTGTCATGTTTGGCAGGAAACAGAAGTTGCCATATCCTATCATGTATCCATATGCACCCCTTCCTGTATCCTTTCCTCCTGGCAATGGATACAGAAACTTTCAGGCACCTCAAGCCTATTATCAATACCAGCATCATGGCTATCATCCATATATGGCAGGCGGAGGCACGATGAATCATCAGAACATGCCTTTTGCTCCACAAGGGCCCATGGGCATCGCGATGGGCCAGTGGCAGGGGGGGAGCCAACCTTACGCCGGCACACAGAATGTTGCGCAAATGCTGTTTGATAACCCGCTTCAGCCGCCGCAAAATCCTTCACCGTATGGCGGGTTTCTGCCCGGAGGCCAGCAGTCATTTCCCAGCTTGCATCCTTATCCGCAGAATGCCTTTTTGCCAAAACAGCCAGGCGGGTTTCAATCGGTCATGAATTCCTTTAAAAATCAGGAAGGAACACTCGATGTCAATAAGATGCTCGATACCGCAGGGCAGATGATGAATGCCGTAACCCAGGTTTCGTCCATGGTTAAAGGTCTAGGGGGAATATTAAAAGTATAGAAATGAGCCATACTATATAATTTGCAAAAAAGCCGCTGTCCGGAAAATGGACAGCGGCTTTTTCTTCGGCACTATAGCAATTCTTCCAGAAGGACTTGAGGTTCCAGTATCAGGCTCCCTTTATCGTCTGTTTCGATCAGGTTTTCCTTTTTCATTTTGGTCAGCGTACGGCTGACTGTTTCACGGGTTGTGCCAATCATATTGGCCAAATCTTTGTTGGTGAACTCCGCTTTTAAACAAACCTTCCCGTCTTCTTGTTGACTTCCATGTTTGGATGCAAGCCTGATTAACAGTTTTATGATTTGCTCATACGTATTGTTAAGGATTTGTTCTTCAAGCCGTTCTTGCAGGTCAACGATTTTTTCGCCCAGCACCTTGAATACCTTAATGCTTAATTGCGGATTTTCAATCAGTACACGCTCAAAATGGGAGATTGGAATGGTGATCAGAGCTGATGGTTCAAGCACCTCTGCGTATGCAGGATATCCGCCCTTGCGGAAGAAACCTACATGAGGAAACATTTCTCCGCCTTTTAAAATATTCACAATTTGTTCGCGGCCATTCACATCGGTTCTGTAAATCTTCACTTTTCCTTTATGAATAAAATACACATTTTCAATCGGGTCTCCCTGAAGAAAAACGTGGCTATTCTTCTGCCAATCCCTGGAAATGGAGATGTCGGCGATTTTGGCAATCTCCATTTGGTCCAAGTCGCGGAACAAAGAATAGCTGGAGAGAAACTGTTCAATTTGATATTTGTTCATTATGTTMACCTCTTAATAAACAACGCTACTTTCCCTATTGTAACAAAAAATGACCCATAGGAGTTGAAAGGTAGATTATGAGTCTGTAAAGGAATTATCACATCATGGAAAAAAATACAGGCGCGAATTTTCTTTTAGTTCTTTTTGAACGAACGCTTATTCGCTAGAATAGAGTTATTGAGGTGAAGATATGAAATTCCGACATGATTTACAGGATATCATTCAATATTTGAAGATGGAAGATAGCGCCAAGGAAAATATCATCCATTGGGAAACCATTGAGGCGAAGGAGGCCAGGACTTCCCTAATGCCATCAGACATCAGCCCATTATTGAGGGAAGCTCTTCAGAAACGGGGGATAAACGAGCTCTATACTCACCAAAAGACGGCGTATGAGAGCGTAGGGAAGGGTGACAGCATTGTGGCAGTCACACCAACGGCTTCAGGGAAAACTTTATGCTACAACCTCCCAGTCCTCCAGGAAATTATTAAGGATCCAAAATCAAGGGCATTGTATATGTTCCCGACAAAAGCACTGGCACAGGACCAAAAAAGCGAAATCAATGAACTGATTCAGGAAGCAGGGCTTAATATAAACAGCTATACATATGACGGCGACACTCCTGCCAATATCCGGCAAAAGGTGAGGAAGGCTGGACATATTGTGATAACGAATCCGGATATGCTGCATTCCGCCATTTTGCCGCATCATACAAAATGGGTATCCCTGTTTGAGAATCTTAAGTTCGTAGTAATTGATGAGCTCCATATATATCGGGGCGTGTTTGGCAGCCATGTTGCCAATGTCATCAGAAGGCTCAGGAGGATCTGCCAATACTATGGGAGCGACCCCATATTTATCTGTACATCTGCAACCATTGCCAACCCGCTCGAGCTTGCTGAAAACCTGACAGAAAAGAAAATGAATCTGATTGACAATAACGGAGCACCTTCCGGCAGGAAGCATTTTATTTTTTATAATCCCCCCATTGTCAATAAACCTCTTAATATAAGGAGAAGCGCTACATTGGAAACGCGCTGGCTTGCAGGAGAGTTTCTGAAAAATAAAATCCAGACGATTGTTTTTGCCAGAAGCAGGGTCAGAGTGGAAATATTGCTTACTTACCTTCAGGAGCTTGTCAAGCATAAACTGGGGCCAAAAGCTATCCGTGGTTATAGGGGCGGATACCTTCCCACAGAGCGGAGGGAAATTGAAAAAGGGCTGAGATCCGGGGAAATTTATGGGGTTGTCAGTACAAATGCCCTTGAACTCGGTGTTGATATCGGCCAGCTGCAGGTATGCATCATGAATGGATATCCCGGCACCATTGCAAGTTCATGGCAGCAGGCGGGAAGGGCAGGCAGAAGGCATGGAGAAGCAGTTGTAATCATGGTGGCAAGCTCCAGCCCGCTTGATCAATATATCATCCAGCATCCAGATTATTTTTTTGCCAGAAGTCCTGAAACAGCCAGAATCAATCCGGACAATTTGATTATCCTGATCGATCATTTAAAATGTGCCGCCTACGAACTGCCTTTTAATAAAGGGGAACGTTTTGGGAGTGCTGAAGTGGAAGAGATCCTTGAGTATTTGACCGAAGAACGGATCCTTCACCAAAATGGGGAGAGATGGTATTGGATGAATGACGCCTTCCCGGCGCATAATATCTCGCTTCGGTCTGCTTCACAGGAAAATGTGGTCATCATTGATCAATCGGATGTGGCAAACGTCCGTGTAATTGGCGAGATGGATACCTTTTCTGCCATGACCCTGCTGCATGAGGAGGCTATCTATCTGCACCAGGGAATTCAGTATCAGGTGGAAATGCTGGATTGGGAGGAGAAAAAAGCTTTCGTCAGGGAGGTATCGGTTGACTACTTTACCGATGCCAATCTTGCTGTCCAGCTGAATGTTCTCGAGGAAGACAAACTTCGCTCTCTCGGCAGTACAGTCCTGGGGTATGGTGATGTCAGTGTCCGTGCAATGGCTACTATATTTAAAAAGATAAAATTTGAAACACATGAGAACATTGGGTCTGGCCCCATCTATCTTCCGGAGGAGGAGCTGCATACCAATTCAGCCTGGATTTCATTGAAAAGGGAGTTATATGAATTTGAAGATGAAAGGCTTGAGCAGGGGCTTATTGGTGCAGCACAGGCATTGAAACATATTGTTCCTTTATTTGTAATGTGCGACCCGCAGGATGTCCACGTTGTTCCGCAGGTGAAAGCTACCCATAATGAGCAGCCGACCATATTCTTTTATGACCGTTATCCAGGGGGGATAGGCCTGAGTGAAAAGGTTTACCACTTAATGGATGATATTCTGGCTGAGGCGAAGCGGATGGTAGGGGGATGCAGCTGCCAATCCGGCTGCCCATCCTGCATAGGCACTGACACAGCAGCAGAGACGGCAAAAAAAGATGTGCTGAAAATGATTGATCTGTTTACGGCAGCCAGTTAAAGAGGTGATAAAATGTCGCTGAGAAATAAGCTGAATCGTTTAAAACCACACCTTTCACCATCGACTGGGATGAAAAGCAGTCCCGACCATGCCATCAAGCCGGTCCTTAAGGAAGATCATAAGATTCCCTTTATGGATGTGTGGGAGAAAGAAAATGTTGCGCCCTATTATTTCGATGACCAGTATTGCCTTGTACGAAAAGTGGTGTATCCACTTTCCCATAAACATGGAAAATACACTTTTACCGAAGCGTTGGAAGCTATTGTGGGATGGAATGATAGCAAAGTCCAGCACCATTTATCCGCAGCAGGGCATAGTCCGGAGGATCTGTTTTTCTTTGACACTGAAACCACGGGGTTGGGAGGTGGAGCGGGCAACACCATTTTTTTACTCGGCCATGCCCGCCTGACCAGGGATGGCGTCATTCTAACCCAGCATCTTCTTCCCCATCCCGGGGCTGAAATAGCTCTTTACCAAAGCTTCCTGGAATCCGTCAATTATCGGACCCTGGTAACGTATAATGGCAAAGCCTTTGATTGGCCGCAGGTCAAGACGAGGCATACCCTCGTGAGGGAACATGTTCCAAAACTTCCGTCATTCGGCCATTTCGACCTATACCATGCTGCCCGCAGAATGTGGAAACATAGGATAGAGAGAATGAAGCTTGGCGCTGTTGAAAAAGAAGTGCTTGGTTTTGAACGGGTAGATGATATACCCGGGTATCTCGCTCCAATGATATATTTTGATTTCCTGGAAAGGAAACATCCCGAAGGACTTCTTGGAGTCTTGAAGCACAACGAGCTTGACATTCTTTCCCTGATTACCCTGTATACCCATCTGTCGTTCCAATTGCTTGGATTGGATGCAGGAAGGACTATAAGGGAAACGTATGAGGTTGGACGCTGGTTCTCCTATATTGGAGAGAGTGAAAAAGCGAAAGAGACGTTTCAGGACATTGCCGATGGAGGCGGATCAGATGCCATTGCTGCAATGGTGGCACTTGCAGCTGAATACAAACGGAATAAGGAATATGGAAAAGCCTTGCCGTTGTGGAAAAAAGCCTCTGAAAATGGGACAGACCTCCAAAAATTGGAATCCCTGCTTGAGCTGGCCAAGTATTTTGAACACCGGGAAAAGGAATACCAGCTTGCTGAGAGCTACACCGAGAAGGCATATCCATTGCTTTCAGCCCTAAACAGGGGAAAAGCAAAGAAATTGGAAGTGGACCTGGAAAAAAGGCTGATAAGGCTTAAAAGGAAAATGAAGCACCAATAGAAGAGTTTCATTGTTATGTCTCCGGGGAAAGATTATAATCACGGTTTTCCTTTTGATAAAGTTCAGAGCAGGTGTCACAAAATGTTAACAATTATGTCTAGTGAAAATTGGGATTTTATATTGTAACAAAGTTAAATGGACGTTAAAATGTAGTCTTGTGGAGAAAATAAATTTTGGGGCTGTTAAGAATGTATAAAGCGATTTTGGTAATGTTCTTTGTTGTGGTCTTCCTGACTGTCATCGTTTTCACCGGTTTTAAAGACAATTTTTATGCTCTTATATAACAATATCGCATGAAATTTTTAGGCAAAAGGTAAAAAAATAGGTGTTTTCATTAGTACAAGATACCTCTCCTCTTCATAGGTTAGTAGTGTAAACAACAAACCAATTTGAGGAAGGAGAGTACAGATTATGTTTTGCGGACCGAGACCGGGTTGTGTTTTACCAGCAGTTGTTCATCCGACCAAGTGCTGTGTAAATAATACTTTTTCAAATAATATAGTACCGCACATCCACCCATCGCATACAACCAATGTTCATCATACCAACTTTGACCATATTCACTACACACCGCATACTGAATCCCAGATTAATGAGGTGACGCACCAGCATTTTTATGGAGGACCTGTCCCGCCAGCTGGAGTTGGAGTGCCAAGACCAGGTTATGGCCCAGGGCCGGGCTTCGGAGCTGGGCCAGGCTACGGATTCTAATCATTGCAACAGGCAGGGGCTGAGTTTTCACCACAGCCCCTGTTTTTCATTTGTGTTGGTTAGGATTAATATTGGTAAGAAGAGAGAATAGATATGGAAAGGTGTCAGTACTCACATGGCAAAAGTAGCAGTTGTATCGGGATATAAGGCATATGAGCTTGGCGTGTTTAAACAGGATCACCCGGCAGTCAAATACATAAAAACCGCTATCATGAAGGAATTGGCTGCATTGGCGGAAGAAGGGCTTGAATGGGTTCTTATAAGCGGACAGCCGGGAGTGGAATTATGGGCGGCTGAAGTAGTGTTTGCTTTGCAGGAGTATCTTCCCGAACTTAAGCTTTCGGTCATCACTCCTTTTTTAAATCTGGAGGAAAAATGGAGTGAGAGCAACAGGGAATGGTATGAGTCGGTCATAATCCAAGCCGACCATGTCGATTCGGTATCAAGGAGGCCTTACGAAAAACCTTGGCAGCTGCGTGCGGCTAACCAGTTTTTCATAGAAAAGAGCGATGTCCTCATCCTGTTCTATGATCAGGAAAAAGAGGGGAGTCCAAGATATATTTTCGAGGCTGCCAAACAAAGGCAGGAAAAGGGAGAGTACGATATCAGGATGATCAGTTTTTCTGACCTCCAGATGATTGTGGAAGAAGAACAGTTTAATCAGGATTTCTAAGATCGGGATTAGAGAATTGACAAATATCACTGTTTTTGAAAAAATATAAAGTGATGATAGGGGTATATCGAGGTGAGAAATGATGCTATCTGATAAAGTGAACCTTACAGCGAAAGAAATACTTGAAAAAGAATTTAAAACGGCCATGCGTGGATATAAACCGGAGGAAGTGGATAAATACCTTGATCTTGTGATTAAGGATTATGAAGTCTTCCATCAGGAAATCGAAGAGCTTAAGCAGGAAAACATGAGATTGAAGAAACAGCTCGAGGAGGCCGCAAGAAGGCCAAGCGCCCAGCCTGCCGGGACTACGAACTTCGATATACTGAAAAGGTTATCCAACCTGGAAAAACATGTTTTTGGCAATAAGCTCTACGATTGAACCGTTTTCTTCCAATTTTTCTAATTGGTTACCATTGCTATATTGTGAATGATTCCATATAATAATCTATGTAATCGTTAATAGCGTTCGGGTAACCGCTGCAGTTTTTCTGCAGAGGAAAGTCCATGCTCGCACGGGCTGAGATGTCCGTAGTGTTCGTGCCTGGCCAATTCATAAGCCAGGGCAGCCTAATCGGCTGACGGCAGGGAAAATGCCTAAGTCTTCGGATATGGCATGAATACCTATAAAAGTGCCACAGTGACGTAGCCTTCCCAGAAATGGGAAGGGTGGAACGAGGTAAACCCCGCGAGCGAGAAACCCAAATAATGGTAGGGGCACTTTCCTGGAGGAAATGAACGAAGGGAAGGACAGGTGATACCACCTGTAGATAGATGGTTACCGCCGGAGTGCGAGGCTAATTGCCGGTCGCAGCACAATGGAACAAAACATGGCTTACAGAGCGTTATTAATCGATTTTGTATGAGTGTTTTAGCAAGCTCTCCTTTTTTGCCGGGAGGGCTTCTTTATTTTTACATAGATTGGATTATCTAACCGTAAACTGGTATGATGGATATTCATTAAAAGTGAATTTTAAAGGGTGAAATAGATGAGCAAACTCGAATTGATCGCTACTTCGGCAATGGGGCTGGAATCATTGGTAGCGAAGGAAGTGAGAGACCTTGGATACGAATGCCAGGTCGAAAACGGCAGGATCACTTACAAAGGGGACGAGCTTGCGATTGCGCGGAGCAATTTATGGCTGCGGACCGCGGATCGTGTCAAAATTAAGGCAGGAGAATTTAAAGCCTATACTTTTGATGAATTGTTTGAGAAAACAAAATCCATCCCATGGGAGCAATTCCTTCCGGAAAATGCTGAATTCCCTGTTAGCGGGAAGTCGCAAAAGTCCAAGCTTTTCAGTGTGTCCGATTGTCAGTCCATTGTTAAAAAAGCAATTGTAGAAAGGCTGCGCAAATCCTACAAAAAAACTTCCTGGCTTGAGGAAAATGGACCGCTGTTCAAAATAGAGGTTTCCCTCTTGAAGGATGTTGCCACTTTAACGATTGACACCAGCGGCAGCGGTTTGCATAAGAGAGGCTATCGGGTGGACCAGGGAGAGGCTCCCCTGAAGGAAACCCTGGCTGCCGCATTGGTGATGCTGACCAATTGGACGCCTGAACGTCCATTCGCCGATCCTTTCTGCGGTTCGGGAACCATTCCGATTGAAGCTGCCCTGATTGGCCAGAATATTGCTCCGGGATTTAATCGGGAGTTTGTCTCCGAGTCGTGGGACTGGATGCCGGACACGGTATGGGAGCAGGCGAGAAATGAAGCCGAGGACATGGCGAAATATGACCAGCCATTGGATATCACAGGTTCGGATATTGACCATCGCCTTGTGAAAATCGCTGCAGAAAATGCTTTTGAGGCAGGCCTTGGAGACTTGGTGAATTTTAAGCAAATGCGGGTCCAGGATTTTGCTGCCAAAAAGGATTACGGTGTCATCGTGGGCAACCCGCCATATGGTGAGCGGCTTGGCGATAAAAAAGCTGTGGAACATATGTACAAGGAAATGGGTAAAGTGTTGGGAGCGCTGGATACATGGTCCGTATATATCATGACTTCAAACGAACAATTTGAGCAATTCTACGGCAGGCCTGCAACCAAAAAGAGGAAGCTGTTCAATGGGTTCATCAGGACAGACTTATACCAGTACTGGGGAAAGCGTCCGCCTAGGCGCTAGAGAGTGATCCTTTCGCCCGACTAGGGTAGCTGAAACATCTAAAGTAAATAACATGGAAATGACAGCGCCCATCGCAAGGCGCTGTCAATTTGTCTGGAGGGTTACCATGACTGGCAGTTTGCCTTTTACTATTTCAAAAACAGAATCTTTTTTCGATAAATTCAGCGAGTGGATTGGCGATGTTTTCTATGATGTTCTCCCTGAAGCTGGGTTTGAGCTGCGGGATGAGCAAGTCTTCATGGCATTTCAGCTCGAAAAAGCATTCAGGGAAAAGAAAGTCATTTTTTCAGAGGCTGGAGTGGGTACGGGAAAAACAATCGTCTACCTTCTTTATGCCATTTGTTATGCCCGCTACAAAAAGCAGCCGGCCATCATTGCGTGTGCCGATGAAAGGCTGATTGAACAGCTTGTCAAAAAGGAAGGGGACATTGCCAAGCTGGAAAAGGCGCTGGATTTAAATATTGATGTCCGCCTGGCAAAATCACGGGATCAATATCTTTGCCTGAATAAGCTGGATCCCTTTGTGGATGGGGACGATGAGGCGTATCATGCAGTTTACGACAGTTTGCCAGATTTCGTCCATGAAGGCAGTACGCTGCAGAAATTTCATCGGTATGGTGACCGGACAGAATATTCTTCCCTGACGGATAATGAATGGGCCAATATTAACTGGGATCCGCTTCAGGACTGCCTTGCATGCAGCCGCAGGCATCGCTGCGGATTGACCTTGCAGCGGGAGCATTATCGAAAAGCAGCTGACCTGATTGTCTGCTCGCACGATTTTTATATGGAACATATTTGGACAAAGGAGTCGCGCAAGCGTGAAGGTGAGCTTCCGTTTTTGCCGGATGGGAGCTGTGTTGTCTTTGATGAAGGCCACCTCCTTGAGTTCGCAAGCCAAAAGGCGTTGACATATCGGTATGCGGAACGAACCCTGGAAACCCTGCTCACGAGGATCATGGATAATGATATACGCGAAAAGACCTTAAACCTGATGGAAAAGGCTATATTCCTGAATGATCAGCTTTTTATTGAACTGGAAAAATATAGCGAGGAAAGCAGGGCATCCGAAAAGCTGACAGTAAAAAAAGCACCATCCGTGTCAAGAATAGCGGAGGATTTGCTTTGGACTTTGGAATCCCTGCAGGAAGAATTGGTTTTTGAAAGTGAAATGTTTGTGATTAACGACTATAACCTGAAGATTGTGGAGGAATACCTGGATCAGATCAGTTATTCGTTGACTCTATTTGCCAGACGTTCGGTCGGGATTAACTGGCTTGAGATCCATAATGGCGAGAAAACGCTTGTCATTATGCCAAAAATGGTTCAGGAAGTACTGCGCAAAGAAGTGTTTTCCCAGGAAAAGCCATTTGTTTTTTCTTCAGCCACCTTGTCGGAAAGAAAGTCATTTGAGTACATGGCAAACAGTCTGGGAATTGACAGCTATCTTTCCTTCTCGGTTGAATCACCATTTGACTACGATGATGTCATGTGCATCTCCCTTCGTGATTATTCCAAAGCAGACTTTGCAGCGAGGGCCCAGTATACAATCCGGCAAATTCGTTCTTCGGGGGGGAGGGCCCTGGTATTGTTTACAGACCGGGATGAACTGCGCTCCTTTAAAAGCATGGTTGAAGGAGAATTTGACTTTCCTGTTCTGTTTGAAGGGGATGCAGAAATATCAACACTTGTTTCGCGCTTTCAAAATGAAGAGCAGAGTGTTTTATGTTCGGTAAATCTGTGGGAAGGATTGGATGTTCCAGGCAGTGCTTTGAAAAATGTCATTCTGTTTGCTTTGCCATTTCCGCCGAACGACCCGGTATTTGCGGCTAAACGGGAAGAAGCAGACAATGCTTTTGATGAGGTTGATTTGCCCTATATGCTTTTGAGGCTAAGACAGGGAATAGGGCGGCTCATTAGGACAAGTACAGATCAGGGAGAAGTACACATTCTCCTCGATAAGACTCTGGACCGGGAGATCCTTGAAAAGCTCCTCGAAGTCCTTCCTGTCCAGCCGGAAAATTCAGGGAGCAGTGATTTGGCTGCAGGTGCAAATTAATATTGAAGCCCATCCTGCTAAGGGTGGGCTTCCACTTGTTTCAGGAGGAATATTTTTCCGATTCTTTAATGGTACGTTATTATGTTTCAGAAAAATGTGATAATATGGGAGAGACATAGAATTGGGAAGGAAGATGCAGATGGAGAGCGTCGCGCTGGAAAAAGAATTTCTTGATTATGTAAAGAAGATGTCTGCTTATGAGGAAGCCCTTTCGGTTATTTATTGGGATTTAAGGACAGGAGCTCCGAAAAATGGAGTGGACCAAAGATCGCAAGTTATAGGTGTATTATCTTCTGAAGTGTTTTCAATGTCAGTCTCGGAGCAAATGGCCGAATACATAGATAAAATTGCCGAGGACCGCCATGCTTCAGAGGTTGCCAGGAAAACCGCAATGGAATGCAAAAAAGTATATGAGCGCAACAAAAAGATTCCTGCGGATGAATACAGGGAATATGTCATCCTCCAATCGAAAGCGGAAAGCATTTGGGAAGAAGCAAAAAATAAATCAGACTTTGAGATGTTCCGGCCTTATTTGGAAAAGCTTGTGGAAACCACTAAGCGTTTCATCGGGTATTGGGGCTATAGCGGCAATAAATACAACACTCTGCTAGATATGTATGAGCCCGGTGTCACGGTTGAGGTACTTGATAAGGTATTTGGGCAGTTAAGGGAACAGATTGTACCGCTGGTGAAGCAAATTTCCGATTCAGCTGACAAGCCAAAGACTGACTTTCTGTTCAAGCATTTTCCCAAAGAAAAACAGCGGGCATTCAGCGAGGAAATCCTCAGGCAGATGGGCTATAATTTTGATGCCGGCCGCCTTGATGAAACGGTCCATCCGTTTGCCATCGGCATTAACCCGGGTGATGTGCGTGTGACGACCAAGTTTGATGAGAAGATTTTAGGACGGCTGTATTCGGAACCATCCATGAAGGAGGTCATGCCCTGTATGAGCAGAATATTTCTCCTCGTTTGGTGGGGACCCCTCTGTGCACGGGAACTTCAATGGGCATCCATGAATCACAGTCTCTATTTTATGAAAATTTTGTCGGCAGAAACTATTCATTCTGGAAGAAAAATTATGAGCTGCTTCAGGAATATACCGATGGCCAGTTTGCACATGTTGAGCTTGAAGACTATTACCGGGCGATCAATGAATCAAAGCCGTCGCTGATCAGGATTGAAGCGGATGAACTTACCTATCCCATGCATGTGATGGTAAGGTATGAAATAGAAAAAGGGCTTTTCAATGATGAAATCGAGGTAAAGGACCTGCCGCAGATCTGGAACGAAAAATATGAACGGTATCTTGGCGTCGTTCCAGAGAACGATGCTCAGGGGGTTTTACAGGATGTCCACTGGTCAGGAGGAAGCTTCGGCTATTTTCCATCCTATGCACTGGGGTATATGTATGCTGCACAGTTCAAACAGGCGATGCTGAAGGATCTGCCAAACTTTGAACAGCTCCTTGAAGAGGGCAATCTTAAGCCCATCCAGGAGTGGCTGACCGCAAAGGTCCATGTTCATGGGAAGATGAAGATGCCGCTTGAAATTCTTAATGATGTGACTGGGGAAGGCTTGAATGCTGATCACCTTGCACAATACCTTAATGAAAAATACCGGGAAGTTTACAGAATATCATAATTAACAGTTCTTTGCCTGGAGGAAGGATGACTACATGCCTTATCTCATGATTGCCTTAGCTGCTTTTATGTGGGGATTGATCGGCTTTTTTGTGAAGGGCCTTTCCGCTGCAGGCTTGAGCCCGATGGAAATCGTTGCCGTAAGGGCAGTGACTGCGGCCTTTATTCTCATGGGAATCGGGTTGGTTAAATACCGTCGCCACTTAAGGATAAAAGCTGGAGACCTTCCGCTTTTTATCGGCACAGGCTGGATGAGCATTGTCTTTTTTAATTGGTGCTATTTTACGGCAATAGAAAGGATGAACATTCCTGTCGCAGCCGCCCTTCTGTATACCTCGCCAGCATTCGTGATTACCTTGTCCTTTCTTTTTCTAAAAGAAAAGCTGAACGTAAAAAAACTGGCAGCGGTTGTTGGTACGATTGCAGGATGCTCATTGGTGGCCGGTGTCAGTTTGCGTGCGGGAAGCAGCTTTCCGCCGGCTAGTATTCTAATCGGGCTTGGCGCCGGCCTTGGCTATGCGTTGTACAGCATCTTCGGCAAAGTAGCCTTGAATAAATACCATCCATTTACCGTAACTTATTATACGTTTATCATGGCTGCTGCACTATTGCTCCCGATTCTGCTGGGAGGGGAAAAGGCTTGGGCATCCGAGGGGGAAGTGTACCTGTACAGCATTGGACTGGGGCTTTTCCCTACAGTTTTGGCCTATTTTGCCTATTCATGGGGGCTGGAAAAGACAGAAAGCAGCAGGGCGGCCATAATAGCTACAGTCGAACCGGTTGCTGCATTAATTCTGGGAATATCCGTCTACCAGGAAAGCATTACATTGACACAGGGAATTGGAATAGGTGCAATCCTGGCTTCAGTCACGCTGGTCAATCTCCCGAAACGTAAACCGCGAATCCTCGAAAACAAAAAGCAAAAGAGCGCTCCTCAGTAATGGAGCGCTCTTGTTTTACCACAACTTATACCCTTTAGAACCTACTGGAGCGTTTTGGATCATATCAACAAACGGAATGGTATAGGCAAACAGGATAAGGAGGACAGCAATCCCGATCCACAGCTTCCAGTTTTCCAATACCATTGGGGCTTTTTCCGAACCATCCGCGGCTTCCCCGATTGGGAACTCCTCTTCTCCTTTTGGAGCAAAGAATGCCAGATTTATAAAGATATAAAGGATGAGAATAATACCGACGAACAAAATCGTTCCACCCACAGCCTGTGCCACCTGGTAGGGAATCCATTCGGCAGCCTGGGCAGCTCCGCCATATTCAGAGAAGGAAGAACGGCGGGGGGCTCCAAGGAGGCCAGCTGCATGCATCGCTCCTGACATGAAAGTCATACCGATTGCCCAGAACACACCCTGGATGATGGCCAGCTTATTCATTGCTTTCGTAAATGTGCGTCCTGTAAGGTGGGGAATCAGCCAATAGCTTATTCCAAAGAAAGTCAGGATTACGGCAGTTGCCACTGTCAAATGGAAATGGCCAGTTACCCAAATGGTATTATGGACGACCTGGTTCATTTGGTGGGAAGCATTAATGATGCCCCCTGCACCTGCAGGAATGAAGCTTAGCATCCCGATAAAAGGAACGACGAAGCGCGCATCTCCCCAAGGAAGCTTTTTCATCCATCCAAACAAGCCTTTGGCCCCTTTGGAACGTCCGTAAGTTTCAAATGTCGCAAACAAAGAGAAAGCCGTCATCAGGGAAGGTATAATGACCATGAATGTCAGGATTACCTGAAAGAACTTCCAGGCAGGGTCAATTCCTGGCTCCATCAGCTGATGGTGGAACCCTACAGGGATGGAGAATAATAGAAATAGAATGAATGTCAGGCGCGCCAGGGAATCCGAGAAAATCTTTCCTCCAATTATTTTTGGAATGATCACATACCATGCCATATAGGCAGGAAGCAGCCAGAAATATACGAGCGGATGTCCGAAATACCAGAATAGCGTCCGGCTGACGGCGACATCGACAGTGTCCACAAGGCCAAGGGACCAGGGAAGAAGCTGCAGGAGAACGGTAGCTGCAACACCAATTGTGGCAATGATCCACATCAGGGTGTTTACCAGGGACATAAAAGTAAGCAGCGGGCTTGGCTTTCCGGGATTTCTTTTTCTCCATGCGGCGTAGGCTGAAATAATGACGGCACCGTCAATCCAGCTGCCGACAATAACAAAAGTAAGGCCAAGATAAAAGAGTGCATGAGCCTGGAGAGGAGCGTAAAATGTATATAATACCGAAGCTTCGTTCAGCAAAATCATGACAGCGGCCATAACAGTTCCAACTGTCATCGTCCAGAATCCAATCCATCCTGCCTTACGCTGTTTGGAAGTGAAGGTCCCTGCCGTCCGGCTGACCGAAACCAATTGAAAACCCATAATAAAGAAGGTTGTCAACACAAGTCCTAAAACGACACCATGCACGGTCAGGATTTGGTAATAGCCGATACCTGCCGGAAGGACAAGCTTTCCGGACCTTACCAGCGTTTGCAGCAATCCGGCCAAACCGCCGATTGCCAGGGCGATAAACGCTACATAAAAATGCGCCATGCCCAGCTTTCCATCAAGACGATCCACTTTTATCTTTTCAGACACAGTTTTCATCATTCCACCACCTTAATTTTTGACGTCATCATATGGTGTCCGGCCCCGCAGTACTCATTGCAAAGGATGAGGAATTCCCCGGTTTTGTCAAAGGTTGTGAGGTATTCGGAAATATACCCAGGCGTCAGCATCATGTTGATATTGGTTCCTGCAACTGAAAAGCCATGGATGACATCCTTGGTTGTCGCAATGACTTTAACTTTGGCACCAAGAGGCACTTCTACTTCTCCAGGAGTATAGTTAAAGGCCGAAGCGACAAATACCAGCTCATAATCCCATTCTTTTCCCTCGACCTTATTCAATCCGGGTTTGTTGAACGGAGCCAGTGTGTCAACTTTCTCTGGATCCACCGTTGCCATGCAGCTTGGCGGCTGGTTGCCAAGATAGAAGGCGCTGACGCCGACAACGGACAAAAACACCAGCAAGGTGGCAGTCCCGAAGATTAGCCAGATTTTTTCATACTTATGAATATGCATGGTACTTCTCTCCCCTTATACTCTCGATTAAAATCGCTCTACAAATAAATAAAAAACACCGACCCATGTTACAATCAGGAAGAATCCCAGCAAGAAAACAGAAGCCAATGTTCCTTTCAGGGACGATGAATCCTCCACCTTTATTTTCGTCTTCTTTTGAAGTCCAGGCTGAGCCATGGTGTCCACTCCCTTCCCTTAAAATAATGTTCACTGTTGGATACAATCCCATCATACAAAACAAATGGTCCGATGCCAGCCAGTTTTTAGCAGTTCACAAATTGTTCATTCCTTACGTATCTACTATGTTAATAGGGTAAAGTTGTAATAACAGTGATTTATGTCACATGGGTGAAGGGCAAAGTGTGAACGAATTGTGAAAACAAATATGTGAAAATATACACAAACCATAGAAAAGGGCGGGGGAGTCTTGACAATCAAAAAAGGTTTCTCATGGTTTTTTCCATCATCACCTTTTTCAGCAAAGAAGCATAGGATAATGTAAAAAGTTTTTTTCGGGGATGTGTACAGATGGAAAAATATTATTGCGATCGCTGCTGCAGGATTTATAATGATTTGCAAACCTGTAAGCCATGCGGCATCCTGGCTTCCAGGAAGATAGTGATCCAGGTCCATGACCAGCCCAAACCCCAATAAGGGTTTCAGTTTTAAATGGTAATTCTTTTCTGCTGTCACAACCGGCATTCTTAGCTATAATAAAAGAGCACAGCAACTCCCTTCAAAACGTCAGGCTTTCCCGGTCCTTGGGAAAGCCTTTTTTTTGTTTCCATTGCCTCGGATAGTTTTGCTGAATATTGGAGGGGTAAATGGAAAAAGTAACCTTAAGGATAGGTGAGGAGAGAGAGCTGTATGCCGACTATTTTATCAATCGCAGAAGCAATACCGCCGTATTGCATTACACAGGATAAAGTCATGGATTTTGCCGAGGAGCTATTTTCGGAATCCTTTAGGGATATAAAAAGACTGCTGCCCGTTTTTATGAATGGGCAAATCGAAAAACGCCACTTTGCCAAAAATTTGGATTGGTTTAAGACAGAACACAGCTTTGAAGAGAAAAATAATGCCTACATCGAGGCAGCGGTTCAATTGGGAACACAGGCAGTCAAAAGCTGCCTGTCCAGTCCATCGTTCTTATCAAAGCATGTTCCATATGAAGAAATAGATGCCATAATTACGGTTAGCAGCTCGGGGCTAGCTACTCCAAGCCTTGAGGCCCGGATCATGAATCTTCTTCCTTTTTCGCCTCGGACGAAAAGAATCCCCATTTGGGGACTGGGCTGTGCTGGCGGTGCTTCCGGGCTTTCCCGCGCCTTTCCGAAGGCAAAGGKTCTTGTTTTAACGGTTGAACTTTGCAGCCTTACATTTCAGCGAAATGACCGTTCGAAGAGCAATCTCGTGGGAACCTCCTTGTTCGCTGATGGTGTTGCCTGTGCGCTCGTTTGCGGAGAGGATTCAAAATTCCTGCCTTACAAGAAAAGGGAAGCGTCACCAAGAATTTTGGGGACAGGGTCTGCACTGATGAAGGATTCACTTGATGTAATGGGATGGGAAGTGAAAAATGAAGGACTCCATGTGGTGTTTTCAAGGGATATCCCCTCGATAGTAGAGGAATGGCTCTTGCCTGTTGTAAGCGAGTTTTTGGAAACAGAGAAAATGACTTTGGAGGATATCCATCATTTTGTAGCCCACCCAGGCGGGAAAAAAGTTCTTGATGCCTATGTGAAGGCACTTGGCCTGCGTGAGGGCATGACTGAAAAATCGCTGGATGTCCTGAAAGAATATGGGAACATGTCCTCGGCAACCATCCTCTATGTCCTAAGAAGGTTCATGGAAAGTGCAGGACAGGGGGAACATGGACTTGCGGCCGCCATGGGTCCCGGTTTCAGCTCAGAATTGCTGCTGTTGAGGTGGGAATAATGTTTTTTCTATTTATTGGTTTTATCATCATTCAACGGCTCACTGAACTGGCTATAGCCCGAAAGAATGAAAAGTGGATCAAATCCCAGGGAGGGCTGGAGTTTGGCTCTGGCCATTATCCCGCTATGGTGATGATCCACACTGCCTTTATTTTGAGCACGATAGCAGAAGTTGTGATTTTGGGCCGTGAGCTTTCTGCCTACTGGCCATTTCTATTCGTGCTGTTTGTGCTGACCCAATTGATAAGGGTTTGGGCACTTCTGTCCCTTGGTCCATTTTGGAATACCAAGATTATCGTTCTACCCGGGGCAAAGGTTGTTAAAAAGGGCCCTTACCGATTTATTAAGCACCCAAACTATGTCATCGTTGCTCTGGAGTTGATCGTGATTCCCCTGATGTTTAATGCCTATTGGACCGCGGCGGTATTTACCTTATTGAATATGGTCATCCTTTCCGTGCGAATCCCCGAAGAAGAGAAGGCATTGGCCAGCCTGACTCAGTATGAAAAAGAGTTCCATGATAATGGACGGTTTATCCCGAATTTGTTAAATAAGTATGACAATTAAGGGTGTATCATTGATAATGATAATCAATCATGGTAAACTAAGCTTGGAATTGATAATTATTCTCACAGACTAATATAAGCTCACCGGGGATGGTGGATAAGATGACCTCTTTGCTTGTTATTACTACAGTTGTTGTTTATGGCGGGATCATGAAGTATGTTTTGGACAATGTAGCCAAACCGCATAATTGAAAATGAATCTTTGTAAAAGCCCGGGTTTCCCGGGTTTTTTATTTTGGATAGGAATGTATAGGAATAAAGTGAAAAATCATTTAGAATAAGTATATTCACAAAATTGTCACAAGGGGTCTAAATGATGGGTCAATTAGTAGCGCAAAAGGAAAAACAATTGTTGGACAAAATCTTGAAGCTTCATCCGCTGTTCCTTGAAAACGATGATTTGGAAGCAGCAGAAAAGTCAAAGGAAATAGGGAAAAAACTTCTTGAAAAGGAATTTGCCATCGGCTTCTGCGGACATTTTTCCGCAGGGAAGTCCAGCATGATCAACAAGCTGGTCGGGGAGGACATTCTTCCCTCAAGCCCCATTCCTACAAGTGCAAACCTGGTGAAAATCAAGGGCGGGGAAGAATATGCCCGCGTATATTTTAAAAAAGGAAAACCAAGGCTGTATCCTGCGCCTTATGATTATGAGACAGTAAAAAACTATTGCAAAGATGGTGACCAGATACAGTCGCTTGAAATCAGCCATAAGGGATCGGGCTTCCTCGAAGCGGTCACTGTCATGGATACACCTGGAATCGACTCGACAGATGACGCGCACAGAATTGCCACGGAATCAGCTCTCCACCTTGCGGATTTGGTCCTGTATGTAATGGACTATAACCATGTCCAGTCCGAACTGAATTTCCTGTTCACAAAGGAATTGACGGATGCGGGAAAAGAACTGTATTTGGTTATCAACATGATTGATAAGCATCGTGAAGAAGAATTAAGCTTCAAACAATTCCAGGAAAGTGTATCCGCTTCATTTTCTGCATGGGGGGTTAAACCAAAAGGGATTTTTTATACATCCCTGCGCAATCCCGACATGAAGCAAAACCAATTTGGACAGCTGCAAACATTTCTTGAACAGTACATCGAACAGAGGGACGAACTGCTTCCGCAGTCTGCAGCCAAATCCCTTGTCAAAATCGCCGAAGACCATATACATTCATTGTCCCTTCAGGCAGCAGAAAAGCTCGAGGCATTGGAAACAAAGCTGGAGGAAGTGCCACAGCCCAAATGGCCGGAGATTGAGGGAAAGCTGGCAAGTGCTGCAGAGCAGCTCGAACATCTTAATCGCCAGGTGGAATTTGCTGCAGCAGAGTTTAATTCCAAACTTGAAGGCATTTTAAAGAATGCCTACTTAATGCCGTTCCAGACTCGGGAACTGGCAGAGTCCTACCTAAAAGCGATGCAGCCAGATTTCAAGGCAGGCCTGTTCTTTGCCAAGCAAAAAACGATGCAGGAGCGGGCGGACAGGCTTGAGCGGTTTTATCAGGATCTTTCCGAGAAGGTCCAAGCCCAGATTGACTGGCATGTTAAAGAGTTCCTGCTTGGATTGCTGAAGGAAAAGGGAGTATCCGACAGCGGGCTCCTTTCCCGTGCACAGGGCTTTAAAACGGACTTCCGTAAAGAGATTCTCGGGGAAACGATTAAAGCAGGGGCGGTTGTTTCTGGTGATTATGTGCTCAATTATACGAATGATGTCGCGGAGGCCCTGAAAAAAACCGTCCGTGCACAGTTAAGTTCTTTCAGGGAAAGTTACGCTTCTGCGGTCAGGGAACAGGCAGCAGTTGAAATTTCTGCCGTCAAGGAAGCGGAAGCGCATTGGGGCATGCTGGCCAATGCCTATAAAGAATGGTGTGCAGTCAAGGATTGGCTGGCTCATAGTTCGGAAAGGATATTTGATATCCTGTATGGAAAAGACACAGCTGAACTGAGCGGGGAGAAAGCCCTCTCATTCTTTGATACAGAAATGGATGAGGAAGTTTGGGAAGGAACAGAAGACAAGCAATCCGGAGAAGCAGGACAGGTTACAGGGGAAACGTCCGGAATGACATTCGGGACTGTACAGCAAACACCAGCAGAAAATTCCCAGCACCGGCTTGAGAAGCTAGTGGAAAAATTGAGGAGGACAGCAGGAGAACTAAAAGACATTCCTGGATTGAAAAGGAGTGCCAAAGAACTTGGCGAGAAAGCAGAGAGACTTGAAAACCAGCAATTTACTGTTGCCTTGTTTGGGGCCTTCAGTGCCGGGAAATCTTCCTTTGCGAATGCGCTCATCGGAGAAGGCCTCCTGCCGGTTTCGCCAAACCCGACCACGGCTGCCATCAATAAAATTAAGCCTCCAAGCATGGAACATCCGCATGGGACTGTCATTGTAAAGGTGAAAGGAAGCTCTGAATTGCTTGAAGAAGTAAACCGATCCCTCTCCCTATTTGGATATGGCGCAGATGATTTAGCGGAGGCAGGAAAGAAGATCAAGTCAATCCAGGAAATTGATACTTCAGTCGGAACGGAAAGGCTGCACTATTCCTTCCTGAAGGCATTTGCCAAGGGATTATCCCATTTTGAAGGGAAATTCGATGAACAGTTCGAGAGCAATCTGGAATCATTTCGAAGTTATGTGGCAGATGAGGAGAAGTCCTGTTTTGTCGAATGGATTGAAGTTTACTATGATTGTGAATTAACGCGTGAAGGCATTACCCTGGTGGACACACCGGGAGCCGACTCCATTAATGCCCGGCATACTGGGGTGGCCTTTGATTATATAAAGAACTCGGATGCTATCCTGTTTGTCACCTATTATAACCATGCATTCTCAAAAGCCGACCGGGAGTTTCTAATTCAGCTAGGCCGTGTGAAAGATTCCTTTGAGCTCGACAAAATGTTCTTTATCGTCAACGCAGTCGACCTGGCGAATTCCGAGGATGAAATGTTCTCGGTAATACAGTATGTAGAAGAGCAGCTAGTCCAGTATGGAATTAGAAAACCGCATATGTTTCCGGTATCAAGCCTGCAGGCATTAAAAGACAAAACAGGGGGGGACGGGGGCGAGAACAGGTTTAAAGCATTTGAACGCGCCTTTTATTCCTTCATTGACCATGATTTAAGAAAAATGGCAATGGATTCTGCGGAAGCAAAATGGCTTCAATCCGTCGAACTGCTGGAGAAGATGATTCAGTCGGCAGAAGAAGGCATGGAAGAGAAAACGAGAAAGCGGGCTGCCCTTGAAAATGAAAAAGTCCGTGTCAGCGAACTATTAGGGGCAAAGGACACGGCATTCCTGCAAACTCAGCTGAACCAGGAAATTGACGAGCTTGTCTATTATATTAACCAGCGTGTTTTTTTCCGCTTTGGAGAATTCTTTCGTGAATCCTTTAATCCAGCACTGTTGAAGGATGACGGCCGCGACATGAAGAAAGCTTTGCAGACAGCGCTTGATGACTTGCTGTCGAATATCGGGTATGATCTGCTGCAGGAAGTCCGCGCTTCTTCATTACGAGTGGAAGCCCATATAGCACGTTTAATGGATGGATTCCAAAACGACCTTGCCCAGGAGCTGGCTAAATTGAATCCTAATCTATCTTTCTCTGCGTGGGAAATAAACCGGTTTCCAGAGATTGATTTTGAAGGCCCCTTCAAGAATTTGGACAGGGGACAATTTAAAAAGGCACTCGGACTGTTCAGGAACCCAAAGGCCTTTTTTGAAAAAAATGAAAAGGCCAGGATGGGCGAAGAATTGGAGCAACTTCTTCAATCCCCGGCAGATATCTATTTGGAATCACAGAATAAAGTTTTGAAGAACCATTACGACTCTGCCCTGGAGCAGCTTTTTACCAGTCTAATAAACGACTATTCCGAACAGGCAGAAGAATATTTCGTCGGCGTTCAGTCAGCAATGGCTGTTGACTTTCCGGTGGCACAACTAAAAGAGACGCTTAACGCCATTCGGCACACATAGAGAAGCGGAAGGCAATGTATTTCCGCCTTAAGAGCAGGAGGGAACCTATGAGCACCCCATTTCATGCTTGCGCTACCTGTATCCATTTCCGCGCTGTGCGGGAAAATGGGAAGATGGGCTACTATTGTGGACGCCTGGGCTATGAAACGAAAACCAATTACCAGTTTGAATGCTGGGAGCCAAAGCCCGGCGTAAGGAAGCTGATGGAAAAACGAAAACAAGAGGAGCCTTAGGCAGGCTTCCTTGTTTTTGTAAGCGGGCGGGTTTTTTGCTGGAAATCCATCCTTGGAAGGGATGGTATGTTATACTAATAAAGTTGTATTACAGACCTGAAAAAATCCATCCTGTGATGATCCAAGGAGGAGAAAAATGAATAAGCCAAACTTTTTGCTGGTCGATGGCATGGCCTTGTTATTTAGAGCCTTCTATGCCACTGCAGTGACCGGCCAATTTATGATTAATTCCAAGGGGCTGCCTACAAATGGAGTCCAGGGTTTTATTAAGCATATGATGACTGCCATTTCCCGTTTCCAGCCGACCCATGTTGCCGTATGCTGGGATATGGGCAGCAAGACCTTCAGAACCGAGATGTTTCCGCAATATAAGGCAAATCGCGGGGAAGCGCCAGTGGAACTTATTCCCCAATTTGAGCTCGTCAAAGAAGTTGTCGAAGCATTTGATATTCCCAATATCGGCATTCCCGGCTTTGAAGCGGACGACTGCATCGGAACTATTGCCAGGAAGGCTCCCGGGGAAGTGGGTGTCTCGATCCTAACCGGTGACAAGGATATCCTTCAGTTGATTGATGACCGCATTTCTGTTATTTTGCTGCAAAAAGGCTATGGCAATTATCTTGTCCATAATCGTGAATCTCTTTACAGTGAAAAAGGGATCTGGCCCGAACAGATGATTGATTTAAAAGCTCTTATGGGAGACCCTAGCGACAACTATCCAGGTGTCAGGGGGATTGGGGAGAAAACAGCCATTAAGCTTCTCCAGCAATTCAATAATGTTGAGGGCATTCTGGAAAATCTTCAGCAGCTGACAGCTTCACAGCGAAAGAAAATAGAGGAAGACCTTGAAATGCTGCATCTCAGCAGGCAGCTTGCGGAAATCAAATGCGATGTAGAGGTAGACTGCAATTTGGATACGGCCATCTTTAAAATTGACCGCGACAAAGTGCTGGATAAATTTACGGAAGTCGAGTTTCGGGGACTGCATAAGCTAATACCTACCGAGCAGGAAGTTGTGTGAAAAAACGGCCAATAATTGGCCGTTTTTTTTACTTGGTGTTACTTCTCTTTGCTGCATTTTCGAGCTTTGTTTTAGGATCCTCTGTCATATCTGCGTCCTGGCCGTACCCTTGCGGATTGACTCCTGGCGCTTTCGTGCCTCTTCCCGATTTTTTGCTCATTTATGGCCACGCTCCTTATCTTTTTGTTTAATACCCCTTGAAAAAGTGAAATAACGTAGTAGGCTGGCAAGTCCTAAAAGCGGTAATGCAGCAGCCAGCCTTTCGTTTCTTATTATGCTACGAAAGAATAAAAACAGCCGTTTTTTTTCAAAATAATATGGAGGTGATCGATTTGAATAAAGGTGTGGCCATAGCATTATCAAGTATCGGAGTTGCTCAGGGGCTTAAAATTCCCATTCATTATATGAAGGAAAAAGAATGGAAGCCGGATCTTTTCATCGCAACCGGTGGAATGCCGAGCTCCCACTCTGCGGGAGTCTCATCCCTTGCAACGTATATTGCTTTAAAAAGAGGAGTGCCAACAATCGACTTTGCCTTGGCAGTGGTATTTGGCCTGATTGTTATGTATGACGCACAGGGTATTCGGAGACAGACCGGTGAACTTACTCTTAAGGTGAACGACCTTGATGAACTGATTGATAAAATTCATAAAGATGATCCCGTAGCGTATGAAGAGGAGCCAGATGACCCTTTGAAAGAGGTGCTCGGTCACAAGCCTGCTGAGGTAGTCGGCGGAGCTTTGCTGGGTGTGATATTGGGAATGGCAGGTTATTATCTTGGAAGAAAATGATAGAAAAATGTCGAATCCTCTGGTAATATCTACATAGATATAGTCCGGGAGGATTGAACAGCTGTGATTTCATTGGAAGAATATTTGCTTAAGCTGAATAGCAAGGGTTTTCACTTCGGTGATGATGCGATTGGATTCATCTACTTTGGCAAGCATTATACCGGGGCGACGGATGAACTGGCAAATACAGCGCTTGAGCTGACTTTAAAAGCCCAGAAGAGGTTTGACGGCAGCTTCTATGTATCCTTGCTGGAGACTTTTTCGGCCAATGAGATAAAGAACCGGAAGGAAGCCATCCGGTTCGTAAGGGACAAACAGCTGCTTGCATTGTAAGAAAGGAGTGGAAACAGAAGGTCATGCCTTTGTATCCGCTCCTTTTTTTACTGAAGCAGGCCATTTGAGTGGGATTCGCGGAAGCTCTGCAACGATCATGCCGGCAAAAATCAGCAGGCAGCCGGCAGCAGCACTGTAGGATAAGCGGTCGCCTGCCCAAAAATAGCCAGTAATCGCCGCAAAAACAGGCTCCATGGCAAAAATGAGTGCCACTCTGGTAGGTGTCGTGTACTTTTGGAAATTTGTCTGAATCAAGAAAGCTGCACCAGTAGCGAAGACTGCGGTAACCAGCAATGCCGATAAGACCTCTGCAGAAAGGACCACTTCTGGGTTGAACGCTCTTTTCCAGTCTTCAAAGATGAAGGCTGAAATTCCCGATAGCACAGAGACCACGCCAATTTGGATGACAGTAAGGGCCAATGAGGGAAATTCGCGGGCATATTTCCCGGTAACCAGAATGTGGAAGGCGAACCCAAAAGCACAAATAAGGACAAAACCGTCACCAATATTGAGGCTTGTGATATCAGTGACCGTGAGCAAATAAAGTCCCGCTGTGGCTCCGGCTATGCCCAGGCAGGCATTAAGCCCAAGTGGCTTTTTATATAAAAGTATGGAGAGGAGCGGCACCATCACCACACTTAAACCGGTAATAAAGCCAGCTTTTGAAGATGTGGTATATAAAAGGCCAAGGGTCTGAAAGGCGTAGCCGATAAAAAGGAAGACCCCCAGGATGATCCCGGCTGATATCAGCTTCCCATTTAAGGCCTTAAGCTGCCTCCGCTCAAACAAGAGAAGCCAAAGCCCGAGCAAAATGGCCGCCAAGGCAAACCTGACTCCATTAAAAGAGAGAGGCTCCAGAAATGATATAGCGTTTTGGACAATGACAAACGTGGAACCCCAAATAAGGGCCACAAGTAGAAGTGAGCTGTCTGCCGCAACGGATCGTTTCATTCCGCGCCCCCCAGTCCTGATTCATTTTTTCTGACCGCCTGGCGGGCTAACTCATCAGCACTCCTGTTCATGGAGGAAGGAATCCACTTCATAAAGAAAAGATCAAACTTTTTTGTCAGAACCAGGGCTGACTCCAAAAGAGGAGCATACAATTTATTTTTTACAAATTCCTTTTCAACTGCTTTGTTTACCAGTTCGGAATCGGTTCTGAACGAGACGGTTTTAAAACCTTTTTCAAGGCAGATTTCCAATCCCTTGATAAAAGCGTGATACTCGGCTTCATGGTTCGTCATGGAGCCAAGCGGAATGGCGAAACGATGGACTTCACCATTTCCTTTAATAAAGATTCCGGCGCCGCTGGGACCTGGGTTGCCTGCACTTGCACCGTCTATATACACCTCGATCAAGAAACATACCCCTCTTCTCGTTTATAATGCTATATGTTAGTGTATCATAAAAAAGCAGAACAATAAGATAAAAATACCAACAGGATAATCGACTGGAATGGAAGGGTGGAGCATGAAGTATAAATTGGAATGGAGCTACAAATTAAAGGGAAAAGAACCTCTTCTCTTCACTTCGGACTGGATAGAAGGAGAACGGGCTCTTGAGACAGCAGAGGAGCTTGAACAAACGGGAAAGGCAGCGGGAATTTCATTTGAGGATGAGGCGGGGACAACCTGGACAATCAAAGAAATGAAAAAGCTGCTTGCAGAAATTGAAGAAGAGCCGCATGACTTAACGGTTTACTTTGACGGAGGCTTCGACAAAAATACCAATAAGGCCGGTTTGGGGGCCATCATCTACTATAATCAGGGCAAGAAGAAGTATCGCCTCCGGGCCAACCAGCAAATAGGCGAACTTGAAACCAATAATGAAGCAGAATATGCCGCCTTCTACTTTGGGCTTACTTTGCTTGAAGAACTGGGTGTTCACCACCTGTCATGCGAATTCCGGGGCGACTCCCAGGTTGTGCTTAAGCAATTGGAGGGTGAGTGGCCGTGCTATGAGGAGACGCTGAACCGCTGGCTGGACCGGATTGAAGCAAAAATGGCCGATTTAGGGATGCATCCGAAGTATATAGCCATAGACAGGAAGAACAATAAGGAAGCGGATAAGCTGGCAAGCCAGGCACTTGAAGGCAAAACCATCCACAGTAAAATGCAGATTCTCTAAAGAATAGAAAGGCAGGGGGAATTATTGGGCAGAAAAGATTTGCTCGAAGAAGTTGAAGAATTGTTAGCAACCTACTGCGAGGGCTGTTTTTTAAAGAAACAGCATAAAAAAGACCATGGAAAAAGATTTGCCCATCGTTTTTGCATTACAGCCTGCACTGTTGGCGAAAAAATAAAAGTCTGCGGAGCCAAACTATCCGGGAGGCCTTGAAACAGAACAAAATAAAAGGCTGGCATAATGCCAGCCTGAAAGAACATCAAGACATTTTTGAATTATAGTTTTACTACATTAGCTGCTTGTGGTCCGCGGTTTCCTTCAACGATTTCAAAAGAAACTTCCTGGCCTTCTTCAAGGGACTTGTAGCCTTCTCCCTGGATTGCAGTGAAATGAACGAATACATCATCTCCGCCTTCTACTTCAATAAATCCAAAACCTTTTTCATTGTTGAACCATTTAACTTTACCGTTTTGCATGTAACTTTTTCCTCCTAAGCCTTTTCGCGACACAATGTGTCAGTTGAAATTTTCATTTATTAGAACATACCCTTAATCCAGCGAAAATAATCATATATTCTGATAAATGATGCTTTAAATATACATAAAAAGGCTTTAAGCGTCAAGGTACTGGAAGGATGTCCTGTGAAAAAAAGACGATAAGCCACGAAAGGCGAGGGCAAATAATGGATGCGCTTTATTCATTTTTCCGGAAAAGACCACAGGGCTTGTCATAAAAAATAAATCTCCTCATAGTTTTGATATAAAAAAGGGTGAGGAAATGTTCCGTTTTTCATTTAAAGGCAGTGAGTGGATCATAAGGTTTTCCCCGGAGCTACAGGCGGAAGATGAAGACAGGGAAGCCATCATCAAGTCTTTGATCACACTGGGGCCAAGCCTCGCAGGATATTCCCATGGTGAATCCCTGCTGATGTTCGATGAGAAAATGGGGGCCATCATTATACGTACCGAAAAGATTCCGTCATTTATTTTAACCGTTTCATCCATCATTCCAAGGGATCAATGGTTTTCCAGAAAAGCGACTGGCGTTAAGCCTTATAAAAAATAAAGGTTGGAGGAAGCGTGAACGAGACGCTTCCTCCATTTGTTTCTTTACGGACATGAGCAGGCTCGGCTAAAATAAGGATAGTAAAATAAACAATGAAGCAAGGAGGAGCCATGAAATTAATCATTGCCGAAAAGCCGGACCAGGGCAGGACGCTAGCCTCCATTTTTAAAACCAAAAAACAGGATGGCTACATTGAAATTCTCCCGAACGAACTCTTTCCGGATGGTGCCTACGTATCATGGGCGATCGGTCATCTCACCGAACTTGCACCGCCGGAAAAGTACAATTCCTCATGGAAGCGGTGGTCGCTTGATACATTGCCCATTGTACCTCAGCAATTTATGTATGAGGTCGTCAAGAACAAGCAAAAGCAGTTTGCCACTATCAAAAAACTCTCCACATCCCCGCAGGTGACCGAAATTATCCATGCAGGCGATGCCGGAAGAGAAGGAGAGTTGATTGTCCGCAATATTCTCCGGCTCACCGGCTGCAAAAAACCGATGAAACGGCTCTGGATTTCCTCTCTCACCCCGAAAGCCATTAAAGAAGGATTTCAAAACCTCCTGCAGGAGTCCGAAACAAAAAATCTCTATTATGAAGCCTATACTAGAGCGTGTGCCGATTGGGTAGTAGGAATGAATGCTTCAAGGCTCTATACATTGCTGCTGCAAAAAGAGGGGTTTTCCGACGTGTTTTCCGTTGGAAGAGTCCAGACCCCCACGCTGGCTCTGATTGTAAAACGCGAATACGAGATTGAGAATTTTGTTTCCCAGCCGTTTTGGGAAGTTGAGGCCCAATTTGCCATCAATAACAAAAAATACAAGGGCAAATGGGAGAAGGATGGGAATTCGAGAATAGAATCAAAAGAGCTTGCTGAAAAAATTGCCGCATTCTGTACAGGGAAAACGGCAGAGGCTATCGATGTCAACACCGAAAGAAAAGAGTTTCAGCCACCATTATTTTATAACCTTTCGTCGATTCAGGCAGATGCCAATAAAAGATTCAAATTCTCTCCCAAGAAAACACTCGATCTATTGCAAGGTTTGTACCAGCGCGGGATTGTCTCCTATCCCCGTTCGGATTCACGGCATGTAACTCCGGGAGAAGCAGAGGGATTCCCGGGCATTCTTAACAAGCTGGGCAACCTGCCGCAATATCAGGATCTTTTTCCGTTGCCCGTTGAGAGCATCAGGACTAATGGAAGGTATGTGAATGCAAAAAAAGTGACCGACCATTATGCAATTATTCCTACGGAACAGGTACCAAATCTAAGCCGGCTTTCCCCGGATGAACAGAAACTTTATGATTTGCTCGCCAGGACTTTGATCGCAGCCCATTATCCCTCTGCGTCAGCTGAATATACAACCATCAGGACGCTTGCGGATGGGAGGGCAGAGTTCCTTTCAAAAGGCAAAGTGCCCATTCAGGAAGGATGGCGGAAGGTGCTTCCCCAACAAGATAAGGACAAGGATCATGTACTGCCGTCCATCCAGAAGGGGGAAACAGGCACCGTTGTGAAAACCGATGTCAAAGAAAGCAAAACCCAGCCCCCAAAGCGCTTTACGGAGGGGCAGCTGATTACCTTGATGAAAACCGCAGGCAAACATATTGAAGATAAAGAGCTTGAGAAAGTTTTGATGAAAACGGAAGGTCTCGGAACGGAAGCAACCCGTGCCGGCATTATCACGATGCTGAAAGACAGGGCATATATCAATATCAGCAAAAATCTGGTTTATGCAACGGCGAAAGCAAAAATACTTGTCCAGGCAGTTGGCGGTCAAGTTTTGGCCTCGCCTGAAATGACAGCAAAATGGGAACAGCGTCTTAAGGAAATCGGGGAAGGGGCCGCTTCACCGAAGCAATTTATGGATCAAACCAGCAAACTGGTGGCCCATTTAGTTTCCACTACTACAGAAAGCGCGGCCGGCTGGAGTTTTGGAACGCAAGTAAAAGAGGAGTTTATCCCAGGCAAGCAGAAAGGCCGGAAGAAACGGAGCACCAATCTGGGCGCCTGTAAATTGTGCGGAGGAGCTGTTGTCGATAAAGGGGGTTTTTATGGATGTGCAAATTATCAAAAGACCAAGTGCGGGTTCACTGTTTCAAAACAAATTCTGGGCAGGACAATCACCCAGAAACAAGTTAAGCAGCTGTTAAAAGAGGGAAGCACGGATGTGATTGAGGGATTTACTTCCAAGGAACAAGCGTTTAATGCAAAGCTGGTATGGGACGAAAAAGGCCGCAGCATCCGTTTTGCCGGCAGGGTCAAGTCTTGATGTATACTGTCTTGTCCAGGCGGGCCATCTATAGTAAACTTTATGGGATAAGGTTGACAATGGAGGTTTAGGGATGCCGACACCAAGTATGGAAGATTATATTGAACAGATTTATATTTTAATTGAAGAAAAAGGGTATGCAAGAGTGTCAGATATCGCAGAAGCGCTGTCTGTTCATCCCTCCTCGGTTACAAAAATGGTTCAAAAACTGGATAAAGACCAATACTTGGTCTATGAAAAATATCGTGGGCTTGTCCTTACCCCAAAGGGGAAAAAGACAGGGAAACGCCTTGTGGACAGGCATGAACTTCTCGAACAGCTGCTTAAGACGATTGGAGTAAAAGAGGAAAATATCTATCAGGATGTTGAGGGGATTGAACACCATCTCAGCTGGGATGCAATAGACAGGATTGGCGACCTGGTCCAATTCTTTGAGGAAGATGGAAGCAGGGGTGAGGCGCTGGCGGAAATTCGGCGCCGAAATGAAGAAAGCGAAGAGTAAGGATAAAACACCTGACAGGCAGTCAGGTGTTTTTTAGTAGGATTCCGGAAGGCTGCTGATATTCTCGATTTCATAGGGGAGGGCAAAATCTTCGTCTGTCTCGGTTTCTTTGATCGAAACACCGGTTATTCTCCCGGCTTCCGCTTCCATTAAGGCCCTCCGGTAGGAAATGATTCTTCCGGAAGAAGTCTGGAAAGAGATAACCTCACCTGCATTATTTTTAAAAACTCCAGTCAGCTGTTCTCCATCCATGCATTACACCTCCTTTGCTAGCTGCTGATCGATTCTTTGCGTGTCCCTCCTAGTCTTGCTGTATTCAATCTTTGCTAAACCTGTAAATTTGCATGAAGTTGCCAAAAAAAAGCAGATGCTTATCGGGGCAAAGCCTGGCATCGCAAAAAAAAGCTGCCAGATTGGCAGCTCAGCACGAGTTCATATTATAGAAAAATACATTAATTCCATTCATATGGGGTTTCCTGGTAAACATAATAATTCAGCCAGTTGGAAAAGAAAAGATGCGCGTGTGAACGCCATTTGTTAACAGGGCTGTTCTCGGGATTGTTTTCAGGGAAATAATGCTCGGGAACAGGGACAGTTAAGCCTCTCTGTATATCGCGGGCATATTCCTGTGCCAGGGTGTCTGTTTCATATTCAAGGTGGCCAGTAACCATGATATGTTTCCGGTCCAGTGAATGGATGATAAATGCACCCGCTTCATCAGACGCGGATAAAAGCTTGAGTTCCGGCGATTTTTCAATTTCTTCAATGGATACATCGGTATGCCGGGAATGCGGAGCATAAAACTCATCATCAAAACCCCGCAGGAGTTTTTCTTTCGAATCATATATCCGGTGGGAATAAATTCCGGAACATTTTTCAGGCAGCTCGAACTTTCCGATCCCGTAGTGATGGAACAATGCAGCCTGGGCCCCCCAGCAGATATGCAGGGTTGAGGTGACATTTGTTTTTGTCCATTCAAAAATCTTGACAAGCTCTGCCCAATAATCCACCTGGTCAAAGGAAATCAGCTCTACCGGAGCCCCGGTGATGATCATTCCATCGAACTTTTTCTCCCTTACTTCATCAAACGTTGTGTAAAATTGGTCGAGATGAAGACGGCTTGTATTCCTCGATTCGTATGTAGCCGTTTTTAAGAAGGTAATGTTCACTTGCAGCGGTGTGTTTCCCAGCAGCCTCAGAAACTGTGCTTCGGTTTTCTCTTTTTCGGGCATCAGATTCAGAATAAGGATATTCAATGGCCGGATATCCTGACTGCTTGCCCGCTCATCCTCCATGATAAAAATGTTTTCCTCTTCAAGAATCTCCCTTGCTGGAAGAAGCTTAGGAATTTTTATTGGCACTCCGTACCCCTCCCTTGTATAAATTGACATTTAAATCTAATTATAATCTTGTCTCGGTGAACAGGCAATTTAAGAATGCTGAATTCTCGAAAAAATTGTGAAACACATACTGAAATAGGTTTGCAAATGATACAATGAGGGGGAAACTACTACCTGAAAAAAAGGCGGGGTCTGGATGGAAACAAAAGGGAAATTTAAAACAGATATCGAAATTGCCAGGGAAAGCGAAATGCTGCCCATCACTGAAATTGCAGCCAAAATCGGGCTTGGGCCCGATGATCTGGAAATGTACGGCAAACATAAAGCAAAACTATCGTTTGACTGCTTAGCCAAGCTGGAGACAAAGGAAAGCGGAAAAGTAATCCTTGTAACTGCGATAAATCCAACCCCGGCCGGTGAAGGCAAGTCGACGGTTACAGTTGGACTGGCAGATGCTTTGAATAAAGTTGGCAAGAAAGCGATGATCGCCATGCGTGAGCCATCCCTGGGACCGACCATGGGGATTAAAGGTGGTGCCGCAGGCGGCGGTTATGCCCAAGTGCTGCCCATGGACGAAATCAATCTTCATTTTACTGGTGACCTCCATGCAATAACGACGGCCAATAATGCACTTGCGGCGTTGATTGATAACCACCTCCAGCAGGGGAATGAGCTGCGAATCGATGCCCGCCGTGTCGTGTGGAAGCGGGCCCTCGACCTTAATGACCGTGCCCTGCGCAAGGTGATAGTCGGGCTTGGCGGACCGATTCAGGGTGTGCCGCGGGAAGACGGTTTCGATATTACCGTTGCTTCCGAAATCATGGCAGTGCTTTGTCTCGCATCAAGCCTGCAGGACCTGAAATCGAGGCTGTCCAGAATGGTGATTGCCTATAATATGGAGAAAAAGCCAGTAACGGTTGGCGACCTTGGGGTGGAAGGAGCATTGGCCCTGTTGTTGAAAGACGCGGTTAAACCGAATCTGGTCCAGACGATTGAGCATACTCCTGCCCTTGTGCATGGCGGTCCTTTCGCCAATATCGCTCATGGCTGCAACTCGGTCATGGCAACAAATGCGGCTTCCAGGCTGGCTGATTTTGTTGTCACGGAAGCGGGATTCGGAGCGGACCTCGGGGCCGAAAAATTCCTGAACATCAAAACAAGGGACGCCGGATTTGAACCGGCCGCTGTTGTCATTGTTGCGACAATCCGGGCTTTGAAAATGCATGGCGGCCTTGCCAAAAATGAATTGGCCGTGGAGAACATCCCTGCCCTCAAAGCCGGGTTTGCCAACCTGAAGAAACATGCAGAGACGATTGCCGGCTTTGGCCTGCCATTTGTTGTAGCCGTAAACAAATTTATCACGGATACCGATCTTGAAACGAAAACACTGCTCGACTTATGTGAAGCAGAATCAATCCCGGCCTCACTTACCGAGGTTTGGGAAAAGGGCGGTGCTGGTGGTGTTGAGCTGGCTGGAAAGCTCCTGGGAGTGATGGATGCCCCGTCTTCCTTTAAGAGAACATATGATTTATCGGACTCACTCGAACAAAAAATTGAGGCTGTTGCCCGTAAAGTTTATGGCGCATCCGGTGTGGACTTTGCCCCGAAGGCAAAAAAACAGCTTGCCGATTTTGAACAGCATGGCTGGGGCGTGCTGCCTGTCTGTATGGCGAAAACCCAATATTCGCTCTCGGATGATCCCGGCAAGCTGGGAAGGCCCTCGGGCTTTACCATTACGGTCAGGGAGTTGAAGCCTTCTATCGGAGCCGGGTTCATCGTTGTCCTGACCGGTGATGTCATGACGATGCCAGGGCTTCCCAAAAGGCCTGCCGCGTTGAATATGGATATTGATGAGAATGGCAATGCCATTGGTTTATTTTAAAGAATACGTGCCAGCGGAAAAGTGGTGAATAAATTGTTTGACCCAACTGCGTTTGAAAATATCAAGGTTGTAATTGAAGGTGCCGTCTATGACAGGGACCTTCAGGGGGAAATACTGGTGACTGACCGCGATGATTTAGTGAACCTGGCGAAGCTATCCAGGAAATACAGTGTTTCTTTCCAAATGAGGCATGATGTGGAGGGGAAAATTCAGGCAGCCCTAACTATTGAGGCTGGCCTTGGGAACCTTGCAGCCGAATTGCTGGATGGCGAGGGCTCCCTGCACCTTGCAGGCTGTGCCGTGACGGCTCTGTTCCTGCTGAAGCATCAACATGAAGAGGAACTGTACAGTAAAGTCCAGCAGGCTCTTGAGCGGATTTGGGGTGCCGGAAGAACCATCACCCAATCCGCAACCCTCAATCCCCTCCAATCAGGCATGTCCGTAAAAAATGAAGCGGCAGTACACTTTAACCGCCTGGTACTTGAGGATCAAATCGATGACCTTGCAGAAATGGTGGATTATATGATTGCTTCGATGAGGGAGCTGGAGCTTAGCATTGGCAAAGGGTAATAGTCCTTTTGGGTATGGGGCCCGGGGGAAACCGGGCCTTTTCCAAGAAAAGCAAACATCCGGGACCCTTGGCAACTGTCCGGATTCCAGTGCTTTTCTTGTCTTAACCGCCGTTTTCCATCATATATTGATTCAAAAGGGGGGAGCCTATGGAGAATCTTGCTTGGGTAACGGACAGCACGGCCATTCTCGATGATGAACTTGCCAGCCGCGCAGATATTTTCACCATACCTATGTCGGTAATCCTTGACGGCAAGGAGTTTACTGATGGAATCGATTTGACCGCAGGTGAGCTTTTTCATAGATTAAAAACATTAAATGAACCTCCAAAGACTTCGCAGCCATCTGTAGGCGCCTTTAAAACCCTATATGAAAAATTATTTCAGGATTATGATCATGTGATTTCCATACTTGTTTCTTCAAAATTGAGCGGAACAATCGATTCAAGCCAGCAGGCAGCAAAATTGCTGAACAAGCCTGTAGTTACAATCGACTCTAAAATCCTGAGTTTTCCGCAAAGTGCTCTCATTAAAAAAGGGATCCAGCTTGCCGGAAAAGGGGCTTCCATCCCGGAAATCAAGAGCACGCTGGAAAAAATCAGGGAAAGCAGTGAAACCTATGTGCTGGTGGGCAGCCTGGAACAGCTGCACCGCAGCGGGCGTATGTCCGGTGCCAAGTACCTATTCGGAAGCATGCTTAATATAAAACCGATTATTTCCATAGTGGATGGAGCGCTTGAAGTCAAGGATAAGGCAAGAAGCGGAAAGAAGGCGAAGGAAAAAATCTTTGACTGCTTCCGTGCGTCCTACCGCGAATATGGAATGAGGGAAGCCTGGCTGCTGTATGGACATGAACCCAATATAGCCTTACAGTGGCTGAAAGAGCTTCAGACAGAGTTTACAGAAGTTGCTTTTTCATGCTTTCCGCTGGGGGCAGTGATTGGTGTCCATGCAGGTGAACATACCATTGGAATTAGCTGGTACAATCAATCTCTTTAAGAAGAGGACCCAAAAAGGGGCCTTTTTTTTGAGACCAAAATAATCTGTATAATTCTTGTTTAAGGCATGGTGGGCTATTCATGTTAAAATACAAGCTAGGAAGAAGGTGGCTGTTTATGAAGGACACTTTAGCCAGGACAGAGGAATTTGTCCGGACCCAATTAATGGTAGAATCCACCGGGCATGATTGGCATCACATAGACAGAGTGAGAAAAAACGCAAAGCTGATCGCCCAAAAGACGGATGCAGGCGACCTTTTTATCATTGAGATGGCCGCTCTGCTCCATGATATTCCAGATGGGAAACTCAATGAATCGGAAAAACAAGGATKGGATAAACTCCTTGCGCACATGGATTCCCTGAACTTGCCCGAAGATACGGCCGAACATATCCTTGCCTGCATTGAAAGCGTATCGTTCAAGGGCGGAAGAAAAGTAGAATTGAAAACCATTGAGGCCAAAATTGTCCAGGATGCCGACCGGCTGGATGCACTGGGGGCAATCGGCATTGCGAGGACATTTGCATATGGAGGTAAGAAAGGGAATCCAATCTATGAACCGGAATTTAGGGTCAGAGAAGGGATGACCCTGGAAGAATATCGAAATGGACAGAGTTCTTCCGTCCATCATTTTTACGAAAAGCTTTTTAAGCTAAAGGAATTAATGAATACGGATGCCGCCCGGGAAATTGCGCAGCAAAGGCATGAGTATATGGCGGAATTTCTCCAACAATTTTACAGTGAATGGAATGGTAATGCTTGAAAATGATGTCTGCAGAAAATATAACAAAGTCTTATGGTGAAAAAACCTTATTTGAAGGTGTCAGCTTTACAATCGGAGAGCGGGACCGGGTCGGTCTTATTGGCGTCAATGGTACAGGAAAATCTTCCTTGCTGAAAATACTTGCAGGAATTGATGCACCGGATTCTGGCCATATGACCACTCCAAAGGATTATCGGATGAGCTATCTATCCCAACAGCCAGAATTAAACCCCGATTTGAACGTGCTGGAGCAAGTGTTTTTTGGCGAGGCTCCAATATTGAAACTTATGAGGGAATATGAAACCACCTTGTTCAAAATGGAGCAGGATCCTGAAGATGCCTCTTTGCATGAAGCGCTTATGGGGCTGCAGCAGCAAATGGATAGCCTTGATGCCTGGGATGCAAATACAGCAGCTAAAACAATTCTTACAAAATTGGGGATCGCTGATTTCAGAAAAAGGACGGGCGATCTTTCGGGCGGGCAGAAAAAACGGGTTGCTTTGGCACAGGTTTTAATTGAGGCACCCGATTTGCTTATTCTCGATGAGCCAACAAACCATCTTGATTATGAAAGTGTAAAATGGCTGGAAGAATATTTGGGTCGGTATACCGGTTCGCTGCTCCTGGTCACCCATGACCGCTATTTCCTTGATCGGGTAACAAACCGGATTTTTGAATTGGATGGCGGTACCCTTTATAGTTATAAAGGAAACTATGCCAGTTTTCTTGAAGCGAAAGCAGTCAGGGAAGAGAATGAAGCTGCAACACTTGAAAAGAAAAGGAATCTGTTCAGACGCGAACTGGAATGGATTCGGCGTGGAGCGAAAGCCCGAACAACAAAGCAAAAAGCAAGGATCCAGCGCTTTGAACAGCTGGAAACACAGATAAGTGGCAAAAGCGCTGAAAAGCTTGATATTTCGCTTAGCGGAAGCCGGTTGGGGAAGCAGGTGCTTGAGCTTAAAGAAGCGGAGAAAAACTTCGGGGGCAAAGTGATTCTTCAGGATTTTGATCTTCTTTTGAAGCAGGGGGACCGGATTGGAATCATCGGCAGAAATGGAACCGGGAAATCCACTCTCCTCAATATCCTTGCAGGGAAGATTCCGCTCGACTCGGGTGAGCTGATCACTGGGCAGACCGTAAGAATCGCCTATTATACCCAGGAAAATGAAGGCCTTGATGAAAATAAAAGAATGATTGAGTATTTGAAGGAGACGGCACAGGTAGTTCATACTTCTGACGGGAAAACGATTTCGGCTTCGCAGATGCTGGAGCGTTTCCTCTTTCCGCCATCCACCCATGGTACACCGATCCGCAAGTTGTCGGGCGGAGAGAAACGGCGATTGTACCTTTTAAAATTATTGATGGAAGAGCCAAATGTCCTTTTGCTTGATGAGCCGACAAATGACCTTGATACGCAGACATTAACCGTTCTCGAAGACTATCTGGATGACTTTCCCGGAGTGGTTATTACAGTATCACATGACCGCTACTTTCTAGATAAGACTGTGGACCAATTGCTGGTACTTGAAGGCGAGGGCAAAATCTCGTTGTTTTTCGGGAATTACTCTGACTACTTAGAGAGTCTCCTGACTCAAAAAGAAGTGTCTATTCCAGAGAAAAAAGAGAAGCAGGAGCCCCAGGACAGGACGAAAAAGAAGAAAATGTCCTATATGGAAAAGCGCGAGTGGGAGGAAATAGAGGACAAAATTGCTGCCGCCGAAGCCCGTATTGAAGAAATACAAGCAGAAATGGCCGGTATTGGCAGCGACTTTGAAAAAGGACAAGCTTTAATGAAGGAAGAGTCCGAGCTTAATGAGCAGCTGGAGCAAATGATCGAAAGATGGAGCTATCTCTCAGAGATTGCCGATTAATATTGAACGCACATTAGGTTGGCGAAACCCGCCAAATTTCAATATGATGGAATTGATATTCAACAAAGGGGTGGAACCATGAAAATAACTTCAATTGAACCAACGCCAAGCCCGAATACGATGAAGGTCAATCTGGATGAAGAGCTGCCCATGGGTAAAAGCAATAATTACAAACAAGATAATAAGGAAGGTGCCCCGCAGGTTATCCAAAAGATCCTTGAAATCGAAGGGGTCAAGGGAGTTTACCATGTAGCAGATTTTCTTGCTGTTGAAAGAAATGCAAAGTTTGACTGGAAAGTAATTTTGCCAGAAGTTAGAAAAGCGTTTGGCCAGGAAGATGGCAAGGAAGCGGAAGAGTCTGTGAAAGTGGACGAACATTTCGGCGAAATCAAGGCCCAGGTTCATATGTATAAAGGTGTTCCAGTCCAAATCAAACTGACGGATGGAAACGAAGAGAAAAGATATGCGCTTCCGGAAATATTCGCCAAAGCTGCAATGGAGGTTCAGGGACCTGAAGATAATCTCGTCATGGTCAGGCGCTGGAAAGATTTTGGTGTCCGTTATGGCGAATGGGACCAAATCGGCGAAGAGATGAAAGAAGAGATTATGGCTGCCTATCCGCCTGAGCGGCTGAAAGAGCTTATCAACCAGGCAAAGAGTCCGGAGCAGCGGGCTGTTAGTCAAAAGAGGGTGCCAGTCAGTCTGGATGACCTTGAACATCCTGACTGGCGGAAACGTTATCAGCTGCTGGAACAGATGCCTGACCCGACAGTAGATGACCTTCCTCTTCTTGGAAAGGCATTGGGAGATGAAAAAGCATCCATCAGGCGCTTGGCAGCAGTCTATCTTGGCATGATAGAGGACCCTGAAGTCCTGCCGTATTTATATAAAGCCTTGAAGGATAAAAGTGTAACTGTGAGAAGGACAGCAGGAGACTGCCTCTCCGATCTCGGCTTTTCGGAAGCAGCGGAAGCCATGGCCGAGGCATTGAAGGACAATAGCAAGCTGGTCCGTTGGCGCGCAGCCATGTTTTTGTATGAAGTGGGAGATGAAAAGGCGCTGCCTGCCCTAAAATCGGCAGAAAATGACCCCGAATTCGAAGTCAGCCTTCAAATCAAGCTAGCCATTGCCAGGATTGAACATGGTGAAGAAGCTAAAGGGTCCGTTTGGAAACAGATGACGGAAGCACGGAAAAAAAGTTGAAAATGAGGGGAGTACATCCCTATTAAGGACGCGAATGACGGATTCGCGTCTTTTTTATTGTCTAGGAAATTATAAAGTTCCATACTTGTGGATGATTGTTCGGTAAATGTTGCTATACCCTGCCATGAAATCGCAAATATCGTTTTCTAATTGTGGAATATTTGGTTGATTGTGGGGGCAATCTTGCATAAGTGCTTGGTTAAAAAGAGGAACTGGGCGAGTTTATATTCAAAAATGAGCCCTCCTAATTCGATTTGAGCCAATCCTACATCGAAAAGGAGCTATTTTGCTAAAGGTATACCCACCTGTGTATCGTATAATACGAGTACTAGGATTAAACATTCATTTAATACTAGTAAGGGTTAATATAATGCTGGTAAGTCGGGATTTAATGCTGGTAAGAGTAGAGATAATGCGAGTACAAGGTTTATAGCAGCGAACTTAATGCTAGTAGTAGCATTAAATGGACCAGGTATCGGCGTTTAAACCGAGTACTAGCAATTACGCTGTCTCTGTAAAATTGGTGCCTGACCCTCGCTACAGTAATGTATTAACGCATTAAATGGTGCCTGCCCCMGCCTATGTTAACGTAGTGGGGGGGCAGGCACTTTTGTTCTGGAAAAGGTCCTCTGCTTATCAAGACTAAAGCCTTAATTTATCTTGGTATTTCGACAATCCGCCCGGTTTAACGATGAATAACCTTCTTGCTATTAGGCTGAAAGGCAGCATAACAAGAGAATGTTGTCGTTCCCTCCATCTTTTCGTCGACTGCTTTCAATTTATAAATATACAGAATTTTGTTAAAGTAATAAGAACATAGAACTCTGCCCAAATTCGGAGTTGCCGTGAACGAAGTGGCCTTTATTTTAAGTCGGAATGGTATCAACACATAAAATCTTTCCAAAGGAGTTTTTATGGCAAAAAAAGAGATTATTACCTTACTGTTGGCGGGAGGAAGAGGCACAAGGCTGAGGAAGCTCACAGAAAAAATCGCAAAACCCGCCGTGCCTTTTGGCGGGAAATATAGAATTATAGATTTCGCATTAAGCAATTGCCGAAACTCGGGCATGGATACAGTTGGCATTCTCACCCAATACCAGCCGCATACACTCCAAAACTATATCAGCAACGGGGAAACCTGGGATTTGAACCGCAGGAATGCAGGTATAACTTTTTTGCCGCCTTTCCAGTGTGATGACATGGACAGATGGTATGAAGGAACAGCTCATGCCATTGCACAAAACCGTCAGTTCATTCAGTCCCATGAACCTGAATATGTGCTGATCATATCAGGAGACCACATTTATAAAATGGATTACAACTGTATGCTGGAGGTACATATTGAAAAAGGGGCCGATGTGACGATACCTGTGGTACGTGTTCCGTGGGAGGAAGCGGAAAGGTTCGGAATCATGAACGTTGACCATGAATCCGGGCAGATTCTCGATTTTGTTGAAAAGCCGCTCCACCCCCAATCCAATCACGCTTCAATGGGAATCTACATTTTTAATTGGAAAACACTTTGCCATATTTTTGAACAGCTTGATGGGGACCCTGAATCCTTCAGCGATTTCGGGAAGGATATCATCCCATTTATGCTTCAGCAGAATTACCGCCTTTGCGCTTATGAGTTCAATGAGTACTGGAAGGATGTCGGAACGGTTCAAAGTTATTGGGAAGCCAATATGGATTTGCTGAGGGAAACAACTTCGCCGATCCTGCATCGCAAGGAATGGCCAATCTATACGGCCGGCACGACATTGCCTCCTGCTTATCTGGATGAAGAATCATATATAAAACAGTCGCTCATCAGTGAGGGCTGCGAAATTTTCGGTGATGTTTTGAGTTCCGTCCTTTCTTATGGCGTGAAGGTAGGCAAAGGTTCGCTGGTTAAAAATTCGGTCATTCTGCCTAATGCCGTAATTGGAGAAAATATTCTGATAGAAAATGCTGTTGTTGGAAGTGAGGTTTTGATTGAAAACGGCAGCGGGTTTGAAGCTTTATCGGAAAGCGTCATGTTTGTTGAAGGGAAAACCATTATAAAACAATGATGGCACCAGTGATGCCTTCTCTTGATTGCATTGCAGCAAAAAAGATAGTATGCTAACACTGCAACTAAAGATGGGAGGGATTCTTATGTCCATGGCTTATGAAGAATATATGAAACAGATAGTGAAGCCGATGCGTGAGGAACTAGTAAATGCAGGCTTTAAGGAATTGCTGACACCTGAAGAGGTTGAACAGTATGTTGAAAATGCTGAGGGCACCACTCTAGTGGTTGTAAATTCAGTTTGCGGATGTGCCGCAGGCCTTGCCCGTCCTGCTGTTACACAGGCGGTACTTCGGAGCGATAAGGCGCCTGATCACCTTGTCACTGTCTTTGCAGGCCAGGAAAAGGAAGCTACTGCAAAAATGCGTGAATACTTCACCGGCCTGGAGCCTTCTTCTCCTTCCATGGCTCTCCTAAAGGGTAAGGAAGTTGTACATTTCATTCCCCGGCACGAAATTGAAGGACATTCCATGGAAGAAATCCTGGATAATTTGAGTGCGGCATTTGAAAAGCATTGTTAAGGGAACTCGCCAATCGGCGAGTTTTCTTTATCAAGTAGAATATGCGGGTTTAAAATCATGATTGTCACAACGGCTGGAAGAACAAATAATGATATGATCAGGGCAGCCGAACAGATAGCCCTTGCGCTGGACAGCCCATATGTTACCCGGAATAAACGATCCGTTCTGCAGTTGATGGAGTCGGTACAGGATGATTGCCTGGTGGTTGGGAAGAACAGGCTAGAACTGTACCCCCGCGGTGAGGATGAGCCATTCTTCTTTCATCCCAATTCAGCCATGTTTCGGGTTAAAAGGTTATTAAAGGGAGAAAGAGACCCCTTTCTGGAAGCTTCAGGCTTCGGGGAAGGCATGAGCTTGCTGGATTGTACACTGGGGCTGGGCTCTGACAGCATTGTGGCCAGTTTGGCCGCAGGAGCTGGCGGCAAGGTAACTGGTGTGGAAGGCAATCCTGTTTTAGCTTATATTGTAGCCGAGGGCTTGAGGTCCTGGAACTCTGGGTTACCGCCCATGGATGAAGCAATGAGAAGAGTGTCAGTTGTTCAGGGTGAGGCACTTTCTGTTCTGGAGAGAATGGATGGAGCCAGTATTGACTGTGTGTATTTTGACCCCATGTTTGAAGAGAGCATCCTTGAATCGGACGGAATCAGGGGCCTCACCAACTTTGCACTGAATGAAACATTGACAAAGGAAATGATGGACCATGCTCTCCGCATTGCAAGAAAACGGGTGATCCTGAAAGATCACTACCGCAGCAGCCGCTTTGAACACTTTGGCTTTAAAGTCTTCAGGCGTAAAAGTGCAAAATTCCATTTTGGCGTCATTGAAAAACCCTGAAAGAAATGTCTTCAGGGTTTTTCAATCGTCTCCGCTTTTCTTTTTCCAGCTCCGCCTCCTAGCCCCTTGGGACATATGCCATTCCCCGCCAGAAGTCAAAGAAGACTTCTTCTGGAGACTGTCTTATGCCTGTCTGGGCTGGGCAATCGTCTCCGCTTTTCATTTAATCCACAATGGCAAGATATACAAAATAAGCCAGCATAACCATGCCGATGGCAGCTGCAATCCATGTCATTTGCTTTCCCCCTCGCTTTATTGGGTCATCTTTGTACATTATGTATATATCCATATAACTACCTTAAATACATATTAACCGTTATAAATAAAAATAAACCTTTTGCCCAGTGGCACATGAAAGCGGTATAATAATCATGTAAGTAGAAATGATTATTCATATAATGATAGATTAACCTAAATTGGCAAGGGAACTTTGTTGCACGGGGGGAAAGAAAATGCCGCTATGGCTGAGAAAATCACTCGTCGTTTTGATATCCATACTGACTCTTGGAATGGTTTCGCCTTCCCAGGCGTCTGAACTGCTGCCGTCACAATCCAAAGGCGGTGATATGGCTGATGCCATGCGGGCACCTGCCGTAAGCCAGGATGGGCAGGTTGATGAAGAGGATCACCTGGAAAGTTTTTTGGAGAGAGCTATGAAAGAGGCAGAAGAGCAATCGCTGGAGAAGTTTGGCACCCGCATCGGCCCTGTGATCGAAGATGAATTCAGACAAATTATACTTCCAAATATTGAAAAAGCCATTGTCTCTGTGGCAGAACAATTTCCGGAAGAAGAATTGGCAAACCTGTCCATATCGGAAATGCCTGGAGGGGGAATGTCCGAGAAAATCTTTCATATTTATGGTCCGGACCAAAAGGATATAATCCGGTTCCATGTAAGAAGGGACAGGCCGCCGCACGAAGGATATTGGTTCAATTTTCATTACCATACTCATCATGACAGTTTTCAGACTCATTTTAATCTTGGCTCCATCTACTGGGCTAAAAATACTCCCCCAAAATGGAGAACCTAACCAGCCATAAGCTGGTTAGGTTTTTTTTCGTCTAAATACCGCATTGCTCATTAGAGACAGTACGCAACAAAAAATAAAATATGCAGCCATAATGGTTATAATCCATAGTTTCAAAGGGTGCAGGAAAGTGACTGGAATCAAGGGAAGAAGAATGAGGCAAAGGAAGAAATCTGCTGCAACAAGCTTTCCTGAGGCAAGCACTTTAAGAACGAACTGGAGATCGGATGAGGACTCTTTATGTGGCGGCCATTTTGATTTCATGGTTCTTTTCACCTACTTACATATGCTACTGAACTATATGCGTTTTAGGCCTGAAGTGTGAGGAAACATCCCCTTCTTCCTTATTATGTAAGTTGATAGAAGGCTTCTCCAGCTTATTTCCAGTATGATATAATTTTAATAGATTTACTCCATGCAAAAACATCTTAATTTAAGGGAGACCAGAAATGCGCCATTTGACCCAGTTCCTCCTTTTTTTCTTCATGATATTTTTGCTTCCGGGAAGCCTCCATGCCAATGTGAATGGCATTCCTCTTAAACTATACCCTCAGCAATCCTTGCTGATGGATTCTTTGAATGTGGAACATAGCGATTATCTTGGGGATATTTTTTTAGTGCCTGAAGGAGATTTTAATCATCGGGAATCGGCGGAAATGATTGTCAGAATTGACCGCCTTCCAACAGAACTGCTAAGGAAAATCGTTGAACAGGACATAAAGATTGCCCTGTTCGAAGGAAAACTTACAGATAACCCGTCTGCACGGGACTTAAAAGGGATCACGCCGCGAGGATATGCCAGTGGTAAAACCTGGGATGAAGTTCCCGGAGTAGGAGGTTCAAGGCTGGTCCTCGTCAAGATTGGCAGCAGCGACAAGGGGCAAGGCCATGGTTCTGTCAATCTTGAACTCCATGAATTGGCCCACTCGGTTGACCGCCATGTCTATGGCCTGATCAGGGAAGATCCGCAATTTTTGGAGATTTGGAAGAAGGAGAGCAAATTCCTGTTTCCTGGAAAGGCTTATTTCCTCGATTACCCCGAAGAATACTTTGCAGAAACCTTTGCCATGTTCTATCTGGACGGCCATCATAAGAAGCTCTTGAAAGATGTGGCCCCTCAGACTTTCAGGTATATTGAGGCACTGGATTAATGTCTGATGGCTGCGGCACTTTGGTTGTCGCAGCCATTGCTTTGCTTTAAAATAGGAAAGACTGTTATTTAAGGTGGTGCTTTTTTTGAAACAATATTTGGACTTATGCAAACATGTTCTTGATGAAGGGACAAGGAAGGAAGACCGTACCGGCACAGGTACCATAAGCACGTTTGGTTACCAGATGAGGTACGATTTGAGCGCAGGCTTTCCTTTGGTTACAACGAAAAAACTGCACTTAAAAAGTATTATTCACGAACTTCTATGGTTTTTAAATGGAGATACGAATGTTAAATACCTTCAGGAAAATGGAGTGCGGATCTGGAATGAGTGGGCGGATGAAGATGGAGAGCTAGGGCCGGTTTACGGGCATCAGTGGAGGTCCTGGCCAACTCCAGATGGAGGGAGCATCGACCAAATTTCCAACTTGATCCACCAGATTAAAAACAACCCCGATTCAAGAAGGCTGATTGTCAGCGCCTGGAATGTATCCGATGTAGATCATATGGCTCTTCCGCCCTGCCACTGCCTATTTCAGTTCTATGTGGCAGATGGAAAACTGTCATGCCAGCTCTATCAGCGGAGTGCTGACATTTTCCTTGGAGTTCCATTTAATATCGCATCATACGCCCTATTAACAATGATGGTAGCCCAGGTATGCGACCTTCAGCCAGGCGAGTTCATCCATACCCTTGGGGATGCGCATATCTATACAAACCATGTTGAACAGGTAAACCTGCAGCTGGACAGGGAGCCAAGAGCATTGCCAAAAATGAAGATGAACCCGGAAGTCAAGGATATTTTCGGTTTCAAGTTTGAAGATTTTACGCTTGAAGGCTATGACCCTCATCCGCATATAAAAGGAGCCGTGAGCGTATGATTTCCTTAATCTGGGCCATGGATGAAAATCGTGCCATTGGAAGGGATAACCAGCTGCCGTGGCATTTGCCGGAGGATCTCAAGTTTTTTAAAAGGGTGACAATGGGCCACCCAATCGCAATGGGCAGAAAAACACATGAGTCCATCGGCCGGCCGCTTCCAGGCCGTGAAAACATCATCATCACACGGGACCGTGACTATAAGAGTGAAGGGTGCACCATCCTTCATTCGGTTGATGAATTGCTTCACTATCATGATTTGCATAAAGAAGAACTCTTTGTCATAGGCGGTGCTGAAATCTTTAAAGAAGTGCTTCCCCATGCGGACCGTCTGTATGTGACAATGATTCATGAGCGTTTTGACGGCGACACCTTCTTCCCGGTGTTCCATATGGATGCCTGGGAACTTGAAACACGCGAAAAGGGAATAAGGGATGAGAAAAATCCGTACGATTATGAGTTCCTGATCTATAGGCGGAAGAAATAAGACAGCAAGTGTGCTGTCTTATTTTTTTATAAGTAACAGTTTACGCAGCTGTCAGGCTTGTATATCAGCTATAATAGTTTTCGACTGAAATTAAGGGGGGAGCATCATGATTCGATTGATCGTGTTTTTTCTGTATATGAGCGGGTTACTGGTTTACAGCATCCCAAGATTGAAAAAGATGAAGAAACTTCCAATGGATATGTTAGTCCATGAAAGGGACTTAAAGGTTCATGAAACCCCTCAGCAATGGTCCAGGACGATTATGAAAATTACTGGTTCCAGGGTGGCCTTTTCCGGAGAGGAGCATTTGCCGGATGGACCGGTGCTGTTTGTCAGCAACCATGAGGGGGATTTTGACATACCTTTGCTGCTGGCTTATGTGAACAAACCATTTGGGTTTATTTCCAAGGTTGAAGTAAAAAAGGTGCCCGTTCTGTCTTCCTGGATGGAGACGATGAATTGTGTGTTTTTGGACAGAAAGGACCGGCGGAAGGCAATAATGTCCATACGGGAAGGGACGGAGCTATTAAAGCAGGGGCATTCCATCCTGATTTTCCCCGAGGGTACCAGGAGCAAAGGAGGGCCAATCGGCGAGTTTAAAACGGGCGGTTTAAGGCTCGGAAGGGATGCGGGGGTGCCAATTGTTCCTGTTTCCATCCAGGGAACAGCTGACATATTTGAAAAGAATGGCAGGCTGGTAAAGCCGGCGATCGTCTCCATTGCCATATGCCCTTCGATTCCGTTTGAGGACTATAAAAATAAAGATCTTAAGGAAGTGGCCGCCGAGGTTAAAGCAGCAATCATTACGGCTCAAAAAAACAGCAGCATGGCGCCCTGACTTCTTGCCTGCACATAATTCTGTGCAGTTTTTTTATTAATGAATTAGTAAAAATATTAAAAAACTTTTATCGGTTAACACGCTTATATGTTATAATGTACAAATTAATCAACTATAAAGTGAGGGTGCTGTATGGAACAGAGAACAGTCATAAAAAAATGGGTGCAAGTAGAAGATATTTTGATAGCTTACAGGCATCTGAAGGAAATTGTTGCCCATACACCACTGCAAAAAAACGAACGGCTTTCCGAAAAATATGAATGCAATGTATATCTGAAACGGGAGGACCTGCAGCATGTGCGTTCTTTCAAGCTTAGGGGAGCTTATTATTCGATGAAGCTTTTGAGCGAGAACCTGGAAAATGGAGTTGTTTGTGCGAGTGCGGGGAATCATGCCCAAGGGGTAGCATTTGCATGCCGGCAGCTGGGGATCCACGGAAAGATTTTTGTTCCTGCTACCACACCTGGCCAGAAGGTCAGCCAGATTGAAATGTTCGGAAGGGAATTTGTGGAGATCATTCTCTCGGGAGACTCCTTTGACGATGCCTATAATGAAGCAGTTGCCTGTTCAGATCGGGAAGGGAGAGCTTTTATTCACCCGTTTGACGATGAAAAGGTAATCGCTGGGCAAGGCACGGTTGCTGTGGAAATCATGAATGATTGTGAAGAGCCGATTGACTACATTCTTGGCAGCATTGGCGGCGGAGGCTTAATGTCTGGAGTGGGGACTTTTATTAAGAGTGTTTCTCCCGGAACGAGGGTTATTGGAGTTGAACCGGCAGGCGCTGCTTCAATGAAAGCATCAATCCAACAGGAGAAGGTATTCCCGCTAAGCCAGATTGAAACGTTTGTAGATGGTGCCGCCGTCAAGTGTGTTGGCCAAAAAACATACGAAATTTGCCGGGAATTGCTCGATGATATTGTGGTTGTGCCGGAAGGGAAAGTGTGTACATCCATCCTCCAGCTTTACAATGAGCATGCCATTGTTGCGGAGCCGGCTGGTGCGCTTCCTATTGCTGCCCTGGATTTCCTTAAGGAGGAAATTAAGGGAAAGACGGTCGTCTGTGTAATAAGCGGGGGGAATAATGACATCAGCCGAATGCAGGAAATCAAGGAACGATCCTTGCTTCACGAAGGCCTCCTGCACTATTTTATCGTAAATTTCCCGCAGCGTGCCGGGGCTTTGCGTGAGTTTCTTGATGATGTTCTTGGGCCGCAGGATGATATTTCCCGATTTGAATATACGAAGAAACATAATAAGGAAAGCGGGCCGGCCCTGGTGGGAATAGAGCTTAAGGATAAAGATGAATATCCAAGACTGATTGCCAGCCTTGAAAAGAAAGGTTTTGCATTCCTTGAACTTAACAATAATAACCAGTTGTTTAATTTACTTGTATAATAACTATAATAGAGATAGAATCGAAATTATGTTAAAGAAGTAAGAAATATCACATAGCGGAAAACTTTTTTGTTTTTGTGAAATTATCATGAACAATTATTTTATTGCTCCACAAAGGGCAGTTAATGCACTATAATCATAGTAGATTCACAAATTGAGAAGGAGATGTTGATCCATGCTATCAAACATCGGTGTCCCGGGATTAATTCTAATCCTTGTTTTGGCCTTAATCATCTTTGGACCAAAGAAACTCCCCGAGATTGGACGTGCATTCGGGCAAACGCTGAAAGAATTTAAGAAATCCACTCGTGAGTTAACCAGCGACGTAATGGACGATATTGAGGAAGAGAAAAAGGAAATCCAAAAAGCGCTCAAATAAGGTGTAGGATAATTTATCTTGCACCCTTTTTTCTGAAATGAAGGGGATCAAAAAAGCTACAGCGCATATTCGGTGCTGTAGCTTTTCTAAATAAGCATTCTTGTCTGGCAGGGGAGAAATATGGAAGATAAAGAATTAAATGTAGTAGACCATCTGGATGAACTAAGAAAAAGGCTGATGATAAGTGTCGCTGCCTTTCTTGTATTTTTTATCGTCGGGTTCCTTTTTGTAGAAGATATTTATCGTTTTTTTGTTCAGGACCTGGACATAAAACTGATTGTCCTGGGACCCAGTGATATCGTTTGGATTTATTTCATGATTGCCACTGTGATCGCCATTGCTGGAACCATACCAGTCCTGGCAACCCAAATTTGGCTGTTTGTTAAACCGGCATTGAAGCCAATAGAGCAAAAAGTGACTTTGTCTTATATTCCTGCACTGTTCATTCTGTTTGTTGCCGGTCTATTGTTTGGATATTTCGTCATTTTCCCGATTGTACTTAATTTCCTGATTGAATTGAGCGCCGACATGGTTGTGACGAATTTTACAGCGGATAAGTATTTCCGGTTTGTTTTAAACATGACAATTCCCTTCGGCATTTTGTTCCTGATGCCGGTTGTGACAATGTTCCTTACATCCCTGGGCGTTATTAATCCCTTTGTCCTTTCGAAAATCCGCAGATATGCCTACTTTGTGCTTGTTGTAGTGGCGGTGGTAATCTCTCCTCCAGATATCATGTCCGATTTTCTGGTGACAGTACCGTTATTATTCCTGTATGAAATCAGCGTCAATCTATCAAAGATCGTATATAAGCGGAAACTTAAGAAAGAGAAAGAATGGGAAGCGGAAAATGGCTACGCCGAGCAGGATAGCCAGTAACGTTGATAAAAAGCCTCCAGGGTACCCTGAAGGCTTTTTATCATAGAAGAAAAAAATTATTGAGAGCGCATAAATAGACACAATTCGATATGGTAATAAGGTATAATATAATCAAACGGGATAAAAAGAGGATTGATATTTTGTTATACAAGAGCCTGGAGTTCAAAAATACTGTTGGACAGAAGGTTAAGGTGAAGGAAATACCTGTATTGGAGAAAAGAAACCCTCATTATTTCTTGATTCAAGTCCGTTTGCAAACTTTTATTTCAGGCATTTACTTTGATGAAAATGCCAAAAAGACATACTCTTTCAGAGAATATTTAAAAAGGGTCCTTAAGTGGCCCGTCTACGAGCAGCTTTTCCAAAGTGCCGAATTGAAGAATAATGCATAAGCGATGGGCGCCAAACAGGCGCCTTTTGTTTTGTTCCTATTTTAAGAACATGTATAATTGAATAGAAAGCAGATAGGGGTGTGATCTATGTGAATAAGATAAAGGTTGTTACGGATTCAACGGTGGACCTAAGCGAAAATGTCATAAAAGAGTACGATATACATATTGTTCCGCTGTCCATTTCCATTGATGGCGAGCATTTTTTGGACAGGATTGAAATTTCTCCCCAAGAGTTCATGGATAAGATGAAAGCTTCAAAAGAACTGCCAAAAAGCTCCCAGCCGTCAGCCGGAGAGTTCCTGGAAGTATATGAAAGCCTGGCCGACCAAGGCTATTCAGTCATTTCCATCCACATGACGGGAGGCATGAGCGGTACTGTCCGCTCAGCGGAAAGTGCAGCGGGCATGACGAAAGCAGACGTCACGGTGATTGATTCCCGTTTTATTTCAAAAGCCTTGGCCTTCCAGGTAGTTGAAGCTGCCAGGATGGCAAAGGAAGGCCGCAGCTTGGAGGATATAGTTGCAAGGCTGGAAGAAGTAAGGGAGAACACACGCCTATATGTAGTTGTAGACACTCTCGAAAACCTGGTGAAGGGTGGAAGAATCGGGAAAGGCAAGGCGATGATTGGCTCCCTGCTGAATATCAAGCCGATTGCTTCTCTTGAAGGCGGCGAATATACTCCAGTCTCAAAAGCGCGCAGCTATTCGCAAGTGGTAAAGTATCTAGTTAGCCGTTTTGTTGAAGATACGGAAGGACGGACCATCAAAGGAGTCGGGCTTGTTCATGCCGCCGGGATGGAACTGGCTGCCAGGCTCAAAGAGGCAATCGCTGAAAAGGCGGGCTACAGTGACATACAAATTGAGGATACAACCCCAATTGTCAGTACGCATACAGGGCCTGGAGCCATAGGCTTCATGTATTTTTTTGAATGATAAGGAAACAAGCCATTAGCCTTTCCTATCATGAAGGTCTTTGCTAGAATGAAGAGGTAGCAAGATATAGAGAGGTAGCGGGTGAAGTGAAATGAAAAAGTTGTTATCGGCCTTTGTGATGATAAGTGCCTTACTATTGGCTGGCTGCGGCCAGCAGGGAATTGTGGACGCATTGGAATGGCCGGTGGAAGAGTTTGAATTTGTGAACCAGGAAGGTCAAAACTTTGGGCTTGACGACCTGGAAGGGAAAATTTGGGTAGCGGATTTCATTTTTACAAATTGCCCGGATATCTGTCCGCCCATGACGGCGAATATGCTAAAACTTCAGGATATGGTCAAGGAAGAGAATCTTGGCAACGTCCAATTCATCTCCTTTAGCGTCGACCCTGAAGTGGATAAGCCAGAGACACTCAAGGAATTTGGCCAGCGTTTCAGCGTGGATTTTTCCTCCTGGAATTTCCTTACTGGCTATTCGCAGAAGGAAATAGAGACCTTTGCGATGGATAACTTTAAAACCATTGTCCAAAAACCTCAGAATGGGGATGCGGTCATTCACCAATCCTATTTTTACCTTGTGGACCAGAATGGGCAGATCATGAAAAGCTATTCGGGCTTAAATGACACTCCCTTCGAAGATATCATCAAGGACATCAAAACACTTCAATAGGCCTCTCTGAGGTCTATTTTTTTGTATACTGCCATAATGCTTTCTCTGTGTCAGGGAAAGTTGCTGCATGCTATAATAAAAAAAGAATATGATAAAGGGAGGTGCATGCCATGTTCAGAAACCTCAGCCTACTTTATCTGTGCCTCCTCGTATTGGCATCCTGCAGCAATCCTGCCAGTACAACACAAAATCAAGGAATTCCTTCCAAGGAAAATTCCATCCAATATAAGCAGCCGGTTCCTGAAGAAATGCTTCCCCGTCCCCTTCATATTGTCGCAGCCGGAGATTCCCTCACTCAAGGGGTCGGCGACAGCACAAAACAGGGGGGATATCTCCCGTATCTCGCCAAAAAGCTAGAAAAAGAAGGTATCAGGCAGGTAGTGATCGAGAATCATGGAGTAAAAGGAAACAGAACGGACCAGCTGTTGAAGAGACTGGGTTCGGAAGAGCTGAAGACCGCGGTCGGCAAGGCAGATCTTGTTGCTATCACCATTGGGGGAAATGATTTGATGAGAATCATCCAAAGGAATATATTCGGGTTGGAAATGCCTGTTTTTGAAGAAGCGAAAGAAGGGTATGTTTCCCGTATAAAAGAAATTATGGAAACAGTTTCTGCGCTGAACGAAGATGCGACTGTTGTCCTTATCGGTTTCTATAACCCGTTTTTTCCCTGGTTTTCCGATATTGAAGAAATGAACCAGATTGTCACTGAATGGAACCGGGCGAGTTCGCAAGTCGCCGATTCTTACCCGAACGCTGTTTTTGTTGAAATTGATGACTTGTTCTTGAACCTCGAAGTCAATCTTTTATTCGATGACTTTTTCCACCCCAATGACCAGGGGTATGAACTGATCGCGCAGAGGGTGTTTGAAGAATTGCGCGGTGAAAGGCTGGTTGAATTGGAGCGAAGAACTTATACAGTCAGGAATGAGGAGAGCAATGCTGAATGAAGAATAAATGGAAGCTGGCTTTTTTTATCTTACTTGGAGCGATGGGTGCCATCATCCTTATCTTGTTTGTATTGGCGAGCATGCCGGTTGAGCGCGGACAGGAAAGGAAGGGGCAAAGCAGCCAATTGGCAGGGGATCATGTATCCTTTGACATTCGGACCAATAGGGCGGATTTAAATAAGGTAATCAACCATTACCTTGAAGAAGAAGGATTCACCGGGCCTATTGATTATCAGGTTTTTGTAACAGATGAGGTCGAGCTTTATGGTGCCTTCCCCTTATTTGGGCAGCATCTGCAAATGCTTTTGACTTTTGAACCGGAGGCCCTGGAGAATGGCGATCTCGTGTTGAAGCAGAAGTCCATCACCCTTGGGAGCCTCGACCTTCCTGTTTCCCGGGTCATGAAAATCATCCAGAGCAATTATAAGCTTCCGGAGTGGGTCGAAATCCAGCCCAATAAGGAAACCGTTTATGTATCTCTGACCGACATGGAGCTTAAAAGTGATATCAAGGTGCGGGCCAACACGTTCAATCTTAAGCAGGATGATATTTCATTTACGCTGTTGGTGCCTGTGGAGTGAACTGAAAAAGGCGAAAAAACGGCAGCCTATCCTTTAATTGGCTGCCGTTCTTGAGTGGTTTTCACTTAAAATGTATCTTTTATAACGTGGGTTTCCCCCTCAGCAAGAACAATGGTATAGGCAGTATCGTGTTCGAATGTTAATAATGGAAGAGCGATAGCCGACCCTTTTGCTCCTGGTTTTCTGGCTTCGAGTTCAAGGCTCATTGGAGTTATCCCAAGGTAGGGGGTGGATTGCCCATACTGGACGTCCGGGAAAATCACATCACGTTTTTTTACGGCTATATCAAGTTCCTTCTCTTGTGGATAAAGGTGGATGAACCGGATTTTTGCCTCMCCTGCCGGTACCCCGGGCTCGTCTTCGAAAATAAGCAGTTTTCCGGTGCCTCTTGATCGGGCAACTGCCAAAGTATAAAATTTACCGGAAGATAACTCAAGGTTTTCGGTTCGATTTGCCGGGGTCCCGGCATGGACCGATATGCTCGCCTGATGAAGCCCTGGGGAGACTGGTATATAGCCGCAGTTGCGGGTCGGAAACTGTGCGCCAAGAGAAAACCCATCAATATGAATAGTATAACCACTGCTGAAAGGAAGGCCTGTAAGAAACTTTATCATGGCCGCATTGTACATATCAGCATAAAGGCTGTTGTTTACGGTCATATTCCTCTCTCCTAAAAATTTGTGGGTGATTTATAATATGTGCATCCTGTAAGACATGTGCCCTGACTTGAGGGGGGCCAAGGCTAAGTTTTTGTATTTACAGTGTGAAAATAGGTAAAATGGGGAATAAGTATCATGGACAAGATGAATGGTACTGTTAATATTCGGAGAATTTTTTATCTCTGTTTTACAAAAGAGGAAACAGCATTGAAAGGAATGAAAGAATATGTTTAAAAAGCTATTTGGAAAAAAAGAGGAACCAGTAAAAACAATCCAGCTGCTTGCGCCGGTATCCGGGACTGCGGTTGCCCTTGAAACTGTGCCAGACCCCGTATTCGCCGAGAAGATGATGGGTGATGGATTTGCGATTGAACCAACAGAAGGAATGGCTGTCTCACCGGTCGATGGGGAAATCATGCAGGTTTTTCCAACCAAGCATGCTATCGGAATCCGCGCGAAAAATGGGGCTGAAATCCTTATCCATATCGGTCTCGAGACGGTTTCCCTGAACGGGGAAGGGTTTGAGACATTTGTGAGCGAAGGGGATAAAGTAAAAGCTGGGGACAAACTGGTGTCTTTTGATCTTGATGTCATTAAGGCTAAGGCAAAAAGCATCGTGACCCCTGTCATTATTACGAATACAGACCAGGCTTCCTCTTTTGGCGAAAAGGCAGAAGGACCGGTAGAAAAGGGAACAACTCCAGTGCTTGAAGTAACTTTTAGCTAATTGCGAAAAGGCGGACACAATGTCCGTCTTTTTTTTCTGATTTTTTTCCATTCGCGGCCTTTCATGCATCCCGGGTGGTTTCAATAGATGAGCCAATAAAAGAAATTGGGCTAAAGCACATACAGGTCAAGTACCCATCGCATAGTGTATGAATGTAAGAAATAAAGCAAAAGAGTGAGGAGAGATGTTCATGCATTATGGTTATAATTGCGGTCAGGTAGCACCAGTTGCTGATTACTGCGGCTATCCGTACGCTGGGGTAGCGGGGGCAGGATACGGGGGTTATCCTTATGCAGGAGTAGGTTTTGGTGGAAATCCATTTGTACTGGTTGTTGTACTCTTCATCTTGCTGATCATCATTGGGTGCAGCTGCGGGACTTGGTAAAAATATAAACGGATTGCCCGGGATTAACGGGCAATTTTTTTATGTTTTCTTTTAGGTTTAAGGTAAACAATCCATGAAAGAATCGCTTTTCATGTTCATACAATCTATAGAGACCTATAGGGTTGAGTACGTTTTCATAGAAGGCGGAGTGAGAGGATGGACAGAACTTACTTGATAAAGCCGGCACTCGACGAAGAGTATCCGGTCATTGACTTTGGGAAAGGCGTCTATTTATACGATATGGAAGGCAAGAAATATCTTGATGGAGCATCGGGAGCTGTGACAGCCAATATTGGCCACGGAGTGGAGGAAATCATCCAAGCCGTGAAAAAACAGGCAGGGAAAGTATCATTTGTTTACCGCTCCCAATTTACGAGCCGGCCAGCAGAGGAGCTTGCCGAAAAAATAGCCATGGCCATGCCTGACGATTTGAATTGGAGTTTTTTTGTGAACAGCGGTTCCGAGGCTACCGAAACGGCAATGAAAATAGCCATCCAATACTGGCAGGAAAAAGGCCGCCCGATGAAAACAAAAATACTCTCCCGATGGGTCAGCTATCATGGTATTACCCTTGGAGCATTATCGATGTCGGGCCACCCTGGGAGAAGGTCTAGATTCATTCCGCTTCTTGCGGATTTCCCGGTCATCTCGCCGCCATATTGCTACCGCTGTCCTTTTAATAAAGAACCTTCAAGCTGCGGACTTGAATGTGCGGAGGAACTCGATCTTGCCATTAGGAGAATAGGCGCCGATTCCATAGCTGCATTCATAGCCGAGCCTGTGGTTGGGGCATCAGGCGGGGCAATCACTCCCCCGAAAGGGTATTACAAAGCCATCCGGCGCATATGCGACGAACATGATATTCTATTTATCGCCGACGAGGTCATGACCGGTTTTGGCCGCACCGGCAAGATGCTCGCCCTGGAACATTGGGAAGTTAATCCGGACATTGTCTCGCTGGGCAAAGGGATGGGGGCAGGGTATGCTCCCATCGCGGCTGCTCTGGTCAGCGAAAAAGTCATGCTCCCGATAAGAAATGGTTCCGGAACCATCATGAGCGGACATACACTTAGTGCCAATCCGCAATCCTGTGCCGCTGCCCTTGCTGTAATGGAATACCTTGAACAGAACAAGATTCTAAACCGGGTGGAAGAAAACGGAGTGTTTTTAAGAAATATGCTTGAGAAAATGAAAGCATCATACCCGTTCATCGGCAATATCAGAGGCATGGGGCTCTTGCTCGGGGTTGAATTTGTTGCGGACCCAGCAAGCAAAACCAGCTTTCCCCGCGGTCGGAACTTCACCGGGAGGATTGTGAAGCTTGCCCAGGAAGAGGGGCTTCTTTTGTACCCGGCAGCTGCAGGCTTGGATGGGGTAAGCGGAGACGCAGTCATCCTGTCACCTCCGTTGACAATCAATAAACGAGAATTGGAGGAACTGGTCAGGCTGTTCAGGAGGGTCCTGGATAAGGCTGGAAGGGAATTGGTTCCGGGAAATGGAGGGGAGGAGTGAATGGAGAATCCTTTTAATAAAATTTCCAGTCTCAATGAAGCACTACAGTATATGCATGACGGTATGACCCTTATGTTTGGGGGATTTGGAGGTGTTGGCTCTCCCCCGTCGCTGATTGATGGCATGGTTGCCAAAGACCTCAAAAAACTTACTCTTATCGGCAATGATACCGGCTTTCCCGATATTGGCATAGGGAAGCTTGTCAGCCGTGGAATGGCGAAAAAAGTGATTGCGTCGCATATCGGTTCCAACCCTGTCGCTGGAAAGCTTATGAACGAAGGGAATTTGGAGGTAGAATTCTCCCCTCAGGGGATCCTTGCGGAAAGAATCCGGGCAGGCGGCATGGGTCTTGGAGCGATTCTGAGTGATATTGGCCTTGAAAATGAGATGGTGTCACATCGGAAACAGCGGATGCAGCTCAATGGGAAAACGTATGTCGTAGAGCCGGCACTGACAGCAGAAGTGTCCATCGTCTTTGCTAAAAAAGCCGATCCTTATGGCAATCTTGTCTACGACAAAAGTGCAAGGAACACCAATCCGCTCGTTGCCATGGCTGGAGATTTCACGGTTGCCGAAGTCGAGGAAATCGTACCCCTCGGGAGTCTGGATCCTGAAGAGATTATTACACCTGGAATATTCGTGGACATGGTAATTCCAACAGGCGGGGTGAATTGGAAATGGGCATGGGAATAGAAGCCAGAAACCGAATGGCCAAAAGGGCGGCAGCTGAAATCAGCGGAGGAATGGTTGTGAATCTGGGCATTGGCATTCCTTCGCTTGTGACCAACTATCTTCCAGGGGATATGAGGGTCATGTTTCATGCCGAAAACGGGATAACGGGAATGGGGCCTTCACCTAAGGCAGGGGAAGAAGATGAAAACCTGTGCAATGCGGGAGGCTTTCCGGTCACTATTGTCCCGGGAGGATCCTATTGCGACAGCGCAACTGCTTTTGGGATGATTCGCCGGGGAAAAATCGACTTGTCCATACTTGGTTCATTGCAGGTTAGCTCCAGAGGTGATTTAGCCAATTGGATTATTCCTGGTAAGCGAATTCCTGGAATGGGCGGTGCGATGGAACTGGCGGCAAAAGCTAAAAAATTGATTGTGCTCATGAACCATACAGATAAGGAAGGAAAGCCGAAGATTGTCCAACAGTGCACTTTGCCGCTCACATCTGCTGAATGTGTGGATATGATCATAACCGAACTTGCTGTGTTCAGAATTTCCGGCGGGAAGCTGATTCTCGCCGAGTATGCCGAAGGGATCACAATAGATGATATCGCCGCTAAAACAGGCTGCAGCTTCCATATTCCTTCTGATATTAAAATGATGGAACAATAGAGCAAGAGAAAAGGGGGCAATCCATTTGGAGGAGGCACAAAAGAAAGTAAGAGACTATATTCGTAAAAACGAGGGCAGAGCAGCCTGTTATTTGCAAAGGCTTGTTCAGGAAGACAGCACCAGAGGGCAGGAAAGCAGCGCGCAGGCAGTCATCATTGAAAAATGCCGTGAACTTGGGCTGATAATGGATATTTGGGAAATCGGCGGAGAAACACTGAAAAATCATCCTGCTTTTTGTTCAGACAGAAAGGTTTTTATTGGCAACCCTAATGCAGTTGGCACCCTTAAGGGACGCGGAGGGGGCCGCTCCCTGATTCTTAACGGCCATATCGACGTGGTTCCGGTCGGAGAAGCAAGTGCATGGGACCGGGATCCATTCAGTGGCCACATTGAAGACGGAAGGCTGTTCGGCAGAGGATCTACCGATATGAAGGGCGGAACCGTATGCCTCCTTTTGGCCCTTGAAGCCATTGTGAACAGCGGCATACAACTGAAGGGGGATGTGATTTTCCAGAGTGTGATCGAAGAAGAGAGCGGAGGAGCGGGAACATTAGCAGCTGTTCTCCGGGGATATAAGGCGGATGGAGCGATTATTCCCGAACCGACAAATATGAAGTTCTTTCCTAAGCAGCAAGGATCGATGTGGTTCAGAATCACGGTAAAAGGAAAGCAGGCCCATGGCGGAACAAGATATGAAGGAGTAAGTGCCATAGAAAAGGCTGAGAGCATCCTGAAAGGTATAAGGGAATTGGAGGCAAAACGGAACTCCCGCATCACCGATCCCCTTTTCGCCGCCATTCCAATTCCTATTCCCATCAATGTAGGTAAAATGAGCAGCGGGTCATGGCCCTCATCTGTTCCAGATTCGGCCATAATAGAAGGCAGAATGGGGGTTGCGCCGGAAGAAACCATGGAAAGCGCAAAGGAAGAAATGGCTGAAGCCTTAAGGGAAATAGCCGCTTCGGACCCGTGGCTCCGTGATCACCTTCCGGAAATAGAGTGGTTTGGTGCAAGCTGGCTGCCGGGAGACCTTGAGATTGACCACGATCTTGTGGGAGTTCTGGGAAAAGCCTTTGAAAAAATCAAGGGGAGCAGTCCTGTCATTGAAGCTTCTCCCTGGGCCACTGATGGAGGGATTCTGAATAAAATCGGAGGTGTGCCTGTAGTCGTCTTCGGTCCTGGAGTCACAAAAATGGCTCATGATTCCAATGAATATATTAATTTAAAGGATGTATACGAAGCAGCAGAGGTAATTGCGCTTGCCATCCTTGAATGGTGCGGAACCGCATGATGGAGATAATCAAGGACGAACATTGTATCCTTACCGCTTTTATTGATCCTTTTAACTCCAGGGTCAGGATAGATGATTATCGCGGCAACATTCAAAGTGTGATCGAGTTTGGTCTACGGCTAGCCGGGCAGCATAAAGCCGAAAAACTGATTTTTAAAGTCCGCAGGGAGCATGCAAGTACCTATTTGGAACACGGCTTCCTTCTTGAAGGCGAAATTGAAGGCTATTTCCTGGGTTCGGACTGCCTGTTTTTCTCCAGGTTTCTCACTCCTGGACGCAAGATATCAAGCAGCTGGGTGGAAGAGGACGATATTATCGACAAGGTAGCCATCCTTAAAAGGAATGTGCAAGCGTCCATCCCGCCGGTTGAATACCAATTAAAAAAGCTTGGCACCCAGGACTCTGTCCAACTGGCAGCCCTCTATGATAAGGTCTTTTCCATCTATCCTACCCCTATGAGTGACCCTGAATATATCAAAAAAACAATCCAGGAAGGCACCATTTACTTTGGGTTTGGCTATAAGGGCGAGATTGTGAGTGCCGCTTCGGCTGAAATAAATTCTTTTTATCAAAATGCCGAATTGACTGACTGTGCTACCTTGAAGGAACACCGGCAATATGGGTTAATGAAGCTGCTTCTGCTTCAGCTGGAAAAAGAGCTGAAGGGCATCGGCATATTCTGTTCGTATTCATTGGCCCGTGCGCTTTCATTTGGAATGAATGCTGCCTTGCATCAATTAGGCTACTCGTACCGTGGCAGGCTTGCCAATAACTGTCTGATATTCGATAAGATGGAAGATATGAATATATGGAGCAGGAATTTGGCAGAACAGACAGAGGAATAACAAGAGGCACCTTTCTGGATGCAGGAAGGTGCTTTTAATTATGGAGAGAAAGGGAGTGCCGAATTTTCGGCAATATGGTGATGGTTTTTCGGCGTTCTCATATACATAATAAGGGAAGGTGATAAGATGAATATGATTGCCAACATGACGGAAGAATTTATGGGCGCCATTCTTGGAAGTATTGATGAAGCGATTCATGCTGTGAATACCCAGGGAAACACCATTTATTACAATGGAGTGGCAGCAAAGCATGACGGACTTGAAATAGAAGAAGTAATAGGCAAGCATTTATTGGATATCTATCCTTCTCTTAATGAAAAAACGAGCACCCTTCTTCATGTAATGAAAACAGAAAAACCTCTTTATAATAAAACCCAGTCATTTTTGAATCTGCATGGAAAAAGGATTGAAACGGTTAACACCACCCTTCCAATTGTTGTGAATGGAAAAGTGGCCGGCGCTGTGGAGATAGCCAAGGATTATTCAAGGCTTAAAGAGCTTGCCGAGAGGCTGGTTGATATCCAGGGAAGCATCAAGCCAAATGCTTCAAAAAGGGTCCGGCAATCGGCCAAATACACATTTTCCGACCTTCTGACGAAAAATCCCGAGTTCGCACAATTAAAAGTACGAGCTGAAAAGCTTTCAAAATCGCATTCGCCCATTTTTGTATTTGGTGAAAGCGGTACAGGAAAGGAACTGTTCGTCCATGCCATCCATCAAGCTTCCAAGCGAAACGGCCCGCTGATTGCCCAAAATTGTGCAGCCATTCCGGAAAGTCTCCTTGAAAGCATTCTGTTTGGAACCTCAAAAGGCAGCTATACCGGCGCAGTGGACCGGCCGGGACTGTTTGAGCTGGCTGATGGAGGAACATTGTTTTTGGATGAACTTCATGCCATGCCAATTGAATTGCAGGCAAAGCTGTTAAGGGTTCTTGAAGATGGGGCAGTCAGGAGGGTTGGCAGCGTAAATGTGATCAATGTCGATGTTCGGGTCATTTCGGCGATGAATGTCCACCCGGTGACAGCGCTGGAGAAAAGGCAGCTTCGCGAGGATCTTTTCTACCGGCTCAATGTCCTTACCTTCGAATTGATGCCTTTGAGGGAGCGCAAGGAAGATGTGCTTTTTCTGGCGGAAACTTTCATCGACCAATTTAATACCTTGCTGGGGAAAGAGATTGCAGGGATCGAAACCACTGCAGCAGAAATTCTGTCGGCCCACAGCTGGCCAGGCAACGTCCGCGAGCTCAAGCATGCCATCGAATACATGATGAATGTGTGCGAGGAGAGCATGCTTTCCGCGGAGGATTTTCCGGCTATGATCACAAAGGGTCATTCCCGAAAAGAGTGCAGCCAGTCCAGCCTAAGTTTAAAGGATAAGCTAAGGGAGTACGAAGGACAATTAATTAAAGCTGCCATGTCAGAGTCGCAAGGAAATATACAAAAGGCAGCCAGCATTCTTGGGATTCCCCGGCAAACATTGCAGTATAAATTACGGAAACAATAAACAGCCTGCCGGATTTCCGGCAGGCTGTTTGCCTTGGACACTTCATGACTCCGAAAAAGGGAGCTGATAAGCGCTGTGGAGATGCGATCCCCCGGTTACACAATTGGCACGCAACTTGCATATTTAGAATGTAAAAGGTTCTTAGGGGGTACTTGCATGAAACCGTTTTTATATAAACCAGACCGCCATTGGAAGGAGATTGAATTATGGAAGAATGTTACCGAAGAGCAGTGGAATGACTGGCTCTGGCAGCTGACAAACACCATCAGGACACTGGATGACCTGAAAAAGGTCATTAACCTCACACCGGATGAGGAAGAGGGCGTCCGGATTTCCACAAAAACCATTCCGCTTAATATCACACCTTATTATGCATCGCTCATGAATCCGGATGACCCAAGATGTCCGATACGGATGCAGTCCGTGCCAATCGGAAAAGAAATTCATAAAACAAAATATGACCTGGAAGATCCCCTCCATGAGGATGAGGACTCCCCAGTTCCAGGGCTGACCCACCGTTATCCCGACCGTGTTTTGTTCCTGGTGACCAATCAGTGTTCCATGTATTGCCGATATTGCACCAGGAGGAGATTTTCCGGGCAGATTGGCATGGGAGTCCCGAAAAAGCAGCTGGATGCCGCGATAAATTATATCCGCAGCACGGAGGAAGTCAGGGATGTGCTTATTTCTGGCGGTGATGGTCTATTGATCAATGATACCATCCTGGAATATATTCTAAAGAAGCTCAGGGAGATCGACCATGTTGAAATCATCCGGATTGGCACAAGAGCACCGGTTGTTTTTCCGCAAAGGATAACTGAAAATCTTTGCAGCATCCTGAAAAAGTATCATCCTGTCTGGCTGAATACCCATTTTAATACTTCCATTGAAATCACCGAAGAATCAAAAAAAGCCTGTGAAATGCTGGCGAATGCAGGAGTGCCGGTGGGGAACCAGTCCGTCATTCTCGCTGGCATTAACGACAGTGTGCCGATCATGAAAAAACTGATGCATGATCTCGTCAAAATCCGGGTCCGGCCTTATTATATTTATCAATGTGATTTGTCGGAGGGAATTGGCCATTTTCGGGCCCCAGTTTCCAAAGGGCTGGAAATCATTGAAGGGCTTAGGGGCCATACAAGCGGTTATGCTGTTCCGACCTTCGTCGTTGATGCACCTGGCGGGGGAGGGAAAATTGCCCTTCAGCCCAATTACCTGATCTCACAGAGCCCGGAAAAAGTGGTTCTCCGCAATTTTGAAGGCGTCATCACTTCTTATCCGGAACCTGAAAACTATCAGGCCGGCCGGGCTGAGGATTATTTCAAGCAGGTCTACCCCGATTATGAAAAGAAAAAATCGAACGCAGGCATCGCTGCAGTCATGAATGACAGCAAGTTCAATCTCATTCCGGAAGATTTGCAGAGGCTGGACCGGCGCCAAAAATATGTCTCCGACCCGAGTCATTCGAGCCTGAAGGATAAACGTGACAAACGGGATTTATTAAAGGAGAAAAAATATCAAGCGGAACAAAAAAAGGCGTCGGCAAACCAGAAGGATGGCCAAGGAGAAACGAAAGCTTGATGAATAGGGGGATTGGTTATGGCACTGAAATGTGACTGGTGCGGCTACGAAGCAATCGAGGAACAAGGGGATGTCTATTGGGAGCTGCCCGATGGCACAAGAGCCATCGAGATTACCTCAACACCCGGGATAGTATGCAAAGGCTGCCATATGGCTTATCAAACAGATGAAGTGACAAAAGCGATTGAAGACCAGCTGTTTTTGATTGATACTAAAGAGCTGCCCAAGTCGATTTCCTACAAGGAACTGATGGAAAGGCCGCGGCTGCTGAAAAGAAATTATTTTGACTTTACTTCATAAAAGATTTAAGGGAGGAACCGTTATATAAAGGTTACCTCCCTTTCCTAAGTTAGATGTTCTGTCCCTTACCGAGAGTGATTGTGGCAAAAGGAGCAGTATCCTGTCCTTTTTCAATGATCACAGTGAAAGCTCCCGGTTCTTCCTGTGCGAAGCTTTCGTCGCTAACAGTATTTTTGAGTGTTTCACTTTTATATTGAATGATTTCCTGCTGGCTATTTTGGTCGTTTGTCGTCCTGTCTATTTCTTCTGCATCTGTTGGTATCCGCTCTTCAATGTAGGCAAGGATTTCTCCCTCAGTCTGAGGCCCTTCCGGATTGGAACCAAAATGCAGCTCAATATTTACTGCCCTGTGGTTTTCAAATGTGACAACCATGAAGTCGTCGAGATAATTGGCGATTTCTTCATCACCCTCCGGCTCTCCGTATTCCTTGTTGAAAACCTCTCGGGTATCGCCCAAACCGGCCGTTTCGGTAATTTGGATATCTTCTTCAGGAGGAGCTTCTGTTTCCGCTCTTTGCTCTTCTCTTGAAGGATTCGTAACATCCTCTTCCTTAACAATTTGCTCTTCACTTGAATTGCAGCCTGAAAGAAATAGAAAAGCGGCTGCCAGCAGGGGAGATAACCGCAGATTTTTCACTTCTACCACCCTTTCTCATTTTACTGATCTATTGTAAATTTACCCTCCTGTGCGAAGAATAATCTATCAGTATGCCAAGAAAGGAATTTTGCTGCTGACATTCCTATTTATACTGTTCAAGAACACTAAAGAAGTCCTTGGCAAATGTGAAAAATATTTTTTCAGAGGGTGCGACCTCCCGGTTTTGGGGAACGATAATGCCCACTGTACGCTTGACATCCGGCTCTTCAATTGGAATTTTCACCGTTAACCTGGGAATGGAATCGAATAGCGTGCTGTCTGGAAGGAGAGTGATTCCAATGCCTGCGGAAACAAGTCCTTTCAAAGCGTCCATGTCCTCACCTTCAGAGGCGATGTTTGGGCGGAAACCTGCCTGCTTGCAGGCTTCCACTACGATTTGCTGCAGGATGTATCCCCGGGGGAACAGCACGAAGTCGTCTTCCCTCAAGTCCGTCAGGGACAAACGATTCCTGTCTGCATATTTATGGTTTTTCGGCAAAAGAGCCGAAAATCGCTCCGTGAAAAGGATATGTCCCTCTATCTCAGGGTCTCTGGTTGGGACCGGTCCAAGGAAGGCCAAGTCCAGATCCCCATTTTTTACCGCCTCGATCAGGTCGGCATAAGAGCCTTGGCGTAAATGAAAAGTGATGTTGGTGTGTTTTTCCCTGAATGCCGAGATGATTGTCGGCAGGAAGTGCCCAGCAAGGCTTGTCGGGTAGCCCACCTTGATGGTGCCGGCTTCTGGGTTGAGGTATTCATCAACCTTTTCTTTTGCATAATCAAGTGTCCTCAGTGCTTTTTTTGTATGAATCAGAAAAACTTTTCCTATTTGGGTCAGCTTTACATTCCTTCCTACCCGTTCGAAAAGCGCTACTCCCAATTCAGCCTCCAGCTTGGCAATCTGGAGGCTGACGGCAGATTGCGCGACATGCAAGTGGTGAGCTGCTTCTGTCATATGCTCTCGCTCCGCTACTTCCATAAAATATTGCAACTGTCTAAGCTCCATTCTTGTCACCCCATTCATTCATATCATTTACAGATTGATTGTATGTAAATTATATATTGTTTTGTATAAATAGAAAAACTTAAAATATGAGCAGAGGAAAAGTATTAAGAAAGATGCGGGGGAGATAACAATGACCTTTAATCAAATACCGGAAGCGCAAGGTCTCTACCGTCCTGAATTTGAGCATGATGCTTGCGGGATTGGCCTGTACGCTCATATTAAAGGGAAGGCCACACATGAAATTGTGAAAAAAGGGCTTCGAATGCTCTGCCAGCTGGACCATCGCGGCGGACAAGGAAGTGACCCGCTCACAGGGGATGGAGCAGGCATGATGGTTCAGATTCCCGATAGTTTTTTCAGAAAGGAACATCCGGAAATCAATCTTCCTGAAAAGGGCCGGTATGGAATAGGAATGCTGTTTATTTCAGATAACGAGATTGAGCGAAAAGAAATTGAATTATATATCGAGACTCTCATAGAAAAAGAAGGTCAAGTGCTTCTAGGCTGGCGAACGGTGCCTGTTGATGACCGGAGCCTTGGGGAGACGGCTAAAAAGACCGTTCCTGTCATCCGTCAGGTATTTATCGGTGCAAGCGCTGAAGTTCCCGACGAACTTTCCTTCGAAAGGAAATTATACGTCATTAGAAAACAGTCTGAGCTTTGGGCGGGACAGCATCAAAAGGCTTTTTATTTTGCCAGTCTGTCCAGCAGGACAATCGTTTATAAAGGACTGTTGACCCCGGAACAGGTGGATTCCTTTTATCCGGATCTCCAGGACCAGAATTTTATATCTGCATTTTCCTTGGTGCATTCGCGGTTCAGTACCAACACCTTTCCAAGCTGGGAAAGGGCGCATCCAAACCGCTACATTATCCATAACGGAGAAATCAATACACTGAGGGGAAATATCAACTGGATGAATGCCCGGGAGCAGCAGTTTGTTTCTGAAGCATTTGGGGACGACCTTCAGAAAGTGCTTCCTGTTTTAAATACGGACGGAAGCGATTCGTCCATAATGGATAATGCGTTTGAATTTTTTGTCCTGGCTGGCCGAAAACCTGCCCATGCTGCGATGATGCTGGTTCCTGAGCCATGGTCAGACAATCCTTATCTCCCCAAGGACAAAAGGGCGTTCTACGAATACCACAGTACCTTGATGGAGCCCTGGGATGGCCCTACAGCTATTTCCTTTACGGATGGAAAGCAGATTGGTGCGATCCTCGACAGGAACGGGCTGCGTCCAGCACGCTATTATGTGACAAAAGATGATTACATTATTTTTTCATCAGAAGTAGGGGTAATAGACGTAGCGCCAGAGATGGTTTTATATAAAGAGCGCCTTAGTCCGGGTAAAATGCTGCTGGTCGACCTGGAACAAGGACGCATCATTTCCGATGAAGAAATCAAGGCGGAATTGGCCGCAGAGAAACCATACCAAAAATGGCTGTACGAACAGCTGGTCAGGCTGAAGGATTTGAAAGTGAGTTTTGAAGAAGAGGATTTCAAAGGCCTCATCGTCCGCCAAAAAGCCTTTGGCTATACGTATGAAGATATCAATAAATACTTAATCCCCTTTGTCACAGAAGGCAAGGATCCGCTTGGCTCCATGGGGAATGACAGCCCCCTGGCGGTTTTATCGGACCGGCCCCAATCCCTGTTCAACTATTTTAAACAGCATTTTGCCCAGGTTACCAATCCTCCCATTGATGCCATTCGGGAACAGCTTGTTACCTCTACTGTTTCCTATCTTGGTGCAGAAGGAAACCTGCTTCATCCCGGGGAAAAGAACTGCCGGCGAATCCAGGTTGATTCACCGATTATCACCAACAGTCAATTGGAGCTATTAAAAGCTAACCTTCTTGATGGATTTAAAAGCAAGCTCATCCACACCTTATTTACAGAAGATTTGGAAATCGAGTTGGAACGGATATTCCAAGAGGCTGAATCAGCTATGGCAGATGGGGCGACTCTGCTTATCTTGTCAGACAGGGATATGAATGAAGAAGAAGCGGCGGTACCTGTATTGTTGGCTGTTAGTGCCCTCCACCAGCATCTTGTCAGGAAAGGACTTCGTACCAAAGCCAGCATCATAGTCGAATCCGGAGAGGCAAGGGAAGTTCACCATTTTGCTGCTTTGATTGGCTATGGGGCAGACGCTGTCAATCCATACCTGACCTTTGCTACATATCGCGAAGCGGTGGCGGAAGGAAAAGTACCCTTTACGTATGAAGAAACAGTTGCGAAGTACATTAAGGCTGCAACCGAAGGCGTTGTAAAAGTTATGTCCAAAATGGGGATCTCGACTATCCAAAGCTATCGGGGAGCGCAAATATTCGAAGCGGTTGGAATAAGTCCGAATGTCATGGAATCCTATTTCAGCGGAACTTCTTCAAAGCTTGGCGGTATCGGTCTGGAAACAATCGCAAGAGAGGCATTGCTCTCTCACCGGCAAGCCTTTGGACCATCCGCTGACAATGCCCTTGAGTCTGGAAGTGATTTTCAATGGAGGAATTCCGGGGAGCATCATGCGTTCAACCCGAAAACCATTCATACTCTTCAATGGGCAACGAGAAAAGGGGATTACGGTTTATTCAAGCAGTTCTCAAAAGCAGCGGACGAAGAGCGCATCACCTTCCTGCGCAATCTGTTCAGTTTCGATCCGGTGAACAAATCGATCCCTATCGAGGAAGTGGAGCCGGTAGATTCGATTGTCAAACGGTTTAAAACAGGGGCTATGTCCTTTGGTTCGTTAAGTAAGGAAGCGCATGAGACCCTTGCTGTTGCCATGAACCGACTGGGAGGCAGAAGCAATAGCGGGGAGGGAGGCGAAGACCCGGCCCGATTTATTGTTGATGAAAATGGGGACAGCCGAAGAAGCGCTATCAAGCAAATTGCCTCTGGCCGTTTCGGCGTGACAAGTCAGTATTTGGTAAACGCTGATGAACTGCAGATCAAAATGGCCCAGGGAGCTAAGCCGGGGGAAGGCGGACAGCTTCCCGGAAACAAAGTATATCCATGGGTTGCCAATGTTCGCGGCTCTACCCCGGGTGTCGGGCTGATCTCTCCTCCGCCGCACCATGATATCTATTCGATTGAGGATTTGGCCCAGCTTATCCATGATTTGAAAAATGCCAATAGCGACGCAAGGATTAGCGTGAAGCTGGTAGCCAAGGCTGGTGTTGGAACGATCGCTGCCGGTGTGGCCAAGGGGGCTGCGGATGTAATCGTGATAAGCGGATATGACGGCGGAACAGGAGCGTCGCCTAAAACGAGCATTAAACATACCGGGGTTCCTTGGGAGCTTGGCCTGGCAGAAGCACACCAAACCTTGATGCTGAATGGCTTGCGTGAACGTGTTGTTCTGGAGACAGACGGAAAACTGATGACTGGAAAAGATGTGGTTATGGCAGCCCTTTTAGGTGCCGAAGAATTTGGCTTTGCAACGGCGCCGCTTATCGTTCTTGGCTGCGTGATGATGAGGGCGTGCCATCTGGATACGTGCCCGGTTGGGGTTGCCACCCAGAATCCTGCCTTGCGTGAAAAGTTTACGGGTGAAGCGGACCACATCGTGAACTACATGAAGTTTGTGGCCGAAGAAGTACGGGAACTGATGGCCGAACTAGGCTTCAGGACGGTAGAAGAGATGGTTGGGCGTACAGACGTCCTGAAAATGGGTGAACGCGCCAAAGCCCATTGGAAAGCGAAAGATCTGGATTTAACGGCTCTTTTATTCCAGCCTAAAGGATATCGGACGTTCCGTACGCCTCAAAACCATAAAATCGGCGAATCACTTGATATTCAGCAGATTTTGCCTGCGGTCAAGCCTGCCTTGGAATTCCAAACGCCAGTGGATATTTCCTTTTCGATCAGGAATGTGAACCGGGTAGCCGGGACCATTGTTGGAAGTGAGATTACCAGGCTGTTCGGTGAAGCGGGACTTCGGGAGAATACCGTTACATTGAGATTCACCGGTTCGGCAGGCCAGAGTTTCGGCGCCTTTATTCCCAAGGGAATGACCATGTTTTTAACTGGCGATGCCAATGATTACATTGGAAAAGGACTTTCAGGCGGCAAAATCATTGTTAAAGCCCATGAGCCTGACAAATTATTTACCTGTGGCAGCGTAATTGCAGGAAATGTTGCTTTTTATGGAGCAACTAGCGGGGAAGCGTATGTCAGCGGAAGGGCAGGGGAAAGGTTTGCGGTTCGCAACAGCGGGGCCAGCATAGTGGTTGAAGGGATTGGTGACCATGGCTGTGAATATATGACCGGCGGGCGTGTCGTCATACTTGGAGACACTGGCAAGAATTTTGGCGCTGGCATGTCCGGGGGCATTGCATATGTACTGGCAGACAATGAAGAGGAATTCTCTGCACTGGCCAACAGCAAAATGGTGTCCTTTGAATCGCTAACGGACCAAGGGGAAATCAACCAGGTTAAAACGTTGGTTCAGAATCACTTCAATAACACTGGGAGCTCCAAAGCAAACTATATTCTCGAAAATTGGGAAGAAGTCGTTGGGAGATTCATAAAGGTCATTCCTAATGACTATAAACATATGATTGATAAAATTGAGGAACAGAAAGCAAACGGACTTACTGATGAGGAAGCCGCATTGAAAGCATTCCAGACGAATGCCGGTCACGAGAAAAAGGCATCTTTACAGCCTGGTGCCATAGTATCGTAGGAAGGAGACGGAAATGGGAAAAACAACTGGATTTATGGAGTACAATCGAGAAAAGCCGATAGAACGAAACCCCCAACTTCGAATCAGGGACTGGAAGGAGTATTCTGCCTCCTTCTCTGATGAAGAGCTGAGCAGGCAGGGAGCTCGCTGCATGGACTGTGGGACTCCTTTCTGCAATATGGGGATGGAGCTGAAAGGGACAACAACTGGCTGCCCAATCCACAATCTCATTCCAGAATGGAATGACCTGGTGTATCGCGGAAGGTGGAAAGAGGCATTGGAGCGTCTACTTATGACAAACAATTTCCCGGAATTTACCGGCAGGGTTTGTCCTGCTCCATGTGAGGGCTCCTGCACGCTGGCAATTGCCGATCCTTCTGTCGCCATTAAAAACATAGAGCGAACGATTATTGATAAAGGATTTGAAAATGGTTGGATCACTCCACGTATTCCTGGGAGGCGGACTGGAAAAAAAGTCGCTATAATTGGTTCTGGTCCTGCTGGATTGGCCAGTGCCGATCAGCTAAACCAGGCTGGACACTCAGTGACTGTCTATGAACGCGCCGACCGTCCTGGCGGGTTGTTAATGTACGGGATTCCAAATATGAAATTGGAAAAGGAAATCGTGGAACGCAGGATCAACCTTTTAACCGAGGAAGGAATTGCATTCGTTACGAATACAGAGGTTGGAAAGGATATTTCCGTTGAAGAACTCCGCAATAGGCATGACGCTGTCATCCTGTGTACCGGAGCGCAAAAACAGCGTGACCTCCATATTGAAGGCCGTGAAGCAGCGGGTGTGCATTTTGCTATGGATTATTTGGCGCAATCAACTAAAAGCTTGCTGGATTCCAACTTTGAGGATGGAAATTTTATCAATACAGCCGGAAAGGATGTCATTGTAATCGGAGGAGGAGACACGGGGGCGGACTGTGTTGCTACGGCGTTGCGCCAAAATTGCCGAAGCGTCGTTCAATTTGGGAAACATCCCCAGGCTCCCGAACAGCGGACCGCCGATAATATGTGGCCGGCTTATCCAAATATTTTCACATTGGATTATGCCTACGAAGAAGCCCAAGCCAAGACTGGTGCAGATCCGCGCCAATATTCCATCCAGACTAAGAAATTGGTCAAGGGTGATAATGGCGAGGTGAAGGAACTTCACACTATCCAAATGGAAAAGCTAAAAGATGAAAACGGAAGTTTCTATTTTAAAGAAATACCCGGGAGCGAAAAAATATGGCCTGCGCATCATGTCTTTATAGCGATCGGGTTTGAAGGAACAGAACTGTCATTATTAAGGCAATTTGGTGTAGAGACAGTGCAAAACAAAGTAAAAGCTGACTATGGTGAGTTTAAAACCAATGTGGAAGGTGTATTTACAGCTGGAGATGCGAGGAGGGGCCAAAGCTTAATCGTATGGGCCATCAATGAAGGCCGGGAAGCTGCCCGGGAAGTCAATCGTTATCTGATGGGAAGTACTGTACTTGCATAATAATCACGTTTTAATCTGGATCCAAGCTGGATTCAGATCTTTTTTTGATTTCAGCTATTAAATGATACGAAAAAAAGTATTGACGATCCTTCTAATATTTTATATTATATAAAAGTTGTCATGCGGGTGTAGTTTACTGGTAAAACCTCAGCCTTCCAAGCTGATGTAGTGGGTTCGATTCCCATCACCCGCTCCATTGACGAAACTGGACAATGCGGGCCTATAGCTCAGCTGGTTAGAGCGCACGCCTGATAAGCGTGAGGTCGATGGTTCGAGTCCATTTAGGCCCACCATTCATATGTCGGGTTAGACCGGCCCGTTGGTCAAGCGGTTAAGACACCGCCCTTTCACGGCGGTAACACGGGTTCGAATCCCGTACGGGTCATAAAAGGGTCAGCTTGGATGCTGGCTTTTTTTGTACCAAAAAAACATCCTCCGGGAATGTCGTGGACACCAGAGGATGTTTTTTCTTTGTATTAATTGGCAGCTTACAGGGATAAATTCTTGGAATCCGTCCCCGATATCGGTAAAGTGATAATTTTGCCGCCAATTTGGACGTGAATCGTATCTTTAAATATGGCTTTTACAATTCCTTTTAAAGATACAGTTGAATCTACAGATAAATTGTTTTTATCCTGATTTTCTGTCATAATTTTATCACCTTCCGCATTTTTTTGATTTTATATCCGGTGGAACATTGTTATGGCTTTATGCCTAAACATGAGCATGTTACATAATCATTCGATGTTTAGTACTATCAATTATATCCTTATTTAAAGGGAAATAACAATTGTTTGGCTAATAAAAATAAAAAATTTATGCCACATCCAAGCGCTTATTGGCTGTTCCATAGTACAATGAAGTTAATGATGTAATGGAGGTGGAAGGAATGAGTACGGCTACCACATTAAAATGGTTTACCGGAGTTTTTGAAGCTCTCTTGGGAATTCCTTTTCTCGGAGGGGCTTTTATTATCAGCAATGGCTGGACGCCATTGTTTATTATGCTGGTCCTTCATATTGTCACGCTGTTCTTTTCTTTTAAGGAGATGCAGAACAAATATGGAAGTATTTTAGGAATTGTAACCTCTGTTATCGGCTGGATTCCTGTTGTCGGAATGATTATGCATATAATAACTGCGTTAGCCTTATTATTTGATGCAGCAAGATCKAGAAGTGTCTATAGAAGATAAAATAGCCTTTTTGTGTATGCTTTGTTATTATTCATTGTTGATTCCCATAAAGGCATGAAAATTATTAAGGGGAGAATTTCCGGTTATTGTACGCAGAGGCACCTTCAGAAACAGAAATAAGGGGAGAAATTTCCCTTATCTTCTCAAATGAAGGCAAAATTCATGATTCTGATCCCTTTAACCGGAAAAACTCCTCTTATTTTAAGGGAAATATGGATATTTCCCAAATTAACCGGACTTTCTCCCTTTATTTTTTGAATTTGAGTGAAATCAACATTCAGCTATAACAAAGTGTTTGTTTAATAGCTTGTCCAAACGAACAGCCTGGGGTTTTCCCGGGCTGTTCTATTTTGTATATCACAAATAATTCCTTAAAGAAGTGGCGCCTGTTTTTGACTGTTTACAGCATCAAAAACATACTGGTTACGACCGGCTGCGATTCCAGCTAATGTGAAAAGTACGGTAACCCCTATAAGCATCATTAACGGAACAGTCCATGCATGAAGGGAGTCAAAGAGAATCCCGATTAAAATTGGACCGATTCCTGCAACCAGATACCCAACGGACTGGGCCATCCCGGACAAGCTTGATGCTTGTTCGGCATTTGCGGCTCGAAGCCCGATCAAGGTTAAGGCATGGCTAATGGCTGCACCAAGCGAAATACCAATTAAAATGATGCTAAACACAAGGATCAGGGTATTTTTACCCAATAGGAGGCCAGTTAGCCCAGCAAGAGAAAACAGTCCAATTCCCAGGGCGATGCCTTTTTGATTCTCGAGGCGGTCGGCTAAGACAGGGATATAAAAATTGGCAGGAAGCCCGGAGAACTGCATTAGGGTAACCATCCAGCCTGCCATCGCAATACCAATTCCCTTGCTGGTCAGTATCTCTGGAAGCCAGGCAGTCATGCTAAAATACACCATTGATTGCATGCCMATAAAGATGGTCACCTGCCAGGCGATTGGTGAAGACCAGATGGAAGCAGGGGATTGTTTTGTTCCATATTGTACACTTGGCCTTGTTTTTCCCCTTACTTGCGGGCTCCAAAAAAACAAGGCGATAAAAATGAGGAACAGCCATAACCCGAGGGACAGCTTCCAGCCTAAATTTAAATGATGGGCAAGAGGAACGCTAAGCCCTGGGGCCAGCCCAGCCCAAACACCCATGGAAAAGGTGTAAATTCCTGTCATGAACCCAAGTCTGCCCGGAAAGTTTTGTTTTACAATCCCGGGAAGCAAAACATTGCAAAGGGCAATTCCCAGTCCAATGAGAATGGTGCCGGAATACAATAAATATAAAATACCTGTGGACCGAATGATTATTCCTGCTCCCAATAGGACCAGCCCTATTAATACACTTAGCTCATTACCGAATTTCTGTGCGATTTTAGGCGCGAATGGCGATATAAAAGCAAAGGCGAGAAGTGGAACCGTCGTAAGGAGTCCAGCCATGCCATTCGATATCTCCAGGTCATCCCGGATAAAACCAATGAGAGGCCCTACAGACGTAATGGCCGGCCTTAAATTAAACGCCACAAAAATAATTCCAATAACAAGCAGTGTATTCCTATCGATTCCTTTGACTCGCATAAGATGCCGATGCCCCCTCGTTTGTTCACTAAAGCAATAAAGGGTGCCTGACCCCTTGTTAAATGAATTATAATGAATTTTCTGCTTTTTGTATAGGATATGCAGGTAAATGGCCGTGACAAGGGGGCGGAATTAAAGGGCCAGGCGGAGGAGTTTAGGATGAAAAAAATATGGGAATTAAACAGCAACAGAGTTATCTGCCAGAAAAAAACGGAATTGCAATGGACATTTGTATGAAAAAAGAAAAATATTTCAGACATTTAGCAGGAAATTGAATGCTTGATAGCATATATAATTTAGAAAATTCTGTTTTTTTATTTTTGTTGAGAGGAGAATTCAGTCATGACAAAACATTATTGCAAATCCTGTATGGGCTTTACGGGAGAACCGTTGAAGTGTGAGCATTGTGGAAAAGAGGAAATTGCCGCAATTGAAATTTATAACCATAAGCAGGAACAATAGAAAAGAAAAAAGCGTGCTCCGGTAGCACGCTTTTTTTACTGTCATAAAAGAAGGAAAGGAGGTTTAAGGGATATGAAAACGGGTATAATTAAATGTTTCTTTATGCAAACAATGCAACCAATTGATGTTGGTTGTTTTTCATTCAACAATCATATTTTTTAAAACACACATGTCTCGGAGGATCATATGAACAAGGAACTAATACATTTAGGTGAAAAAATTTCCGAACGGAAAACCGAAATAGCAAAAAAAGTCCATTTGCAGAGCATGGAACAGGCCTCTCCCGAACAATTGAAACAGATATCAGCCATGCAGGAATCAGATATCATCGGAATCCGCGCTGAATTTATCCATATGTTTGCTGAAGCGCTTAAGAACGATGGTGTAGATAAAGAGAAAGCTTATGACGATATAGAAAAATGGGCTATAGAAACAGCAGAATTCACCTATAATAACGGATTTTCGCTGGATGAAGCATTGAAAGACACAAGTAATTACAGGAAATTCCTCCATGATGTTCTCGAGGAAGAAATGCTGTCCCAAAACGCATCGATTAAGACCGCATTTGCCGTGTCGAGGGTGATTGACCCGCTAATCGATCATGCAGTTTACTGTTTTAGCTTAACCTTTGTTTCTTTCTATAAAAAGACCCTTGACAGCGCGAAGAGTGCTTTCCTCGAACTATCTGTCCCAGTCGTCCCTTTGTCAAAAGGGGTGGCCATCCTGCMGCTTGTTGGTGATGTGGATACAGAGAGGGCGCATTTGCTGATGGAGGAAACCTTGAAGGAAGCAGAACGATTGAAGCTATCCAACCTGATTCTTGACCTTTCCGGAGTCGTTATGGTAGATACCATGGTTGCCGACCAGATTTTCAAAGTGATGGATGCCTTGAAGCTTTTAGGTGTCCAAACAATTGTAACAGGAATCCGTCCAGAGATTGCCCAAACTGTAGTGAGCCTGGGACTGGATTTCAGCAAGCAAGTAACAAGGGCAAACCTTCAGCAGGCACTGTCGGATATCCAGCTGTTTAAAAAGAATGATGGCAAGAATGTCATGGATCTTTTCAAGAAAAATTGAGATTTTTTTCCTGAATTTTCGATATCTGTTTGAACCGTTTAATGCTATGATATAGGAAAATATCAAGTTATGAGGGCAATGAAATGGTTAAAACGGGACAGATTACCTTGGTTTTGATTTCGATTTTGTTCACTGCGCATCAATGGTTTTTCCATCAGGAACCTTTTTTTACAATCGATTTTATTATCTTCACCTTGATTGCCTGGCTTGTTGGCTGGCAATATGACCGAATGCGGAGTCTGGAGAAAAAAGCGAGGGCCAGCGAAGAAAGCTATAAGACCTTGATAGACTCCCTGCCTGAATCTGTCATTATCCACCGTGATTACCAAATTGTCTTTGTAAACAAAGCCACGGTTGCGATGATTGGTTCTGCCAGCAAGGAAGAGTTGATTGGAAAGTCTATATTCCAATACGCTGATAGTGAATATGAAGGAAGGATGCGGGCGAGGATCGACCAGGCCATCAAGCTGCGCGGTCCGCTGACCAGTATCGAGCATAGGCTTAAACGGCTGGATGGCTCAAAATTCTTTTTTGAGGCTTCATCCCTGGCTATAATATTGGGCGGCAAAGAAGCAATCCTGACTATTGGAAAAGATATAACCGAGAGAAAACAGGAAACGGAGCGCCTGCTTCAAAAGTCGGAAAAGCTGGCTCTCCTTGGACAGATGGCTGCAGGCATAGCCCATGAAATCCGAAACCCGCTTACTTCCATTAAAGGCTTTATCCAGTTATTCAAGTCAAACAGCCTTAAGGAAGAATACTATGACATTGTCCTGGCGGAACTGGAGAGAATCAATGAAATTGTCGGGGAGTTCCTTATATTGGCCAAGCCAAGTGCCGCCGTCTTCATGGAACATGATATTAAAGTTTTGATAAAAGATGTGGTCACCCTCATCAATACCCAGTCTATTTTAAACAACGTCCAGATTTTTGTAGAATTTGACAGGGACTTGCCATTGGTTAGCTGTGAAGCGAATCAGTTTAAACAAGTAATCCTCAATTTGCTGAAAAATGCCATCGAAGCGATGCCAGAGGGAGGAAATATTGATGTCAGGGTGGGAAGGAAGGATGAAGGGACCATTTCGGTCCAAATAATCGACCAAGGAATAGGAATTCCGCAAGAAAGGATTCCGACTCTTGGAGAACCCTTTTATACAACAAAAGAAAAGGGAACCGGATTAGGCCTAATGACTTGTTTTAAAATCATTGAAAGCCATAATGGAAAACTGGACATTAACAGCAGGATAAATGAAGGCACAACGGTGGAAATTACTTTGCCGACCATTGCCCAGCCCTACTTGGTTACCTAAATGAACAGGAACGCTCGTATATACAAAGAAAGGCAAGCAGGCCAGTGGGCCGCTTGCTTTTCTTTTTGCGGGCAGATTCCTTGTTTTCCTTCATATTGGAAAGCAGGATTGAGAAGAAATCTAGTATCCCTTTTTGTAGTCAACCAAATTGATGGAAGGAACGTTTCCAGCACGGTATGCTTTTAAGTTAGGTATGAATATATCCTGGAGAACCCGTTTGGCATAATGTTCCGTTGATCCCGCGGTATGCGGGGTAATGATCACATTATCCATATCCCAGAGAGGACTGTCCTCGCTTAATGGTTCTTTTTCGAAAACATCCAGGCCAGCACCGGCAATCTCGCCATTTGAAAGCGCGTCTATTAATTCATTCTCTTTAACAATGGCTCCACGGCCAATATTTATAAACATGGAGGAGGTTTTCATTAAAGCGAATTGTTCCTTGCCAAACAGGCCGCGGGTCTCACTGGTCAGAGGGAGGGTTACCACTACATAGTCACAGCGAGGCAGCACCTCATCCAGCTGTTTCGGCAAGTACATCTCATCCACATTTTTTTCAGGGTTCCCGGAATGGCGGATGCCTATAACTTCCATGCCAAAAGCTTTCGCAATTTTTGCCGTTTCCAGCCCAATCGCCCCTACTCCAATAATGCCGATGGTCTTGCCATGAAGCTCCAATTTTAGCCCTGAATGATGCCATTTCCTGTTCAGCTGGTTTTTTACATACACATGTATATTTCTGGTGAGGGCCAGCATCAAGGCAAAAATGGTTTCTGATATAGGATAGGCATGTACTCCATTGGCGCTGGTTAAAATAACATCCATTTCTTCCAGCTTTGCTAAAGGCATGCTGTTTACGCCGGCACTCCAGGATTGTACCCACCGGAGCGGGGAATCGGAATTCAGTGCTTCGCTGATTTCCTTTTTCCAGCCGACAATGATTTCGGCACTGTTCAAGTGGGCCAGCCAGGCATCAGGATTCCTCTGGGCGATTATGTTCCAGTGCGGTACCAGTTCCTGTATTTCTGCGAGAAGGTTTGCTTCAATATCATGTGTAATAATCATCTTCCGGATTTCCATTCATATTCCTCCAAGTGTGGGATAGGTTTATCATAACACCTATCAGCAGCCGTCAAAAAGGCCCAAAGCCACGCTTTGAGCCGAAAAGTTAAAGGCGGAATCCAATTAATTTTGCTTTTTTATCGAGGCCAAGCGTTGTGTCGTTTGGAAAGGTAATCACAGAACCTATATAATCCCAGCGGATAAGAAGATTTGTTGTGCATTCTTCTTCTTGCTGTTTTTCCTCTGGGATGGGGGTTCCGTCTTCCTCCTGGACTTTTACCCTTTTATGGCATGGATTTTCAACCCAGATGCCCATGCTCTCTGTTTTTATCAATTTAACAAGATACCAGGCATCAGGGTCGAAGATTCCCGTCACAGGGCCGACAAGATACTCTGGGAAATTTTTCAGGCGAATTTGGATCTTTTGATTGATAAAGCTATCTAAATGCATGACATTTCCTCCTTTGCGGCTGATTGCATAAAAATCTTCCTTTAATACTCTACCATTCCAGAACAAATTTAAACGTTTTTAGTTTATATGGGCATATAGGCAGCGACTATTTTAGGTTTTCGCTATTTTTTAAAATTCAAAAATGGTAAACTATTAAAAACTTGCAATAACATAAAATGGAGTGGGGATTAGAATGATTAAAGCAATATTTTTTGACTTGGATGATACGCTGCTATGGGATCAAAAAAGTGTGAAAACCGCTTTTGAAACTACCTGTAAACTGGCAGAAGAGCGATATGGAGTGGATGCTGCCAAGCTTGAGGAGCACGTAAGGAGTGAAGCGGCAGCCCTGTATTCATCTTATGATATATTCCCTTTTACCCAGATGATTGGGATTAATCCATTTGAAGGGCTATGGGGAAATTTTCTTGATGATCATGAAGAGTTCCGGAAGATGAAAGAGATTGTTCCAGCCTACCGGCAAGATGCGTGGAGAGCTGGATTAAAGAAAATGGGAGTGGACGAGCAGCAATTTGCACGCGAGTTGGCAGAGACTTTTCCAATGGAACGGAGAAAAGCTCCGTTTGTTTATGAGGAAACATTCGAAATACTTGATGATTTGCAAGGAAAATATCAGCTTTTGCTTTTGACCAATGGTTCACCCGATCTTCAAAAAACCAAGCTGGAAATTACATCCGAGCTGGTTCCTTATTTTGACCAGATTGTCATATCGGGTGACTATGGGAAGGGAAAACCGGATCCAGGCATTTTTGAACATGCTCTTACATTAATGAACTTGAAACCGGAAGAAGTTCTGATGGTGGGAGATAACTTGATGACGGACATTCTTGGCGCCAACCGGGCAGGAATCAAGTCAGTGTGGATCAACCGGTACGGCAAGGAACGGAATGAAGTGATTCCCGCATATGAAATCAAGCATTTAGAGGAGCTTTTTCCGATTCTTGAACAATTAAAGGATTAGACTTACTAATTTGGGAGGTTGTGAGAGTTATGGAAGAAAAAGTAGCAGCTGCCATCCAGGACGATTATCCTGATGAATTTGCCTGGTGCTATGGATGTGGACGGCTAAACCAGGAAGGCCTTCAACTCCGGACCGGCTGGCAAGGGGATGAGACTTTGACTATTTACACTCCGGAAGAAAAACACATGGCATTGCCTGGGTTTGTGTACGGAGGTGTGATGGCTTCGTTGATTGATTGCCATGGTACGGGCTCGGCAGCCTTGGCCTTGCACCGTAAAAATGGCCATGAGCCTGGAGATGGCGCAGAGCCGCCCAGATTTGTTACTGCCTCCCTGCACGTCGACTTTATAAAACCGACTCCTCAAAATATTCCGCTTAAAGCTGTGGGGAGAGTAGAGGAAATTCACCCGAAGAAATGGAAGGTGGAGGCAGAGGTATTCGCCGGGGATGCTCTTTGTGCACGTGGAGAAGTGGTGGCCGTTCTAATGCCGCAGACGTTTTTAAGCAAGTAAAGGTAAATTTTTAGAGAAAAAGCCAAATCTAAACCGATTTGGCTTTTTGTGATACTTTATTCCATTCTGTCCAAAGCTATCGATTCTGCGAGGTTTTTAAGCTTTTCGATATCATTTTCAGCAAAGAGCGTTTTTCCGTCCTCCAGGGTGGAGATTGCGCTGTTCACAAGATGAATTCGCGGTGTGTTCGCATGGAGGAGTTCATCTTGGATGAAATCCAGCAATTCCAGGTATTTTCCCTGTTCTTGTGCATTTGACGAGCTTTTCTTCATGCCTAGTACCGTCCTGCAAAGTGCCTGTTTTATTGATTGGCTGCCATCTCCGCTATTCGGGAACCAGTTGTTTAAAACCCCTGGCTGAATCAGCTGGGCATCCGCTTCGGTAACATCGCTGACTATTTTCACCAGCCGCTCCACGCTATAGCGGACAATCTTATAAAGGTCTGTTGTATCATAGGCCATCGCATGGAATTTGAGATTATAATGAAGAATTCCGATAAACATGATGGAACAATCGAGCAAGTAAGGTTTGCTTCTTTCACCGAAGATATCAATAAAACGCCTGTACAGCCAGCGAACCGCACGTAATTGATTTTGTTTAAAGAACACCTTTAACTCTTCATCAGGAGAGTAAACGACTTCATCAAACAAGGAGATAAGCTTATTGCTTCTATGGGTCTGCAGCTGAAGTTCGATTTGTTTTATGAACACTTCAATATCAGAGGGATCCTTGCCAATCAGCAGTTCGTTCCGTTCCTTGTCCAGCTGGCTGTGAATGGATTTAAAAAGGGAGATTAATAATTCATTTTTGGAAGAGAAATAATTATAAAAGGTCCCTTTGGAAATCCCGCTGTAATCAAGAATATCCTGAATGGATGTGGCCTGAAATCCCTTTTCAATAAATAACTGGTGTGCCATTCTTAGTACATGCTGTTTTCTGTCGTTCATATAATCACCCTTCAAATTTGAACTGCCTGTCCAATTGTTATAATACGTGAAATTGAAAGTATATACAAACCCTTTAAAAACAATGTATTTTCCAATTGCAATAAATGGACTGTTGGTATATGATAATCTCTGGATGAAATGATGGTACAAAATAATGGACTGAATGTCTATGGGGGAAACAAAATGGAGAATACAACCAATAGGGCGGGCCGTCCACCGTATGGAATTCTTTCGGTGTTAATGATTGGCGCCTTTATTGCTTTTTTAAATAATACTCTGCTCAATATCGCGCTTCCGTCCATCATGACGGATCTGGAAGTCGATACTGCGACAGTTCAATGGCTGACAACAGGCTATATGCTGATAAATGGGATTATGATTCCGGCAACAGCTTTTTTAATTGAAAAATATTCTGTGCGAAGGCTGTTTTTAATTGCAATGGGTCTATTCACAGCCGGAACGATTATCGCTGGTGCTGCCGGAATCTTTCCAGTCCTGCTGGCCGCACGGATGCTGCAGGCTTCCGGGTCGGCGATTATGATGCCGCTGCTCATGAATGTGATGCTTGTAAGCTTTCCAATTGAAAAGCGGGGAACCGCCATGGGAGTTTTCGGCCTCATCCTGATGTTTGCACCTGCTATTGGCCCAACGCTATCGGGCTGGATCATTGAGCATTATGATTGGCCGATGCTGTTCCACTTTGTCACACCAATCGCGGTGGTCATATTATTGCTCGGCTTTATCTTGCTTAAGGATAAAAAGGAAAAAGTCGATATCCACCTCGACGTCCTATCATTAATCTTGTCAAGCTTTGGTTTTGGGGGATTGCTTTATGGTTTCAGTTCCGCCGGAAGCAAAGGATGGAGCAGTCCATATGTGTATTTAACGATTATCATTGGTGTCATCTCTTTGACCGCCTTTGTCCTTCGCCAATCAAAGCTTGAACGGCCAATGCTTAATTTCAGTGTCTATCGCTATCCGATGTTTACTCTGTCATCGGTGATTTCCATGACGATTACAATGGCGATGTTTTCCGGTATGCTGCTGATTCCAATTTATGTCCAGACAATCCGCGGGTTTTCTCCAATGGAAGCTGGGTTAATGATGCTGCCGGGAGCGCTATTGAATGCTTTTATGTCTCCTGTTACTGGCCGTTTATTTGATAAGTTCGGTGGGCGGGTCTTGGCTGTCACCGGATTATTGATTATGACCATTACTACTTATATGTTGAGCATTTTAACGGTCGAGACTTCCTATGCCTATCTGGCTTCTGTCCATGCAGTGAGGATGCTTGGTATGGCGATGGTTATGATGCCAGTCCAGACGAATGGCTTGAACCAGCTGCCAACCCGCCTTTATCCACATGGCACCGCCATGAACAACACCCTGCAAAATGTTTCGGGAGCGATTGGAACAGCGTTGCTGGTTACGGTCATGTCCACCCGCACGGAAGTATATGCAGCGCGGCTGACAGAAGAGGCGCTGAAATCAGCAGCCCAGCCAGCGGCTGCAATGCAGCAGCAAATCATGATGAAGGCGATGCTTGAGGGGATCAATGATGCTTTCCTGGTTTCCGCTGTTATTTCAATTGCAGCCCTGGTTTTGGCTTTCTTTATGAAGCGTGCCAAGCAAGCGGAAGAGCTTCCTGACAAAGCGCATGCAGGAAAAAAGATTCGAACAAGTTAAGGTAAAAGCGGCCCAAAAAGGGCCGCTTTATTTGTGGTTTTAATGATATTCTACGCCTATCACTCTGCAGCCATTTTTGTCCAGCTGCTGTTTGATTTTCTCCAGTGTTTCCATTGACGTATTTTTGGGGAGGGTAAAAAGTACTCTTCGAATGAGGCTGGCATGGTAGCTGGAGGAATCAAGGGTAATAACACCTTGAATATCGCTGTATTTGCTGATGATGGCGGTCATTTTCGCAAGTGTGCCTCTTGTTCCATAACTGCCTATCGTAAGCGTATAGCTTCCTCTGTGAAGACCCCAAGCTTCCTCCAATAATTCAAGGACAGCCGCATGAGTCAGCAAGCCGGCAAACTGTCCGCTCTCCTTCACCACAGGGAGATAGGGAAATCGCTTAAGCGTAAAAAAGGCTTGCAGGAAGGATTCATTTTCCATTATAGCCGTCTCTTGATCGGTAACAAGCAATCCAATTGGTTCATCAAGCGAGCGCCCTTCTTTATATTCCAAAATATCAACTTTATAGATGTTACCTTTATACAAGGTGTGGGACTTGTCAAGGACAGGCACGCAGCGAAACCCCGTTTCATTTAAAAAGCTTAGAGCCTGGCCAAGAGTATAGGTTTCATCACAATATCGGACATCGTGTTTGCTGATCATCTGATGCTTAATCAACATTTCCATTCTTCCCCCTTTGGTACCCTTATGCGTAACCTTCTGGAAAATGTATGACTGTAGTTTTAGTCCTATTCCTGGTGAGCTTTTAAAATTGAAGGGAAGAGGAAGGGTGGTACATGTTGCGCATGGAATGGCAGGTGGAAAATGCATAAAAAAACCTGGAATCTGTTGACAGAAACCAGGTTTTACTTATTTAAAGGCAATTTACATGCTTAAACGTCTAATTCGCTCGTCCAGGTCGGGATGCGTGGAGAACAGCATGGACTTGCCTTTGTTATTGATTTTCAGAGTCGCGATGGTATCCTGGTCATCCCCGTTGATCCGGTTTGAGTAAGCCTTCAGCGTCTTCAAGGCATGGACCATTTTGTCCCTTCCAGCGAGGTCGGCACCGCCTCGGTCGGCATGGTACTCACGGTGTCTTGAATACGCAAACACCACAAGGCTGCCGAGAATTGAAAAGGCGATTTGGAAGACTAGGACCGCAATGAAATGGACGACTGGCGCCAAATCTTCCCTGACAAAACGGGAAACTCCCCAGGCAGCAATACGCGCAAGGAACACGACGAAAGTATTTACGACGCCTTGCAGCAATGTCATCGTCACCATGTCACCATTGGCAATATGGGCAACCTCATGGGCAATGACACCTTCGACTGCATCGTCATCCATTTCCTGGAGCAGGCCGGTGGATACAGCTACCAATGACCGCTTTTTGGACGGGCCTGTCGCAAAGGCGTTTACTTCAGCAGAATCATAGAGGCCAACTTCCGGCATATGAGTGAGTCCTGCCGCCCTTGAAAGACGATGCACCTTATCGACGATTTCTTTCTCATGTTGACCCAATGGGCCATCAGGATCGAGGACACGGACATTCATCATCTTTTTGGCCATCCAGCGTGACATTGCCAGCGAGATGAAAGACCCAGTGAAACCAATCACCGCACTGACGACCAGCAGGGAAGCGAAGTCGATTCCGCCCTGTTCATTGATGTAATTGCCGCCTCCGATCAAGGAGAAAATTATACTGATGGTGACCAATACTAGAACGTTGGTTAACAAAAAATAAAAGATTCTTTTTCCCACTATCTCACCTTTTTTAAATAATTTTTGGGTTCATATGAACTTGTCATATGATTATATTATAGGTGTTCCAGACTGCAGTTTCAATATTTTTTTTGTAACATGGCCACAGGAGCAACCCATTGACTATAAACAAGGAAAGATTTAGGATGAAGTCAGTTACAGTTGCAGATATTCTAGGGGTTGATGATAGTGGAATTGTTTCAGCTTTCAAGAAAAGATATGGCGGAGTTCCTATTGGCTTTAAAGGGAGCCAGTGCAAAGGCTCCAAAAAGGGTGCTGCAGGAAGCTTGGGCGAATGCCCATACGAAAGAACTCATAGAGGGAAAGACTCTTCCTGCCTTCATTGATACACAAATTCCGCCGATTTTTGAAAAATTTATAAAAGTCGAAAAACATTGTGTTGGCTTTTCCTTAAATGAAATAGTCCAGCTTGGAAATCAGATTGAATTCAGCCATTTATCTTCTACAACGGTGCAGAATTGGGTAAAAAGGGATGTAAAAGAGCTTATTGGAACGCCCCAGCATGGAAAGAAATATACCATTGAGCAGGCTGCCACTCTGTTTATCGTAGAAGACCTCAAGGCTTCCCTTGATTTCGATTCAATCCGGAAAATCCTTAAATTGATTTTTAACAATCCGGCCGACCGCTCCGATGATATGGTTGATCCGCTGTACTTGTATTCGGCATATGCAGCCATTTTTGATAAGCTGCAGCATGAAAGCTGCGGTGGAGAAGGACGGTTCCAGAGGCTGGCAATGGAAAAGCGGATTCAGGAATCAGCTTGGGAACATGTGGATCAGTTCCCAAGCCTGGAAGACGGACAGAAAGAAATAGTCCAAAATGTTCTGGTCACTGCTGCCCTGACCGTGTTTTGTGCCCATTATCAAACCCTGGCCAAAAAATATATGACAGCGACGCTTTTCCTGGAAGGATTATAACCCTAAAAAGTGTGCTCCAGAAAGCGGGGGAGGTTTATACGATACTCCCCAGTTTTTCAACCTTAACTTCAGCGAGCTCCAATGAATGGCGAATCTGCCTTGCAAACTCAGCTGCTTTTGCTCCATCTCCATGGAGGCAGATGCTTTCTGCCGTAATTGGTACGGGTGTGCCCTGAACTGAAATGACTTCATTCTTCCTAAGCATATCCATCACCTGCTTTACAGCCTTTTTATCATCTTCAAGAACGGAATTATGTGTTTTTCTCGAAGTCAAACTGCCATCTTCCTGATAGGTTCGGTCAGCAAATACTTCATTGGCCGTCCGGAGGCACAGCCTGGTCCCAGCTTTGATCAATTCACTATTGGCAAGGCCCAGAAGGATCAGGCCAGGATCGATTTTATAGACGCTCTCGGCAATTGCTTCTGCGAGACTGGCATCCCTTGCTGCCATATTGTATAGCGCGCCATGCGGTTTCACATGCTGCAAACAGGCGCCTTCGGATTTCACAAAGGCATATAATGCCCCGATTTGATAGGTTACCAGGTCGTGAGCCTCCTGGGGACTGATCTGCATTTCCCTTCTTCCGAACCCCTCAAGATCCTTCAATCCCGGATGAGCACCAATGGCTACATCCTTTTTCAGTGCCATTCGAACCGTTTTTCTCATGGTTGCAGGGTCGCCTGCGTGAAATCCACAGGCAATGTTCGCAGAAGTTACATGGGAAAGAAGTTCTTCATCGTTTCCAAGCGAATAGACACCGAAACCCTCACCGATATCACAGTTCAAATCCACTTTAATCATCTATCTTCACCTCCTTGAACTTCAACTGTATTCCTTGTTTTAACTGACGGAACATCTCCTCCCTTTGCAGTAGTAGAAGCTGTGCTTGTTTAGCAGAAATCAACTCAAAGAATAGTTGGTCTCCCGGCTTAGCCTGGGCGATAGCCGGAAAATCCACCGAAGCGATTTCAGCTATTTTTGGGTAGCCGCCGGTAGCGGGCCTGTCGGCAAGCAGAATAATTGGCTGTCCTCCGGGAGGAACCTGGATTGATCCATAGCATACAGCTTCTGATAATATTTCCTCTGGATGGTTCAGGCTTAGCTTTTGACCTTGCAGCCGGTATCCCATCCGGTCCGATTGATGGGTAATCACGAATGGCTCATTCAACAAAGAATCCTTGCTTTCCGGGGTGAATAGATCATAATGCCTTCCCTTTATAATCCGTATTGCCGGGGAGGAACCGTAATGGATGATGGACATTCCAGAGGCAGACCAGACTGTTTCCGTATATCCATCTGCTGAAGTTGCAGATAAATGGTTTATCATAAACTGGGCGAGGCGGCCAGGGGAGCTGACCTTAACATGGTCGCCTGTTTGCAGCGGCCTGCCGCAGAAGCCGCCTAATGCTGCCCGGAGATAGGTTGATTTGCTGGCGAGTGAAGGCGGTACATTTATCCCCCCGGCAACCGCCAAATATGTCCTGCTTCCTTGGTTCGCTGCCCCGAAACTAAGGACGCTACCCTGCTCTATAAAGACCGGGCGCCACATCATGACCGATTTCCCGTTCACGCGTGGAGACAAATCTCCTCCGCACATGCTGACAAGTGCATCAGCCGTAAATTCGATTTCCGGACCGAGCAGGGTTATTTCCAAGGCTGCTTCGTTTTCATCGTTTCCTACGAGGACATTGGCAACCCTTAGGGCGAAGGAATCCATTGCTCCGCTAACAATCACCCCGTATTTTTGAAAACCGAAACGTCCCGTGTCCTGGACAGTCGTCAGCAGGCCGGGCTTAAGGATGTTCAGCATGTCTCCGTCTCCTTATCTCCAAATACTCTTCATGTCCGATAGCCTTAAACCTTATTTTGTCTCCCGGCTGCAAGAGGGTGGGCGGAGTCTTTTCCGGGGTAAAAAGGTCAACCGGCGTCCTGCCGATCAGCTGCCAGCCGCCGGGAGTTTTCAAGGAATAAATCCCAGTCTGCTGCCCGGCGATTCCAACCGACCTAGCCGGTATTTCCTGGCGGGGAGATTCCTTCCGTGGAGCAGCAATGGCCCTGGGCATGCCCCAAATATAAGGGAAGCCAGGAGCAAAGCCAAGCATATACACATGGTATTCTCCACTTGAATGTTTGTGGACAACTTCCTCCTCGCTGATACCGTTGTAACTTGCCACGAATGAGAGATCGGGGCCGAAATTGCCGCCATAGCAAACTGGAATTTCCACTATCCTTGGGGGAGGCGGAGAGTCAGCCTTAATATTGGCGAGCAAGGATTGCAGGAATGCACAAACAGTATTGTAAGGAGAGGTGGGCTCTGTTCCTGACAGTTTGACTGGACTGTAAAATACAGTGATTGTCGTGAAGGCCGGGACATACTCAACCATCCACTCTGGCGAAATTGTATCGAGGGCGGAAGTGACCATGGAAATCTTGTTCAATACTTCGGCGGAGGGGGATTTGGCCAGTTCAACAATGGCCGCATGGTCCCCCAATGGCTGAATGCTATAATTCAAGCTTGTTCCCTCCTTCCTTAAAATCCTATACCATTATTGTGGGGAAAATATTTCATTAGAGCAAGTGGGAATCTATTAATATAAAATCTTCCAAATTTTCAATATACTAATTGTCAATTCATTTTCAGGGGTGTATAATCTACATTAAACCCGAAACCCCTTCTAACGTTAAGTCCTCTTGAGATTAGTGTCCAGGGAGAAATGAAACCGCTTTATTCTGTCCGGCCTGATACGCTTGAACAGACAATAGCCACCTGCATCCTTTTGCAGCTGGCTTTTATTGTTTCTATTATAAGGAGGGAGAGGAAAGGATGCTTAATTTTAATTTGAGTGATGACCAGCTATCCGTTCAAAAAATGGTAAAGGATTTTGTTGATAAGGAAATCAATCCCTATATCCGCAAATGGGATGAGGAAGGACACTTTGAACCTTCCATACTTAAACGCCTGGCAGACCTTGGTTTGATGGGTGTATGCATCCCTGAGGTTTACGGGGGAAGCGGAATGGACTACAACACGCTTGCCATTGTCTGTGAAGAGCTTGAGCGGGGAGATACTGCCTTTCGCACCGCCGTTTCCGTGCATACTGGCCTGAACAGTCTAACGCTGCTTCAATGGGGAACAGAGGCTCAGAAGCAAAAATACCTGATTCCGCAGGCAAAAGGAGAAAAAGTGGGGGCTTTTGGATTGACCGAGCCGAACGCCGGGTCGGATGTAGCGGCTATGCAGACAACGGCAGTGCTTGATGGCGACCACTACATACTGAACGGTCAGAAGACGTGGATTTCCCTTTGTGATGTTGCCGACCATTTCCTTGTATTTGCCTATACGGATAAAAGTAAAAAACATCATGGGATTTCTGCGTTTATTATCGAGCGGACCATGCCAGGTTTCTCTTCAAGGGCAATCAAAGGCAAACTTGGCATCCGTGCTGGCAATACCGGGGAACTGTTCTTTGACAATGTTCGAGTACCGAAAGACAATTTGTTGGGCCAGGAAGGGGAAGGTTTCAAGATTGCCATGTCCGCACTTGATAATGGCCGGTTTACTGTAGCAGCTGGGGCAGTCGGCCAGATACGGGCATGCATGGAAGAAAGTGTGAAGTACTGTCATGAACGGAAGACATTCGGCAAAGACATCGGCAAACATCAACTTGTCCAGCAAATGATTGCCAAAATGGAAGCTGGCTATCAGATGTCAAGGCTGCTAGTCTTCCGTGCAGGCTGCCTGAAAAATGAGGGCAAGCGCAATACAAGGGAAACTTCACTGGCAAAATGGCAAGCTTGCGATTTCGCCAATGAAGCAGCCAATGATGCTGTCCAGATACACGGGGCATACGGATTCTCAAATGAATACCCTGTTGAAAGATTCTTGCGCAACAGCAAAGCTCCGGTCATTTACGAAGGGACAAGGGAAATCCATACAGTGATGCAAGCGGAGTATCTGCTGGGCTACCGTGAAGATAAACCCCTGTCAAATCCTCTTCCTGCCTGGCCATTTGAACAGAAAGAGACAGTGAAAAATTGATTTTTAAATTGTGAATTGGCCTGGCTTTGGTACAACTTACTCAAGGGGGAAAAGCAGGCCTAGGTTTGCCCGAAAAGAAAACCTGATAAAAGGCTTGTACTGGTTCGCGAATTTCGTTTATAGTAAAAAACAAAGAATTTTTTAGGAAGGCGCGTTCATTATGTACAAAAGTTTTTATCATTTCCTGATGAAATACAGGCATCCGAAGCCTCAGGATGCCATCAGCAATTTCGCAAACAGTGCCTATGAGGACCACGGCTTTCCGAAGCATTCGGATAATTATGATGAAATAAGCTCCTATCTGGAGTTTCATGGCCAGTATCTCGAGAGCATGGCAATATTTGATGAAGCATGGGATTTATACGTACAGTCTGAGGGATAGGGCGATTCTATCCCTTTTTTTATGCTTTTTAGGACCCATTTATCGGCTTCCATCCGGATTATTCTTCCTTTTGCCCACAACCACCTTTTCTTTATTGGTGCGTGGCGATTTCTCTTTTTGACGCATATAATGTGGTAATAAATTCACGACGCATCATTGAGAGGATGGAGGAAATGGAAAAAAAGAAGGAACCGAAATATAAAATCGGTGATACAGTCGTGATCACAATCTATGGAACGGTTGGAAAGGTAACAAAGGTTAAATGGCTTGACGGTTTATACGTGTATGAGATCAACAAGAGTCAGGGCCTTTACCTTGAATCAAGCCTGCTTCCGCTGGCTGAGTATGAGGGGAAACTGCTTGAAAAAGAGCATATTGACATAGAATACAAGTTTTTTTTCGGGGACCTTGTCCAGGTGAAAGGCTATGGTTCCGAATTATTTAAAATTGTCGGGTTCAGGACGGAAATCTGGCGCTATAAGGAAGATGCCTGGGAGGATATCATTTATGAACTTTCGAGGATCAGGGATGGGGAATGGCTGGAAGCAGGGGAAGAGGAACTGACCCTTGTGGCCGACGCAGAAAGTGCAGAGGTGTTTATCCAGAAGCTGGGACTTCTCTTCTCGAACGAAAAGAAATCCTTGCCAGCTCCTGATCATAATAAAAAGCAGCCCGCCTCAAGACGAAAAGCGGAAAAAGACGAACTAAGGAAGAAATCACAAAAGCGCGCCCTTATAGACAGTCTGCTGGATATATACAATGATTATCGAATTTTATACCTTTGGTTTGGGGACGAAGATTACGCCCATGTGATGAAAGTAATCCTCCGCAAGCTCTCGGTCATCGTTTCCGACGGGAAAAGCCATGTTTAATTCAGTCTGCTGAATTGGAATAGTACCCAGATAAGGAAAGGAAGGCCAGAGAACATGATTATCTTGAATAGCATGTCCGTCACTTTGCCAAAGGCCTCGATGATGACACTCTCCTCACTGTTTACATCCTGAATCACCGCTTGTGCAGCCTGCTGTGCCACTTTCATACTTTTACCTCCACTGTTCATTTTTAAGAATATATGCTTGTCCCAACCGCTGTATACCAGTAGTAAGCATCATATTGTCAGACGCCAATTACCTTTGTGCATAAAAAAGCATGAATTTTATAATCTGGTCATACATTCTGTACAAAKGGGGCGATTCTGTGAAGGAGATCGAGGTATTCATTGATACAGAAGAAATAGCGGAATTTTTCTTTCAGGAGTTGGTTAAAAGGGGATACGTTCCCACAGAAGAGGAACTGGAGGAAATAGCTGATATCACTTTTGAATACCTATTGGAAAAATGCATCATCGATGAAGAAATCGATAACGAATAAGAAGGCCGGCCGCCGATGGCCGGCCTTTTCTGCTTATATAAGCGGTAAACTTCATTTCCGGTTTTATATGAAGGGTTCCGAAATTTTCTTGGTATTGCAAGAAACGCTTAGGTGTTTTCGTCGTATATATAAGTAGGAAGTGAAAAAAGGAGGAAAAGGCATGTCGATTTTTAATAAGGCTCTTGCAAGTATCGGGATTGGTTCTGCTCGTGTCGACACAAGGCTTGAAGAAACAAAGGTTTCACCGGGAGGAAAAATAAATGGTGTTGTCCATATATACGGAGGCAGCCTTGAACAGGATATCGATGAAATTTACCTTTCCATCCATACTACATATTTAAAAGAAGCAAATGATAAAAAATATTCGGCTTCAGCCGTAGTCGACTCCTTCCGGCTCAATACGCCGATTACCATCAAACCATCACAGACAAAGGAGTTACCCTTCMCCTTCACTTTMCCTGCCGATGTTCCAATCACCATTGGGAGGACAAAAATCTGGGTGACAACCGGTCTGGATATTAAAAATGCCGTTGACCCAACAGACAAGGACTACTTGCAGGTCGTGCCAAACGCGTTGATGGAGGCTGTTTTAAATGAGGTGGAAAATTTAGGGTTCAGGCTGCGCGAAGCTGATTGTGAGCAGGCGCCATATAAGCTTCGGCGCAGGCTTCCATTTGTTCAGGAATTTGAGTTTGTGCCAGTAATGGGGGCTTACCGGGGTAAACTCGATGAGCTTGAATTAATATTTGCTCCCCTGTCTGCTAATGAAATGAAAATTCTGCTCCAGGTTGACAGACGGGCCAGAGGGCTTGGCGGGCTCCTGGCAGAGGCGATGCAAATGGATGAAAGCAATGTCTCGCTTACAGTTGCAACGAAGGATATTCCTCACCTCAAACAGAAATTGAAGTCTGTCATCGACCGATACTGTTAAAGTGGAAAAACGATGAGGCACTTGGCTTCATCGTTTTTTTTTACTATTTTTTTCTGCTATGAGCGGAAACGATATCTTTAGCATGTGCCTCATGCTCAGCTTCAATAGCCTCAGGCGGAATATGGTTGTTCTTTTTTGGAGAGTTGATCCGGTTCCGATGTTTTTTACCCATTTTCAAACCTCCTTCAAAATAGCAGTTGCGGATTTGCCTGCCCGTTTCAATTTAAAGATAGTGGGCAAGCTAGGTTTAGCATTCCCGGCTGGGGTGAAATAAACTAGCGGAAGATTTTCCAGCCGCAACAGTTTATGTTATTATGTTAGCGATGAGCTCAATACAAATAATGGAGGTCTCAAATACATGAGTGTACATATTGGAGCAAAAGAACATGAAATTGCAGAAACGGTTCTGCTGCCGGGCGATCCCCTGCGTGCAAAATATATTGCCGAAACCTTCCTGGAAGATGCTAAATTGTACAATGAAGTAAGAAATATGTTCGGTTATACCGGTACCTATAAAGGAAAAAGAATTTCTGTACAAGGTACAGGCATGGGAGTGCCATCCATATCCATTTACATCAATGAATTGATGAGCAGCTATAATGTGCAAACATTGGTACGTGTGGGAACTTGCGGGGCCATCCAAAAGGATGTAAAGGTAAGGGACGTTATCCTGGCCATGAGTTCTTCGACTGATTCCCAGATGAACCGCCTGACTTTTGGGGGAGTGGATTACGCACCGACAGCTGATTTCGACCTTTTGCTAAAAGCCTATAATGCCGGCTTGGAAAAGGGGCTAAATTTAAAAGCGGGAAATGTATTTACCGCTGACCAATTTTACAATGATAATGCAGAACTGGAGAAATGGGCAAAGTATAATATTCTCGCTGTCGAAATGGAGACAACAGCTTTATACACACTGGCGGCTAAATTTGGACGCCGTGCACTTTCCGTCCTGACTGTCAGCGACCATATCCTGACAGGTGAAGAGACAACTGCCGAAGAGCGGCAGACTACATTTAATGAAATGATAGAAGTAGCGCTTGAAGCAGTGGTAAAGGAATAGAAGACCAAACTCCTTCCGGTAATTGGAAGGAGTTTTTTGCCCATTCAATGACAATCAGGCATACGCAACCGTAACTAATAGTGATAGAATAGAATAACTTGCATTTTACTCAAAAAGAATGGTGATTGAATGAAAAAATATACAGTAGCGGCTCTTATGCTGTTTTTGCTAACTTCTTGCTCCCAGCTTGATTCGTTGCCTGGGAAGCTGCCCTTTCTGAGCATCGATAAACATCAGCAGCAAAACGGAAGTGAGCCCGATGAAGAAAAGGCGGAAGTGAAAACTGGGGGTCCTGTTTTGGATGCGGCCTACTTTAATGTAATTCAGGAGACCAGCGGTAAAAAAGTCATTCAGAACCCGGAGAATACATTAGCATTGGTCAACAAGCTGTTTGAGCTTCCGGAAAATTATATTCCTGCTGATTTAAAGCGGCCGGATGTCACATTCCCATTTGGCGACCAGGACCTGGAAAAGAGCCTGCTTAGGGAGGAAGCTGCTGATGCGCTAGAAGAAATGTTTGAAGGAGCCCAAAACGAAGGAATCGAACTTTATGCCATATCCGGATACCGATCTTATGAACGGCAGGACAATCTGTACGCTTCAGAAGTAAGCAAAGTTGGCGAGGAGAGGGCTGCTCAGGTTGTCGCGGTTCCCGGGACAAGTGAACATCAGACCGGACTAGCCATGGATATCTCAAGCAAAAACGCCGGATTGAGGTTAAATGAGCAATTTGGGCATACGGAAGAAGGCAAATGGCTGGCTGAAAATGCTCATAAGTATGGTTATATCATGAGATATCCAAAAGGAAAGGAAGACATTACCGGATATATGTATGAGCCGTGGCATTTCAGGTATGTTGGAAAAAAAGCAGCTGAAGAAATGTACAAGCATCAATTAACAATGGAAGAATACTTTGACATTGTCAGGAAGATATAATAAAAAACCGGTGAAAAAACCGGTTTTTTATTATTGGATAAAAGTGTTACAGCTAATTTTACAGGGAACATATATACAAACCTCAATTTGTTTTAAAGGGAAGGGATGATAGCTATGGAAAAGACGGTACTAAAGGCAACTGGCCTGACATGTGAGCACTGCGAAGAACGCGTGAAAAATGCGCTGCTAAGCACAGCTGGCGTCTTTGCGGTTGCAGTTTCCCTCGAAAAGGCTGCAATTGAAATCCAATTTGATGGATCGCAGGCAACAGTGGAGCAGTTGGCGTCAACGGTAGAGGATCAGGGGTATCATATAGTGGGAAAGTCGGACAGCGCGGTATAATCCGCGTTGTTTTTTTGCATTCAAGATGTGGTCCGTTATTTTTTCTGTTAATTTTTATTTAAAAATGTTATTGTAAAAGCTAAGGATTTCATCTTAGCAAGAGGTTGAAAGTGGTGAGTAGGAATTGGAGCGGGACAAAACAAGTGAGGAACAAGAACGTCTTTCAGATAACTCTGGAGAGGTGGAACAAAAACAAAATTACTTAAAGATTAAAAAGTTTCATTTTGCCATGCTGTTGTTCTTTCTGGTATTTATAACCGCCGGGATAACGACATTTGCACTGGCATTTGGAAATGATGAACCAGCAGTGAAGATTGTCAACGAAAGAGAAGAGTTTTCCAAGCTCTATGAAGCTTTCGATACATTAAAGGATAGTTATTACACTGAATTGGACCAGGACAAGCTCATTAATGGAGCGATTAATGGAATGGTGGAATCCCTTGATGACCCATACTCGGATTATATGAGCCAGGAGGATGCAAAAAGTTTCCACGAAAGCATATCTGCATCATTTGAAGGAATAGGTGCTGAAATCCAATCCAGGGATAGCCATATCGTCATCGTCACTCCGCTTAAGGGATCTCCTGCAGAAAAAGCAGGATTGCTGCCGGAGGACATCATTCTTTCGGTTGACGGCAAAAGCCTTCAGGGGAAGAGTACGACAGAGGCGGTTGCATTGATTAGAGGGGAAAAAGGCACCAGTGTTAAACTGACTGTACAGCGGGGCGGATCCGAGCCGACAGATGTCACGATAACCCGTGATACAATTCCGATTGAGACAGTCTTTGGCGAAATGGTAGAAGGTGAAGAGGGCATTGCCAAGGTACAAATATCCAATTTCTCTGAACATACACATGAAGAGCTTGTGCAAGTGTTAAAAGAGCTTCAGGATAAAGGAATGAAAGGGCTGATCTTGGATCTTCGCCAGAATCCGGGAGGCTTGCTTGACCAGGCTGTGAAAATTTCCAGCATGTTTGTTCCGGAAGGAAAGCTGCTATTCCAGGTGGAAGACCGGGAAGGAAACCGGGAGGAGTATCCTTCGGCCGGAAACGGCAATGCCGATTTCCCGCTGGTGGTCGTCATTGACAAGGGAAGTGCAAGTGCCTCCGAAATTCTTGCCGGAGCCGTCAGTGAATCGGCTGATGTACCATTGGTTGGGGAAAAGACTTTTGGAAAAGGCACCGTGCAGCGTGCAGAAAATTTCAAGGATGGCTCCAACCTTAAACTGACAACGGAAAAATGGCTGACTCCAGAAGGAAATTGGGTTCATAAAGAGGGAATCAAGCCAGATCATGAAGTGGCGATGCCTGAATATGCTTCCCTGCCTTTCATTGATTCGGAAAATGAGCTGAAAGTTTCAATGGCTTCTGAACAGGTAAAGGCTGCCCAGAAGATGCTGAAGGTTCTTGGGTTTGAGCCTGGCCGTGAGGACGGTTTCTTCGATGAAAAGACGGCCATTGCCGCCAAAGAGTTTCAAAAAGACCATTCCCTTGAAGAAACTGGCATTATCAGCGGAGAAACCACACTTCAGCTGATGAATGCCTTACGTGAAAAAATCAGCAGTGATGATCCGCAGATCAGCAAGGCCGTAGAAGTGCTGAAAGCTGAAATTGACGCTGAATAAAGGAAAGCTCTCCGCGAGAACGGGGAGCTTTTGGTTTGTTAAAATCGCAAAAGGAGGCGCATGAACTATGAGCAACAAAACGGAGATCTATATTCTTGGAGGTTTCCTGGGAAGCGGCAAAACGACGCTGCTTCGGCAGGTTTTGGAATACGAAAAAAAGGAAGGACGGAAAATAGCCGTTTTAATGAATGAGCTTGGCGATATCTCGATTGATTCCGATTCAGTAGGGGATGGAGTGCCGCTGAAGGAACTGCTTGGCGGGTGCATTTGCTGTACCATCCAGGACAAACTGGAAGCACAGATTCAGGGACTCCTCCTAGAGCACTGTCCTGATGCCATTTACATTGAAACAACGGGCGCAGCACATCCAGTCGAAGTGCTTGATGCCGTTCTATCTCCTTTTTTTGCGGAAAAGATTGAAATGAAAGGAATTCTTACTACTGTTGATGGGACGTTATGGGCTTCCAGGAGCAATTTTAATCCGCAAATTCAACAGCTGCTATTGGAACAAGTCCGGCATGCAGATTTGATTTTAATCAATAAATCGGATCAATTATCGGATATGGAACAAGGAAGAGTGGCGATGGAGATTCAAAATATCAACCCGAAGGCCCCGTGTATTCTGACGGCATTTTCCAAAGTCTCCATGCAACAATTGAAAAATTTGTCCAGGTCCGACAAGGGGGAGGTAAAAGAGTCCCATGTCAATCATCAGCTCAGGCTGGGAACTTTTGTCCACCAGTTCAAGGACAGTGTCAGACAGGAAGATTTTGAGGATTTCCTGAGGGGACTGCCACATGCCATTTATCGGATTAAAGGCTATGTCAAGTTTCAGCAATCTTCCTTTCCGGACCTGTTTCAATACTCCTATGGTACGCCGTTATATATGAAGGAATACATGAATATGCCGCTAAACCTGGTTTTTATTGGCCAGGACATCAACTGGAGCCAAATTGAATCTCAGCTCCAGCAGCTGGAAAATGGTGGTCAGGCTGGTTCGGAATAAGATAGGACAAAATCGGTAAAACTTTCATCGCAGACCTTAACGGAAGTGGTGAAAAAATGAAAAAGCTCTCTGTGCCTGTTTTTCTTATTTTTTTCCTAATGGCTGGCGGGGCAGGTGTTCTGGCGAAAGATGCGGAATTGCTCCAGTGGGAACAAGTAAACGAAATGATTCCCCGTTACAGTAAGTTCATTGTTCAGGATCTGGAAACGGGGTTGAAATTCAAGGTGCAGCGGAGGGCAGGAAGCAGGCATGCCGATGTCCAGCCGCTTACGGCCCAGGATACCAAGATCATGAAAGAAATATATGGAGGAAAGTGGAGCTGGAAGCGCAGGGCTATCTACGTTCTGGCGAAAAAGCGAAAGATTGCGGCTTCCATGCATGGGATGCCTCACGGTGCAGGTGCTTTAAAAAATAATTTTCCTGGCCATTTTTGTATCCACTTCTATGGGAGCACCACACATCGAACAAACGCCATGGACCTGTCCCATAAATTAATGATGCTGAAAGCTGCAGGACGTCTGGATGATTACCTTGAAGAGTCAGGTCCGCATGAGCTGGCGCAAGCTTATCTTGCAGGAATCAAGCAGCATGATATCCAGGTCGTCTCGCTTATCTCCCTTACGGAAATGAAGTGGGAGCCTGTGTTTTCCGAAATTGAAAATATCTCCGTAGACAGAGTTGAAATTCTTCCCGATGAGGACTTTAGTGATCAGCTTACAGTTTCGGTTCCGGTAGAAATCAAATGGGCACGACGCGGCAGAGGTCCGCGGCACTTCCGCGGAAACATTGAACTAGTCCGATTTTCCCCCGAACAGAGCTGGAAAATAGATTCTGTTCCCTTCTTTAAGGAAAATGAATTCCTACCGTAGCATTTACATAAAGAAAAGGGCTGGAACCAAAAAAATGGTCTCAGCCTTTTTTATCCGCTTTAAAAGGATTGCTCGCCAAACTTGACAAATGTCTTTTCATCCTCGATTAAACCGCAGACTGCACATTGTACCTTCAGTTGCGGGCCGCGATAAGGAGTATGGAAAGGATCAAGCTGGCCTGAGGCATATTCTTCGACAATTTCCCCGGATTGCGGATCCATTCTTACAGATTGAGGAACCTGCCTTATCAAATTAAATCTGCTTTTATTGGTCCTGCAATTTGGACAGCGGTATGGAACACTCATTTTTCTGCCTCCTCTTTTAGTCTTCTGATAATTATTTTTTGCAAACGTTGAAACTTATATGTAAAAATACACCTAAGATAACCAATCTGATTAAGGAGGCAAAGCATGAGCGAAATCAATTATACCTATTTGCTGGAAAAATACAGGGCATTGTGGAACAACCGGCAGCTGTACACGGAGGAAAATGCCGAAACAATATTGAAGGAAGCGGTCACGAGAGAGCTGAAGGATGAAAACTCCCATCCGCGTGTAAGAAGGAGCTTATATGAAAAGTTTTACCTGGCTTCCAAGAGGATCATTGAATCAGATTTAAGTCCTGATGATAAAATAGCTTTTTTAAATCTTCATGCAGAAATGACACAAGCTATTAAAGAAGGAAAATAGGAGGAAGAGGAGCCTCTATTTTATGAAAAAAAGAGGCCGAACGTCGAAATTTTTGTCATAAGAATGTAAGTGTTGTAATATTTCCTTGCTTGATAAATAGCTGTCAACTGCGTTTTTTTATCTATTTCTTGTATTTTCTCCGTTTATCTCCATTTTTCCCATGTGAAAAAATGGTATTTTTGAATAGGTCCTGTTGGCTGGAAAGCCAGCAGGTTCTTTTGTTTTCGGTTTTTTTCTCCTACCCGATTTATTTTTCATTATTCAAGTATAGCTTCAATTCCATATTTATCCTCAAATATTACAAAAAAGCCATGCTATTATGGTGATGTCACCAAGAGAGACAAAATGAATTTATGGGAGGAAAAAAAGATGAAAAAGAAGCTTATCTTTTCAGTAGCAGCAGCCGCTGCCATTCTAGCAAGCAACCCTGCCATGCAGGCGGATGCTGCAACCATATACCCTACTGGGGAAAGAAAAATTATCTACTCTCAAACTAGCAATATTAATAAAGAACAAATTCAGGAATTAATAAACAAATATTTCGCCAATCCAGAAGGCTTTCTGAAACTTGCTGCTCAACAAACACCAGCCAAGCAACAGCCTGCGGCTCCAGCACCAGCCAAGCAACAGGCTGCAGCTCCAGCACCAGCCAAGCAACAGGCTGCAGCTCCAGCACCAGCCAAGCAACAGGCTGCAGCTCCAGCACCAGCCAAGCAACAGGCTGCGGCTCCGGCACCAGCCAAGCAACAGGCTGCAGCTCCAGCACCAGCCAAGCAACAGCCTGCAGCTGCTTCAGTTAGTGCATATGAGCAAAAAGTTGTGGAGCTTACCAATCAGGAGAGGGCCAAAAACGGCCTGAAGCCGTTGGTTCTCGATACGGAGTTGAGCAAAGTAGCGCGTGAAAAGTCACGCGATATGCAATCCAAGGGTTATTTCAGCCATACAAGCCCTACGTACGGTTCACCATTTGATATGATGAAGAAATTCGGTATAAGCTATAAAACTGCCGGGGAAAACATCGCTATGGGCCAGCGCAGCCCTGAAGAGGTTGTCAAAGCCTGGATGAATAGTGAAGGACACCGAAAGAACATCCTAAATTCCAACTATACGCATATCGGCGTTGGCCATATTGCGGAAGGTAACTATTGGACACAAATGTTCATTGGCAAATAAACCATATAGGATAAAAAAGTCAGCACATGCGTGCTGACTTTTTTATGTTTTATAGATTCATAGCTGTGTCTCCTGCCCGTTATGCCTTTGCCCTTGGAATTCAATATGGACAGGTACAGCGTCCTCTTCAGGAATAATTGGCATGGTGACGGTCAACAGGCCGTTTTCAAACCCGGAAGAAACCTTATTTTTATCCACCTTGAAAGGAAGGCTGATGATTTTTTCAAAAGGACGGTCTGGACGCTCTTTTATAAAATAGCGAATCTTGGGCTCCAAAGTGGAAATGACACCTTTTAGGGTCAGTTCCTGGCCTCTTAATACAACCATTACTTCTTCAGGATGCATCCCTGGAAGCTCTGCCTCAACACATAAATTCCCATCCTTTTCAAATAAATCGCAGCGGGGAAATGGGTCTCTCAAGCGTGTATCCATTGCTCCACTGGCCAGGTTTTTCCCAATTTCCCCTTCCTTTGAAAAGGGATTGGAAGACTGGTTGAAGACTTCCTTCCAAAAACTATCCGCCGCATACCTTTTAGTGTAATCCAGCCAGTTTTTCAGCCGTTCTGACTCCATGATCTTTCCCTCCCAAAGTCGTTTAGCCTGGGGCTATATTTCGTTGACATCAATCTCTGAAAACTGGTGGTGAGTCAGCCGTGGAATCCTGATCTCCAATATCCCGTCTCTATGGCTGGCAACTGCCCCTTTTTTCTTGACCGGGGCTGGAAAACCCAGGGTGTGTTTATCTCCCTGGGCTGGGATATGTTCAATAATTGCTTCAGTGGAAGTATGGTAAACCTTCATGCTCTTTAACCATTCCTCTTTTTTGATTGGTATCCGGATGTAGACAAATTCATGGGTTTCGAAAATGGACGCGTTAAGGCCTTTTAGGGGGTCTGGCTGGCGTTGACCATGATTCTGCATGTTTTTTAGCCATTCCTGCGGATTCAGCATGCTTTCCATATGCTGAGGAAACATTTGGCCGACCATTTCCTGGACAAACTGGTCGATATTTTGTGGATTGATGTTACCCAGCTTTTCTTTCATTGCATCATTCAGGGGGAGATTTTTCCATGGAAACACCGGACATCCCTCCTCTCGTCTGTTATGGCTGCCGGAGCCTGCTTCTGCTGTTATATGTTTTATTCTATGCAGTGATGAGCCCAATGGTTAAAACCACGTTGTGCCACCTTGCTAAAATTTGCATAAAGCTGCTGTTCTATTTACTATAATGGTAGTAATGATGACTGGAGCGGGGTATCGATGTGGGCAGTAAAACAGCATTAATTACCGGGGGAGCAGCTGGAATAGGAAGGAAAATTGCCGAACAGTTTGCTTCGGAAGGGATAAATCTTGCGATTAATTATCGGTCAAGCCAGACCAGGGCAGAAGCACTTGCAAAGGAGTTAAGCGGAAAGTATGGCACACAGAACGTTGCAATACAAGCGGATGTTTCAGTATACCAGCAATGCTGCATGCTTATTGAGAAAGCAGGTGCATGCCTGCCTTCGATAGACATACTGGTGCATAATGCAGGTCCGTATATTCACGAAAGAAAAAGAATGGCAGATTACTCGATTGAGGAATGGGAATACATGATTAATGGAAATCTGAACTCCGGGTTTTATCTGTCAAGATTGCTGATTCCCTCCATGCGCAGCCGGAGCTGGGGCAGGATCATCACTATCGGGTTTGACAGAGTGGAATCTGCTCCTGGCTGGATTTATCGGTCCGCTTTTGCTGCATCAAAATCGGGCTTGGCTTCATTGACAAGAACGATAGCCGTGGAGGAAGCACAGCATGGAATTACGGCCAATATGGTTTGTCCCGGAGACATAGTAGGAAATTGGAAGGAAAGGGATATCGCGGAGACATTGGGCGTTCAAGATGGGACTGTCCCGGTGGGGAGGCCGGGAACCGGGGAAGATATCTCCAGGGTGGTATCTTTCCTGGCTGCCGAGGAGTCCGCCTATATAACTGGAAGCATCATTCCGGTAACCGGCGGTAAAGATGTTCTTGGCAAGGTTTTTAGAGAAGGAAAATAGGAAAAGGGCGCATGCACATCCGAAGAGTGCAAACGCCCTTTATCTTTTATGGGTTCTGGAATCTTGCTGCCATCTTTCGCTGGATAAGCACAAGCCTGGCCAAAAGACAGGATGCTCCTACGGCAAGCCCGGCAATCAGCCCTATCCAATAGCCGAAGGCCAACAGCTCCGTGTGATTTGCCAGATAATAACCTAAAGGAAGGCCAATTACCCAGTAGGAGACCAAAGCCATGACAAAAGTGACATTGACATCCTTATACCCTCTCAAGGCTCCCTGTATCGGGGCTTGTATCGCATCCGACAACTGGAAAAAGAGGGCGAAAAGCAAAAATTCAGCCGTCAGTTTTAGAACTTGCGGATCCTTTGTGTAAACCCCTGCAACTTCCTCCCTGAACATGATTAAAATGATTCCGCAAATGACAGCCATGATGACTGCAATAGCGAGGCCAATCCAGCTGTATTGCCTGGCATCCTGGTAACGTCCGGCTCCGACTTCGAATCCTACGACAATCGTGAGGGCCATTGATATGCTGAGCGGGACCATGTATAAAAAAGAAGAAAAATTAAGGGCAGCCTGATGGGATGCTATCGTTAAGGTATCGAATTGTGACATCAGGAGTGTGACAGCGGAGAAAATACTGGTTTCAAAGAAAATGGCAAAGCCAATAGGGACTCCGACCAGCAATATTTCTTTCCACTTTTCAAAAGAAAACCCATAAAGCCTGCTGAAAATTTGATAGCTGGCAAAAGGCTGTTGTCTAATGATGATGACGATTGCAATCAAGGTAAGCAGCCAGTACGTTAGGGCAGAGGCATAGCCTGCCCCAACTCCTCCCAATTCGGGAAAACCCATTTTTCCAAAGATCAGGAAATAGTTGAAAACAATATTTAACGGCAGGGAAGCCAAAGTAATCAACATGGATACCCTTGTCTTCCCGAGCGCATCCAGGAAACAGCGGAGCACGTTATAGACGAATACCGGAATAATGCCGGTGCTAAGCGCAAATAAATATTCCTGTGCAATGGCTCGGACATGGTCCTCCAGCTGCATAAGACCAAGAATCGGGTCAAGGACTAGTGAGCCTGTAATGAGGACGACCACGGCCATGATAATCGCCAAATAAACGCCTTGAATCACTGAAAAGGAGACCTCACTGTTTCGTTGTCCTCCAACCAGCTGAGCCACTATTGGCGTTACAGCCAGGAGAATTCCGCTCAATCCAGTAAAGACAGGAACCCATAGCGAAGAACCAATCGCAACGCCTGCAAGGTCTTGGGGACTGTATTGGCCAGACATGGTCGTATCAAAAAAGGTCATGGCATAAATAGCTAGCTGCGTGATCAGGATTGGAATCAATATTTGCAGAAGCTGGCGCAGCTTCTCTTGCTTTGTGCTGGTTTGTATCATTATATATCCTCTTTTTCATTAATATCCAAAATAGCATTATACCATAAAGGGGGAGAAGCTAATTCAAAAAAGTGCTGCACGGTCGCACAGCACTTTTCATTATTACGTATTTGAGTCTGCCCTGAAATCCGAAGTGTCATTACGCTTCCATCAGGCGTGTTTCCTCTTCCTGCTGGGTGGCAAACCTGCGCAGATACAAGGTATATTGATCCTTCGAAATTTCATAAAGGTCGTAAACTTCCCCGCCGGCATTCAATTCCTGATAAATGGAACTTCTCGTCTCATTGGCCTTAACCGCGTAAGGCAGCTTTTCGGCAGCCTTAATCGAGCGAAGATTTGCCTTTCTTATGCGCATAAAGATGGTTTCAATTTCCTTTTCATAGAACAATTCCTGGAAAAAGGCATCCTTCGCGGGGCCGTTATACCCTTTGCCGTGATAGGGCTTCCCTATCCAGGTGCCAAGGAAACCGGCATTATTCTGGATATCATATAAATTTATCGTCCCGATCGGGGCTCCCCAATCGTCAAGAATCGTACGTGAAATCAGTTCCCCGCGGTCTTCAGCTTCTATGGTCTGTTTTGTGACAAAGACAAATTCATCGTAGGAATAGGCCTTTTGGCGAACAAAAGGGAAGACTTCCGGATGCGACATAAGCTCGAATAAAACGTGGCTATCTTGCAGATCTCGTTTTTTGAGCATTTTGTATCCCTCCAATACAGGGCATTAATCCATGCGGAAAAAACATGGCCCACCCTCGAAATTTTTTGTAGAATTGCTAAAAAATTTCGGGGTGGGAATCGAACCCACTAGAACCAGGATACTGGTGGCGCACCATTTGCCTTCCCTCATTACTGTTCCGATATGAAATTTTTCGGTTAAACAATTTCCATAGAAATCATACTAAAAAAACGGCGAAAAGGAAATAGTTTTTTATCCCGATTTTTCGCCTAATTTTGCCATGTTTCTACAATGATGTTGCCCTTTTCACCTTGATGCCAATTCTCCATTCACCATCGTCCAAATGGGCTTCGCCAGGTAGTGGAAAGGATGTTTATTCCAAAGGACCAGATCCGCATCCTTTCCAGCCTCGATGGTTCCCACCCTGTTCTCCACTCCAAGGTTCCTTGCAGGGAGAAGAGTCAGCCCTTCAAGCGCTTTCTGCTCAGAAAGGCCTTCCCGGACAGCAATGGAGGCACATAGGTTAAGGTATTGGATTGGAGTATATGGGTGATCAGTCGTAATGGAAACTTCCACACCATGCCGGGTTAATTCGTGATAGGTACTCCAGCTTTTATTTTTTAATTCGATTTTGGACCGTCTAGTAAGAGTGGGACCGACCGAGACCTTCAGGCCAATACCGTCCAGCTCATCGGCAATCAAATGTCCTTCCGTACAATGTTCAATTCGGAGGTCAAGGCTGAACTCCTCGGCAAAGCGGAGGGCCGAAATAATGTCGTCGGCACGGTGGGCATGGACCCTGACAGGAATTTCCCGCTTCAGGGCCTGGACAATCGGGGCAATGCGCAGGGTTTCTGGGGCATCACTATTTTTCGCTTCGAAAAAAGCTTCCCTGAGCATGCCCATTATCCCCATTCTCGTGATGGACTCCTTATTTCCGTAGCTATGCATTCTTTTTGGATTTTCACCAAGAGCAATCTTTAATCCTGCCGTTTCCTTCAGAATCATTTTCTTTATATTTTGACCTGCCGTCTTGATCACCGAAGAGGTTCCTCCAATGACATTGGCACTCCCAGGCATGACGTGGACAGTTGTAATACCTGCCCTGAGTGCATCTGAAAAGGCAGGATCAAGGGGGTAAACACCGTCTAGTGCCCGAATATGCGGAGTACATGCTTCGACCGTTTCATTGGCGTCATTCCCGGCCCAGCCGGTTCCTTCATCATATAAACCGAGATGTGTATGCACATCAATGAAACCCGGGAAAAGATATCCATTGGAGCAATCCAGGATGGAGGCATCAGGGCTGTGGGGTATGTTTTGGGCAATCCTGGAAATCTTTCCGTTCTCTACAAGAACATCGCAGCCACGAACCGGTTTAAAGGCAACTGAATACACAAAAGCATTTTTAAGGAGCATTTTTTTCATGGGGCACCTTAAAACATTCCGGTATACTGCAGGATCAATACAGATACCCCCAAGACCCACACGTAGACCGCAAAGATTTTAAGCGATTTTTTTTGCAGGAATTGTAGCATCCAGACAATGGCCGCATACCCGCAAAGAGCGGCAGCAATCGTGGCAACGAGCAGACTTCCCAGCGAAACCGCCTCCGCGTTCCCTGAGAAAAGTTCGGGGAGTTTGTAGGCAMCCCCGCCTGCGATGGCTGGTATCGATAATAAAAATGAGAAATAGGCAGCTGTTTCGCGGTCCAGTTTTCGCCATAAGCCAGCGGCAATGGTCAGCCCTGAACGGGAAAGAGCCGGCATGATGGCGGCTGACTGGAACAGCCCGATGATAAAGGCATCGCCATAAGTGATCTGATCCATTTTTTTGCGCCCATTCCTGATTCCATCCGCCATCCAAAGAATCATCCCTGTAAGAAGGAATTCCCATCCAATCGTTTGCCCGGTTTTTGAAATGGAATCAAAAAAATCATCAAAAAGGACGCCCGCGGCCACGGCGGGTATGGTGCCAATGACAAGGAGCAGAGAGGTTTTTCCGAAAGGGTTTTTCAGGATGCCAAACAGTTCTTCTTTATAAATGACAAGGACTGCCAGCAGCGTGCCTGTATGAAGCATCGTATCGAGAAATAAACCTGCTTCATCAAGCCCAAAAAGATGTCTGCCCAAATATAGATGGCCTGTACTTGAAATGGGCAGGAATTCAGTAAATCCCTGGATGATTCCAAGAATAAATGCTTCAATTTTTGACATCATTTCATTACCTCCATAGAAATTCCCTTGTATAACAAATGTATTCAAGTTGTCCCAAACAAGAACATATATCGTGCTGAGGGACAGGGGTGGAAGCTTTGCCTCAGTTTCTGGCTGCCTGTTATGCTAAAATAATTTTAAAAGAAAATTTTTACAAGGAAGGAAGGGTGGAACATGATGATCAATGCTGGACTTGTTCTGGAAGGAGGAGGGATGCGCGGGGTTTATACGGCAGGGGTCCTGGAATTCTTCCTTGAGCAGGAACTTTTCTTCCCTTATGTTATCGGGGTGTCAGCCGGTGCAGCGAACGCGGCTTCATACCTATCGAAACAAAGAGGGAGAAACAAAAAGGTCAATATCAATTTTATCTCTGATCCCCGCTATCTTTCATGGAGCAACCTGATCAAAACGGGCCAGGCTTTTGGCATGGATTTTATTTTCGATGAAATTCCCAACAAGCTCGTCCCCTATCATTATGATGAATTTTATAAAAGTCAATCAGAGTTTGTGGTCGGAACCACTGACTGTATAACAGGCGAGCCTGTTTATTTTAAAAAAGAGGAGTATGGGCAGGATATGCTGAAAATTATCAGGGCATCCAGTTCATTGCCGTTTTTCGCACCGGAAATCCATTACAAAAATAAGGTCCTTCTTGACGGAGGTATCAGCGATCCAATCCCTATTAAAAAATCGGAACGTGACGGAAATAAAAGAAATGTTGTGATATTGACCCAGAATAAGGGGTACGTTAAAAAACCGTCCAAATTGAATTTCCTCACGAAACGAAAATATCCCCGCTATACAGGTCTGCAGATGGCTTTAGCCAAACGCTATCAATTATATAATGACACCTTGGCCCATCTTGATGAGGAAGAGAAAAAGGGGCGCGTATTCATAATTAGGCCATCCTTGCCTCTTGAGGTTAGCAGGATGGAGAGAAACCCAGCGAAGCTTGAAAAACTTTATCAACAAGGCTATGAGGATGCCAAACAAGCAATTGGCCCACTAGCAGCCTGGCAGAAATAAGCTGTTCTTCAATGAAGGACGGTCAGCTTGTCGAGAAAGGGCATCTTTCTCGGCGATTTTGTGTTTATGCTCATAGGCCTGGAGCGCAAATAAACAACTCTATTTCGGAAAGCATTACTCAATATCATTAAATTAAATTAAATTAATACGGTGAATTTTTAAAGATAGAAGACAAAATAAAATGGCTGCCGAGGTCACTCAACGGTTGGCTGTTCTTCAAATGAAGATTAGGTTTCTTTATATTTTACGGCTGCTTCATTTGGTAAAGAGAAGAACTCTACTCAGGAAATCTTATGAATTTTGCTAGAATGATTCTGCCGGGATGCCAATACAATAGAGTAACTAGTAAATAGCGAGGAATGATTGAAATGAGCATCCGGCAATATTACCTGCAAAAAGCCCGATCCTATCTGAATGCATGCATTCTAACACTGTTTTGCCTTGCTGCCTTCCTGTCTGCATGCCTCCTTATACAAATTAGGCCGCCCTTTGGCTTGGCAGGAATTCCGTTTTTCGTTTTTGCTTACATACATTTTCAGTCTTTTTTGGTTTACAGAAGGAAAAGCAAGGAATCTGCAGGTGTTGACCCAAAGTTTGGACAGGTTCCATTTTTACAGTGTGAGGATCTACTGCTTGCAATGGCACCTGCTCCTGCCCTCAGATTGCTGCTTTTCCATCCTTGCGGAAGACTTGCGGGTGAAATAAGGGAATTGGAAGCGAAAGTCTGGCGGTGGATTTTGCCTGAAATAATCGACAAGAGGGTGAAAAAGAAGTATGGCATATTTGACAGCAATGGAAAGATGCTTGCTGTAATAATGATGAAGGGCATTTCAGTGGATGTTATGCTCCCTGATGAAACGGGGATTGGCAGCTATGACCAAAAAACTAAATCTGGACAAACTCTTGAAGATGGAGGGAAAATACAAAGAGTGGATGAATCCAGTTTGTATACAAGCATTTTCTTTCAGAAGGGCAAAAAAAAAATGGCAAGGCTTCAAATAGGCTGGCTTCCTGTTGAATGGAGCCAACGCTTTAGCGTCAATACCCCAGTGCTTTCGTTCGAGCCTGCATCCAGCAATGAGGAAAAGCTGATGTCATTGGCTGCGGTTGCCCGCCATTACGAGTATGCCGACCATTGATGCATTTTTAATGATTTATTAAATGGATACGTTATAAAATAGTAGCAGCGAGAGTACAGAAGGGAAGAAATCGGTTGAAGAAATTTTTGGTTTTGGCTGCGGCGATCTTAGCCATTTTATTTTTTTTAGACAAAACGGTGTTAAAAGAAAAAGGCATAATCAATCAGGCGGCCCTTGGAGGTAAATATGAGAAGATCGAAGACCCTGACAAGCTTCAGGAAGGCATTGAACAGGGAAACCGCGCTCCTGATTTTACCCTGACAGATTTGAATGGAGAAACGTTCAATTTAAGTGATTATAGGGGAAAGAAAGTTCTTCTTAACTTTTGGGCAACTTGGTGCCCGCCCTGCAAAGCGGAGATGCCCTATATGCAAAAGTTTTATGAGAAATACAAAAGTGAAGGCTTCGAGGTATTGGCCGTCAATATGACCGTTACGGAAAAGTCCAGAGAGGATGTAGTACGTTTCGTCGAGGAGCATGATCTTACTTTCAGGATCCCAATGGATGATAAAAACCAGGTTTTCAGCCATTATGAAATCATGGCGTATCCGACCAGCTTTTTTATCGATTCGGATGGTGTGATACGAAGTGTTGCCATTGGCGGGATGACAGAGGAGTTCATTGAAAGGGAACTCAAAAAGCTGCCATGACGGGATAGGGAGGCGTCTCGATTTTTGCCTGCCGGTTTGCCTGTTTCCTAGTCGGGTTCCAGCCACCTTTTTTGAGGCTTGATATACCGTTTGAGCTCAACTGCCACCAGGCGCCGTAACGATAATTGGGAAGTGAAGGAAGCGATGTCCTCCGGAACAGGAAAAATGCCATGGTCATTGAACCGGACTCTGATATTCCCAGTCGTTTTATTTTGATGAAGGTCTGTGACCATTGTATCAACATAAACTATTTTTTCATTCAGGGAAGGGTTTGCGTTTACGATTTTCGTTATGGAAAATTTGAATTTCATGGGCTGGCTCCTTGGAAAAGCAATTTTTTCGGTTGAAGATTCATTCAAACTATGGCATCTTTTATTATAAAGTGAAACTTCATTCTGTGGGGATTTTCTACTTCCAGTTAATGCGGGATAAATGACTAATGACTATTTTGGGAGGCTGCCATCATGATGATCGAACTTATAAAATGCCATGGTTCAGGAAATGATTTCCTTTTGATTGATGAAATGGATAAAGACTATGGGTTTTCGGAAGAAGGCCGTCGGGAGCTGGCAATAGCGCTATGCAACCGTGGTAAGTCGCTTGGCGCCGATGGGATCCTATTTATCCTGCAGAGTGAAAAGGCAGATGCAATCATGCGCGTGTTTAACAGTGACGGGTCAGAGGCATCAATGTGCGGAAACGGCCTGCGCTGTGCGGCCCGTTATGTCTGTGAGAAGCTGGGGGTTGAGCAGGCTCTTATCGAAACAATGAAGGCAGATTTGCAGGTTCGGAAGGAAGCCGAAATTTACCCGGGAATCCCTACTTACCAGGTAGAAATTTCCCCGGTGTCGTTCAAGCTCAGTGACCTGCCGCTAAATCTTGATAGAGATGCCCTTATCCAGGAAAAGCTGCCTGAACTGTCTGATGGATTGGTGTTTACGGCACTTGCCGTCCCCAATCCGCATCTTGTTGCAATGGTTTCCAGGGAACATCTGGAGTCAGGGATGCAAAAAGAGCTTAGTGAAAAAGTAAATGGACCTAACGAACTGTTCCCTGACGGAGTGAATGTGAGTTTCATCAGGAAGGTTGGCGACCGGGAAATTTACGTGCGCACCTTTGAGCGGGGTGTGGGGTTCACGAACGCATGCGGGACAGCCATGTCGGCATCCTCGCTAGTCACCTGCCTGACTGGGGACAATGCTTTCGAAGAGGCAATCTCAGTCTATAATAACGGCGGAATGGTGCAATGTATGGTTCACAAGCATGGTGATACCTATACCATTGACCTGATTGGAAATGCCACATACTTGTACAAGGCTGCCATTGACCGGGACAGCTATCAGGTTGTGGAAATGCAGGAGTTTTCAGAAGAAGAATCCTACAAAAAGCTGCAGGAGCATGCCCGCGCCATTATTGCCTGATAACAAAGCCTCCGGAATTGCTTCCGGAGGCTTTTTAAATGGGCTTTTTACCCTCTTTCCTGAGAAAGTCCAGTACAGGCGCCAATTTTTGGGTCTCTTTCACCTTAAAATAATCGGCAAAGGGAGATCCAAGTTTATTTATACGCTCAATCATGTTTAAAACCGTAAAATCCCCTATCCTCAAATCCTCGTTCACTTCATCCCAGAATAACGGTGCGGCAACATTTGCCTGCTGCTTCCCCCGGGGAGAAAAGGGGCAGATAATCGTCTTACCTTCCGCATGCTGGACATAATCAACATAGAGGCGGTTGCCCCTGTGTTTTTTTAAACGTTCAATTGTGAAGGAGTCAGGTTCCCTGGAGACAAGATAATTGGCGATAAAAGAGGTGAACAGCCTGGTATCTTCATAAGTATACATATCTGACGGAAGCGGGATGTAAATTTGAAGCCCCTTATTGCCCGAGGTTTTGATGAAGCCTTTCAGATTAAGCTGGTCAAGCACCTCTTTTATCAATAGTGCTGCCCTTATTGCCAAGTGGAAGTAATCCCGGGATGGCGGGTCCAAATCAAAAACGATTTCATCCGGGCCGGAGCGGCCGATGGTCTGGAATGGAATGTGGTATTCAATTGCAATCTGGTTGCCCAGCCACATCAATGTTTTCAAATCATTGCAAACTATATAGTTGATTCCTTCCGACAGGGAAGTTTCGATAAATTCCGGTGCATAATCCGGACAGTTTTTTTGGTAAAACGCTTCCCCAAGCATACCATGCGGAAACCGGATAACCGTTAACAGCCGGTTTTGGAGGAAAGGCAGCATAAAAGGGGAAATTTCCCTTAGATATTGGATAAAATCGGATTTTTGGATTAATGGATCCTCCCAAATGGGTTTATCGGGATGGGTAATCTCAACATCCTGCGGCAAATTTCTTTGCTGCCGGGCAAAAAGGTCAAATGTACAGTCGCCAGGCTTAAGATCGAATCTGAATTGGTGAAAATGAGGCTCTCTCATTTGCTGGTCGTATATTTCAAGGTATTTAACTTCAAGGCAAATGGCAGGTTCCACATAAATGAACTGGTCATCCTCATGTGACTGGTTGGCTTTGATCGTCTGGAACAAGGCGGCTTTTTCATCGGGCTTAAAGCCAAATAGGACTGCGCCTAGTGAAAATATAGCTTCTCCTTTATAAACGGAAACATAGAAATAGCCGTTGGACTTTTCATAGGCCGTTACGAAGCAATTGACGAACTTGAAATTCTTGAATTTAATCCATTTGTCGGTCCGTTTTCCTTCTTCCCATAGGCTTTCCTGATGCTTGGCGACAAGTCCCTCACCATCATGCAGGATAACCTGTTCCCAAACGCTCCTAAAATCAGTTTCCGAAGGAACAAGCTGCAGGAGCGAAGGGGAGTCTGGGTCGGGAAATGAAGCGAAGCCGGTTTTAGCAAAGAAGTCTTCGAGAACCTTTCTCCTGGCGTTTTGGGGATGATTTCTATAATTTTCACCCCTTAATTCTAATACATCAAATACGATGAGCCTGCATGGTCTCTTGCTTGCTTTTTCCCTAATTCTTTCAGGAGACCTCATTCTCCCTCTTACCTGGATGGAGCCGAAATCCGCTTTATAGGAATTGGCGAGGTCAACAAGCTCCGCATCCAACAGCAAAGGGAGAAAAGGCTTGAGAACCTCCTTGCTGGCTTGCAGGAACTCAGTGATTTCAGGGAAAATTCCGGCCAGGGACTTTCCATTCCGGCTTGTCAGCTTAATCTCCTGGTCCCATTCAAGAAATGCGCGGAAACCATCATATTTAACCTCATAGCTCCACTCTTTCCCCATGGGAGGCTCAAATGCCAGTGTAGGCAGCATTGGTTTCATTTCGGGGCTCCTTTCAGCAAGATTGATATGAGATGCTTAAAAAACAGGAACTTCTTTTATCATTCCAGAAAGGGCAAGAACTTACACATTGGCAAAACTTGATATGGATGATGATTTGGGTTGGAGCACAATATAAAAAAAACATCATGAGAATGGAGATTTGCCAATGCATACTATGTGGAAAGGCAGCATTTCCTTTGGGCTGGTCAATATCCCAATCAAGCTCCATACGGCAACAGAAGACAAAGACATTAAGCTGCGCACGCTTCATAAAAAATGCCACTCACCAGTCAAGTATGAAAAAGTCTGTTCGAATTGCGAGGAAGAGCTTAAACCAGAAGATATCGTAAAGGCATATGAGTACACTAAAGGGAAGTATGTGGTCCTCGAAGATGAGGAGCTTGAGAACCTTAGGAAAGAAAATGAAGAAAAAGCGGTAGAAATCATTGATTTTGTAAAAATGAGCGATATAGATCCTATTTATTATAATCGCAGCTATTTCATGTCTCCCAACGAAGGTGGAGGCAAGGCTTATTCACTCTTGCGGAAAGCGTTGCAGGAAACCGAAAAAGTAGGATTGGCGAAAATTATCATCCGCGCGAAAGAACAACTGGCAATCATCAGGGTTTATGACAATACACTTGTAATGGAAACCATCCATTATCCGGATGAAGTCAGAAAGGCGGCGGATGTTCCGAACGTTCCTGCCGAAGACAAAGTGACAGATAAGGAGCTTGAAACGGCTAAGATGCTCATTGACCAGCTGACAACAGATTTTGAGCCGGAAAAATATAATGATGAGTATCGAACAGCATTGCTCGAATTAATTGAAAGCAAGCGGACCGGGAAAGAAATTGTCACGGCAAAAGAAAAGGATCCTGTGGCAAATGTTACCGACCTTATGGCCGCCCTCCAGGCATCCATTGACCGGACCAAACCGGAAAAAGCGGAAAAGCCAAAAAAAGAAAGTGCCAAACGCAAACGGGTGGCAACCAAAGCAAAAAAAGAAGCTTAAGGTAAAATGGCGAGGCAAGGCAAGCTGTAATTTTTTCAATTCAAGATGCTGCAAGCAGGACTGCTGACAATTGTTGGCAGTCTTTTTTTTTGAAGAAAATAAGCGAAATTGGTAGTTTTAAAAGGAACCTGGCTATTGAATGTCAAAATTAATAGGAATCGGGTGGAAAAACAGGGGGCTCAGTGGGATGAAACAAAAATCGATTTGGAAAACAAGCATGATGATCATTGGAATCATTGGGGTAATTGCAGGAGCCTATTATGGATACTATTCCCTGAAGACAGGTGGGAAAATGGAAAAATCAGATGGGGGTCCGGCTGCAACCGAAACCGTTGCCCAGTTCAAGGATGATGGGCAAGTAAATGGGTATAACAGTGTTGGGGACTTTATTGATCACTTTCATAAAGAGTATAATAATTCCTTGGGCTGGGGCGGTATTGATTCGGTAGACTGGCCCGAACAGAAAGAGATTGCCGAAGAAATCCTGGATGTGATAGCAGAGGTTGAAACCGATCATCCTGCCCTGCAGCAGGATTTGGAACAAATCCAGGGATATGCACAGGCAGTAGAGTCGGGATCCAAGGAAAAGCAGACTCTGTTAAAGCTGCACCGGTATTTCCATGACCTGGATGTTGAGTTCAATGGTTATCGTGAAACCCGCGACTATTATGATGTGACCGAATATAAAAGGAAAAACTGAGTTAAAATGGTTATTATGTGGGATGGACGGGAACAGTGGACATAAAAGGGGATGAAGGCCATGAAAATCGTTGTCATCTCGGACACCCATATCCCCAAAAGGGCCAGGAAATTCCCGCTGCCTCTCATTCGGGAAATGGAAACAGCCGACTTGATCATTCACGCAGGAGATTGGCAGACTCTCGATGTTTACCAGGAACTGTCAGCCTATGGAAACGTTACCGGTGTAACCGGAAATGTAGACAGTCCCGAGCTGGGAAGAGTGCTGAACAGCCGGGAATTGGTTCTTATCGAAGGATTTAAAATAGGAGTCGTTCATGGACACGGCAGAGGAAAAAGTACAGTAAACAGAGCGAAATCCGCCTTTGCCGGTGAAAAGGTGGATTGTATCATTTTTGGTCACTCTCATATTCCATTCCATCAAGAGGAAGATGGATTACTCCTTTTTAATCCTGGGTCGGCAACCGATAAACGCCGGCAGGAACAGTTTTCCTTCGGTTTGATAAACATAGGAAGTACAATCGAAGCGCGCCATATCTACTATCCTGACAAGGTGTAGCGAGGAACCAATGAGAGCAAAATAACATGGCAATAAGATACGAGGAGGGCTATGATGAAATCCTTTAAAGTGAATTTCCATGCGGAAGACCAGGTTGAACAGATGACGGTACAAAAACTTGATGAGTCTGATTTCGAGCGTGTCACTGAAGGCGGCACCAGACATTTATTTGAACTTGACACTAATATCGGATTTTTTGTCTTTTTTGATGGAGAGGACAGTGAAGGGAATATTTCCTATTTGGTTTTGCAGTATGAGGAAGGCAATGAAGATCCCACTGCTTGCTATGGCTTTGAGTTGAAAGATTTTTATGAATTCACCGCCTTATACCTGAATGACCTCGAATTCAATGAGGAAACGAGCGAAGAAGAAGAAGCTTACGGGCCGGTGCACCACCTGGCTCACCTGATGTACCATATTGTGGAGGAAGGCCGAAAAATGGAGGGATGAAAAAAAAGCAGGAGTCATTCCTGCTTTTTTTATGCCTCTTCATTTGGCAAGTGCTCTTGGCAATAGGCCGCTACAAGTCCTTCTTCCTCGTCTTCCAGGGCAAAGTCCAGCACTTTTTCATTGGCGCGTTCCATAAAATAATATTGCAGGATCTTTGAACCTTCATCCCCTACAGAATAAATGACCTTAAGCTGGAGTCCGTTCTCAGTATATAGTTCATCTTCCTCATCCACTTCAATATTTAAAAAGAATTCGTACCGATCCCCGGAAAGAAGGCCAAACGGGTCCTCGAGATATTCTACAGTATGTCCGGTAATGTTCATTCATTCATCATCCTTTTTATAGTTTCTCATCCTATTATATATCGAAAGTCAATAAAAGAATCAACTCTGAGGACGCGGGCAAATACAACCATTAAATTATGAACGCTGAATTCATATCCTTATGAACGATATGTGAAAGCTTTTCTTGTGCTCTATCTGTTCAGCAGTGGGAAAGATAAAATTAAATTTGAGGGAAAGGAAGATGAATAATCTATTGTGAAAACAATCACAAATGCTGGCTGGCGATTGGAGGAGAACGAATATGGATCATCACAAGATGGAAGACATGCTGAATAAAAAAATCAGGAGACGGACCTTTTTAAAATGGACTGGTGCCATCGGGGTTCCAGCTGTTATCGGCGGGATAGGCACAAAGAAATTCCTGCAGGAAAATGGTGGCCCCCTCACAGCATCGACACTTGAAGATACTCCTGAAACCATCATTTCAACGTGCAGCATTAATAATTGTGGCGGCCGCTGTGTCATTAGAGCACATGTCAAGGATGGGACGGTAGTCAGGATCAGCACGGATGAAAGTGGAGAAAATCCACTTACTCCGCAAATGCGGGCCTGTATAAGGGGGAGGGGATACAGGAAAATGCTATACCATCCCGACCGTTTAAAATATCCGATGAAGCGCGTCGGTAAAAGGGGAGAAGGAAAGTTTGAAAGAATCAGCTGGGAGGAGGCAATTGAAACGATAGCCAGCCAAATGAAGCGGATTGGTGATACATATGGTCCAGCTTCTAGGTATGTCAACTATGCTTCCGGCCAGTCGTGGGGGCTGTTCAGCGGTCGGAACATGGCCAGAAAGCTTCTGGCGATGACGGGCGGGTATTTGAATTACAGAAATGATTACAGTTCCGGCGCTGCAAATATTGCTACACCCTATACCTATGGAACCAATAATTCGGGCAGCAGTTTCGACTCCCTGCTGCATACAAGGTATATGATCCTTTGGGGTCAAAACCCTGCGGAAATGATCAATTCAACTCCCTATATGCATTTTTTGCGTGAAGCAAAAAAACGCGGGGCCAAAATCATTGTGATTGACCCAAGATACACGGACACTTCAGTAGGTTTTGCTGATGAGTGGATTCCGATTTTGCCGACGACGGATAACGCCATGATGGATGCTATGGCCTATGTGATTGTAACAGAAAACCTGTATGACAAGAAATTTGTGGAAAAGCATTGCCTTGGATTCAGTTCGGAACAAATGCCGGAAGGTGTACCAGGGAAGGAGTCTTTAAAAAGTTATCTCCTTGGAGAAAAGGACGGAGTGGCTAAAACCCCGGAGTGGGCCGAAAAGATTTGCGGAGTGCCCGCAGCCAAAATCAGGGAGGTAGCAAGGGATTATGCCACTGCCAAGCCTGCGGCCCTTATGCAGGGATGGGGTCCCCAGAGGCATGCATACGGCGAGCAGGTTATCCGCGGAGGAGCCCAGCTTGCATCTTTGACAGGCAATGTCGGCAAATTGGGCGGATGGGCAGCTGGAACAGGCTACTGGTCCCGTTCTGGCGTTGTCTATCCAATAACCTTCGAGAATCCGGTAAAAGCATCGATTCCATGCTTTCTATGGACCCAAGCTGTGGAGAGAGGCACGGAACTGACACCCGAAGACGGCCTGGAGGGAGTTGACAAACTGGACTCCAATATCAAAATGATTTTTAATATTGCAGGCAACATGCTTGTAAATCAGCACTCGGACATTAATAAAACAACTAAAATGCTGGAAGATGAAAATAAGGTCGAATTTATTGTAGTGAGCGATATTTTTATGACACCGAGTGCCAAATTTGCCGATATCCTTCTTCCCGGTACAACATTCTTTGAGCGCTGGGACATAGGAGTTCCCTGGTGTTATGGGGACTATGTTGTATTTGGCGGAAAAGTCATTGAGCCTCTATATGAATGCCGTAATGAGTATGATGTTTTTGCCGATATCGCCGCCCATTTCGGATTGAAAGAGGAATTTACCGGAGGAAAAACGATGCTTGACTGGGTTAAGGTATGCATTGAGCGGACGAGGGAGGAAATGGACCCTGATTTTCCGTCTTTTGAAGAGTTCAGCCAAAAGGGCATACACCATTTCTCCTTTGATGAACCCCTTGTGGGATTTAAGGAGCAGGTTGAAGGGAAAATCCCCTTCGAGACACCATCCGGAAAGATCGAATTATTTTCGAAGGCGCTTTGGGATATGAACAAACACGATGAAATTCCGGCACTTGGCAAGTATGTCCCTGCATGGGAGGGACCTGAAGACCCGCTGAAGGAAAAATATCCGCTCCAGCTGATTAGCTGGCATTATAAGCGGAGGTGCCACTCTACCCACGATAACAATCCCTGGCTTGAAGAAGCAGCCAAGCAGGAAATGTGGCTGAATCCCAAAGATGCAAAAGTACGGGGAATAAAAGACGGGGACAGGGCAAAGGTTTTTAATGACAGGGGAGAAATTTATATCGATGTGAAAGTGACAGCAAAAATCATGCCGGGTGTAGCAGGTATTCCTCAGGGGGCATGGTTTACTCCGGACCAGACAGGAATCGACCAGCGGGGTTCTGTCAATGTTCTTACTGCACAGCGGCCAACACCACTGGCAAAGGCCAATCCGCAGCTGACTAATTTGGTCGATGTAAAAAAAGCGTAGGAAAGGAGTGATTAAAGATGCCACAGATGGGTTTTTACATTAACCAAAGCCGCTGTGTAGGCTGCAAGGCTTGCTCAGTATCCTGCAAGGACAAGAACGATTTGGACACAGGAATGAATTTCCGGCGTGTCTACGAATTCGAGAATGGATCATTCACCTTAGATGGCAGCACTATAATTCAGGCTGTCACCGGCTATTACTTTTCAATTTCATGCAATCATTGCACGTCACCAGCGTGTCTGCCAAGCTGTCCGACCCAATCCATCATGAAGCGGGAGGAGGACGGAATTGTCATTGTCGACCAAGAGAAGTGCATAGGAACAAGGTTTTGCGTCCGCGCCTGTCCATACGGTGCACCTCAATTCAATAAAAAACTCCTAAAGATGGCGAAATGCGACAGTTGCCTGGACCTTAGGGTAAAAGGGGAGGCGCCGGTTTGCGTAACCACCTGTCCACAGCGGGCGATTGAGTTTGGGCCAATAGCGGAACTGCAAAAAAAATACGGGAAAATAAACGTGGTAAAGGGGATGCCGAATCCTGTTACGGAACCGAATATTGTGATCACTCCCCATCCCAATGCCATATAGAGAGTGTGAATTGCATAGAAAACACGAATAAATCAATGGAAAATAACCTTCAGATTGTCTGGTAATTTGAAGGTTTATTTTTTTTTGATGTGAGCTTAGGCTATGGTTTATTATTCTTTGGTGTGAAATATAAACGGCAAAATTCCGGCTAAATTGGGAAATACCCTTATTTCTCTAAAAATAAGGGAAGCTTTTCCGGTTATATTATCCAAATCATCGGATTTAGCCTTATTTGGAGCAGTTAATCGGAATATCTCCGTTTATATCAGCACCTTAAGCGTCCCTTTTATGCATTAGCAGGAAATTCTCCTCCTAAGAATTCTCATACATACACTATATCGATAATCGGAGGTCGGAAATGCAAATTTACGATAGGAAACGGAGCCAGTTGCGAATTGCATTTTCTTTTTCAGTAACATAGAGCATGAATACATGTGATTTCCCCAGAGGGTGTTTCCCGTTACATAAATAGTTCCTCTGAATCAAAGAATAACATTTGATTAGGGAGGGATGATCAATGAGTAAAAGTGGCTCGGCTAAAGACGCAAAACTGGAGTGGTGGCAGCTTTCGATGATTGGCATCGGCTGTATAATCGGCACAGGTTTTTTTCTTGGTTCTGCCCTCGCCATCACGATAACAGGGCCCTCAGCCATTATCGTGTTTGCACTTGCCGCTGCAGGAACATATTTTGTATTTGATGCCTTGGCAAAAATGTCGGCAAAGGACCCGCAGAAAGGCTCTTTTCGCTCTTACGCCAAAAAGGCCTATGGCCATTGGGCAGGATTTTCGAGCGGCTGGGTATATTGGAGTTCAGAGCTTCTGATCATGGGGAGTCAATTGACCGCTTTATCGCTATTTTCCCGGTTCTGGTTTCCGGACATTCCGCTTTGGGTTTTTGCCACCGGGTATGCGGTTTTGGGCCTTGCCGTGGTTTTGACCGGGACAAGGGGATTCGAGAAGATGGAAAATCTCTTTGCGATCATAAAGGTTGCAGCGATATTCATGTTCCTCATCATCGCAACTATGGCGGTTTTTGGAGTGTTTAATGGTGCAGGACATGAAGTCAATCTGGCAAAGACCTTCGATAATTTCCTCCCTGGCGGATACATGGGGGTGTGGACGGCACTCATATTTGCCTTTTATGCCTTTGGAGGAATTGAAATTATGGGGATAATGGCTCCCAGGCTGAAAAATAAGAAAGATTCTCCTAAAGCAGGAAAAGTGATGCTTCTTTTGCTGGTCTCCATTTATCTATTGGCTATCTCGCTGACAGTGATATTGGTTCCTTTTAATGATTTCAGTACAAAAGAAAGCCCATTCGTAACCACCTTGGATCATTACAAGCTGCCATTCGTCCCCCATTTATTCAATGGGGCAATGATTGTCGCAGGTTTCTCCACGATGTGTGCCTCGCTATTTGCAGTGACAAGCATGATCGTTACACTTGCCAAGGATGGAGATGCACCCGAGATATTGGCTAAAAAGGGCAAATTGAAGGTTCCCCACTTCGCCCTTGGTCTTACCATTCTGGGGCTGATCACCTCCATCATTTTGGCACTTGCCATGCCTGACCGTATCTATGAGTATTTGACTACCGCAGCAGGGTTAATGTTAATTTATAACTGGCTGTTCCTTCTCTTTTCCTATAAAAAGGTCATAAAATTGACCAGCCTTGACCAAATAAAGCGGTATGGAGGCATCATCCTGATTCTAGCAGCCGTAAGCGGGACCCTTTTTGAAAAAACAAGCAGGCCTGGCTTTTTTATATCCCTTTTATTTCTTGGGATAATTGGGCTTATTCTGTTCTTAAAAAATGCGGTGGATAAAAGGAAAAAGAATAAAGATAAGGAAGGAGAAATAAAGGTGCCTCGTCCGCGGTATCAATAATGTGCCATAGGTTTCGGTGCCAGAGCCTGTAAACGTGAAAAACAGCCGGCGTTTCCTGCTTAAGGAGGCGTGGGCTGTATGAGTTTGTGCAAAGGTCCCTTGGCAGGGATGGCTTCCGCCGGGCACTTCAGAAAAATAGTTTAAGCGCCTGTGCCCCAAAATAGATTGCGAATCCAATCAGTGATAGACCGGAAAGAATGGAAACGAATGCGAGGATCCGGGCAGTTAGCAGCAAACGAGCGCTGCTGGAGATGCCTGCCATTACAATATCCCAGGTCACCAGCCCCAGGATGATGGCCGAACTGTAGAGAATCAATTCCTCGGTACCGTATTCCGTTGCTGTCTTTGCCAGAACAGAACCGTAGATGCCCAGCCAGAATAAAATAGTCAGCGGATTTGAAATGGACATCAGGAAGCCTGAGAGAAAGGATTTGAATCCTGATTCCGATTGGCCTCGCGCTTCCAGCTCCACCTTGCCTGCGCCGGTAATGGTCTCAATGCCCGTATACATCAGCACAAAGAAGCCGAATAGCCAAAGGAAGCTTTGCATAAAAGGGGTTTCCAAAAAGTGTACCAAGCCCATGTAAACGGCAAGCATATACACGATATCAGCGGTCAGCGCCCCTAGGCCCAAAAGCCAGGAATGCAAGAAGCCGCTTTTTATCCCTTTATCCATTTGGGCAGCATTCACCGGACCTATTGGGGCGGCCAGTGATAAACCTAAAAATACGTAACTTAGAAAAACACTCAAGATGGCTACCTCCATACACTTCCTAAATTGATGCTTGTACAAATATATTCCGGGATGGCTTGCAGTATGAAGGAGCATCACAATTGGCAGCAAAAAGATAAATTTTTTCGAATCACGAGTATTTTATCTTAACTTGAGCATATTATTAGAGAGTTGGCCGAAAAGTTCAGGCCGTAATCGAAGCAGAAGCCTTTGGAAAATAATCCAAACTGTGTTATGATAGGAGAGGAGATTTAAATTTCGAGAAAATTCATTTATTATAAGAAGTTCGATGAAAGCTTTTTATAATAAATGAGTTTTTTTTATTATTTAATTAGCAGGAAACAAAACATGAAATGGAGCGTGAGGTAATGGCATTTGGAAGAAAACTTCCTGAAGAGATTGTCACTGCGGAAACAAAAATTTGGGTTTGTACTTCAGATGATTGTAACTGCTGGGTTCGTGACAATTTTAAAAGCAGTGCAGTTCCGGCATGCCCGATTTGTAATAGTGTAATGGAAGAAACGACAAAAGAACTGGAAGTGGTCAATAACCACAGCCTGAATATTACCGGCTAGCAAGACGAACAGCCGCCCGTTGCGGGCGGCTGTTTTCCGTATATGGATAGTTAGTGCAGTTAGTCGATTATTGAAAATATAAATAAAAGAAGCATTGGGATGATCCCAATGCCTCTTCTATATGCGGATGAAGGGACTTGAACCCCCACGGTATTGCTACCACTAGAACCTGAATCTAGCGCGTCTGCCGATTCCGCCACATCCGCGTTTAATATTTCCTGGCTACAAAAAGAATTATAGCACAGGTTTTTAAAAAAAACAGGGAAAACTGTCGATTTTTTTAAAGTTTTATTATTCTGAATTATTTATCAACACAAATAAATTTAGAACTTTATCAATAAAAACGTTTTCAAGTTCAGATTTATCTGAATTTTGCTTTGCATTATCCAAGATAAAGTGTTAAATTAGTAATATTATTCAAGAAGAGATATAGTGAAATATCTTAATCTTCTGCAATAGTTAAGGGGGAAGAATCATGGCTGAAATGCGCAGTAATATGATTAAGAAAGGTTTTGACCGTGCGCCGCACAGAAGCTTATTGCGTGCGGCCGGAGTAAAGGAGGGAGATTTCGACAAACCGTTTATCGCAGTCGTAAACTCCTATATTGATATAGTTCCTGGCCATATCCATTTGCAGGAGTTCGGTAAAATTGTCAAAGATGCCATCCGCGAAGCAGGCGGTGTTCCATTTGAAATGAATACAATAGGAGTCGATGACGGGATTGCCATGGGTCACATTGGGATGAGATACTCATTGCCAAGTCGTGAAATCATTGCCGATTCTGTTGAAACAGTAGTGGCAGCCCACTGGTTTGATGGCATGGTTTGCATTCCAAATTGCGACAAAATCACTCCTGGAATGCTGATGGCGTCACTTCGCTTGAATATTCCAACAATTTTTGTGAGCGGAGGTCCAATGAAAGCGGGTGTCACGAGTGATGGCCGGAAAATATCGCTATCATCCGTTTTTGAAGGAGTCGGAGCCTATCAATCTGGCAAATTGGATGACAAGGGGCTGCAAGAATTAGAACAGTTTGGATGTCCGACATGCGGTTCATGTTCCGGCATGTTCACGGCGAATTCGATGAACTGCCTGTCCGAAGCGCTGGGGCTTGCGCTGCCGGGCAATGGAACAATCCTGGCAGTTTCACCTGAACGCAGAGAATTTGTTAAAGAGTCTGCCAAACAACTGATGAACCTTGTGAAGCAGGATATCAGGCCAAGGGACATTGTGACGGAGAAGGCAATTGACAACGCCTTTGCCCTGGATATGGCACTAGGAGGATCTACAAATACAGTTCTTCATACGCTTGCATTGGCAAATGAAGCTGAAATTGAATATCCTCTCGAAAGAATCAATGAGGTCGCAGAGCGTGTTCCACATCTTTCAAAACTTGCTCCAGCGTCTGATTATCATATTGAGGATCTGCATGAAGCTGGCGGTGTTTCTGCAGCATTATATGAGCTGTCAAAGAAAGAGGGAGCGCTCCACCTGGATACATTGACGGTTACTGGAAAAACTCTTGGTGAAAATATTGCTGGATGTGAAGTGAAAAACCACGATGTGATCCGTCCAATTGACAATCCATATACAGAAAAGGGTGGGCTTGCAGTTCTTTTCGGCAATCTGGCTCCCGATGGTGCGATCATCAAGACAGGCGGGGKACAGGATGGAATTACAAAGCATGAAGGTCCGGCAATTGTGTTTGAATCACAGGAAGATGCACTGGAAGGCATCTCAAAGGGCAAGGTGAAAGCGGGACATGTTGTGGTAATCCGCTATGAAGGACCAAAAGGCGGTCCGGGAATGCCGGAAATGCTGGCACCGACCTCCCAAATTGTCGGAATGGGACTTGGCCCCAAGGTAGCGCTAGTCACCGATGGCCGCTTCTCCGGCGCTTCACGCGGATTGTCCATCGGGCATGCCTCACCAGAAGCAGCCGAGGGCGGACCGCTTGCATTTGTTGAAGATGGGGACCATATTGTCATTGATATCGAGAACCGCACAATGGATGTCCAAGTTCCTGAAGAAGAATGGGAAGTGCGCAAGGCGAACTGGAAAGGTTTCGAACCAAAGGTGAAAACAGGTTATCTGGCCCGTTATTCCAAGCTGGTTACCTCTGCCAGCACGGGCGGCATCATGAAGATTTAGACTGATGAAGTTAAAGACTCTGTTATGATTCATTGTTTATTACTCTTGTAGGAAAAGATTTCATAGGCGGAAAAATTCCGGTTAAAGTAATAGCGAGGGCTCGAGAAGCTGGTATAAGCGGATATATTCCGATTAACTTCTCTATACACCGCTAAATTTGGGAATAATATTCATTTAAACGGAAAAAGTCCCTTTATATTGCGGGAAATGTGGGTATTTCCCAATTTAAGCGGAATTCTTCCGTTAATGTGATTAATCTCAGTAAATCAACGCGCTTTTATCATCACAGAAGCATTCTGCTTTAAAACCGAACTGCTTATAAAGACCTGGGGCATTCCCCAGGTCTTTTTATCGTAAGCTTCAGCTTATTCCGTGCTCGGCGGAAGCATTCCGCTATTTTCCCTGAGGACGGCAGGGAGTGTATCATGGATATAAGGAGGAGCTGGCTTCAACACCGGTTTTTTGGCAAAAGGAACAGGATTCTCAACATAATTGAAAGTTCCGAGGCCATCCATGCTAGTCCCCTGTGCCCAACGGCCGGAAGCACTTTCATTCCCCCTGGAATAATTGAACAGGGTATATGCCACTTCGCGTTTTTCAAGCTCACGCGGGAAGGTGCTTGGAACGACGACATTTTCTTTTGCTTCCAGTTCCTTGATCGCAGCGATCCACTGGTTTTGATGCATCGTATCGCGGGCAATCAGCCATGACAGCATATCCTTGACTCCCCGGTCATTGGTTGCCTCATACAGCCTGACAGCCTGGAGGCGGCCTTGGGATTCTGCATTAAGGTTTGCGCGGAAATCGGCCAGCAGGTTTCCGCTCGCAGCGATGTAGTCTGCTGTCCACCGATTGCCGACAGAATCAGCGGGCATTGCACCAAGACCTGAGACAATGGCATGCTGTGGGTTCATCCCTCCGAGTATCGCACCTATGACAGGATCCTTTGCCGCATCCTCCAAATCGCCGGCTGGCGCCCCATCCAGGAGCCGGGCAATCATGGTTGCCAGCATTTCAATATGTGCAAGTTCCTCGGCCCCGGTATCCATTAGCAAATCCTTGTATTTTCCATCCCCCCGGACACTCCAACCTTGAAAAAGGTATTGCATAGCGACTGAAATTTCGCCAAATTGACCGCCTAGGATTTCTTGCAGCTGTTTGGCAAACAGCGGGTCAGGCCTTTCTGGTTTAGCGCGGTACTGCAGCTCTTTCACGTGGTAAAACATCTTTTCACCTCATTTAGTGATTCTCTCCCAACTGTTTCAACCTAGTATATTGTAGGCATTTGTTCCGGGTGCCTGTTCCAGTGGCTTAATTTGCTAATGAAAAGAGATGGCAAACGATAAATAAGAGCGGAAATCTCCCTGCACAGAATGGAGATTTCCGCTCTATTTTTCAGACAGAGCAGGAACAGAACTCTACCTTTAATATACGTCACGCTGGTAACGTTTTTCTTTTTGAAGGGAAAGAAGATATTCCTCCGCTTCTTTCTGGTTCATGTACCCTTCTTTCCCTATGATTTCGAGAAGTGTGTTATGCACATCTTTTGCCATATTCTGTTTATCTCCGCAAACATAAAAGGACGCTCCCTTTTCCAGCCAGTCAAACAACTCCTTGCTGTTGTCGAGCATTTTGTGCTGCACGTAGACTTTTTGGTCTGTATCCCGGGAGAAAGCGGCGTCCAATCTAGTAAGCACACCTTTTTTCCAATACTGCTCCAGCTCCATTTGATAAAGAAAATCAGTTGCGGAGTGCTGGTCCCCAAAGAACAGCCATGAATTCCCTTCCGAGCCTGATGCCGCTCTTTCCTGAATAAAAGAACGGAAAGGGGCAATCCCGGTGCCCGGGCCCACCATAATAATATCCGTATCCTTGGTCTGTGGCAGTTTAAAGTGATTATTAGGCTGGACAAATACAGGGAGCTTATCGCCAATTTCCAGGCGTTCCGCACATAGCACCGAACAGGTTCCCTTTCGTTCGCGCCCATGGGCCGTATAGCGGACTGCGCCAATCGTAAGGTGCACTTCATCAGGATGTGCTTTCAGGCTGCTGGCAATGGAATAAAGACGAGGCGGCATTTTTCGCAGCAGAGCAACCACATTTTGGGCAGAGGCATTCCAAGGCCCAAAATCGCGAAGCATATCAAGGAGGTCCCGCCCCTGGATATACTCCTTCAGCTGGGCCGCATTTTCGACGCTAACAAGTTTTTTCATTTGGGAATTCCCTGTTAAATCCGCTGCTGACTGCATTAGTTTTTTCGTGAGCAGGGTGATTTCGAAATAATTTGTAAGCGCCTTCCAAAGCGGCAATTTTTCACCGTTTTTATTGATGGTGATCTCCTCATCTCCATCCCATTTCATTGCGGCAAGGATGGCACTGGCCAGCTCGGGATCATTTGACGGTATGATGCCAAGGCAGTCGCCTGGTGCATAGCCGAGTCCGGACCCTTTTAACGATAGTACGAGATGCCTTGTTTCTTTCCGGGAGCCGTTTCCATTTAAATTGTAAGTCTGCAGGACTGATGCCATATAAGGATTGTTTCTGGAGAAGGGGGTTGGTGCCATAGGGCTGGTTTGCTGAGTGTTTTTTTCAACTGCAAATACCATCATATTCACCTCATTCTAGTATCTATAGAGAGGATACCATAGAGGCCATGACAAAGCTGTGTCATTTTTCACACCCTTCAGATAATGAGTGGAATTGAAATAAATTGATTGTTTTTGACGGAAAATGATTGAAATTTGTTAACGGTTACATTATAATGAGCTTACCAAACCATGAAGGGATGTTGAAAAAAATGCTTACACCTGAACGCCAGAGCATGATCCTTCAGTTGGTAAAAGAGAGGTCAGTAGTAAAAATCCAGGAACTGGTAGAGCTTACTGGTGCCTCGGAATCAACGGTCCGACGCGATCTTACCCAGCTGGAGCAGAGCAAATTCCTAAAAAGGGTACACGGTGGCGCAGCAAGGCTTCAAGGAAAGCTCCAGGAGCCCAGCATGATCGAAAAATCTTCCAAAAACCTTCATGAAAAGCAACGGATTGCCAGATATGCTGCAAGCCTTGTAGAAGAAGGAGATTCCATTTTCCTGGATGCCGGCTCGACTACTTATGAAATGATTCCTTTTTTGCCTGATAAGGATATTGTTGTCGTAACAAACGGTCTGCTTCATCTCCTGCCTTTGCTGGATCGGAATATTAACACTTATATCCTTGGCGGCTTCGCCAAGAAAAATACAAAAGCGATGATCGGCAGAGGGGCACTTGCAAGCCTCGATCAATATCGATTTGATAAATGTTTTTTAGGAGTTAATGGTATACACCATCAATTTGGCTTTACAACACCTGACCAGGAAGAAGCACTCATTAAACAAAAAGCGATGGATTTATCCAGGGAAGTATTTGTTTTGGCTGATGCGTCCAAATTTTCGGAAGTTGCCTTCGCGAAAATTGCCCATATTGATCAAGCTGCAATTATTACAGATGATTTGGATCAGGAAACAAACGAAAACTATTCGGCTCAAACTATGTTAAAGGTTGTGACATCATGATTTACACGCTTACGTTAAATCCATCGGTTGATTATATTGTTGGCTTGGAAGAAGTGAAGCTAGGGAGCCTGAACCGAACCAATGCTGAGGCTAAGTTTCCCGGCGGGAAAGGAATCAATGTTTCAAGAGTCCTTCTCTCCATGGGAGTAACTAGTGTTGCAACAGGATTCGTTGGCGGTTTCACCGGAGCGTATGTGAAAGAATACTTGAATCGTGAAGGGGTGAAAACCTCCTTCATCGAAGTGGAAGAAGATACAAGGATTAATATTAAGCTGAGGGCAAAGGAAGAAACAGAAATCAATGCCCAGGGACCAAACATCTGCGCTGTAAATCTTCAAGACCTCAAAAGGGAAATCAGCCAGCTTGGTTCAAGCGACATTCTTGTCTTGGCGGGAAGCATACCTGCAAGGATGCCAGAAAATATCTACGAAGAACTTGTCATGATCTGCAACGAAACAGGGGCAGAGTTTGTCGTGGACGCGGAAGGCAGCATCCTGAAAAAAATTATCGGCTATCAGCCATTCCTGATTAAACCAAACCATCATGAACTTGGGCAGTTTTTTGGAAGAGAGATTCATACATGTGAAGAAGCTGCCCATTACGGCAGAAAGCTCCAGGAGATGGGAGCAAAAAATGTCATCGTTTCGCTTGCGGACAAGGGCGCTGTTTTGATTACCGGACAGGCATCCTTTGCCGCCAATGTTCCAAAAGGGGAAATGAAGAGTTCTGTTGGAGCAGGCGATTCAATGGTGGCGGCCTTTTTAGGCAAATATACCAGCGGGACTTCCCTTGACGAGGCATTCCGCTACAGCGTTGCCGCCGGGAGTGCGACAGCCTTTTCCATCGGTCTCGGATCCAGGGAAACAGCAGAGGAATTGCTGCAGCAGATTCATGTCACCAGGGTAAATTAAGGAGGAGAAACTATGAGAATCACAGAATTGCTGACAAGGGACACCGTTCTTCTTTCGATGAAAGGAACAAGCAAGCTTGAAGCGATTGACAGCCTTGTTGGGGTTTTGCACAATGCCGGGAAAATAGATAATCGTGAAAATTTCAAGGCAGCCATCCTGAATAGAGAGCAACAAAGCACGACTGGAGTAGGAGATGGAATCGCCATTCCACATGCTAAAACTGCTTCTGTTAAGGAACCGGCCATCGTCTTTGGAAAATCCGACGCAGGTGTCAATTATGAATCCCTGGATGGGCAGCCTGCTCATTTATTCTTTATGATTGCTGCCCCCGAAGGTGCCAACAATACCCATCTTGAAGCACTGGCCCGTTTGTCGGGAATGCTCATGCGTGCCGAGGTTCGGGAAAAGCTGATGAATGCGGCCTCAGAAGATGAAGTGATCGATATTATCAACAGCTATGACCAGGAAGAGGAAGAGGAAGAGGAGAAGGACGTCTCCACCCAAAAGGACTTTATAGTCGCAGTGACTGCCTGCCCGACAGGCATCGCCCATACCTATATGGCAGCGGATGCTTTAAAGGCAAAAGCCGCTGAACTTGGAGTAGATATAAAAGTAGAAACCAATGGCTCCGGAGGGGCGAAAAACGTCCTTACGGCAGATGATATCGAACGGGCAGCGGCTGTCATTGTGGCTGCGGATACCAAGGTCGAAATGGGCCGGTTTGCAGGCAAGCCAGTCATTGAAACGGCAGTCGCCAGCGGAATCAGAAAGCCTGAAGAGCTTATTCGGAAGGCGGTTCGAAAAGAAGCGCCAGTCTATAAAGGCAGCAATGAAAGTCCAGCTAAGGAAGAAGGGAAGAAGTCGGCAGGTGCAACGATTTACAAACACCTGATGAACGGCGTTTCCAATATGCTTCCGTTTGTTGTCGGCGGTGGKATACTCATAGCGATTTCCTTCATGTTTGGCTATAATGCCGCTGATCCAAGCGATCCGTCTTATCACCCAATTGCCAAAGCGCTCATGGATATTGGCGGCGGCGCCGGAGCCTTTGGATTGCTGGTGCCTGTGCTGGCCGGTTTTATTGCGATGAGCATAGCTGACAGGCCTGGATTTGCCCCTGGTATGGTAGGCGGATTACTGGCAGCTGCCGGCGGGGCAGGATTTCTTGGCGGACTGGTTGCCGGATTCCTCGCAGGGTATCTCGTTGTTGGGTTAAAGAAAGTGTTTGCTTCTCTTCCTTCTTCCCTCGAAGGAATTAAAACGATTTTGCTATACCCGCTCTTTGGGATCGCATTAACCGGGTTTTTAATGCTTTACCTCGTCAACGAGCCTGTAGGCGCTTTAAATGAGGGTATTTCCAGCTGGCTGTCGGGTCTGGGCACGGGCAACGCTGTCTTGCTTGGAGTCGTCCTCGGGTTAATGATGGCATTTGACATGGGCGGTCCAGTCAACAAGGCTGCCTATGTGTTTGGAACCGGCCTTTTGGCAAATGGCGTGTATGAACCAATGGCGGCAATCATGGCAGCTGGAATGGTTCCACCGCTTGGAATTGCGATTGCAACGACTCTGTTTAAAAATAAATTTAGCAAGCAGGATCGGGACGCAGGCAAGGCTAACTATATCATGGGATTATCCTTCATTACAGAAGGGGCGATTCCATTTGCGGCTGCAGACCCGCTTCGTGTGATTCCTTCTGCAATGGCAGGTGCTGCAGTTGCCGGGGGCCTGACAATGATGTTCGATATCAGCCTTCGCGCACCTCATGGCGGCCTGTTTGTGGCCCCTCTGGTAGAAGGCGGATGGCTATTGTACCTGGCAGCGATTTTTGCAGGGTCAATCGTAACGGCTGTCTTGCTTGGAATTTTAAAGAAGTCTGTTAAATAGCACAAAAGGGCAGACAAATAGTCTGCCTTTTTGCATGCTGCTTACGAATGGACATACATATTTTCCCTGAATCGCTGATATCCTTTTATGAATGTAAAGGAGGAGATTCTAATGGTAAACGACTTCAGGGAGGCCGCAATTTTTGAACATAAATTCTGGCTGCAGGTGCTTGGCGATCATGGCCGTTTTCTAAAGGATGCGCTGTCACCGGCAGAAAAAGAGGAAATTGCAAAGGCAGAGTATTTCATCTCCGTCTTTGACCAGCTGCTTGGAGATGTGGGCCATTCAGACCTGTTAATGCTAACCAGAAGAGTGGATGAAGAAGCAAGAAAGATTAGGGCTTTTAAGCTGGAACTGATCGCTAAGATGCTGACAGGAAGGGTGACCATCCAGTTTACCCCCAGCTTTGTCAATCATATGGTCAATGAAGTGGAAGAATATATTCGCGTACTACAGTATCTTAAACGCTCGGAGATTCCGCCAATATTCCATGAATTGCACCATCATTTACTTTGGCTGCAGGATGCCGTCGGTCATGCTGGCAGCATTTCTGATAATCTTGATTTGACAGAAAAAAGGCTTAAAGAAAAAAGTGACCAATACACAAAACATTTCATGGATTTTTACCTTAAAGCAGTTGAAATGGCGGGCTTCCTGCGGACCAACCTTTCTTCATTTCCTGCGTTGGAGCGGATGAATCATAATGTTACTCTTGAGATGCGCCTGTTTATGGGTTTCCTTGAGGAATTGGAAGAGATGGAACTGAATAACCAAGTGCTGAGTGCCATCTCGCCGTTGATGGCAGACCATATGTACAGGGAAGAATGCTATTATCTGACAAAAGTGGCCGAATCGACGGGTTTGGAGGATCCGGATTGCGACCCTGGAAAACCTAGGACCCAGCAAAGTTAAAGCGGGGAGCACCCGCTTTTTTTTATGTTTTGAGCCAAACCGTTTTATGTAAAACAGGTGTCCTTTTTTGAAGGCGCACCTGTTCATGCTCCTTTTTTCTTTGGCCTGATGGCAAATAAAGTCGCAAGGGCAGCTGCAATGCTTAGTCCTGTCAATAAATAAAACATCATCTGTTCAGAGTTCTTCATCATGATGGCGATAACAGGGGGGCCAGCCGCTACTCCGATAAACCGCATTGAACTGTATATGGAGCTGATTGTTCCGCGTTCTTCTTTTTCAATGCTGGCTGTGATCAAAGAATCAAGTGGCGGCAAGGAGGCTCCGATACCAATTGCCCCTACAAGGAAAATCGCGATCAGGAACCATAAATCTTTTGAAAAACCCAGGACGGCTGTCGAGATTCCAAGAAGCAAGGCTCCCACAAAAGCAATCCATTTCATGAGTACCTGATTCTCCTTAATCAGCTTCCCTGTGATAAAAGAGGACAGGCAAAGTGCTCCAAGAGGCAGGGCGAGAAAAAGTCCTTTCTTTACATCTGTAATTCCATACTTTGATTCTAGAATATCAGAAAGATAAAACAAGACGCCAAATAAAACAAACATGAGGATAATCCCGATAAAAAAAATCGCATACAGCCAGCGCCCATTTTCACTGAAGATTAGCCTTATCTTCTTGATGAAGTCCCGAAATGGCAAGGCTTTGCTTTTCTTCTTGGGCGCTTTTACAAGAAGCAGCATTAACAATATGGAAATTCCACAAAAAACTGGAATTGAAAAGAAAGGCAGGAACCAAATGATTCCCGCAAGGTAGGAACCGAGAATCGGGCTTAATACCTTGCCCAGGGTATTGGATGTCTCAATTACTCCCAGTGCACTGCTTACTTCCTCTTCATTCTTAAACATATCCCCCACGAGTGGTAGGACGATAGGGAAGGAACCTGCTGCTCCGACTCCCTGCAATGCCCGGCCTATCAGTAGGACCCAATAACCGTTATCTATTTGCCAGGATGCCCAACCTGCGAGCAATCCGCCAATGGCTGCGATAAACAGGCTTGGGATGATGACCTTTTTTCGGCCAATCCTGTCAGACAAATATCCGGCAATTGGAATGAGGAAAATGGCTACCACCGAATAAACGGTTATGATCAAGCTGGATTGAAAAGAAGAAATGCCCATTTGCCGTTCCATTACTGGCAAAACGGGAATCAGCATGCTATTCCCCAATGTCATCACCAAAGGAATGGAGGAAATGGATAAGACTGCCCATCTTTTTCCGCTGGTACCCGACTTTTTCCGGGAGGTTTTTTTCCCGGAATGGCTGAACAATTTTTCCGCATAGTTCATTTCAATACCCGCCTTATTTCATACTGTTAATAGCTTTTACTAAAAGTAAGGATATAGCATTTCTTTTTTATGGTAAAATTCTCGATAAGACAAAGAAGCAATTAGGGAGGAATACATATGGAAGCCGTGATTGTTCAACTGAACGTCGGGATGCCAAAAGAACAGAACTGGAGGGAGAGACGGGATATATCAGCCATTGGCAAAATACCCATTGAAGAAGCAATGCTTTGGAAAGATGGGTTTGCAGGCGACGGAATAGCCGATACAAAACACCATGGCGGACCGGATAGGGCAGTCTGCCTATATCCATTTGACCATTACAGCAGATGGGAAAAGGAATACGGAACGAAGCTTAATTTGCCCGCATTCGGGGAAAATATCACCGTGGCGGGCATTACGGAAAGGGATCTGTATATTGGCGATGTGTTCCAGCTTGGAGATGCTGTGGTTGAAATCACCCAGGGGCGTGTCCCGTGTTCGACTATTTCCAGGCATAACAGAATTGACACTCTGTTGAACAGGGTGTTTGAAACCTGCTTGACCGGCTGTTTCTTTAGAGTGCTTGAAGAGGGAATCGTCAGAAAAACTTCTGTCTTAAAACTTGTCAGCCGGGTGCAACAAGATTATTCGGTTTACAGGGCCAATCAGCTGATGCTGCACGGGCAGGAAAATAGAGCAGCCATCGCCGAACTTGTACAGCTTGATGCACTGGCGGATGAATGGAAGCGGCAATTTAGCAAAAGGCTGCAGGGGAATAGAAAACTTAGGTAATTTTTAATAATTTGAAAATTAATCATTGACATTTAACTGGGATGTTGTTTATGATTATAAACAACAATAGCGTTGGCGTTGATGAAGAGGAGTAGCTGAAACGGAAATGTCAGAGAGCTGGTGGGTGGTGCGAACCAGTATGGACGTTACAGTGAATGGACTTCTGAGCCCCGGACCGAACCCCTTTGGGAAAGTAGGCTCCGGCGAATGGGGCCTCATCGTTACAAGAGGCAGGCATTAAAGCATGTGCTTTGATGCTCAAAGCGGGCCGGTTTCGGCCAATCAAGGTGGCACCACGGGTTTCTCGTCCTTATTTACAGGCGGGAAACCCTTTTTGTTTTGTTCGAAAACTTCATATTTGCAAATTGTTGCGCAAGAAGAGTACATAAGCTAATTTCGTCACAGAGAGCCGGGTTGCTGGGAACCGGTACGAAATGGTTTATCGAATGGGCTTGCAAGAGGCTTTCTGAAACATAGTAGGAAAGCACGGGTTCCGCCGTTAAAAGGATAGAATATTGAACAGTATTCGAAAAGGGGAAACGGCCTGCGCCGTTTCAATTGAGGTGGCACCGCGGTCATACGTAATCGTCCTCTATATGCACTTTTTGTGCGTATAGGGGACTTTTTTATTTTATCTGGATTGGAAAGGGGATTCTTTATGGTCATTCAAGATCAGGGGATAAACGTGAAGGTGGAGGAAATCGAGGGTGATACTCTTACCCCGATAGCCATCTACCAGAAGATATCGGGAAAGCAGAAGTTCCTGCTTGAAAGCTCTCTCAAACATGAGGACGCAGGACGTTTTTCCTTCATCGGGGCCGAGCCTGTATATGAAATCAAGGGGTTCAGGGGGAAGGCTTCTGTAAAGGGCCCCTCGGGGGAACTGATCAGGGAAGGCCCAGTCATAGACATCGTAAAAGATTACCTGCCAGTTGCAGAGTCTATTGCCGATATCCCGTTTATTGGAGGGGCAGTCGGCTATATCGGCTACGATGTAATCCGTGATTATGAAGAGGTTGGGCCCGAACCGGCCGATCCGCTCCAAATGCCTGAGGCGCACTTACTTGTTTTCAATGAAGTGATTGCTTTTGACCATTTGAAACAGAAGGTCTTTATTATCGGGTTTGAACTGCCGGGTTCGACTAGTGAGCAGGTTTCGCAGCGCCTGGAAAAGCGGAAACAGGAGCTTAGGGGTGGAAGCACCAGCCAGGAAGAGGATTTCAAATTATCACACTTCCAATCCAATGTAAGCAGGGAAGAATTCGAAGAACTGGTTTTAAAAGCAAAGAAATACATTGAAGAAGGCGACATCTTTCAAGTAGTGCTTTCGAGAAGGCTCGAGGCAGAGGTCTCCGGTAATCCGTTCAGCTTTTACAGGAAATTAAGAGTGAAAAACCCCTCCCCTTATATGTATTACCTGGACTATGGTGACTACTCCATTGCAGGAGCTTCGCCGGAAAGCCTGGTTAAAGCGAGGGGAAACAGCATCCTGACAAATCCAATAGCTGGTACCCGGCCAAGAGGAAAAACCCCGGAAGAGGATGTCCTGCTCGAGAAAGAGCTCGCTGCCGATGAAAAAGAGCTTGCCGAACACAGGATGCTTGTGGATTTGGGGCGGAATGACCTGGGACGCATTTGCAAGGTCGGCACTGTGAAATTGGAAAAATATATGAAGGTCGAGCGATACCAGCATGTCATGCATCTGGTTTCGGAAGTAAGCGGAAAGCTGGCCGAAGGGTGTTCTGCAGCAGAAGGGCTGGCCTCCTGCCTGCCGGCTGGAACGGTTTCAGGAGCCCCAAAAATCAGGGCGATGCAAATCATCAACGAGCTTGAGAAGACAAAAAGAGGGGTTTATTCGGGAGCCATCGGCTACCTTTCTGCCTGCGGGAACATGGATTTTGCCCTAGCGATACGAACGATGGTCATCAAGGACAATAAAGCCTATATCCAGGCTGGAGCGGGTATCGTCCATGACTCGGATCCCGCAAAGGAATTTGAAGAGACTGCCCATAAGTTAAGGGCATTAATGGAGGCTGCAAATGATCCTGCTTATCGATAATTATGATTCATTTACCTTTAATCTCTATCAGTATCTTGGAGAGCTGGGAAGCCTTCCTGTGGTTGTGAGAAATGATGCTCTCACTGTCGACGATGTGCTTAATATGATGCCAGAGGCAATTATTATTTCACCTGGTCCAGGCAGGCCGGAACATGCAGGTATATGTGTGGATATCATCAGAGCTTTGGCGCCAAGCATTCCAATCCTGGGCATCTGCCTCGGACACCAGGCGATCGGGTATGCGTTTGGAGGCAAAATCACCAAGGCTGAGAGAGTCATGCACGGCAAAATTTCAGGATTGAACCATTCAGGAACATCCATTTTTGCAGGGATGCCCCGAAAGATGGATGTCATGCGCTACCATTCATTGGTTATCGAAAAAAATACAGTTCCGGAACAGTTCGACGTCCTTGCCACTTCTGCCGAAGATGGCGAAATCATGGCTATCAAGCACAAAGAGTTTCCTCTCTATGGGCTGCAGTTCCATCCCGAGTCCATTGCAAGCAGGGAAGGAAAACAGCTGCTGAATAACTTCTTAATACAGATGCGGAAGGAGAATGAAAAACATGAAGTCCTATCTTGAAAAACTAACGGCAAGAAAATCCCTGACACAGCCTGAAATGGAAGAAGCGGTGAGCAAAATCTTCTCGGATGAAATTTCCGACAGCGAGATTGCTGCTTTTATGATCGGCCTTAAAACCAAAGGAGAAACGGTTGAAGAAGTAGCTGGCATCGTCGAAGCATTCAGAAGCAATTCCAGGGCGTTTGGCAGGAAGTTCACTGGAGTCCTTGATAATTGCGGCACGGGCGGTGATGGGTCACAAAGCTTCAACATCAGCACAACATCGGCATTTGTCATTGCCGGGGCGGGGGTTACAGTGGCCAAACATGGAAACAGAAGCATATCGAGCAAAACGGGAAGTGCGGATGTTTTGGAGGAACTGGGAGTCCCGCTGGATTTATCCCCGGAGAAAACGGAAGACATTCTTGAAGAAAACGGTATTGCCTTTTTGTTTGCGCCTTATGTCCATCCAAAAATCAAGCGGATTATGAAGGTTAGAAAAGACCTTCGGATTCCAACCGTTTTCAACCTTATTGGGCCATTGACCAATCCGATTGATTTGGACTACCAGCTTCTCGGCATAAACCGGGCCGATAGGCTTGAGCTCTTTGCCAAGGTGCTGAAGAAACTGGGCCGCAAGCGGGCTGTGGTCCTGAATGGGGCGGGCTCGATGGATGAGGCGTCACTCGCAGGAGATAACCAGCTGGTTATCTTAAAGGATGGCGAAATTGTCCGTGAAATCGTCCATCCGGAAGAAGTTGGGCTTTCACAGTATGAAAACAGTGAAATCATCGGCGGGGATGCAAAGCAGAATGCGGCCATCCTGCTTGATGTACTTAAAGGCAAAAAAGGGGCTTACAGAGACACTGTGCTGCTTAATGCGGGCATCGGAATCTTTGCTGCCGGCCGGGCAGATACCATCCAGCACGGGATATTCCAGGCAGCCGAAAGCATCGATTCAGGAAGTGCCCTGGATAAGCTGGAAACATTGATCAAAAAAAGCAAAAATGCGGAGAGGGCGGTCATATAAAATGCAAACCATTCTGGACAAAATCATCGCCAAAAAGCGGGAAGACATAAGGGATTTAAGTGAAATTGCGATCGGGTTGCCACAGAAAAAACATTCTTTTATTGAAAAATTGAAAAATGCATCCGAGTTATGCATCATATCGGAGTTTAAGCGAGCCTCTCCTTCTAAGGGGTTGATCAATGACAGCCTTCAGCCGGCCAAGCAGGCTGCCATGTATGCTGAATATGGAGCCTCCGCAATCTCCGTGCTTACAGACAGCCACTTCAAAGGAACCATGGATGACTTGAAGGAAGTGCGGAGTGCAGTGGAACTTCCTATCCTTTGCAAGGATTTTATTATCGAACAAAAACAGATCAGCCATGCCTCAGCAGCCGGCGCCGACCTCGTCCTGTTGATTGCCTCCGTGCATGACCAGCATTCATTAAAGGACCTCCATGAATACGCGAAGGAGCTTGGAATGGAAGCCCTTGTTGAAATCCATGACGAAGCGGATCTTGAGAAAGCACTGTCGGCAGGTGCGGAATTAGTCGGGATCAACAATCGGGACTTGAAAACCTTTGAGGTTAATTTGGATACAACCGAGAAGCTAGGACCAATCGTAAGAAAATCAAGGGCATTTTTGATCAGCGAGAGCGGCTTGAAAACGAGAGAGGATGTAATGAGAGCAGCTGGATCGGGAGCCAATGGCATTCTGGTTGGGGAATCCTTCATGGCGGCTCCAGATTTGCAGCAGCTCTTCAGGGACTTCAAAGTTCCTTTGAGAGCGGTGGAACAGTTATGAAGGTGAAGATTTGCGGTATCAAAACCGTCGAAGCAGCCTTGCACGCCACAGCAGCAGGTGCGGATGCACTTGGTTTTGTTTTCGCACCAAGCAAGCGGCAAATTACTCCCGGGGAGGCCAAGGCAATCATCGAGGAACTCCCGGAGGCTGTCTGGAAGGTGGGGGTATTTGTAAATGAACCTCCGGAAAAAGTCGCATCAATTGCTGAACTGGCCGGCCTGACCCATATCCAGCTGCATGGAGAAGAAAGTCCAGGGGATTACATGGAAATCGGCATGCCTCTCATTAAGGCTTATAGTATAAGAGATAAAGAGGACATCACCACAATTGATTATGAGAAATCAGACTATGCCCTGCTCGACAGTCCCCCTGCCATGTACAGAGGCGGAAATGGAACGAGCTTTGACTGGGACTTTGCAAGCGGGGCAAAAAGTGGCCGGAATGTCATCCTTGCAGGGGGCCTGAATCCTGATAATGTGCAAAATGCAATAAATAAGGTCCGTCCTTTCATGGTGGATGTAAGCAGCGGAGTGGAAACAGAGGGAGAAAAAGATTTAAGGAAAATTGGAAGGTTCATTAAAATAGCTAAAGACGGAGAGGATGAGGGGATATGAATAACACAAAGACAGCAGCCTACACACTGCCGGATTTAAAAGGACATTTTGGCCAATTTGGCGGCAGGTATGTTCCTGAAACACTGATGCAGGCAGTCATTGACCTGGAGGAAGCCTATGGGAAGGCCTTGGCKGACGAGGATTTCCATCAAGAGCTGAATTATTTGCTCAAAGAATATGTAGGCAGGGAAACACCGCTTTATTATGCGGAAAATCTGACTGCCCGTGCTGGAGGAGCAAAAATATATCTTAAGCGGGAAGATCTTAACCATACTGGAGCCCATAAAATTAATAATACAATTGGGCAGGCCCTGCTTGCTGTCCGCATGGGAAAACGCAAGATTGTCGCTGAAACGGGGGCTGGGCAGCATGGAGTCGCCACAGCAACTGTATGTGCATTGCTGAATCTCGAATGTGTGATTTATATGGGGGAAGAAGATATCAGAAGGCAGCAGCTCAATGTATTTAGAATGGAACTGCTCGGTGCAAAGGTTGTCAGCGTCAGTTCAGGAAGCGGCACTCTGAAGGATGCGGTAAATGAAGCCCTTCGCTATTGGGTTGCGAATGTGGGAGATACCTATTATATACTAGGATCAGTTATGGGGCCTCATCCGTTTCCGAAGCTTGTTAGGGATTTTCAGAGTGTAATAGGAAAAGAAACAAAGAAACAGTACCTCGAGAAAGAAGGCCGGCTGCCGGACGCGCTTGTTGCATGCATTGGCGGCGGCAGCAATGCAATCGGAATGTTCCATCCCTTTATCGAGGATGAGGGTGTGAAAATGTATGGAGTCGAGGCCGCGGGAGCCGGAATCTCAACAGGCCGCCATGCTGCATCCCTGGCGAAAGGAAAACCGGGTATCCTGCATGGCAGCATGATGTACTTGCTCCAGGACGAACATGGCCAAATCCAGGAAGCTCATTCCATTTCGGCCGGGCTGGACTACCCGGGGATCGGGCCTGAGCATAGCTACCTCCATGAGATCAGCCGGGTGAAGTACGAATCCATCACTGATGAAGAGGCTCTTGATGGAGTAAAACAGCTGTCAAGGCTTGAAGGGATTATTCCTGCTCTGGAAAGTGCTCATGCTGTGGCTTATGCCATGAAGCTGGCAGCCAGCATGAGCCCGGAGGAAGGAATCGTAATCTGCCTGTCTGGCCGCGGTGACAAAGATGTCCAGACAATCAGAGACCAAATGGGAGGAAATGAACATGACGAAAATTAAACAGGTTTTTCATCAACTTGACCATAAAGCATTTGTTCCTTATATTGTCGCGGGGGATGGCGGGCTGGAATCCCTGAAAGATAAGCTGCTGTTTTTGCAAGAGTGCGGCGTGGATGCGGTTGAACTTGGGATTCCTTTTTCCGATCCAGTTGCCGACGGACCTACCATCCAAAAAGCAGGATTAAGGGCTCTTAATGAAGGGACGACTTTAAAAGGAGTCCTGGAAACAGTCCAGTCATTCAAGGACCAAATAACCATTCCGCTTATTGTCATGTCTTATGCAAATCCTATAATGGCTTTAGGAATCACCAAGTTTGCGGAGAAAGCGGCTTTGGCAGGGATTAATGGGTGCATTATTCCTGATTTGCCCATTGAAGAGGAGGATTTGTTTCTGCCGGAATTAGAAAAGCATGGGATCGAGCTGATAAGGCTTGTTACTGTGACCAGTCCCGAAGATAGGATCAGGGAAATAACGGCAAGGGGAAGCGGATATGTATATGCGGTTACCGTGGCAGGGATTACAGGTGCCCGCACGAGTTTTGCCGGGAATCTCAGCCATTTTCTACAACAGGTTAAAGAGATCAGTCCACTGCCAGTTCTTGCCGGCTTTGGCATCTCTACTCCCCGGCAGGTGGCAGAAATGGCATCCCACTGCGATGGAGTTATAGTCGGCAGCAAAATAGTACAACTGTTCCATGAAGGGAAACTGGAGGAGATCAGAGAGCTTGTCGAAGCAGCCAAATAAAAACACAAGGACAGCCGTTTGGGGCTGTCCTTGTGTTTTTATATTCTGTTGCTCTCAAGCCGGTCATCTTTTGATGCCTGTGACACAAACCGTCAATATAGGCCGATAATTTCCATACGCCACCGAAACATCTTTGAAGCCGGCTTTTTCAAGGTCTTTCTGTATTTTGGCCCCAAGGGTCCTGGTTGTTGTTTCGTCTGCCCCATCTTCCCTGGGCTGGACCGTCAAGGCAATTCTGCCTTCAGTGCTCATCATGTTGTATATTTTTTTTAGCGATTGCTCGGGATGCTCCCAAAGAGGATAATTATTTACCGAAAATACCCTATCATAAAGGTGGGAGGGCTCATAATCAATGATATCCCCGGAATACAGGCGCACTCTGCCCTGCTGGATATAATCACGGTTTTTCCGCTCGGCCATCTGCTTCATTTTTGCAGAAAGATCGATCCCGTGGATAGTGATCCTTCTTTTGGTTTCCATAAGTTCGTTTATGGCATAGCCAGGACCATATCCAATTTCAAGGATGGTATCGCCTTTGTGTGGATTCAGCTTTCGGATCGTCCATCTGTTTATTTTTTTGTTTTCAAGGTTCATAATGAACCCAGCGATTCTGCCGAAGAATCCCTTTGGTTGTTCGAATTGGCGGTCCATTGTATTTAGCATTCCTTAACACCTCATATTTGTTTTCCTTCTATTAACCCTTTCTTTTCCGGCCTTAAACATTTTTTAAAATAATAAATTCTGCCTATTTTATAAAAGATAATAATATTGGGATTTTTTTCGAAACGTGCAGTTTGTTACAGTATTATGCCTGACAGGTTTATATACTTATTGTATTCACAGGGTATGGAGGCATCTCCATAGAAAGAATTAGATAAAAGGGAAAGTGACAGAAATGAATGTAAACGTGGATGTTGTGCCCATTAGGCCTGACCGCGATATTGTTAAGCTGACGGCCGTACTGAATGGGTATCCGGGACCTGAAGTTAAAATCGTTGCCGATTTTGAAAAAAACACCTTCGTTTATTTTGAATGGAATTTCGATAAAAAGGAAACAAAGCCTATTAAGCCAATTGCCAGGCTGGATTCTTTGGAGCAATTCCGGAAAAAGCTTTACGAATTCCACATATGGGACTGGGAAGAAGATTATCAGGCAGATGGAATCATAGTGGATGGCATGTCCTGGTCCGTCATGCTCGAAACGAAGGGAGGCGTTTTTAAAAAGGAGGGGCTTGAAGCCTTTCCAAAAGAGTGGAAGAAATTTTGCCGGTCTCTTAGGCGATTGACTGGTGTAGAGATTAAATAAAGAACGGGAATTGAACTTCTTCCAGGCAATTTTTCTTGCCTTCCTGCCCTGCTGCTTGAAATCCTTAGCTTTTGGGTGTAAAATAGTGGAGTTTTAGCCGGTATTTTAATTGGCAGAAAGGATCCTTGGAGGATGATTGGAAATGCATGATATAAATGTTGAAGAACTCGTCCAGTCAAAGAAATATGTGCCGGTCGATGTTCGTTCACCCATTGAGCACGGAGAGGCAGCCATTCCAGGTTCCGTGAATATTCCCCTCTTTACCAATGAAGAGCGCCAGGAAATTGGCATATTATATAAACATTCCGGAGACCAGGCGGCAAAATGGCGTGCGATGGAAATTGTCTCCCCGAAACTGCCATCCATTTTAAAGCAAATAAAAAACTTGGAGGATTCAGGCGCACAGCCTGTCATTCATTGCTGGCGGGGAGGKTCGAGAAGCAAAGCTGTAGCCTCCTTTCTGGAGTTTTCCGGAATACCATCCTTAAGGCTGGCCGGAGGCTATAGAGCGTACCGGGAGTATATATTGGAGCAGATTCCCATGCTTTTGCCAGAGAAGGCGGTGGTTCTGCATGGCCTGACAGGAACGGGAAAAACCGAGATCCTTAAGGAACTGCAAGGAAGGGGTTACCCGGTTTTGGACCTTGAGAAGATGGCCAACCACCGGGGCTCGCTATTTGGAACGATCGGAATCGGCGACGGCCATAACCAGAAAACGTTTGATGCCCTACTATTTGAGCGTTTAAGAGAGATAAAAGGATCCGCCTATTTCATTATTGAAGCAGAGAGCAAGCGGATAGGCCGTGCAGCGCAGCCAGAAATCATGGTCGAACGGAAAATGAACGGAACTCATTTTCTTATTTCCTGTTCGCTTGAGAATAGGATTGAACGGATTTACAGGGAATACGTTGAGCCTTACAAAACGGAAACCTGGTTCAAAAACAATGTGGACGACAAGGTAGAAAGGATTGTCAAGCGCCTGAAAAATCCCGAGTTGGCTTATGAGCTGGAAGAGGCTCTCGTCAAAGGTGATTACCGTACAGTGATTTCAATCCTGCTTATACATTATTACGATCCGCGATACAGCCATTCCCTGAAAGAGTATAGTGGTCAATTCATTGAGGTTCATGGAGATGATTCCGTGAAGGCTGCGGCCCTGATCGTGAAAGAATTGGGTGAAAATTACCAATCCAGCCGGACTGCCTTAATGTAAAATTAATAGAAAAGTGTGTGGGCACTGACCACATGCTTTTTTTTTATCACTGGAACCTATTGGCGGTAACAAAAAGTCAAAAAAATGTCACATAAAAATTCGGAATTTTTAGTATATAATAAAAATACAGCTACCATGAGAGGATGGATGAAATGCGAGAGTCGAAAAACTGTCACCGCCGTTTCTCGGTATTAGAAGAAAATGTGGGTTTCCTGACCGATGACGGGGTGGATGTATTCATAGCTGGTGCAAGATTCCAAAAAACCATCAGCTGCGGCCATATGGAATTGCCAGCGGACAACCATGATATCATCCTTGCCTCTTTGATCGAGAAGAGAAGCGAACTTCCCACTCCCAAAACACTATATCTAACTTTGATGAACTTCTGAAACCAGCCTGGCATCCTGCCAGGCATTTTTATTGACAAAAAACATTTTTTAGAAAAAAAGGAGGTTAAAGTGCTTCCTTTGAAATTTTTGTAAGATAAGATTTAGAAGAAAATTAATTTCCAATGTTTTCACTATCTTTGAGTTCAAAACCTTTGTACTCGTCAATGAGCAGTGGTAAAATGACTATGAAAACGGTATCCCCTGAATTTTAAAAATTATTCATTTTTTAATTGTGGGATTCGTTTTAACTATATAAGAAATGGTAGGGGAACTTCTATGAACAAACCTGGTGCCAGTCAAGATGCCTTGTCTGGTTTTCACGGGCCCAATTTGGGATATGTCATTGAGCTGTATGAAAGGTACCTTGAGGACCCGAATTCAGTAGACCCGGAAATGAAGGAATATTTCGACCAAGGAAATATTCCAGCAATGAATCTTTCAAAATCAGAAACACATGAAACACATGAAAAACTTCAAGTCAGCGATGCTGAAAAAATAATTGCTGCGCTCCGGCTGGCGGACCATATCAGGGCATATGGCCATCTATCAGCAGATGTTTATCCATTGTCGGAAAGGGGGCAGCAAAACCCTCTCAATGAACCGGAAAAATGGGGGATCAGTGAAAAGGATTTGGAACAGCTCCCGGCAAACTTGATCTGTCCGGATGCTCCCCCACATGTCAAAAATGGCGCAGAAGCGATTAAACACTTAAAACAGGTGTACACAAGCACTATAGCCTATGAGTTTCATCAGGTGCATAACCTGGACGAACAGAATTGGCTTCGCCGAAAGGTTGAAAGTGGAGAGCTAATTCCCAACCTTCATCAGAAGAGACGCATCTCCTTGCTTAAGCGTCTGACTGAGGTTGAAGAGTTCGAAAGATTCCTCCATCGCACGTTTGTCGGGCAAAAGCGTTTTTCCATTGAAGGGCTGGAGACAATGGTTCCTTTAATAGATGAGGTCATTTCGGACTCCGTGAAAGATGGAGTGGAAACAGTCAACATCGGCATGGCCCATCGCGGACGGCTGAATGTGCTCGCCCATGTGCTGGGCAAACCTTATGAAATGATCTTTGCTGAATTCCAGCATGCTCCCAGCAAGGAACTGGTTCCTTCGGAAGGTTCAGTTGGGATTAACTTTGGCTGGACTGGCGATGTTAAATACCATCTTGGACTGGACCGGCAGATTAAATCCGAAAGCACGGCTAGAGTCCGAGTGACCTTGGCCAATAATCCAAGTCACCTGGAATTTGTCGGATCAGTAGTGGAAGGGTTTACAAGAGCTGCCCAGGATACACGGAACCTGCCAGGAAAATCCACACAGGATCCTTCCAGGGCGCTATCCATTTTAATCCATGGGGACGCAGCATTTCCTGGCCAGGGAATTGTGGCGGAGACACTGAATCTTAGCGGGCTGCATGGATTTAATACTGGCGGTACTGTCCATATCATTGCCAATAATACCATCGGTTTTACAACCGAATCTTTTGATTCAAGATCAACCAGATATGCGAGCGACCTTGCAAAGGGATACGAAATCCCGGTCATCCATGTTAATGCGGATGACCCGGAAGCATGCATAGTGGCATCCCTCCTGGCGGTCGAGTATCGGACGAAATTCGGAAAAGACTTCCTGATTGACCTGATTGGCTATAGGCGTTACGGTCATAATGAAATGGACGAGCCTATGACAACCAATCCGCTTATGTACAAAATCATTCAAAAGCACCCTACAGCAAAGGAATTGTACGAGAAAAAACTGCTGTCACATCAGGTGATAAATGAACAGCAGGCAAAGGACTTGTCTGCGGAAGTGCTTCAAAAGCTGACGTCCGCTTACGACAAGGTGCCGAAAAAAACCGGGCATGACTTAAGCGAAGTCGAAGTCCCTGACGTGATTGAAAAAGGCCTGCCTAGAATCCAGACCTCCATACCGCAGGAAAAGCTGGCAAAAATCAATCAGGACCTGCTAAGCTGGCCTGCAGATTTTAAAGTCTTCGGTAAACTCGAGCGGATTTTGAAAAGGCGTCTGGAAGCCTTCAATGAGAATGGAAAAATTGACTGGGCATTGGCCGAAACATTGGCGTTTGCCTCAATCATATGTGATGGAACGCCGGTCCGGCTTACAGGCCAGGATTCGGAGCGGGGAACATTTGCTCATCGGAATATCGTCCTGCATGACAGGGAAACAGGAAAAGAGTTTTCGCCGCTGCATGCATTGCCGGATGCGAAAGCCTCATTCTCCGTGCATAATAGCCCGCTATCTGAAGCAGCGGTACTTGGATTTGAATATGGCTATAACGTTTTTGCTCCTGAAACCCTGGTTCTTTGGGAAGCCCAATATGGTGATTTTGCCAATGCAGCCCAAGTCATTTTTGACCAGTTCATTGCTGCCGGAAGAGCCAAGTGGGGGCAAAAGTCCGGGCTGGTCATGCTGCTTCCTCACGGCTATGAAGGGCAGGGGCCTGAGCACTCAAGTGCAAGATTCGAACGGTTCCTTACGCTTGCCGCTGAAAATAACTGGACTGTTGCCAACCTGACTTCGGCAGCACAATATTTTCATATTTTAAGAAGGCAAGCGGCGATTTTGCCTAGAGAAGCAGTCCGGCCGCTAGTGTTGATGACACCAAAAAGCCTTCTCCGCAATCCGCTTGTGGCTTCTGAACCGGAAGAATTCAGCTCAGGAGAGTTCCAGTCCATCATCAGCCAGCCAGGACTCGGAACCGATCCGGAAAAAATTGAAAAGGTTGTACTATGCACCGGCAAAATTGCCGTTGACCTTTCAGATAAGGTGGATCCCGAACAGCATGGCTGGCTGCAAATATTCAGGCTGGAAGAGATTTACCCATTCCCGCTTGAAATGCTGAAGGAAAAATTCCAGGAATTCCCGAATTTGAAAGAAGTAGTATGGGTCCAGGAAGAGCCAAAGAACATGGGAGCTTGGACATTTGTTGAGCCGCGCATCAATGAGGCCCTTCAAGAAAGGCTTGAAGTGGGCTATATTGGGCGCATAAGGCGGTCAAGCCCGGCAGAAGGGGAGCCGGATATCCATAAAATTGAACAGGCAAGAATCATTAACGAAGCATTGACGAAGAAGTAAAGGAGAGGAACAAAGGTGGCAGAAATCAAGGTTCCGGAATTGGCAGAAACAATAAGTGAAGGAACAATCGCCCAGTGGCTGAAAAAACCGGGTGATGCTGTAAGCAAAGGGGAATATATTGTTGAGCTTGAAACCGATAAAGTAAACGTGGAGATTATCTCTGAACACGAAGGAGTCCTGGCCGAGCTAAAGGCGGAGGAAGGCGACACCGTACAGGTAGGAGAAACAATTGCCGTGATCAGCGAGGAAGGAGCTGCAGACATCCCATCTGGCAAGGGTGGGTCTGATGCCGGTAGCCAGGGAGAGAAAGCCTCTGAACCAGCTGCGGATGCTGGGGATGCCCCAGCGCAGGCTGTGGAAGAGTCCAAGCCTGCGGGAGCAGGGGAACGGGTTATCGCAACTCCGGCAGCCAGGAAGCTTGCCAGGGAAAAGGGTATTGATTTAAGTGAAATCAATGCGGCCGATCCATTAGGCAGAGTCCGCAAACAGGATGTGTCCAATTTTGAGCCGGCAAAGGCAGAATCTGCACCAAAGCCTTCCGCTTCCCAAAACAAGCAGCCGTCCAAGCCAGCTGCAGAAAGCGGCAAGCCTGTAGAGCGCATCCGGATGTCGCGCCGCCGGCAGACCATTGCCAACAGGCTCGTTGAGGTGCAGCAGACAGCGGCAATGCTGACAACCTTTAACGAAGTTGATATGACGGCAGTCATGGAACTGAGGAAAAAGTGGAAGGATCGTTTTTATGAAGAAAACGATGTAAAACTTGGTTTCATGTCATTCTTCACAAAAGCCGTTGTGGCCGCACTGAAGAAGACTCCATATTTGAACGCGGAAATTCAGGGAGACGAGCTTGTCCTCAAGAAATTTTATGATATCGGCGTTGCCGTATCGACCGACGAAGGTCTCGTTGTACCGGTCATCAGGGACGCGGACAGGAAGAACTTTGCCGAGCTTGAAGGAAGTCTTGGAGAGCTGGCTGAAAAAGCACGGACGAATAAACTAAGCTTAAGCGACCTTCAGGGAGGTACATTTACGATTACAAACGGCGGTGTATTCGGATCGCTGCTTTCCACCCCAATTTTAAATGGCCCGCAGGTTGGAATACTTGGTATGCATACCATCCAGCTTCGCCCGGTCGCTATTGACAAAGACAGGATGGAAAACCGTCCAATGATGTATATTGCCCTTTCCTATGACCATCGGATCGTTGATGGGAAGGAAGCTGTCACATTCCTGAAAAGAGTCAAGGAACTCATTGAAGATCCTGAATCACTGCTATTTGGAAGCTGACGAACCAAAGAACTCCGGACTTTTGTCCGGAGTTTTGTTTGTTGGTGCTGGAGATGGCAGTTACGATGGAATGAAAAAATCGCCGCAGGCTGCGGCGATTTCCTCTTTAATTGTTAACGGACCTTAAACGGTCTTAAACCTCTTCTTGATATCTCATCTTTAAGTATTTTTGCCCATTCCTTATCACTTTCCGACTTTAATGCATCGCGATATGAGACCACCAACTGTTCATTGCTCATAATTTTCATTTGCATTCCTCCTCGGTAGAATGGTTTGAATATTTAATTTTTTATTAAGTTTAAATTTATTGTAAAGGTTTATGAAGCATTTGAAAACCCATAAACGATAATTTTTTTTCGCAAGCGGGTGGAAAGTTTTTCCTTAAATATGGCGGAGCTGTTCACAGGATATGTGAAAATCCTGTGACATCTATATAAATCCAAAAGGTAATTCCATATAATTGACTATAGAAATAGTGGTAATGATGATTTTAAAAACATGGAGGTTAGCTAATTGAAATATATTTTGTCGTTATTTTTACTATCGTTCAGCCTCCTTCTACTTATAAAAGGAATCAATCTATGGTCGATAATGGGGCAGGTGGATGGAAGCGGATTAGCCATATCTTTCATGGGTATTGAAATTGTGGAACGTGTGGCGAAGGAAGCCATCCCGGGCTACGCGCTTGGCTTTACGATCGCCGCGCTCATCCCGCTGTTCGTCTTGGCCAGCATGATTTTCAAACCCTTGCTGAAAGGGGAAAAAGGAACAAGGGAATCTGTGTAAGCATAAAATAAAGGTTTTGTTAATCCTTGCTCCCAGGATGTTTAAACCAAGCAATATTTGTGGTAAAGAGAACACAGACACTATCACCTAGGTAAAACATCTGGGAAAGAGGGATTAAAACAATGAATTTATTTAGCGAAAATGGAATATATGAAGTGGTTTACCGTGGATCTCACTTTTCATTTTTGCGCTTTATTAGAATGGATAACATTTGTGATGTTTGTTATATCACCCTTAAAAACATCCTTACAGGAGAAATGTTTACGTTTGAACAGGCGGGGGKACTGGCAATTCGCGAAACGACCGGCGCGATTGGATCAGATACCAGCGAAAATGAAGTTGCATAGAGACAGTTATCTTCTTTATACTATATTGGAAGAGATAAAGGAGATGCTGAACATGATTCACTTAGACTGGCATGAACGCCAAACCATAAAAAAAGTAAAATGCCTGCACACGAATGCTAACAAATACATTGTCAACCGTGTGCTGACCGCCGGAAAAGAATATGAGGTCAAAAACGAAAGCGATGAGTTTTACTTCATCATCGATAACTCCGGCAAAGTCGGAGGCTATTACAAGGAGTACTTCACAAATGCATAAAACAATGAAAAAGAGCTGTCACTTAAAGTTGACAGCTCTTTTTCGTATTTGGCAACTGCTGTTCATATGAAACCTTCTGTGACCTTCTCAGGCTTTTTCAGCGTGTGGAGGTGCTTCGCTGGCCCTTTCACTGTAAAGTCTCCTTGAGATAAAGGTCTGAAGGATCAGAAACGCTCCGCCGACAGTCCAATAAAGCGGAAGGGCAGCAGGTGCATTAAGGGAGAAAAGAACAATCATCACTGGAGAAAGCAGGCCCATGAACTTTAGCTGTTTTTGCTGCTCAGGAGCAAGGTTGGCTTGGGAAATCTTGAATTGCAGGAGATAGACTGCTCCTGCTGCAGCGGTGATCCATATATCAGGCTGGCCGAGGTTGAACCAAAGAAAGGAATGTGTCGCAATTTCATGGGATTCTGATATGGCGTAATATAATCCCATCAAGATTGGCATCTGGATCAACAGTGGCAGGCAGCCCGCATTGAGCGGGTTCACCCCGTGCTTTTGGTAGAGCGCCATCATTTCCTGCTGCAGCTTTTGCTGCTCTTTTTCATCCTTTGTGGCTTTCAGCCTTTTCTGGATATCATCCAGTTCAGGCTTTAATTTATCCATCTTACCCTTCATGCTTTGCTGGGTCTTATATTGCCTGAGCATTAAAGGCATCAGCACCATTCTCAGCAAAACAGTGATCAGGATGATGGCCAGTCCGAAACTGCCATGTGTCAAGTCGGCAAACAGATGGATTAGTTTTTCAAAGGGCAATACAAGTGTGCTTCGGAAAAATGTCGTTTCCCCGCCCGCTGCCTGGCAGCCTGTTAAAACCACAGCTGCTGCAGCCAGGGATAATACTGACATGGATATTTTTTTCATTTTTCTCCTCCTGGTTTTCATTCATTTTAATAGAGGGAGAAAAATGGTTGTCCTCATCATCAGCACTGATTTTCAATTTTACTGTTTTCAGGATTAGGATCGTTCTATTGAGTGCAAGCCCCGCTAGGGCAATAAAAGCTGAATCAGATGCTGAAAGCCTGACTTGTGTTCTTTGAAGGGAAGAATGAACCAGAAGGCTGTCAACATTCAGCTTCCAAAGTACACAAAGTGTAACGCTTAGCAAGGCGCTAATATATAGAGGATAATAAACGGTAAATTCAAGTCCGTGATAAAGTTCGAACATAATGATCACCTCGATTTTGCTTCCACAATAAAAGCATAGTCCTAGTATAAACGATTTAAACCGGATATGGAAACACCGTGCCAAATCTCGCTCGAGCGGATCCGAGTCTTACCGGCGGTAATTTGGTTTTAAAGTTTGGAAAACAGGCTAAGAATATAGGAACAACCAAGGAAAGCTTTTCTTGGAGTTTTCAAGACTGGCAGCTATTGAAAGGGGAAACTGCGATGAAAAAAGTATATGGACTGATGGTCCAGGCAGGCGATGCAAACGAAATGCTGTGGGACCGGGGAGTCTGGGAAACAGAAGAAGCTGCAAAAGAATACCTGCAGTCAGAAATGAGAAATATTAATGGAATTTGGGTAACCGAATTAAAAGTAAATGACTCCATTCCTTTGGCTGCGGAACCAGAAGCGGAAGAAATGGTCTTATGCGACCTGTGCGGAATAAAATATAATCCCGCTGATGTGAATGTAACGGATTTCGAAGATGCTGTCTGCATAAACTGCGAGCCAGAATATCTCACCCAGGAAAACATACTTTAATTGATTCATAGATTCATGCTCATATCCACAAAACGATGGAGCAGGAGAGCAGCAAATGCTGGCAACTCCTGCTCCATTTTATATACCTGTTGCTGTGCCTGTTCTAATTGAGATTGCCAATTTTGGAGGTTAACAGGCTGTAAGCTTTCTCAACACTTTCCTCACCGGGAGGGTCTACCTCTTTAAGGGGATACTCAAGTCCCAGGGCCTCCCATTTATAGACGCCCAGTTTATGATAGGGGAGAACTTCCACCTTGGCCACATTTTGCAGACTTCCGATAAAATCGCCCAACTGCTGTAAATCATCCGGTGAATCCGTGATGCCAGGCACAAGTACATGGCGTACCCAAATTGGAACCCGGCGATCAGAAAGGAAGCGTGCAAAGCTAAGGATGTGCTCGTTGGTTAATCCCGTCAGTTTCTTATGCTTTTCACGGTCTATTTGCTTAAGGTCCAATAAAATCAAATCGGTGTACTCCAGCAGCTCGGCAAGCTGGGATTGGAAAAGGGGACTTGTTGAATAACAGCCGCCTGAAGAGTCGATTGTTGTATGGACCCCAAGCTTTTTGCACTCTTTGAACAGCTCAATCAGAAACGGAATTTGCAGCAATGGCTCTCCGCCGCTGACGGTGATTCCGCCGCCGGATGCCTCGATAAATGGAAGGTAGGACTTCAAATCTTCAATGATTTCAGAAACACTCATTTGTTTCCCTGTTCCTATTTCCCAGGTATCAGCATTATGGCAAAACTGGCAGCGGAGAAGGCAGCCCTGCGTAAACACTATATACCTTATTCCCGGTCCGTCCACTGTGCCTAATGTTTCGATAGAATGAATGTTTCCAATCATGATTGAAGAACTCCTTTCAGGATAGAAGTTGGCATCCAGCCTCCTTTTCGGGGAGAAGAGCCAGCTTAATTAAATGGCTGGAGCTTCCCCAAGGGGAGGAAGCTCCTTGTGTTACAAAGATAAGATAGTATAAAGAGGAGCACTTAGATAACGGTCCAGCTCCAGCGCCTAGCCAGTTTTCATCCTCGAATAAACTTCTAGAGTATCTTGCGAGAAGCGTAGCTTTGAGCAGCTCGAGTCATAAGCCACTCCAGAATTGAAGGCAAAGAACGCCTTCTATTCTGGATCGTCTTATGCTGGTCGGGGCTGAGCACTAAGGAAAGCTTCTAAGAATTAGCATCGCAGGAACAATCCGCTTTTAGATTGTTCCGAAGGCGCTTACGCTCTCCTACATGGTTTCATGGAATGTCCGGTTGATGACGTCCAGCTGCTGTTCGCGTGTCAGCTTGATGAAATTGACCGCATATCCGGAAACACGGATGGTCAGCTGCGGATACTCTTCCGGATGCTCCATTGCATCCAGCAAGGTTTCACGGTTAAAGACGTTGACGTTCAGGTGGTGCCCCGTCTTGGCTGCATAGCCGTCCAGGATGGCAACAAGGTTGCTGATTCTTCCGTTTTCCTCTTTCCCGAGGGCCTTAGGCACAATGGAGAACGTATTGGATATGCCGTCCAATGCATACTCATAAGGCAGCTTTGCAACAGAAGAAAGGGAAGCAAGAGTTCCTTTTGTATCACGGCCATGCATTGGATTGGCTCCTGGTGCGAAAGGTTCGCCGGCACGGCGTCCATCGGGAGTATTACCTGTCTTTTTGCCGTACACCACATTGGATGTAATGGTCAGGATGGACATGGTATGAACGGAACCGCGGTAGGTAGGGTGTTTCTTCAGCTTGTTCATGAAGTTTTTCACCAGTTCGACAGCAATGCTGTCAACGCGGTCATCATTGTTTCCGTATTTAGGGAAGTCGCCTTCAGTCTCAAAGTCTACGGCCAGGCCGTTTTCATCACGGATGACTTTTACTGTTGCATATTTTATGGCGCTTAAGGAGTCGGCCACCACACTCAGTCCGGCAATTCCAGTTGCCATGGTGCGAAGGATTTCCGTATCATGCAGAGCCATTTCAATGCGCTCATAACTGTATTTGTCATGCATATAGTGGATGATGTTCAGGGTGTTGATATAAAGCCCTGCGAGCCATTCCATCATATTATCGAATTTAGCCATCACTTCATCATAGTCAAGGATGTCGGAAGTAATCGGGCTGTAAGCAGGAGCCACCTGAGTTTTCAGCTTTTCATCCACTCCGCCATTAATCGCATAAAGCAGGGCTTTAGCCAAGTTGGCACGGGCGCCGAAGAATTGCATCTGCTTGCCGATTTCCATCGCGGATACACAGCAGGCAATTCCATAATCATCGCCATACTCAGGGCGCATGATATCATCGTTCTCGTACTGGATTGAACTCGTTTGGATCGACATTTTCGCGCAGTACTTTTTAAAATTCTCCGGAAGCTGGGTGGACCAAAGCACGGTTAGGTTTGGCTCTGGCGCTGGTCCGAGATTATCCAGGGTATGAAGGAAGCGGAACGAATTTCTAGTAACCAGAGCGCGTCCGTCCTGAGCCATACCGCCAATGGATTCAGTCACCCAGGTAGGGTCCCCGCTGAAAAGTTCGTTGTAGTCAGGAGTTCTGGAAAACTTGACCAGGCGAAGCTTCATCACAAAATGGTCCACCAATTCCTGTGCTTCCTGCTCTGTAAGTGTGCCATTCTGAAGATCGCGCTCAATGTAGATATCAAGGAATGTGGACACACGCCCAAGGCTCATGGCTGCTCCGTTTTGTTCCTTGATGGCTGCCAGGTAAGCGAAGTAAAGCCACTGGAAGGCCTCTTTTGCATTGGTTGCCGGTTTGGAGATGTCAAAGCCATAGCTTTCTGCAAGCTGTTTCAATTCATTAAGGGCACGGTATTGTTCTGAAATCTCTTCCCTTAGGCGGATGTTGTCTTCCGTCATGATTTGGCTGGTGGACTGATGGTCCTTCTTCTTTTCCTCCATGAGGAAGTCCACTCCATACAAGGCTACCCGGCGATAGTCGCCAATGATGCGGCCGCGGCCGTAGGCATCTGGAAGGCCGGTAATGATACCTGCTTTACGGGCGAGGACCATTTCTTTGGTATAGGCATCAAACACACCTTGATTATGAGTTTTGCGGAAGTCTGTAAAAATCCGTTCTACTTCTTTATTCAATTCGTATCCGTAGGATTCAAGCGATGCTTTGGCCATCCTGATTCCGCCAAAAGGCTGCATGGAGCGTTTGAAAGGTTCGTCCGTCTGAACGCCTACAATCGTCTCTTTTCCTTTGTCCAGATATCCGGGTCCATGGGAAGTGATCGTTGAGACGATTTCGGTATCCATATCCAGGACACCGCCTTTTTCGCGCTCCTGACTTGTAAGGTCCATAACCTGTTTCCACAAGTCATTTGTCGAGTCGGTCGCTTTTTCCAGGAAAGAATCATCGCCATTGTATTGTTTGAAGTTATTCAGGATAAAGTCACGGACATTGATTTCTTTTTGCCAAGTTCCGTTTTTAAAACCTTTCCATTGTTCCATTGTCATTCACCTCAAAATTAAGTTTGTTCGGATATATAACAGTTGCTACACTTATATCATACTACTAATGTAACAGTTTTGCTGTGACGAATTTGTGAAATAGTTAACAATCCGATGATATCAATTGCTTAAGCGTTTTTTTAAAAATAGACAAATAGATTTTAGGTTGTCTGTACTATATCTATATGGGTGTTTTTGACCTTGTTATATAGAAGGAGACAAATAATTATGATTCATTTATTGGAGCTAAATATATTATAACAAACAAGATTTGCAAGGTTTTAAGGTGGTTATGAATGTTTTGTGAAATGAAGTGATAAAAAGCACAAAGGCAGGAGAGAATTCTCCTGCCTTTGTGCTCAATTAATCTACCACTATATACGCAATCATCGGGCCATTTCTGTCCTTGTCGGGATGAGTTAGACAAATCAGCCTGTACACTCCTTCCTTCGCAAACTGTAATGGAACGACTGTTTCTTCTCCTTGTTTTACCGTGCCCTTAATATCTGTTCCTTCAATAATGAATGGATGCTCCATTCCATTCACACCATAGATAATAAGATTCACTTTCTCGTCTTTCTCGAGCAGGATCGCTCCGGGATCCCAGCGATACGCCTCGATTTTTTTGCCTGCAGGAGTGGTGGCTGAAAACTCGCCAGTAACCAAATGGATCTCCCGCGCTTTTCCGGAACCTGGAAGTGCAGCTGTCTCGGAAACCGGGTCCTTAAGTAGCCAATTTGAGCCTGCTGTAAGAACTGCCAAAATCATGATGGCTATGAATACATACTGCTTTTTTATGACCAAAAAATGCACAAGCTTCATCTCCTTTTTAATAGCCTTGATTCATCATATGCTCAAGGTCTTCGGAAACTTGTCTACTTTTTTTCGTTGGCAATTAAAATTAGGGTTTGCATAGAATTTTTTTTATCCACCAAAATAAGAGAGGTATTTTATAAATGGGAGGAAAAGGGGCATGATTCATGTATTCACCCATAACGATCTTGATGGGGTAGGCTGCGGCATCCTGGCAAGGCTTGCTTATTCTGAAGAAAGCGATGTACGTTACAATTCTATTTCCGGTTTGAATTTTCAGCTTTCGCGATTTTTGGAGCGGCTGGATGAAAGTGCGGCTGAAATGAGTGGACTTTATATTACCGATCTCACTGTAAATGAAGAAAATGCCTTGAAAATGGATGTGCTTGTTGATTCTGGTGTTTCTGTTAAACTGATTGACCATCATAAAAGTGCGCTTCACTTAAACGATTTCAGCTGGGCCAAGGTGACAGTGGAATACGKGGATGGGAGGCTTGCATCTGCGACTTCATTGTTTTATGACGAACTCATCCGCTCAGGGAAGCTTGAAAGTGGTGGTCCGATTTCGGAATTTGTCGAGCTGGTGCGCCAGTATGATACCTGGGAATGGGATGAAAATAATAATGTAAAAGCCAAACAATTGAATGACTTGTTTTACCTGCTTTCGATTGACGAGTTTGAACAAAGGATGGTTCAGCGCCTTGCCGAGAGTGAGCAATTTGGATTTGATGAGTTTGAGGCACAGCTTTTGAAAATGGAAGATGAGAAAATTGGAAGATATATCCGGCGCAAGGGCAGGGAGCTGGTACAAACCACTATAGCGGGCAAGTGCGCAGGAATCGTACATGCGGAATCCTACCATTCGGAGCTGGGCAATGAACTGGGCAAGGAACATACACACCTGGATTATATTGCGATTATCAACATGGGAGGGAAAAAAGTAAGCCTCAGGACGATCCACGATGATATTGATGTTTCAGCCGTGGCGGGCCAGTTCGGGGGAGGAGGCCATGCAAAAGCGGCAGGATGTCCACTGACTGAGGAAGGCTTCAGAGTATTTGTCAAAGAGGTTTTCCCGCTGTCATCAATTAGAATCGATTCATCAAGAAATGTCCACAACTTAAAGGAGTCGGAATACGGCAGCCTTTATGAAAATAACCAAGGAGAAACATTTTTTATTTATTTCGAGTCAGAAGGGAACTGGAGAGTAGAAAGGGACGGCAAGGAATATTTGAAGTTCTCCAGTTTCAAAGAAGCAGAGCGGGAAATCAAACGTCGCCACGGCGCCGCCCTTATAAAGGATGACGTCTTTGTAAAATTTCTGGCCAATAGTTATATCAGCAAAAAACAATAGAAATAGGGCATCCCCGCCGCGGAGGATGCCTTTATTGGTGAGGGGTCGAGCGCCCAACAGCTGTAATGGCATAATAAAAAACTGCCTAAGAAGGCAGTTTTTCGAAGGTTTTCCTATTTGCCCATCCTTTGGTCAACCATGCGGCAAACCTCATCAGCGGAAAGGCCGTTTGCTTCAATGACCGAACCTTGCGTAACCGTATCCTGCATTCCCATAATGTTTGAGTCAATTCCTGTCACTACACAGAAGTCACATCCCTGCGCATCTGTTTCCTGACGAAGCTCGATGACGTCGTAGCCTTTTTCGCGCAGAGCTTCCGATACATTTGTTAAGGATTGTTCAACACCAACTCTTGCCATTTGACACACCTCCTCCTTGAATAAGGTTTCCGTGCAGAAGGTAAATTATTCGTGGAGGACATCTGCATATAATTGCAGCCAGCATGCAAACTAATAATCATGGAGGTGGATGTATGTCCAAGCGTAAACATGACCCGTCAACAATCGGTTTGAACTCTCCCCAGGTAGAAGGACAGGGAACAACGAATCATGAATCCGGTGTAAAGGCGCCCTCATCACGAAATAAACAAAAAAAGCAATAAGTAAAATGAAAGGGCCCGGGAGTCCCGGGCTCTTGCTTATTAATGATAAGGCGCTGCCGCTTTCCTAGTACATTTGCGCTACTTGCTGCTGCAGTTCCTGGTTTTCCAAGTATTCATCATAGCTCATTTGTTTATCCACTAGGCCAGAAGGGGTGATTTCAAAAATCCGGTTTGCAATCGTCTGGACAAACTGGTGGTCATGGGACGAGAAGAGCAGGGAACCTTTAAAATTCATTAGACCATTATTCAACGCCGTTATCGACTCGAGGTCGAGGTGGTTAGTTGGCTCATCCAAAATCAGGACATTGGAGCCTGACAGCATCATTTTTGACAGCATGCAGCGGACCTTTTCACCGCCAGACAGGACGCTGGCTTTCTTTAGCACTTCATCACCGGAGAAAAGCATCCTTCCCAGAAAACCGCGCAGGAAGCTTTCGCTGTCATCCTTCGGTGAAAACTGCCTAAGCCAATCGACAAGACTTAGGTCGGACCCTTCGAAATACTGTGAATTATCTTTGGGGAAGTAGGCCTGGCTGGTTGTAATGCCCCATTTGAAGCTTCCGCTGTCCGGCTCCATTTCTCCCATCAGGATTTTAAACAGGGTTGTTTTGGCGAGTTCGTTTTTGCCGACCAGGGCGATTTTGTCATCTTTATTCATGACAAAGGAAATATTGTCGAGAACTTTTTCGCCATCGATTGTTTTTGACAGTCCTTCTACACGCAGCAGGTCATTGCCGATTTCGCGCTCAATCGCAAAATTGACGTATGGGTAGCGTCGGGAGGAAGGTCTGATATCATCAAGGGAAATTTTATCGAGTAGTTTTTTCCTGGAAGTAGCCTGCTTCGACTTGGATGCATTCGCACTGAACCTGGCAATAAAGGCCTGAAGTTCCTTAATTTTTTCTTCCTTTTTGCGGTTGGCATCCTGAGCCATCTTCGTAGCAAGCTGGCTTGACTCATACCAGAAGTCATAGTTGCCGACATAAATTTGAATCTTGCTGAAATCAAGGTCGGCAATATGAGTACATACCTTATTCAGGAAGTGACGGTCGTGGGATACCACAATCACTGTATTTTCAAAGTTGATCAGGAACTCTTCCAGCCACTGAATCGCTTTAATATCAAGGTGGTTGGTCGGCTCATCCAAAAGGAGGACGTCAGGTTTGCCAAACAGAGCCTGTGCAAGCAGGACTTTTACTTTTTCTCCGCCATCCAGGTCAGCCATTTTCTTATTATGGAGATCCTCGCCAATTCCCAATCCCTTTAGGAGAATGGCTGCTTCGGACTCAGCTTCCCAGCCGTTAAGCTCGGCAAATTCGCCTTCAAGTTCAGCAGCTCTCATGCCGTCCTCATCCGTGAAATCTGCTTTCATATAAATAGCATCTTTTTCCTGCATGATTTCAAATAGACGGGCATGACCCATAATCACAACTTTAATCACTTCTACTTCTTCATATTCAAAATGGTTCTGTTTTAAAACAGCAAGGCGCTCCCCGGGTGTTAAGGAGACAGTCCCTGTCTGGGCTTCAATTTCACCGGACAGGATTTTTAGGAAAGTGGACTTTCCGGCGCCGTTCGCTCCAATCAGTCCATAACAATTGCCAGGGCTGAACTTTATGTTTACATCTTCAAAAAGCTTGCGGTCCCCGTACCTCAAGCTCACATTATTAACTGTAATCATTGTAATCCTCCATTAACCATAATCCACAGCATTATACCATATACCGGATGGCAGTGCGAATTCTTCCCTTATATTTGTAAAATATAGGTTTTATCCCTTTCCATTGGGGAAAAGAAAAGCAGCAAGCAGAAATGGATGAACGATTTACCTAACCTGAAAAAAATTTCAATTTTTTTGCTCATCTTCACACATTTATCATCTGTATGAGGTAAAATGATAGACAAAGAGGTCGTTAAAGGAGTTTTTGCGAATGGCTAAACAGCAGCTGGTTGATATCGTGAACCGTCTGAAAGAATCAGGGGTAAAAGTCAGCCTTACCAAGCCAAAGTCTGAGTGTTTCTCCCTGCAGCAGAATAAGGAACATCCTACAGTGAACTCGCATTAGAAAAAGCGGTGAGAAAAAGCATCTCGCCGCTTTTTTATAGTTCCCTCATGATTTTTTCATAGACTTCGTCTTTATTGAATTCCTCGCCCATGGGGAATTTTTTTATGAATTTATTGTTTTCATCAATTAAATAGGTAAAAGTGCTATGGACAAAGAATCCATTACCGGGATCCTTGTACTGGAACTGGAATTGGTCTGCCACTTCCCTGATTTTGGTTTGCTCTTCTTTAATGTTAGCAGGATCGCCTGTGAGCATCAGCCAGCTCCCATCATCCGCGATCTCAAAAGCCTCCATATATTTCTGCATGATTTCCGGCGTGTCACGATAAGGGTCAATCGTGATTGTGATAAATTCGACCTTGCTTCCGAATACACCTTCATCCTGTAGGTCCTGTTTGAGCAGATTCATTTTTTGTGTAGTGGTTGGACAGATGTCCGGACAGTGGGTATAAATAAATTCTACAAGCTTAATCTTCTTGCTGTCGCCGAAGCGGTAGTCTTCCTGATTGTGTGTCATAAGGGTGATATCCTCTGGAATCTGTGCGCTGGCGTCCCTGACCATTAAAAAGGCAATGCCGCTGCCTATTCCCAGCAGGATAATCAGTCCGCAAATTATATAGATTTTCTTCAACTTGCTGCTCTCCCATCATATGGCGCGTAAATCGCCGTTATAGTGCTTGAGGATGCCGCTATTCAATATTGCAGAATTCTATTGGGCAATTCTCACAGTCAATCTCTGTCTTTAAGTGCTGGATGCTGTGAACGATGATCTTTTTCCGATCAATGGAGATAATCCCTTCGTCCCTTAATTCGCCAAGCATTCTGCTGACACTTTCCCGTGCGGTTCCGCAATAATTGGCGAGTTCCTGGTTGGTTAGGGAAACATCAATCAGGATACCAGTTTCCTTCACGATGCCGTAGCTGTTACAAAGGCGGATCAAAGTGGAATATAAGGCCCCCTTCTTGCCGTTAAGCACGAGATCCCGGAACTTTGTGGTTGTCTTCCGGAAATGATCATTCATCCACCTCATGAATTCATAGGCTAGCTTGCTGTTATTGAATAATACCTTTTCCAGATTTTCAATGTTAATGGCTGCTGCTTCCCCGGATTCTATTACTTTCGCATTGAATAAATATCTGGGATCCACTGTAAAGAGTGTCAGCTCTCCAACAATATCATTGTATTGACATAATCGGAGGTTCAATTCCTTTCCTTCCGCGTTCATTTTTGAAATTTGGATCTTTCCGGAGAGGAGGATGAACATTTCTTTTGCTGGCTGGCCTTCCTGGAATAAATAGGTACCTTTTTTGAGTTTGACACTTCTATCTGAGGCTTTCAGCAGCTCACCCAGTTCATAGGTTATTGTGCTTTTATATTTCGGGCCCACTTTCCTCACCTCTATTCCTGTTTCATTCATCACAACGATCATTTCTTTCCTTTTGTCTATGTTCATTAAAAAGAAATGTAATCACTAGGTCAATAGAGAAAATGTGAACATTTTATGTGAATTGAAAACGCTGTAAAAAAAGTCACACTTCGTTCAATTTCTGCCACTTAACAAAAGGGCAGGGGAGTACTATGATTAATTTAGATAAAATATGTGAAAAAAATCACAAATAGAAAGGGACTTTTTCATGAGTACTGACCCGCATAACTTGGCAGTAAAATCCGCGTTGAAGAAAAAGGCTTTATGGCAGGAGGACCCGCTGAAATATTTGATAAGGGCTGGGCTGGCCGGAGTGTATATTGGTTTTGGCATCATGGTTTCCTATCGGCTGGGAGAGGGATTTTACGATGTACATTCTCCTGCAACTTATTTAATCAGTTCAATCTTTTTCGGAATCGCCCTTGTCCTCATCATATATGGCGGAGCAGAGTTGTTTACAGGAAATACAATGGTGTTTGCTATGTCCACTTTGGCTGGGAAAACCACAGCCAGGGATACATTTGAGAACTGGGGAATCAGTTACATAGGCAATTTTATTGGGGCATTTATCTTTGCGATGCTTATTGCTTTTACCGGTTTATTCAGCTCTCCTGAAAAATCACAGTTTATCATGGAGGCAGCGGGTGTGAAGATGTCCACGCCTGCTTACCAGCTCTTTTTCCGGGGGATGCTGTGCAATTGGCTCGTGTGCCTCGCTGCTTACTGGATTCCGTTTCATGTGAAGGGGGACGGAGCAAAAATCGGCAGCATGATGCTCATCGTTTTTGCTTTTGTTGCTTCCGGTTTTGAGCACAGCGTTGCCAATATGGCACTCTTTCTCATTGCATTATTTGTTCCGCATCCTGAAACGGTCAATATGATAGGCCTTTTCCATAACCTGGTGCCGGTTACTTTGGGAAATATTGCAGGAGGTGCCGGGTTTGTAGGGTATCTTTATGTCTATCTTTCGCGAAAAAAGGAAAAAGCAAAACAAACACCGGAAGCGGAAGAAGCTTATCAGCAAAAAGTATTATCACATACATCCAATTAAAAAGAACCGCGCCGGTTCTTTTTCTCTACCCGCGAAAAAAATCCTGCAGCCATTCTCCCGCTATTCCGCCCAAATAAACTCCGACAATTCCAATCACTCCTGCCAAAACGGGTGGAGCGGGTATTGGCAGCTTCAGCATTTTAAAGAGGATGCCCACTATTAAACCTGCCAATAAAGCTAAAATGACCTCCTTCATCCAATCACCGCCTAAAATTAAGATGTTTACAGCATTTTCTTGCTAATGCTTATTTTAATGCGAGAAGGCAAATCTATTCACCCATATTGCAGAACCCTTATTTTCTTCTGCTAACAAGTGTATGGATTCTCTCTCTTTGTAGGAAATTAAGGGGAAGCCGAAAGGAGGAGAAGAAATGAAGAAGCAAAACGAGCAGGAAAATCTTGAAATTGCCGGCCGTCAATATGAAGTGGAGGATTATCAGCGGAATGATACGCTGTCCGCAGGGCTTGCGGTTACACATGAACAAGTCAGCGATGCCTATACAGAAGGTGAAATCAATCCGGTAATCGATAATCAGCAAGATGGATCAGAAACCAGGATTCCTCGAAAAGGCTATGAGTGATGTTTCAACACCTTCTTTTGAAGGTGTTTTCAGAGAAGGTTATTCTGTGTGGATGCATCTAGGTGCCGGCAAAGCAAGTGATGCGGGTTACGGAACCATGGTGAACCCGGATTGTTAGGAGGATGGGCAAATGTCAAACAAGGGTGAGTTCCAAAGCAATGAATCACAGTATAAAATGCCCAAAGCCCTGAAACAGAAGCGTGACTTTGTTTATCGGGTGGGATATACAGCGACGACAGGAAATGATACTGGCGGGAAAGATGAGCCGGGCAGGAGATCCGACTTGTGATATGGAAAAAGGCTGCATGAATGCAGCCTTTTTCCATTACCTAGCTTACAGGAAATCCATTAGGGGGATTTAGTTAGCGGAAACTGGATACGGACATCTGAGTTTACTGCCTTGTCTGACAGTGTTGGCGGCAACTGTGCCCCTTTTTTTAAGAATCACAAAGCCCTCTTCAAGTGCATAGCCAATCACAAGATGTGAAGATGCTGTTAAGACTTTCATGCTTACCAGTCCCTTCCTTACTATAGTGGCATGCAATATTCCATACCCGGTGCTAAGTGAAATAAACATTGTCCATTGTTAATGCAAATACGGAGTGTCCTGGTCGTAGGCATCCGCATAGGCCCTTTTAGCTGCGTCTTCAGAGGCAAACAGGGCGTCATCATCCTCAATAACATGGAATGTTTCATTTATGAACAGCGCAAGCGCATTCGGGTCTTTCGGATGAGGCACAATTTCGGCTGCCTTAACATTGGCGACTGAAGGAACATGGGGATTGTGGTAGATGACAAATACTTCATCTCCCTGTTTTAGCTCGTTTGGTTCTATGGTATCCATTAAGTTCTCCCTTCCGAAAAGTCATAAATTCTCATTTTGCTGACGTATTTCATCACCAGTCAAATCAATGTTGGCATTTTCCAGTCTGCGATGTTCATCTATTGAATCGCCCGGAAAATTTGCATTTGGCGCAATGCCGCCATATGGGGTGGGTGTGGCGGCTTCTCGTTTCGGCTTATCTCTGTATGTGATGGCAACCAACTCCTTTTGCTGTTAACATTTACTGTATTCTCCATCCTTATTCTTAAACACAATCAGGAAAACTTGCCATTTAAGCGGGAAGCGCACTTTTAGTAGGCCCTCTTTTGTGCGGTAAAAGTTGGATGGGTAAAAAGGAAGGGGA
>NZ_LIGG01000001.1:4194196-4296376 GCF_001273925.1 Bacillus sp. FJAT-27251 | reverse complement strand
AATCTGTCACAACCCTTGCATCCTTGCTGGTTAATTCAGGTTATAATAAGAGTGTAAAGAAAAACAAATCAACAATTAACACCTTAGGAGGCTCAACCATACATGTTCGTTCCGTATTGTGAACGAGTAAATCTTTCCTCCTTGTGTAAGCGATTGCAAAAAGTGTTTCACGAGAGTGGAGATTGCAAAAGGCTATGCTTGGGATCCTGAAGCCGGCCTATCCCCTAACCTCAAAGCCAAAAATGCCTTTCAAAAGGACCAGTAAAACAGGATATTGCCATCCATCGGGCAATTAGCTGGAATATTGCCTATCAAGGTACCATACGCAATAGGAAAGCATCTTGCCAAAAGAATGAATTCAAGGTAACTGGCACAGAAATATGGTGACAGAAGCCCTAAAAGGATTTTGGGATGCTCAATCCAGTTTAAGCCTAGCATTACATGTTTGGTCATTCACTGGGACTTCAGAAAAGACATAAAAAGGCCGGAGGAAGGGAGAAAATGCATCTTTAGGCATGGTGCCTGTATACTGAAAATCCTTTTCCGTATGTGCCTTTAAGCTCTCGAGACTGCCACTGATTGTCAATCAAATAATAATGATGGAAAGATCAATGAGTCCCGCGGTGACTATACCGCATTTAAAAGAAGATACCTTATCTTTATGGATGAAACAATATCATAAAGAGTATCCGGATCTTCTACGGAACAGCATACATCGGCTGACTGCCCCAAAATGATACCCAAAAGGATCATATTAGGCGCTTTAAAGCTTGGCTGGTGCCATGGTTGGGTCTCTTAAGGTGTTAAACAATAACAGGCTCCCTCACGCAGAGGGAGCCTGTTATTGTATGACAAGGGTTCCAAAAAGTACCACTTCTTATTCGGTTCTTTTAGACAGGCATCTGTCACATTCCATCAAGTAGGATTCCGCCTGTTCCTCCATATGTTCACCGCATTCCGGACATACCTTTTTGGGAAGGGTTCTAAAAAATTCAACTGGATTGATCATAATACACACCCCTTTTGTAATACAAATTCAGAATCATATATCTGTTATAGTACAGTATAAACAAAAAACGTTTTTTTGGATAGCCTATTTTCACAAAAAAATAAAAAATTCCGCCTTTAGGAACCTKATATGATGTCAAGGTTAAAAAGTGACAATTTTATTACAAACTAAGGTTTTTTGGCTTTAATTATATTCATCAATCCTTTACAATTAAGGTGAACAGAATTAGAAAAAAAATGGGGAATGATGCCTGCTAATGGAGAACCTCGAATTATCATTAAACCCAATTCTTTTATTGGTAGCGATTCTTTTGACATTAATGTCTTCTTATACAGCGCTGGATTTATTCACTTTAAAGAAGTCTTCGGATAAGAATAAGCGACTTCTTTTTATTGGTGCTTCGGTTTCAATGGGGATTGGCATATGGGTGATGAATTTCTTCGGCTTCCTTGCCTGGAATATTGGCGAATCGGTATCCTATCAGATTTCAATTAATATCCTTTCAATTTTGCTGGGAATCACGTTTACCACCCTGGCATTTCTTATGCTTGCAGGGAAGGGCATCGATGGCCGCCGGCTATTGCTGAGCAGTTTATTCATGACCATTGCCGTATTATCCGTCCATATTATAGGTATGTACTCTTTGGGGATTTCTTTTCGCTACCAGCCGGCAATCATGGCTATAGCGATTTTGCTTGTATATCTTGCTTTCTTCTTTTCATTTTGGATACTTTTTTACTCCAAGAATTTTTCACAATCAAGCCATATCTGGCTGAAGCCCTTAACTGCCCTGGTGGTTACAGGTGCGATTGTCCAGGGGCATATGCTGCTTACCCAAGGTACGTCGTTCAATGTGCTTGATGGGCAGGGAGCAGAAGAAATCACAATTCCTCAGTCGCTGATCAGCTATATTATCCTGTTCGTGGCTGTCATCATTTTAGGGGGATTGATTTCCTCCAGCGCTCTTGTCAGCAAACGACTTGCCGATAGTGATACCAATTTGAAAGATATTACTGATGCCCTTAATGTTTCCTCGATTGTTGCCATAACCGACCCTAAAGGTAAAATCACTTATGTGAACGATAAATTCGTGGAGATTTCCAAGTACACTGAGGAAGAGCTTCTTGGCCAAAACCATTCCATTCTTAATTCCGGGTACCATTCCAAGGAATTCTTCAAGGAAATGTGGGCAACGATTGGGAAAGGGAAGACGTGGAAAGGTGAAATACGCAACAAGGCGAAGGATGGTTCCTACTACTGGGTCCACACTACCATTGTTCCCTTCCTGAACAGAAAGGGGAAGCCCTACCAGTATGTAGCTATACGTTCGGATATCACAAGCAGGAAGGCTGCTGAAGCAAATCTAAAGGATTCCTTGAAGGAAGTCAGCGATTACAAGTTCGCAATCGACCAGGCAGCCATTGTGGCCTTTACGGATGAAAAAGGCATCATTAAAAGTGTGAACGATAAGTTTGTTGAGATCTCGAAATACTCGCGGGAGGAACTGATCGGTCAGGATCACCGGCTGCTCAATTCCGGCTTTCATCCAAAGGAATTTTTCAAGGACTTGTGGAAAACGATTGGCAGCGGGAAAGTATGGAAAGGCGAAATCCGCAACCGGGCGAAAGATGGTTCGTATTATTGGGTTGACACAACGATTGTGCCATTCCTTAAAGAGAATGGAAAACCGTATCAGTACCTGGCTATCAGGAATGATATTACCGAACGGAAAAAAACTGAGGAAATGCTGCACAGGCAGGATAAGCTTGCTGCAGTCGGCCAGCTTGCCGCGGGGGTTGCCCATGAAATCCGGAATCCGTTGACATCGATGAAAGGGTATGCCGAGTTTTTGCAGCTGGATGAAGAAGATCCGCAGCGCCGTGAGTTCATTGATATCATTCTCGACGAAATTGACCGAGTCAATAATATTGTGGAAGAGTTCATGCTGCTTGCCAAGCCTAAAGCAGTGGAGCTGGAGGAAAGGAACATTGTGCCTATCCTCGGGAATACCGTCTCGCTCCTGGAGTTTGAGGCAAGGAAACGGAATGTTAAATTGCATTTTGATTTCAATGAAGATATCGTGCAAATCGAATGTGATGAAAACAGGCTCAAGCAAGTATTCCTGAATTTTATTAAAAATGGAATTGAAGCCATGCCGGCTGGCGGTGATTTATTTGTTCGTGCCAATGTGGCAGGAAGCAATGTTGAAATTTCCATCCAGGATACAGGAGTTGGAATCCCGCCTGAAACCCTCAAGAAGATTGGGGAGCCTTTCTATACAACTAAAAAGAATGGCAACGGACTGGGCCTTATGGTCTCGTTCAAAATTATCGAAAGCCATAATGGCAAAGTGTATATTGAGAGCGAACAGAATAAGGGGACGACTTTTAAAATTCTCCTTCCCGCAAAGACAGCCTAGGAAGATGAGCCAATGCTCATCTTCTTTTTTTTACCAAAGATCTCAGTCGAAACATTTCCATGACCTCCTTAATTTAGTGGAAATTGTTGAAAAACGGACATATATTATGTTGAGAGCGCTAACACCGCAATAAAAAAATCAACTATCATAAATATATATATACGTTAGTAAGGAGGAGAAAAGGTGGCGGAGACAGCAAAGGTAAGAACGGTATGCGGATATTGCGGGACTGGCTGCGGCCTGGTGCTGGAAGTGGAGAACAATCAGATTGTTAAAATAAGGGGAGACAAAGAAGCGCCTGTCAATAAAGGACAAACCTGTGTGAAAGGGGCATTCGCCTACAAATATGTCCATGCCCCAAACCGCCTGAAACATCCTTTGATCAGGAAAGGGGGCACTCTGGTAAAGGCTACTTGGGATGAAGCTTATGATTTTATCGCAAAAAGGCTCACAAGCATCAAGGAAAATCACGGTCCTGATGCCATATCGATGTTCGCGTGCGCCAGGACGACAAATGAATCCAACTACATTACCCAAAAATTCATGAGGACCGCTATCGGAAGCAACCATATCGATGGCTGCAACCGAACGTGACATGCCCCAAGTGTCGCCGGTCTGGCGACTGTGTTCGGAAGCGGCTTTCCAACAAATACCCTGGAGGACTTCGATGAGGCAGAGGTACTGCTCCTGATGGGTTCGAATACGTCAGAAGCTCACCCAATTATTGCCAACCGAATGAAAAAAGCGGCTAAAAAAGGGCTTAAAATCATTGTGGTGGATCCTAGAAAAATCGATATGGTCAAATCTTCCCACCGCCATTTACAGCTTGAGGTCGGTTCGGATATTGCCTTGATAAATGCCATGATTCACACAATTATAAAAGAGGAATTGTATAATACCGATTTTATCAAGGAACATACAACCGAATTTGAGGCATTAAGACAGAAGGTAGAAAGGTATACTCCTGAGTTTGCTGAAACCTTGACCGGCCTTGGCGCGGACATGATTATGGAGGCTGCCCGAGAGTATGCTCTCGCAAGAAAATCGATGATTGCCTATACACTGGGAATCACTGAGCACCATTGCGGAGTGAACAATGTGCTCGATATTGCGAATCTGGCCTTATTGACCGGGCATATCGGAAAAAGCGGAACAGGCATCATGCCGCTGCGCGGGCAGAATAATGTCCAGGGAGCAGGGGATATGGGCTGCTTGCCAAATCAGCTGACAGGAGGTATAAGCCTGGCGGATGAAAACTACCGCAAACGGTTTGAGAAGGCTTGGGGCAGAGAAATAAACAGTAAGATAGGCGATACCCAGACAAGGACATTTGAGCGCATGGAAAACAATGAAGTCAAGGCGCTGTATATCATTGGCGAAAACCCTCTGCTTGCGGACGTGCATATGAATCATACCAAGGAAATATTTAAAAAACTTGAATTGCTGGTTGTCCAGGACATTTTCATGACAGAGACAGCAGAATACGCTCATGTGGTCCTGCCTGCAACATCATGGGGAGAATCGGAGGGTACCTTTACCAATACGGACCGGCGTATTCAAAGGGTGAGGAAAGCTGTGGAGCCGCAAGGAGAGGCGAAAGAAGACTGGGAAATTCTTTGTGAGCTGTCTGGCCGGCTTGGTTATCCTATGAAGTACGAATCAAGTGAACAGATTTGGAACGAGGTCCGTGAATTGGCGTGGGAAATGTATGGCGGAATCTCCTATGAACGGCTGGAAACGGAATATAGTATCCATTATCCGTGCCCGGATGAGCATCACCCTGGCACAAAAATCATGCATCTGGAGTTCCATGACACCGACAAGAGGAAGGTTTCAGGCTTTGTTCCTGTCGATTACACACCGCCAATTGAACTTCCCGATCAAGAATATCCGTTCACTCTTACCACCGGACGCCGCTATGAATCCTATAATACGCATACGCAGACCAGATTTTATGCAGAAGGCGTCAAACTCAAGCAAACGGAAGAGAGCCTTGATATCCATCCGGAAGATGCTGCAAGGCTCGGAATTGAGGATGGCGGCTTGGTCCAGGTGCGCTCACGGAGAGGGGAGCTGCAGGTAAAAGCCAAAGTAACAGATCAGGTGGTGCCCGGCCTTGTGTTTATGAGCTTTCATTGGTCCGAGGTACCGACAAATGTCCTTACCATTAATGAGTTTGATCCAATTTCGGGCACTGCGGAATTTAAAGTATGCGCTGTCTCCGTTACACCTGTCTCCTAAAAAAGCAGGTTCATCTTTATTAGGGAATAAAAAATAAACGGAGAAATTCCGCTTATACCGGGAAATATCATCATTTCCCTGAATATAAGCGGAATTTTTCCGTTTATACTCATCTTAATCCTAAATATGGCTCCATATAGAGAGGTTAACCGGAATTTCTCCGTCTATTTATGCTTTTTAAGCTCCTGAAATTTACTTAACCGGAATTTCTCCTCCTATTCATTGCCCTTCATCCATAATTTTTCTTCAATTGACGATATTCCGGTCCTTTTCTGTTTTCTCTATTCTCTGAATACCTCTTTTCGTAAACAAATTAAGCATGAAATTCGCAAACCTGTTAAAGTGGCCGTCCATTTTAGCAGAAAGGTCGGCTGCTCTTTCAAAAATCGAGGACTTGATGAAATCCAGCTTCCGATCGAGTTTTTCAGCATTTGCTCCATGGCTGTCCAACGCTTCCATCACCGTTTTATGGTAGACGTTTTGGAGGTCGTCATGCCGCTCCAGAACTTCTTTCATTTCAATTTGGTGTTTTAGATGTTCATTCAAAGATGCTGTTGTTTTTTCATACTCGGCAAGTTTGCGGTTCATGTCACGTAGTAATTTTTCCTGCAATATGACTTGCTCCAATAAGACATCGTTGTACATTTCGCTTTTTTGCGCGTTTGCGGAATGGAATTCAACGATTTTTTTTGCCAGTATTTGTTGTTCCTGCAGGGTATTTTCGAGGAAGTTTACGCGGAAGACCGCCTGGTTGCTGGAGGCGGGCGTCTTTGTTTCCGGATGAAAGACTTTTGCGGCATGCTTTTTATCTTTAGGCATACACCTTCTCCTCCTTTTTATTGTTTTAATATCGTATGATACCTGCCGGAGTTGGGACCGGGCTTCCCAAAGTCTGGGCCAAAGCGGAGATTTTTTCATGAAAGCAGAGGATTTGCGAATACTAAAAAAAACGGTGAATGAAGGGAGCGGGTTTTATGCTGACGAATGGGCAGTTGGATGCTTTGAAACAGCAATTGCTTGAAAGGAGACAGGAGCTCAAACAAAACTTCGAGATCAATGAGCATTATGGCATGGAAAGAGGGCATTACCACGAATCGATGGGGGAGCTATCCAGCATTGATAACCACCCGGCGGATGAGGGAACGGCCCTGTATGAACGGGAAAAGGATATCGCATTGAACCAGCATGACGAATATCAGCTGGAAAATATCAACATGGCTCTTCAGTCAATGGAGAAAGGGGAATATGGTTCGTGCCAAGTCTGCGGCAAGGAAATTCCCTACGAGCGGCTGCAGGCTGTGCCAGAAACAAGGTACTGCGTTGAGCACACACCAGACAGAACGATCAGTACAAACCGCCCAATTGAAGAAGGGGTGCTGATGCCGCCTTTTGGTAAATTTGATAAGGATTTGCAGGATGAAAGTGTTGCCTACGATGCGGAGGATTCCTGGCAAGATGTAGCAAGCTTTGGAACATCGGACACCCCTTCCGATTTTTTTCAGCCACAGGACCATTATAATGATGTATATAATGAGTCCGAAGAAAACACCGATTACGTAGAGGATTTTGAAAATTTCATTGGCAATGATATCGAAGGGAAGGAAATTACCGTATATCCAAACGCCCAGCATGAGCAATACGAAAGTCAACTGGATGAGGAAGGAATCATGACATCATTTGGGGACCTCCCTGCTTATGAACATGACCCTTATGTGGAAGACGAGAAGGAAAGGGACAGCTTCGATATTGATTAAGCAAGGCAGCCGGCTGCGGAAAACTCCGCGGCCGGCTTTTTTATAAAAAGGCTTTTATAAAAAATTTGGTTAGCAGCCAATAATCCCGGGAAAAGAGAAGGAAACAGCAGATGAAAATGAGGTGCAATCATGAAAGACAAGCTTCTTCGATATGGAAAGAAAGTTTTCCGCGAATTTCAGAATGACCAGGCTACCGGGCTGGCTGCCCAGCAGGCATACTATTATATGCTTGCTCTCTTTCCAATGCTAATCCTGTTAGTAGCCATTGTTCCATACTTGAATATCCAGCCTGAATCAGCCCTGCAGTTTGTAGACGATGCCTTGCCGCCAGAGGCGGCTGAACTGTTAAGGGACAATGTCCTAAGGATTGTCACGGAACGGAATGGCGGTTTGCTGACTTTCGGAATCATAGGGACGATTTGGTCTGCATCAAATGGGATGAATGCATTTATTAAGGCGATGAATACTGCTTTTGATGTCGAAGAGACCCGTTCCTTCATCAAAGCGAGACTCATTTCCATCTTAATGACCTTTGCCCTGATTCTGGCATTTGTCGTTGCGCTGCTTCTTCCGGTTTTCGGAAGAGTCATCCTGGATTTTCTGACATCTCTCCTTCCTATTTCGGGTGGCATGGAAATCCTGCTAGCGATTATGCGCTGGGTAATCGCGTTCACTATTATCATTGCGGTCCTGGTTTTATTATACCGAGTGGCTCCAAACAAAAAGTATCCATGGAAGCATGTGCTTCCGGGTGCCATTTTTGCGACCATCATGTGGCAGTTGATTTCCCTGGGCTTTTCCTTTTATGTCAGCAATTTCGGCAATTACTCCGCAACCTACGGAAGCATCGGCGGGGTGATTGTCCTTATGCTTTGGCTGTTCCTTACGGGACTTGCCCTCGTCATTGGCGGCGAAATCAATGCAGTATATCACCATGAGAAGGACAGGGAGCGTAAATTCGGGGGCAACAAACACGTCATTACACCGTAATCCAAAAAGATGGGCCCAGTGGGTCCATCCTTTTTTGATTATGGAAATATTGTTCAGTTAAAATAAAAGTTCATACACCTCATTCAGTTGATAGGCACGCTGTTCATCCTGTTCATTTTTTGCGTATTGGATTTCCCAAGGCAGGATCTTATTAAGATATTCCGATTCTTCAAAGGTCAGGTCATGGACCAGTGCCCCTTCAGAAGCATAATTTCCCTTTTCAATTTTGCGGTATATGCGGACGCTGACATCCTCTTTTTCCGTATAGTTCGCAAGGATCTCTCTCAAATAGGCAATTGTCTGTTCCATTACTCTTTCCGCTCCTCAAAATAGTCACGAAATTTATCAGTATCGGTAAGTCCCAGGTTTTCATAATAGGGATTATCTACAGTAGAATCTTTTGCGTCCAAATTCGTCTTGATCACCAGCATCGGTTTACTCGGAGCATCGGCAATCAATCGGTCGTCCAGTTCTTTAAAATCCGGCATCTTTTCGCTCCCAGGTTTATTTGGTTCCATCTCACGCACCTCCTGCCATTATTTTGCTATGCTGTTCATAAAATTATGTATGAAGGGCTGTTTACCAATTCTAATGCTGCTTTGTATGATACAATAGAAGGATGTAGAATATAATCGTTATTTAGCGAAGATTATCGATAGGTGTAAAACGGATGGCAAATGCTATAATTGCATGGGTTCAAGGAGTGGGTGGACGAAATGGCTGATAACAACAGGCTGCAGCTGAACGTGAGAGTCGCAAAAGAGACTGCCGATAAATTGGATGAGATTGTTGCTTATTATCAGGCAAACACCAAAATCGGAAGAGTATATAAAGGTGATGTACTGACAGATATCATCGAAAAGTCCTATGAGGTTATGCTAAAACAAAAACAGCGCAGCGGGTAACCGCTGTAAGAGGAAAAAGGGTGCCTGAACCGGCACCCCTTTTTTGTGGCCTTTTCCAGAATTTATTGTGCAAGATAAAAATTTTTTTGTTCATTAAAAAAATTTGGAAAAAAGAAGGAATCAGGTATTAAACAGAGAAATATTCATAATATTCAAATTTAATTTCCTTAATTTGGGTGGTGATAACTACTACTAACAGAGAAAATGTAAGCGTTACCATTAGTGGTTTTGCATACCGAAAGGATTTTTTTCCAAGGAGGGGAATTCGTGAATCTAAAACAATTATTAGACTCGAATATTGAAACATTTGGGAAATATGATGTCATTCATTTCAGGCAGAGGTCCTACACCAACTTGGAGACAAAAGAGATTTCAGAGAGTCTGGCTGCCGGGTTGCAGTCAATGGGTATTGGCAGCGGAGATAAGGTGATGGTCATCATGCCTAATTGCCCTGAAGTGATTTTTGCCTATCAGGGAATCATCCGTGCAGGTGCTGTAATTATTCCTGTCATGTTTACGCTCCATCCAAAAGAAATCCACTATATCCTTTCCAACAGCGATGTAAAGGCGGTTATTACGTCTGCATTTGTGATAGAAAAAGTCAGGGAAGCGATAAAGGGTCTGGGTGTGAAGCCTGCTATCATTGCGGTCGATATGCCTGCTGGCGTGAACATCCGCTCTTTCAGCGATGTCCTGAAACATCCAGCCGATGGTACTGGAAAGAACAATGTCACCATTTCCGAAAACGATACAGCCGTTATTCTTTATACATCTGGAACAACCGGAAGCCCAAAAGGAGTCATTCTGACCCATAAAAATCTCTACTCCAATGCAGCTAATTCAGCAAAGCATAATGAAACAGAGAGGGGAACGACGCTGGGGGTTCTTCCGCTTGCCCATGTGTATGGTTTAACGATGTCCAATATCTGCTTTTTAACCGGTGGTTCGGTTGTTGTCTTTCCCGCTTTTAATCCTGCCGAAATTTTTGCAGCCATTGAAAAATATAAAGTAAAGTCGTTTTCCGCCGTACCCGCCATGATACATGCATTGCTTTCCTACCCAGACAGTGAAAATTACGATACTAGCAGCCTCGAATGGGTGGGGTCCGGTTCGGCCCCGCTGCCGGTCGCTCTTTTACAAGCGTTCCAGGAAAAATTCAAGGCTAAGGTTTATGAGGGCTATGGGCTTTCGGAAGCTGCCCCTGTGGTCACTTCCCATCGGAAAAACCGCCCAATCAAGCCCGGCTCGGTCGGTATCCCGATTCCAGGTGTGGAGGTCAGGATTGTGGATGAAGATGGCGTGGAGGTACCTGCAGGAGAGGTTGGGGAGCTGGTTGTCAGGGGCGACAATGTGACAAAAGGATATTATGAGAGGCCTGACGAAACAGAAAAGATTCTTAAGGATTCCTGGCTGCATACCGGTGACATGGCACGGATGGATGAGGAAGGCTATGTCTTCATCGTTGACCGCAAAAAGGACCTGATCATCAGAGGAGGCTTCAACATCTATCCCCGCGACGTGGAGGAAATCCTCAATGGCCATGAAGCTGTTTCGGAGGCTGCTGTGGTGGGAGTGCCGGATGAACGGATGGGGGAAGAGATGGTGGCCTGTATCGTAAAAAAGAATGGATCAAGTGTTTCTGAAGAGGAACTGCTTTTGTATTGCCAGGACCATCTTGCCATAAACAAAACACCCAGGAAAGTCGTGTTTATGGAAGCCCTGCCGAGAAATGGAGTCGGAAAAATCCTTAAAACCCAATTGCGGAAGGCGGCCGCAAATATCGTGCAGCCTTTTGGGCAGGAATGAGGGCTGATCGGTTTTACTCATAGGGCATACATCAAGGGTATCCTTACCATGAATATTTTTCTTTAAGGGGCTGATATTGTGGAAGAACGGACGATATTAACGACAAGCAAGCGCGGGCTAATGGAGGATTCATTTCCATTCCGGCTGTATCAGAAGGCCAAAAAGCACGGCATCTGGAATCCAGCTGAAATTGATTTTTCCCAGGATGCGAAGGATTGGGAAACGCTGACTGCAGAGCAGCAGCATGACATTCTCCGGCTGATTTCACAGTTCCAGGCAGGGGAGGAAGCGGTAACGCTTGACTTGCTGCCATTAATCATGAGCATTGCCAAGGAAGGGAGGCTGGAAGAAGAAATGTTCCTGACCACTTTCCTTTTTGAAGAGGCAAAGCACACGGAATTCTTCCGGCTGGTCCTGAATGCCATCGGAGAAACAGGAGACCTTTCCCATTTCCACTCTGATACGTATAAAACGATATTTTATAAGATTCTGCCTGAAACCATGCAAAGACTGGAGACAGACCAGTCCCCGGAAGCCGTGGCTGAAGCGGCGACGGTGTACAACATGTTTGTCGAAGGAGTAATGGCTGAAACAGGATATTACTCTTTCTATCAATCTCTTGAACAATTAGGGCTGATGCCAGGCTTGCTGAAAGGCATCGAGAATTTGAAGCGCGATGAGTCCCGCCATATTGCCTACGGGACATTCCTTCTTCAGCGCCTGATTTGCGAGCATCCCCATCTCTATGATCTTGTAGCTGAGAAGATGGAAAAACTGGCACCTTTGGCTGTCAGGATTAACCAGGAAGGGTTTGCGGGCCGCGACGTGAGCGAATTTGGACATATACTTGAAGATACCATGAATTTCACGATGAAGCAGCTGTCAGTAAGAATGGATATCCTGGCACGTGCTAAAGGAAAGAAAATCGAAGAAATCTACGGTGTTTCTGAAAAAGAAATGGGCGTTCTGTAATACCAATATAGAGGAGGATTAAAATGAGTGTTAAAACAGAAGTTCTAACGTTCCCTTTGTTTATCAACGGTAAATGGCAGCAGGCGGCCAGCATGGGAACCTTTGAGGTCCATAATCCGGCAACAGGTGATGTTGTCGCAGAGGTGGCGAAAGGATCAGCAGAAGATGTGGATAAGGCTGTTCAAGCGGCAAGAGAGGCTTTCGACAATACGGAATGGAAAAAAATGGGTCCCAAGGAACGTTCCAAAGTTCTTTACGCTATTTCTCATCAAATTGCAGCGCATGGAGAGGAACTTTGCTATCTCGAGGCAATAAGCTCTGGCGGGACTGTCAGGCGGATTGGCTCAAACGATATTTTGCAGATGGTGGATCTATTCCAGACCCTGGCTAAGTTCGTTGAAAGTTACGAGTTCTCCGAAACTCTGCCTTCACCTCCGTTTCCGGGACCTGCCCATAATTTTATCTGGAGGGAACCTATTGGCGTTTGTGCGGCAATAACTCCTTGGAATATGCCGATGCTGATCGCTTCCTGGAAAATAGCACCGGCACTTGCAATGGGGAATACGATTGTCGTGAAGCCTGCAAGCTATACCCCGCTTTCGACACTGAAACTTGCAGAAATCATTTCAAAGGTAGTTCCTCCAGGTGTCATTAATGTCGTGACCGGGCCGGGAGCTGAAGTGGGAGAAGCGCTGATCCGCCATAAGGATGTCGACAAAGTCGCGTTTACAGGATCCACTGAGGTTGGCCGGCGTGTCATGGAGCTTTCGGCAGCAACAATTAAGAATACGACCCTTGAGCTTGGTGGCAAGTCGCCCAATATTATCCTTGAAGACGCCGAACTCGAAATTGCCTTGCCTGGCAGCTTGTTTGGTGTATTCCTTCATTCAGGCCAGCTGTGCGAATCAGGCACGAGGCTCTTCGTTCCCGACCACCTCCATGATGTTATTGTAGAAGGGCTTGTGCAGCTTGCATCCAAAATAAAGCCAGGCAATCCGCTGGATCCGGCAGCCGACATCGGTCCTGTGATTTCGAAAAAACAGAAGGAAAGCATCTTATCCTATATTGAAGCAGGCAAACAGGAAGGAGCCACCCTAGTTTGCGGAGGCGGGGAGATGACGGTTCCAGGCTGTGCAGGCGGCCATTTTATTGAACCGACGATTTTTACCAATGTAACAAACGATATGAAAATTGCCAGGGAGGAGATATTCGGCCCTGTCCTGTGTGTCATCCGCTATTCTGAACTTGAAGAAGCCATCAAAATGGCGAATGATTCAATCTATGGCCTGGCAGCCGGGGTCTGGACAAGTGATGTCAATAAGGCCTACGAAGTGGCCAGGAAGCTGCAGGCAGGTGTGGTGTGGATCAATGATTGGCATATGCTGAGAAATGATGCTCCTTTTGGCGGCTATAAGCAAAGCGGGATTGGCAGGGAAATGGGAAAGCAATCACTTGATGCCTATACCCAGGTTAAACACGTCCATACTTCAATGGTACCTGAAATCCAACGCCGCAGCTGGTACGGGTTGTTATTTTCAGAGTGAACCAAACTTTTTCCATAAAAAATTCAATGAGGTGAAGAGGATGCAAACACGGACGATGTCACAGTTTATGCTGCGGACTGCCATATACAGCGGTTCAAATACAAGGGCACTTGTACCTGATCTTTTTAAAGGGCTGGGTGCTAAAAGAGTTTTGTTGTTAAGTGACAGGGGGCTGGAGCAGGCCGGTGTCGTTGAAAAGGTGGCACAGATTTTTTCGCTGACATCCCGAGGAGGTCCCGAGCTTGCAGGCATGTTTCTTGATATCACCCAGGACGCGGAGAGCAAGTGTGTCAATGCAGCTGTAAGGTATGCAAGGGAGATTGGTGCGGACGGGCTTTTGGCTGTGGGCGGCGGGAGTGTTCTTGATACGGTGAAAGGGGTCAAGTACGCCTTGCATAAGGGCCTTTCGGATATTAAGGAAGCCATCCCTGGCGGATTATTGTACGAGCAGTTCCCGGAGGCCAACCATATTCCGATTCCCCATATCTCCGTGCCTACAACAGCGGGTACTGGATCGGAGGTTTCGCCAATCGCGGTTATTTTCAATGAAGAAATACAAATGAAGACCAATATTATCAACCCATTTATTTCGTCCGATATCGCTGTCCTCGACCCGGATTTGACGGTGGGTCTTCCTCCGGCCATCACAGCTTTTACAGGCTTTGATGCACTGACCCATGCCGTCGAGGCGCTTGCGTCGCCGACAGCGACCGCGCTGACCGATGCACAGGCCCTGCATGCCATCCGCCTCATTGAAAAAAACTTGCCGGAAGCTGTCGCAAACGGGGTAAATGTTGAGGCACGCATGGAAATGCTGCAAGCGAGCTTAATGGGAATCACGGCCTTTAGCTTTGCCCTGAATGCAATTCCGGTCCATAACTTTGCGCATGCCTATGGCGCTCTCTTCCGAATTCCGCATGGACTGGCGAATGCTGTCTTCCTCCCTGTTGTAATGGAAAGCATACCTAGCCTTTATTTGCCAAAGGTCAGGGAACTTGCGGAGGCCCTTAGAGTGAAAGCCGCACCGGATGATGATCCGACCGGGATTTTGGCGAAAACAGTGGAGAAAATCCGCATGCTTCAGATGAAAACCGGGTTGCCGCAGGATTTCGCCCAGTATAGTCTTACAGAGGAAGACATCAAAAGAAGTATACTGGCAGTGAGTTCCGACCCGGCTGCAGTTAATTTTCCTATGCCTAAAGAATTGATCGCAGCAGTCGGCCAGCGAGTGGTGCCACTCACAGTAAATTAAAAAAGATATTATTATACTAAAAGAGGTGCACTTGTGCACCTCTTTTTTTGTGAATTAACTGAAAGCCAAAACAAATTTGTCTAAAATATGAACATTTTTATTGCGTTTCCAGTGTGTATAAGATATTATTGCAATAACAAGAAAATTATGGATAGGGGCGTAGAGAATGGTACGGATGTCTTTTGCAGGTGTAGGCGGTTTTATTCTCGTGTTTATTGAATCCTACATTGTCATGCAGTTCAAGGGCTATCAGACGATTGATTTTGGCGGCATCTCACCATTTATCAGCGTCTGGGCAATGAACTTCTTCCTCTTGTTTTCCATTCTTACTCAAGTGAAGGATTGGTATTTAAGCAGGGAAGAAGGGGCGGAAGAGAGTTATATTGATTAACCATACAACATTCAGGATGCCTGCAAACGGGGCATCCTTTTTATTTTTCCTCATGATCATCCTGTTCCATATCATCGATGGCCGCCCGCAGGCCTTCATAAAACAATCCTTCATGGCACACCGGGCTGTGATTGTGATCTGTGCTGGGAAACCTATTTTTCTCCTTGTCATCCTCTTTCTTCATTTCCATCAGAATCCCTCCTTTCCTTTTTGTTATGATATCCTTTCCGCTGGAAATTAAGCCTGTTTTTACGTGCAATAATGCAAAAAGGAAATAAGGATACCTATCGGTGGCAATGGGGTGCCTGTTGTCTTAAAATACAAGCAGGCAGAAAAATGGATGGTGGTGTTAAGATGCAGGGAATTGGAGATCATTTACAGAAGGGTCTTGATATTGTTTTCATTGGGTTCAATCCAAGCATTCGCTCTGGGGAAACTGGTCACCATTATGCCAATCCCAATAACCGCTTTTGGAAGATCCTCTTTGAATCAGGACTGACTCCCCGTAAATATGAAGCAGCAGAGGATGCCGGGCTTTTGGATATTGGATATGGTCTGACAAATATTGTTTCCCGTCCGACAAAGGCAGCAGATGAAATCACAAAGGAAGAATATAAGCAGGGAAGAGAAGAATTGAAAAGCAAAATCGGCTTCTATAACCCCAAAATTGCCTGTTTTGTAGGAAAGGGTGTCTATCAGGAATATAGCGGCAGAAAAAATATAGGGTGGGGAAGGCAGGAAGAATCGATGGTACCCGGAACCATTGATTTTGTGGCTCCTTCTTCAAGCGGACTGGTGCGGATGAAGCTTGCGGAAATTGTTGCGATTTACAGCGAGCTGGCAGAGCTAAAAATAAAAACCACAGGCAAAGCCTCTGGCTGGATGGATTAACATTATATTTCCTGCAGAGCAGGGCTCCTTCCGTCCGTACAGTGGTTAAGTGTCCCGCAACAAGCGAATGTTCGGAAGGAGCCCTTTTATTATACCACTTCAAAGGACATATAAACAGGTGGATGGAAAAAGAGCGCCGTACTTTTATTTCCAGCCCGAAAAATGGTATGATGTTTTTGATTTTAAATATAAGGAGATGTTGATAATGGCTAAAAAAGGATACATACAAATGCAAAATGGGGAAAAAATCGAATTCGAACTCTATCCAAACGAAGCCCCTGGAACTGTTGCCAACTTTGAAAAACTGGCAAACGAAGGATTCTACAATGGATTGAATTTCCACCGCGTCATCCCTGGTTTTGTTTCTCAGGGAGGATGCCCTAATGGAACCGGAACAGGTGGCCCTGGCTATACAATCAAATGCGAAACGGAAGGAAATCCGCACAAGCATGAAGCTGGTGCCCTTTCAATGGCCCATGCTGGCAAAGACACAGGCGGAAGCCAATTCTTCATTGTCCATGAGCCACAGCCGCACCTGAATGGTGTTCACACCGTTTTCGGAAAGGTAACATCCGGTCTTGAAGCCGCTAAAGCAATGAGGAACGGCGATGTTATGGAAAAGATTGTTGTAGAAGATTAAGTTAAAACTGAAACCTCCTCTTTTTTTGAAAAAGAGGGGTTTTTTTTATATGGTCCACCGGAAAGCTGCCAATGATTTGCCAACAAATATGTAAATCATTCAATTTATTGCTTGTATTTTCTGAAAGTTCAAAATAAAATAGAGAAGAACATACCAACTGGTTGGTATGAAAAACAAAGAGGGATGCATCCCCTTAGCTATCGGCAGAAAATAAAAAAGAATGGAGATGAGGAAGTTGGAATTACGCCTGACAGATGAGCAAAAAATGGTTCAGCAAACAATCCGCCGTTTTGTGGAAAAGGAACTAATGCCGCTTGAAAACGATGTATTGCGAAATGAACGAGAAGGAAAGCCTGGCCTTCCTCCCGGCAAATTAAAAGAGCTTCAGCTGAAAGCTAAGGAAGCTGGGTTCTGGGGAATCAACACTCCGGAGGAATATGGCGGTGCAGATCTTGGCCAAATGATGATGGCTTTGGTATATATGGAGGTTTCCAAGACTTTTGTACCATTTGCCTTTGGCGGGTCGGCGGACAACATCCTCTATTATGCCAATGAAGAGCAAAAACAAAAATATCTACTCCCTACCATCAATGGCGACAAAAAATCATGTTTCGCGATGACCGAACCTGGTGCCGGTTCCGATACACAAAATATTAAAATGACCGCTGTCAAGGACGGCAGTGAATGGGTGCTCAATGGCGAAAAAACCTTCATAACTGGCGGAAATGAAGCTGATTTTGTAATGGTGATTGCCATCACCGACAAGGAAAGGCATCGGGCGACAAGGGGCCGTGAAGGCGTTACCTGCTTTATCGCCGACCGGGACATGGGCTGGAAGTCAGAGTATATACATACGATGGGAGAATGGGGTCCTGCAGGGCTGGTATTCGACAATGTACGTGTTCCGGAGGAAAACATCCTTGGGGAATTGCACAAAGGCTATAATCTTGGGCTTGAGTGGATAGGCTTTGCAAGGTGGATTGTTGGCGCACGTGCTGTAGGTGCAGCTGAGAGAGTCATGCAGATGTCAATCGATTATGCAAAAGAAAGAGAGACATTCGGCAAGCCGATCGCCGATAGGCAGGCAATACAATGGATGATCGCCGATTCGGCTGTCGAGATTGAAGCGGCACGATGGCTTGTCCTGAATGCGGCTTACACACTTGACAAAGGGGAAGACAACCGCCACCTCGCATCGATTGCCAAGCTGTATGGCGCGAATATGGGCAACAGGGTCATTGATCGGGCGCTGCAAATTCACGGCGGAATGGGTTATACCAGGGAACTGCCCCTTGAGCGCTGGTACCGTGAAGCAAGGCTATGGAGAATTTATGATGGCACAGATGAGATCCAGAAACTGATTATTTCCAGAAATTTAATCAAAGGGCATGTAAAATTGGGCCAGTACATTTAAGATAGAATTGTAAGCGCTATCTTTCAAGGTGAGGAGTTTAATAGTTTTTTAAAGGAGGAGTTTTAGCATGACAGGTAGATTTGCCGGGAAAGTCGCTTTCGTTACAGGAGGAAGCAGGGGGATTGGAAAAGGTATTGTGGAGCTGTTCGCCCGGGAAGGAGCAAAGGTTGCTTTTATCGACCTTGATGCGGAGGCTCTCGAACAGACAACAGCCGAACTGAAGGAACAGGGGGTGGAAGTATATTCAAAGGTTGCCAGTGTTACGGATGCCGGGCAGATGGAGGAAGTAGCCAAAGAGATCAATGATACACTCGGTTCGCTTGACATCCTCGTAAACAATGCGGGAGTCATTCGTGACAACCTGCTGTTTAAAATGACCGACCAGGACTGGGATACAGTCATGGATGTTCACCTGAAGGGCTCCTTCCTGGCCGCTCGGGCTGCCCAGAAATACATGGTCGAAAATAAATATGGCCGGATTATCAATATTTCCTCAACATCTGCTCTTGGCAACAGAGGCCAGGCCAACTATGCCACTGCGAAGGCAGGGCTGCAGGGCTTCACCAAGACACTGGCGATTGAGCTCGGCCGCTATGGCATCACGGCGAACTCCGTTGCCCCAGGATTCATTGAAACCGATATGACAAAAGAAACAGCGCGAAGAATCGGCATTCCGTTTGAGGAACTGATCAAGGCAAGTGTAGCGCAAATTCCGGTCGGCAGAAGCGGAAAGCCAGAGGATATTGCGAATGCCGTTGCCTTCTTCGCGGACGAGAAATCGTCTTTTGTAAACGGTCAGGTCATTTACGTTGCTGGAGGCCCAAAAACCTAATTTTTTTCGAGGAGGCTGTATGATGTTCAAGGAAATGATTGGTAAAAGCTCAAACAAAGTCAAGAATACCGTTGAACGCGGAGCCGTCAAAAAATTTGCTGAAGCCATCGGCGATATACATCCGATTTATCTGGATGAAGAAACAGGGAAAAAGTCCMGTTACGGCGCCAATATTGCTCCCCCGACATTCCCGAGGGTCTTTGACTATGGCGTGATTGAGGGGTTGAACCTGCCCAACAAGGGCCTTATCCATGGAGAGCAAATCTACCATTATGAACGGCCGCTGCTGGTTGGGGAGGATGTCTATTGTTATGCCAGGATTGGCGATTATTACGAGAAAAAAGGGGCTCTTGGCGAGATGGGCTTCATAGTCCTTGAAAATAATGGCGAGGATCAGGAAGGCAATCTGATCTTTTCTTCCAAATCGGTTGTCATTCTTTCCGAAGCCTATAGGAAGGTGCAGAACGTATGACAAAGATTGCGGAGCTTTTTGTTGGGGATGCATTGAAAGAAATCCAGCTTGAACCTGTTTCCAGGATTGACCTGATTAAATATGCAGGTGCTTCCGGGGATTTCAACCCCATCCATACGATTGATGAGGAAGCCAAAAATGCTGGCCTGCCTGGAATCATTGCGCATGGAATGTGGACAATGGGAAATCTCGCCAAGCTTTTCACAACCTACTACGAGGAAGGCTTCATAGAGGAGTATTCCATTCGATTCCGCGGCATGGTCTTTCTGAATGATGTCATCACTCTGAAGGCTGAGCTTAAGGGTCGGCAAAATGATAGGCTGACGTTTGAGGTCCTTGCCGTGAATCAGGACCAGAAGCCTGTCCTGAAGGGCGAGGTTGTATATAAGGTCTATTAACTGGCAGTTCCCCGGCCCAAAAGGGGAAATTCATTCAAAAGGGTGATTTCGTGGCTGTTAAAATGGAATTAAGCTTCAAGCCTCCAGTATTCCAGTCGGTGGAAGAAGAAAGAAAGCATTTGAAGGAAAGGCTGGCGGCCGCCTTCCGGCTGTTTTCCAAATTCGGGTTTGATGAGGGGGTAGCCGGGCATATCACGGCCAGGGACCCTGAATGGAAGGATCATTTTTGGGTGAATCCTTTCGGTGTCCATTTCAGTTTAATTAAAGCATCCGATCTTATCCTATGCAACCATGAAGGGGCTGTGGTAGAGGGGAAGCTTCCGGTTAACCGGGCAGCGTTTGCCATCCATTCGCAGGTACATGCTGCGCGGCCTGATGTGGTAGCGGCAGCCCATGCCCATTCCGTTTACGGGAAATCATGGTCTTCGCTCGGAAGGCTGCTGGATCCGATTACCCAGGATGCCTGCGCGTTTTATGATGATCATTCTTTGTTCGATGATTATACCGGTGTGGTTCTTGATGTAGAGGAGGGACGCCGGATTGGTGTGGCCCTGGGCGATAAAAAAGCCTGCATCCTGCGGAACCATGGCTTGCTGACAGTCGGCAAATCGGTGGATGAAGCTGCATGGTGGTTTATTACCATGGAACGTTCATGCCAGGCACAGCTGCTGGCAGAGGCATCCGGAAAACCTGTGCTCATTGATCCGGCCAATGCTGAAACGACTCGGAGCCAGGTAGGTACGACAGAAGCAGGCTGGTTCCAGTTCCAGCCTTTGTGGAACAGGATTGTAAAAGAACAGCCAGATCTGCTCGACTGACAGGCAAACGCAAATCAAAAGGCGAAGACGTTTCTTCGCCTTTTGACGAATGTCCACCTGCACGTAAAAGGCAATGGGGAGGCAGCATAATGAGGGTTGGTGTTGTCGGAACGGGGGCAGTAGGAGGTTATTTTGGCGCCTGTCTGAGCAGGGCGGGAAACGAGGTCATTTTCCATGCCCGGGGAACCAATCTGGCCAGGCTCAAGGCAGACGGGCTTGCCATAGAAAGTGAACAGGGGGATTTTGCAGCGTCCGGGATTTTTACAGACTCCTATGATGAAATGGCAGATGCCGATGTTGTCCTGTTTTGTGTAAAGGCTACGGCTACCGAGGAAGTCGCCATGCGTCTGCTGCCCGTTTTAAAGGAGGAGGCAATCATCCTTACACTGCAGAATGGCGTTTGCAACGAAGGAATATTGGCAACTTATTTTGGGGAAGGCCGTGTATTATCCTCTGCTACCTATATACAGGCCCAGCAGCGGGAGCCAGGGGTCGTGAGGCAAATAGGAATTCCACCGCGGCTGGTTATTGGAGCAATCGATTCTTCGGGAAATGAACAGGTTCCAAAAACGGCAGCCCTGCTCAACTCGGCTGGCATTGAGACAGTTGTTTCAAATAATATCATGCTTATTAAATGGAAAAAACTTTTATGGAATGTCACGTTCAATCCGCTTTCGGCCATGCTTGAATCGAAGGTGGGAACTATACTGGATGATGCCGGCCTTAGGAAGACAGCGGAACGGATATGCCGGGAAGCAATTACTGTTGCCAGAAGGTCGGGAATTCATCTGGATGAGGATGCCTGGAAGGAGATTATGGCACAGGGGGAATTGGGACGAAACCATGAAACTTCCATGCTCCAGGATAGAAGAAAAGGAAAACCAATGGAAATTGAATCGATTTGCGGATTTATCGTGAATAAAGGCAAAGATCTTAAGGTTGAAACCCCCGTCCTGGAGGCTGTTTATTCCATTCTAAAAGAAATGGAAAAAACAACGGGATAAGGGTGAAAATGCACTAGATAGGAGGGTTAGGATGGAAGCAAGTGAAAGCGGGGCGTCTTTTTATGACTATCTTGGTTTTATTGGAGAATACGATGACACCGGGCTTTCCTATCGTCTGGAACTTCCGCTGCAGCACTTTTTGCTTCAGGAAGATGGGACGGTGCATCCTGGAGTTTTTGCAACCATGCTGGATATTGTCATGGGTGCTTCCATCTCGAAAGCTACCAGCTCCTTTGCGGTTACAATCAATTTAAATCTCAGCTATTTTGATTTGGACCCCAAGCAAACATACTTCGCCGAAACATCCATTCTTTTTCGTGATGGCAAGTATGTGACAGCTGACGGAGTCATTTATGACCAAAATCGCAAACCGGTTGCAAAAGGAACCGGAACATTCAAAACCAATCCGAAAAGCAGCTCTGTTTCTATTGATAAAGAAATGGAGGCCGGGTAGGGAGGCGGCTTGATGTCGGCAACACAGCAAAAAAAAGCTTGTATCACAAAAAATCCATTTCTGGACCACTTAGGATTTGAAATAGAAAAGCAGAACAACAAAGATATTGTAATAAAGCTTTCAATGGATTTAAAGCATCTTAATACCAACAAGATGCTTCACGGCGGAGTTCATGCAGCCATGCTTGATACCATCCAATCCCTGGCGCTCAAGGCAGTCTGCCAGTCGAATGTTGCCGTGATGAATTTAAATGTACATTACCTTTCCGCAATAGGCTCGGGTGTTGTGTCAGCCAGAGCAAGAATCAACAAGCTTGGCTACAAAACGGCTGCGGTTGAGTCGGAAATCCATGATGAGCAGGATGTTTTGATTGCCAAGGGGTCCGGAATTTATAAAATCATCCGGCCAGCGGGTAAATAAAATGATAGGAAGATAAAATTATTTTTTTAATAAAATGCTTCCTGGTTAAATCGGTAAGTGTTTAAAAATTTACTCAGACTGAACACGAAATATTTGTTGAATATTGAGAAAGTTTTGTATATTATGGTTGGTGTATACATACCGACTAGTTAGTAGGTTGACAGAAAAATAGCTTAGGAGTGATGGATATGAACTTTACTTATTCAGATAAAGTGCAGGAGCTCCAACAGAAATTAACCCAATTCATGGATGAATATGTTTATCCTAACGAGAAATTGTATTATGAACAGCTGGATCCGCAAGATCGTTTTGCCACGGTCCCGCCAATTATGGAGGAGCTGAAGCAAAAAGCAAAGGATGCCGGTTTATGGAATCTCTTCCTTCCCGAAAGTGAACTGGGCGCTGGTTTGACGAATCTGGAATATGCCCCTCTTTGTGAAATCATGGGCCGTTCAAGCATTGCTCCTGAGGTTTTCAATTGCGCTGCACCGGATACCGGCAATATGGAAGTGCTGGTTCGCTATGGAACGGAGGAGCACAAGGAAAAATGGCTGAAACCGCTGCTAAATGGCGAAATTCGTTCCTGCTTTTCTATGACAGAGCCGGATGTAGCCTCCTCTGATGCAACAAATATCGAAGCAAGCATCATTCGCGATGGTGATGAATATGTCATCAATGGCACCAAATGGTGGTCCTCGGGCGCAGGAGACCCTCGCTGCAAAATTGCGATTGTGATGGGGAAAAACGACCCAAATGCTCCGAAACATGAACAGCAATCGATGATCCTCGTTCCCCTGGATACACCTGGAGTAACGATCAAGCGAGTCCTTCCGGTTTTCGGGTATGACCATGCTCCCCATGGCCATGCGGAGATAGAATATGACAATGTCCGCGTCCCGGCGTCCAATATGCTTTGGGGTGAAGGAAAGGGCTTTGCGATTGCACAGGGAAGGCTCGGCCCAGGCAGGATCCACCACTGCATGAGGACCATAGGGGCCGCAGAGCGGGCACTTGAGCTGTTATGCATGCGTGTGCAAAACAGGGAAGCATTCGGCAAGAAGCTGGCAGAGCAAGGTGCCATTCAGGAGTGGATTGCCGATTCGAGAATTGAAATCGAACAGGCGAGACTGCTTACGTTAAAAGCAGCTTACATGATGGATACAGTCGGAAATAAAGAAGCAAAATCGGAAATCGCCATGATCAAGGTCGTGGCTCCGAATATGGCACTGAATGTCATCGACCGCGCCATCCAGGCATTCGGGGCAGCTGGTGTTAGCGAAGATACGCCATTGGCGGCCAGCTGGGCGAACATCAGGACATTGAGGCTTGCTGACGGGCCGGATGAAGTCCACCGCCGTGCAATCGCAAGATATGAACTGAAAAAATACCGTTAAAAAGGGGGTTATTCCGTGCATATACAAGAACTGTTCAGCCTGAAAGGCAAAACCGCTCTCATCACTGGTGGCGGAAGGGGCTTAGGCGAGCAAATCGCAGAAGGGTTTGCGGAAGCAGGAGCAAACGTCGTTCTCTGCTCCCGTAAAGAGGAAGCCTGTGTCGAGGTCGCCGAAAAGCTTAAAGGCCTAGGGGTGGAAACGCTCGCTTTGAAATGTGATGTTACCAATCCCGAAGACGTAAACAAAGTTGTCAAGGCGGCACTGGACAAGTTTGGCCGCATCGATATCCTTGTCAATAACAGCGGCGCTTCCTGGGGAGCTCCAGCGGAAGAAATGCCGCTCGAAGCCTGGCAAAAAGTCATGAATGTCAATGTGACCGGCACCTTCCTGATGTCCCAGGCAGTGGGCAAAGTGATGATTGAACAGCAATCCGGAAAGATCATCAATATTGCTTCTGTTGCTGGATTAAAGGGGTCCAACCCAAAGTTCATGAATGCAATCGGCTACAATGCAAGCAAGGGAGCTGTTGTCACCTTTACGAAAGACCTCGCCGTAAAATGGGGCCCAAAGGGTATTCATGTGAATGCGATCGCTCCGGGATTCTTTCCCACCAAAATGTCAAAGGGGCTTCTTGATAAGGGAGGAGAAGCCATCCTGGAGGGAACTCCATTAAGGAAGTTTGGAACCGAAAATGATTTGAAGGGTGTTGCCTTGTTATTGGCGGCGCCAGCATCCGACTTTATGACGGGTGAAATCATTGTCGTCGACGGCGGCACAAATGCAATGTAGGCAGAACCCACCGGGTTTGTTATACCACAAAAGGAGGATGGGGAGATGAGCAGGAACAGGGACGCCGTAATTGTCTCGGCAGTAAGGACAGCCATCGGCCGGCAGGGAGGAGCGCTTGCCTCCGTACCAGCCCATGTGTTTGGCGCAGAAGTAATCAAGGAAGCAGTTAAACGGGCAGGAGTTGACCCGGAACAAATTGATGATGTGATTTTTGGGAACGTCTTAAGCGGGGGAGGCAATATTGCCAGGCTTACGGCCCTTCAAACCGGGCTTTCCATTAACATCCCAGGCTTAACCGTGGACCGCCAGTGCGGATCAGGCATCAATGCCATAAATCTTGCTGCCATGGCAATCAAGGCCGGTGATGGGGACATTTATGTTGCCGGAGGGACGGAAAGCATGAGCCGGGCACCGTACCTTATGGAGCGGCCGGAAAAAGCCTACAGCGCAGCTCCTCCGAAATTCAGGAAGTCACAGCTGTCACCATCGGAAATTGGCGATCCTCCAATGGGAATCACAGCCGAAAACCTTGTGGAAAAATATAATATTACCCGTGAAGAACAAGACCAGTTTGCCCTGCAAAGCCAGCAGCGTATGGCAAGAGCGATGGAAGAGGGACGCTTTGCAGAACAAGTCGTGCCCATCACCATTCCCGTGCGAAAAGGCGATCCAATAATTTTTCAAACAGATGAGCATCCAAGACCGGAAACAACAATCGAAGGCTTATCAAGGCTGCAGCCAGCTTTTCTGAAAGGCGGGACCGTCACGGCGGGAAGTTCATCAGGATTGAATGATGCGGCTTCTGCGTTGGTAATCATGTCGCGAGAGAAGGCGGAGCAGCTCGGTGTCCAGCCATTGGCCGCTGTGAAAGCTTATTCCATTGCCGGTGTTGATCCGAACATCATGGGGATTGGACCGGTTCCTGCAACCCAAAAGGTATTGGAGCAGTCGGGACTTGGCCTGGAGGACATGGATATTATTGAAATAAATGAGGCATTTGCAGCACAGGTTCTTGCCTGCAACCGTGAGCTGAAGATGGACCTGGAAAAAGTAAATGTCAATGGCGGCGCAATTGCCCATGGACATCCACTTGGAGCAACTGGCGCGATTATCACTACAAAAGCTGTTTATGAACTGAAGCGTACCGGCGGGAAATATGCCCTCATTACAGCCTGCATTGGCGGTGGGCAGGGAATTGCGACCATTATTGAAAATGAAAAGTAAAGGCTTTGGAACGGGAAGGGTGCCGACTGTAAGCACCCCTCCCCTTTTGGGAATTTACGGATGCGAGCAAGGGGTACTGTACAATGAAAAATAAAATTATTGAAACTAGTATCCAATTATTTGACAGAAAAGGGTATTCGGCTACCTCGATAAAGGATATCGTCGAGAAGATGGACGTGACCAAGGGGACATTTTATTACTATTTTAGCAGCAAACAAGATTTGCTTAGGGACATTCATCTGGATTATATAGAAAACTTAATCTCCCGGCAGGAGGATATTTTAAGGAACACAGATAAAGACTGCACAGAGAAATTGTACGGAATTATTCACATGGTTATTAGCAATATTGGAACAAAAAGGGAGAGTGCCCGTATATTTTTCCGGGAGATGAGGCACTTGAGCGACAAGCATATTGAAGAAATCACAAGCAAGCGCAACCTGTTCCGTAAAAACTACCAGCAGCTGATTGAAACCGGAATCAGCCTTGGAGAATTTAAAAGCAGCATTCCTCCGGATATGCTGACCTTTGGAATTCTTGGGATTACCAATTGGAGTTATTACTGGTACAACCCAGAGGGAAACATTGACGAAGAAGAACTGGCCCGGATTTATACAGATATCATCCTGAATGGGGTGAAGAGCCTGGATAAGGCGGGAATCACATTGTAGTATTAACCGAAGATTAGCAACATGCATTTAAAGATTTCTCAATATTCACACTACTAAAATGACAGCGTTTACAATTAAAGGAGGGATATTCATGGGACTGCACCCGCAAGTTCAATTTCTTTTGAAGATGCTGGAATCGAGAGGGCTTCCGCCACTGGAGGAATTAGGTGTTGATGAGGCCAGGAAGGCATTTGAAACTTCAGCCAAACTGATGGCAAAAGCCAAAGTACAGGCCAAAACAGAAGATAGGAAAATAGATGGTTTCAAAGGAGAACTTGCCATCCGGCTATACAGGCCAGAGGGTCATCCTGCTGGAGCATTGGTCTATTATCATGGCGGTGGATGGGKGATTGGAAACATTGAAACCCATGATGCCTTGTGCCACACTGTTGCGGTTGAATCTGGCTGCCTTGTTATTTCGGCCGATTATGGGCTTGCCCCTGAAAACAAATTTCCTGTGCCGGTTGAGGATGCTTACCTGGCTGCCAAGTGGACATATGATCACGCAGGCGAGCTGGGAATCAGGGAGGATTGCATCGCAGTGGGCGGTGACAGTGCGGGGGGCAATTTGGCGGCCGCAGTATGCTATCTCGCAAATGAACGCAACGAGCTTACAATCGCCCACCAGCTGCTTTTATACCCATCAACCGGTTTTGATTATACCGATTCCTACGAAAAATATGGAGAAGGCTACTATTTGAACAAGTCAACCATGGCCTGGTTCAGGGAACAGTATTTAGCCGGTCCTGAGGATACCCTGAATCCACTGGCTGCACCTATGCTGATCCCCGATGAGGCAGTTGGAAAGCTTCCGCCCGCGTATATTATGACCGCAGAGTTCGATCCTTTATCAGATGGGGGAGAACATTATGCGAATAAGCTTAAAAATGCAGGCGTTCCTGTCGTTTATGAATGCTATCCGGGAATGATCCACGGCTTCCTTGGGATGACTGAATTTGTGGAGGATGGAAAAAAGGCGGTATTGGATATTGCAGCACAACTAAAAAACAGATTTGCTGCGGAAGTAATTGACCCAGCATAACGATTATAGAAAAAAGGAGAGATGTTTGCATGTTAAAACTTCACTTTGATCACTGGCCTAAATTGGCTAAATCCTTGACAGTCCCTGAGACCTCTCTCTATAACAACCTCCAGGTCAGTGCCGCCAGGTATCCAGAACATAAGGCAATTTTATACTATGGCCGTGAGATGACATACCGCCAGCTTGACCATGAGGTTAATGCACTTGCAGGGTATCTGCAGGATATGGGGGTGGAAAAGGGAGAAAAGGTCCTGTTGTTTATGCAAAACTCACCGCAATTTGTGATTGGTTTCTATGCAATCCTGCGTGCCGGCGCGGTGGTCGTTCCGATTAATCCCATGCTGACAGCTGAGGAATTATCCTTTTATATCCGTGATGGTGAAATCAGGACAGGCCTTGCCGGCCAGGAACTTTACCAAAAGGTAAAACCCCTTTTAGGCTCCTCTACCCTTGAAAATCTCGTACTCGCGGCTTACTCCGATTATACCGGAGATGATTTCGAAGGAGTTATGCCTCCCGAAGTCCAGTTGCCGCGAGTTGATATCCAGGAGGCTGGACATCATTTGTGGAATCAGGCGCTGGAAGCAAATCTTAAACCGTCAGTACATAGCGCCAAACCCGATGACCTGGCTGTCCTGCCGTATACTTCGGGTACGACAGGGCTTCCAAAAGGCTGCATGCATACAAATCGGACGGTCCAGGCCAATACCGTTGGGGCCAATCATTGGTCAAGCGTGACTCCAAATGCTGTCCACCTCATGTCGCTGCCGCTTTTCCATGTTACCGGTATGGTCCACAGCATGCACATGCCGATATATTCCGGCGGAACAATGGTCATTATGACCCGATGGAGCAGGGACGCAGCCGTGGAGCTGATCAGAAAGAATCAGTGCACGCACTGGGTCGCGATTGCAACGATGATTGTCGATTTCCTTGCCAACCCAAATCTTAAAAAAGAAGATATCGCCTCGCTCCAGTCCATTTCCGGCGGGGGTGCCGCTCTTCCTGAGGCCGTTGGCGAAAAGCTGCATCAATTGACTGGCCTGCGGTTTGTAGAAGGATATGGGCTGTCCGAGACGATTGCCCAGACTCATTTTAACCCGCCAGACAGACCAAAGATGCAGTGTCTGGGAATCCCTTCATTTGATGTGGATGCCAGGGTCATTGAACCGGCAACCGGAAGAGAACTTGGCGTCGGCGAAGTAGGAGAAATCATTGTTTGCGGCCCGCAGGTAATGGTTGGCTACTATAACAGGGATGATGAAAATCGCCAATCGTTCCTGGAGATAGACGGAAAAAGATTTTTCCGGACTGGCGATATTGGGCGATTTGATGAAGAAGGTTATTTCTTCATCGTTGACCGGGTTAAACGAATGATAAATGCCTCCGGCTATAAAGTCTGGCCTACAGAAGTCGAATCCTATCTATATAAGCATCCAGCCATTCAGCAAGCGTGCGTGGTTGGAGTGCCTGACCCGCGGCGCGGTGAATCGGTAAAGGCTTTTATTATTCTGAACGAAGGATATCAAGGCAGGATTTCCGAGGATGAAATTATCGAGTGGGCAAAACAGCATATGGCAGCTTACAAATATCCTCGTGAAGTTGAATTCAGAAGCGAATTTCCGATGACAAGCAGCGGCAAAATCCTCTGGCGCAGGCTTCAGGAAGAGGAGCGGGAAAAAGCCGGCCATCTCTAACAGTTGCTTATTCATCTCATTTATTGAAGGGGGAGAAAAATGGAGATATTGATTCAGCAGCTATTTAACGGCCTTACTATCGGAAGCGTGTACAGTCTGGTCGCACTTGGGCTGACTCTTGTATATGGAATACTGCACATCCCTAATTTCGCCCATGGAGCCCTGTACATGATGGGTGGCTATGTCACCCTGACCATGATGACAAGCCAGGGGCTGCATTACTGGCTGGCCATCGCTGTTTCGGCAATTGTGGTCGGGCTTCTGGCCGTTTTAATGGAAAGGCTCGTGTTTCACCCATTGCGACATGCGCCGCCCATCCACGATAAAATCGCAGCCATTGGCATCCTCCTGTTTCTTGAAGCACTGGCACAGTTTATCTGGGGTGCCGAGTACCAAACAATGGCCTCCCCCTATGGGCAGATTATTAATGTAGCCGGCGTGACCTTGACGATGCAGCGTTTATTGATAATCATCGCTGCAGTGGCCGTCATGATATTCCTCTATGTTTTCCTGAAGAAGACCTACACCGGAGCTACCATCATCGCCATGTCACAAAATCGTGAGGGAGCCAATCTTGTAGGGATCAACACGAATAGAGTGGCGATGCTGACATTCTTGATATCCGGAGCATTGGCCGCGATCGCCTGTTCGATTGCTGCCCCAATCAATCTCGTATTTCCGGGAATGGGGCATCTTGTCATCACCAAAGCCTTTGTCATTATCATTCTGGGAGGAATGGGAAGCATACCCGGAGCGATTGCCGGCGGGTATATCCTTGGCTTTACCGAAAGCCTGGGGGCTACCTATATTTCCAACGATTATAAAGACCTGATTGCGTTTGTCCTGCTTGTCCTTATCCTGACGATTAGGCCAAAAGGGCTGTTTGCAAAGGGGGGGCATTGAGATGGCTGGGTTGTTAAAGCAAAGAAATGTGATTACGGTCATGATTATTTTCGCGGTCGTTTTCCCATTCATTACCGATAATACTTACTTCGTCCATGTCATGACGCTTTCATTTATCTGGATGATCGGTGTCTATGGATTGAATCTTCTGGCAGGTTATACAGGTTATCTGTCTCTGGCGCATGCAGGCTTCTTTGCCATCGGTGCCTATGCCCTTTCGCTGTTGACCACGAAAGCACAGCTGAATTACTGGGTGGCTTTTATTCTTGCTCTCATCATCACCAGCGCTTTGGGGTTGGTTATCGGACTGATCTCTTTGCGGACAAAGGAGCATTTCTTTGCCATCTATACACTCTGTGTGGGTTATATCATCTATCTGGTCATTGATAAGTGGGACAGCCTGACAGGCGGAATCAGGGGCCTGATTGGGATTCCCGGACCAGGGAATATCGGACCGATTGAATTCACTACCCCTATATCGAATTACTATTTAGTGCTGTTCTTCTTGCTTTTGACGGTTTTGGTGATGTACCGAATTGTCCACTCGCTGACTGGAAGGACGTTTATCGCAATCCGCAACAGTGAGGATTTGGCACAGACAATCGGGATTTCGACCATGAAGAACAAACTGCTGGTATTCGTCATTTCTACCTTTTTCGCTGGTCTTTCCGGCGCATTGTACGCATCGTTCATCCGGTTTATCGGCCCGGACATCGGTTATATTTCGATAACGTTTGATTTGCTGACGTATTTGCTTGTAGGGGGTATCGGAACGCTTTCTGGGCCGATTGTCGGTACTGTACTCATCGTCTGGGTTTCGCAGCAGCTGCAATTTTTGCAGGACTACAGAATGCTTATTTTCGGGCCTGTCCTTACCCTTCTGGTTATCTTTTACCCAAGAGGGATTGTCGGCGGAATTGCCGAATCCATGACGAAACGGAAACAGAAGAAAAAAGCCCGGGAAGAGCAGCTGGTCATGGCAAAGGAAAGTGTCGCTGCCACTGCTGCTTCAAACGAAAACAGGTAAGGGGGAAGACATATGTTCTTGGAGACGAAGAATTTGACTAAGAAATTCGGCGGCCTCGTTGCTGTCAATAATGTTGATTTTTCCATCGAAAAAGGAAAAATCAACGCGATCATCGGTCCTAATGGAGCAGGAAAGTCAACCTTCTTTAACCTGATAAGCGGCTTTCATCCTCCAAGTTCCGGTCAGGTGATTTTTAAGGGGAAGGATATTACCAGGCTTCCTTCCAACAAGATTGCTGAACTGGGAGTGGCCCGCACCTTCCAGACGACCAATCTGTTTGACCAGGCAACCGTCCTGGATAATGTGATCGTGGGGCACCGGCTGAGAACCAAATCAAATTTGCTGGACGCTATTTTCAGGACCAAACGCCTTAAATCGGAAGAAAAGCAATGCAGGGATAAGGCGATTGAGGTTCTGGAGTTTGCAGGGTTGACAAGCACAGCGTATAAATTGGCCGGAAGCCTGTCCCAGGAAGAAAAAAAGCGCGTCGCGTTTGCCCTCGCCCTGGCTACCGATCCCGAGATAGTGTTTCTTGATGAGCCGGCAGCAGGGGTCAACCCGGATGAAACCGAGGGGCTCGCGGCACTCATGGAGAAAATGGTGTCAGCAGGAATTACCGTTTGCCTGATTGAGCACAAGATGCAGATGATCATGAAGCTGGCCGATAAAATTATGGTATTGAACTATGGCGAAAAGATTGCCGAAGGTACACCAGCAGAAATCAGGAATGATGAAATGGTGATCAAAGCATATCTGGGGGGAAGCGCGATTGCTTAAAATTAATCATGTTAGTGTAAAATACGGCAGTTTCACAGCAATCCGCGACATCAATATCGAAGTGGAAGAAGGCTCGATTGTCGTCCTGCTGGGGGCCAATGGCGCAGGCAAAAGCACCACATTCAATACGGTGAGCGGACTTAACCGGCCGATTCAGGGGGAAGTGGTCTTTGAAGGAAACCGGATTGACAAGATGTCACCCGACCGGATTGTGAAGGCGGGAATCGCCCAATGTGCGGAAGGCAGGAAACTGTTTCCTGCGATGAGCGTCTATGAAAATCTGAAAATGGGCGGCTATGTCCATCGCAGGCATCGGGATCAAATCAAAAAAACAATGGACCATGTATTCGAGCTGTTTCCAATCCTTGAAGAGAAAAAAGACGACCCGGCARGTTCCCTGAGCGGAGGGCAGCAGCAAATGGTTGCGATTGGCCGCGCTTTAATGGCAAGGCCGAAGCTGATGATGCTTGATGAACCTTCTATCGGGCTGGCTCCCTTGATTGTGGAACAAATGTTTGAAGTCATCCAGCAAATCAACAAGGAAGGAACAACTATCCTGCTGGCTGAACAGAATGCCAACGCTGCCCTGAAAATCGCGACGAAAGGATATGTGTTTGAAAGTGGTTCCGTGGTAGTCGAAGGGACATCCGAAGAATTGTTTACCAATGATGAAGTCAGAAAGGCTTATATTGGAGCATAGGTGCCTTCTGTCCATGAAAGGAGGTGGTCAGGGGAAGTTGAAGCCCGCTTACCTAAGATATTTTACTATGACAATAAAAAACTAGGGGGAAACGAAATGAGGAAAGGTAAGTTTCAATTTGCAGCAGTCATTCTGATGGCATTCATGCTCCTGTTGGCTGCATGCAGCGGCGGCGGAACAAAAGAGCCGGCCTCCGGTGGAGAAACAAAAGGGGAGGATACTGGCTCGGGAGATGCTGAGAACGTCAATATTGGCTATACGGGACCGCTAAGCGGACCAGCAGCATTCTATGGGGAGCGCACTTTGAACGGCATTAAAATGGCTGCAGAAGAAGTGAATGAAGCTGGAGGCTTTGAAATTGACGGAAAGAAATACAAATTGAACATTGTTTCTCTCGACGATAAATATTTGCCAAATGAAGCTGGATCAAATGCAAAACGTTTGCTTCAGGAGCATAAGACACCAATCGTCTTTACTCCTCACAGCGGCGGTGTATTTGCGATGCAGGTCTTCAACCAGCAGGACAATTTCCTGATCGGTGCCTATACGAGTGAACCAAAAATCACGGAGTCCGGAAACGAACTGACAGTAAGGATCCCGCCGCGTTATGACGGCTACCTGGCTCCGTTCACCAAATATTCAATGGAACGCTTCGGCAAAAAGATCGCCTTCCTGCCAACAGCGTCCCAATATGGAAAGGATTGGGCTGAAAAGCTTGAACCATTCTGGAAAGAGCAGGGCGGTAAAGTCGTTTATAACACTTCCATCGATTTCACGAAGGATACTGACTTCTTTACGATCATCACCAATGCTTTGAAAGAAAAGCCTGATGTATTGTTCATTGGCGGAGCTTCAGAACCTACAGCCAAGGTGGCCAAACAGGCGCGTGAACTGGGCTTTGAGGGCGGCTTCATCATCATGGACCAGGCAAAGCTTGATGAAATGAAGCGTGTGACAGGCACATATGAATTGCTCGAAGGTTCAATCGGCGTCATGCCTCTTGTTGATTCCGACGAGGCGGCTGTTCCTGATTTCGTAAAGCGCTATAATGAAAAATATGGAGAAGACCCAGGATCGGAAGCGGGATTGAACTATATTGGAATGCATGTATTTGTGGAAGCGATGAAAGCGGCCAAGTCCGTGGATGATCCTCATAAAATCCGTGACCATATGCAGGATGGCCTTGATAATCTTGCTGATGACAAGAAAATCTATGACATCCCTGCCATTGGAGATGATGGCGGCTTTGAAGCCGAACTGGTTGTGGGCGCCGTAGAAGAAGGAAAAATCGTTCCTATACCAGTCAAGTAAAACAAGACTTTCTTTTCTTATCATTACCCCTTAAGCCTGTTCCCGTATGGGAATGGGCTTTTTTTGAAATCATAAGACAATTCATAATAAACTTAGTTTTACAATTGTAAAAATAACGTTTTACAAAATTGCATTTACGTCGTAAACTGAGAAAGTGCTTCCAAAACATAATATCCAAGGTGATGTAGTTGGAAAAAGATCAAAAGCTTGAGAAAGTCATTGAAGCCGCCAAACTTTATTATTTGCTGGATTTGAACCAAAGCGACATAGCCAAAAAGCTAGGCGTATCCAGGCCTACGGTGTCCAGGCTCCTTCAGCAGGCAAAAAGCGAAGGCATTGTCCAGATAAAAATTAATGATCCCACCGAACAGGTTGAAAAATTGTCTCAGGAGCTGGAAGAAAAATTTCAGCTGAAAAAAGCAATCGTCGTTTCCATTCCCCAATATGAGGATAACCTTATTAAAAACTATTTGGGAGGCGCCGGGGCGGCCTATTTAAATGATGTTGTTAAAGATGGAGACATTATCGGCGTAACCTGGGGAACCACGCTCTATCATCTGGCAATAGAGCTGAAACAAAAGTTTGTCAGGGATGTAAAGGTGGTACAGTTAAAGGGTGGTGTAAGCCACTCGGAAACAAACACCTATGCCTCTGAAATTCTTTACTTGTTTGGAAAAGCCTTTAACTGCACTCCGCACCATCTTCCGCTCCCAGCGATTGTAGACCATGAAGTGGTCAAAAGGGCGATGGAAGCCGATCGGCATATCCGCAGCGTTCTTGATTTGGGAAAAAAGGCGAATATTGCTGTTTTTACAATCGGTCAAGTGAAAGCGGATTCGCTTTTATTTCAGCTTGGTTATTTTACGGAAGCCGATATCCAGTCTCTGTCACGAAATTCTGCAGGAGACATTTGCTCCCGTTTCTTTGACTCGGACGGCGAAATTTGCAATCATGACCTAAACGAAAGGACTTTGGGCATCGGTCTTGACGATTTAAAGGCAAAAGAGCAGAGCATCCTTGTTGCCGGAGGGGCAAATAAAATCAATGGGATCTATGGAGCCTTAATGGGCAAGTATGCCAATTGCCTGATTACCGACCAGTTTACAGCAAGATTCCTGTTGGACAAGCTGGAAAAGAGCGATAAGATTTAGGGCTTTACCAAAGGCTGATACAAAAAAACAGCCGGGAAAAGTATATTTCTGTTGAACATTCTACAAGATATTACAGAGGTGAAAAAAGTGAATTATTTATGGGGTTTACTTGGAATTTTAACTGTGTTTGCAATTGCTTACCTATTCTCCACCAATCGAAAGGCCATTAGCCCTAGAACCGTATTTGGAGGACTGGCTATACAGTTCATTTTTGCATTTATCGTTTTGAAGTGGGAAACAGGACGGGAAATACTGAAAACTGTTTCATTAGGAGTTTCAGAAATCATTGATTACTCAAACGAAGGTGTGAACTTCCTTTTTGGAGGGTTGTTCCAGGCTGAAAATATTGGGTTTATCTTTGCTTTCCAAGTGTTGACGGTCATTATCTTCTTCTCGTCCCTGATTTCCATTTTGTATTATTTAGGTATTATGCAGTGGGTCATTAAGATTCTGGGAGGAGGACTCGCAAAACTGCTAGGTACCAGCAATGCTGAATCATTATCTGCAGCTGCCAATATTTTCGTCGGCCAAACAGAAGCCCCGCTAGTCATCAAGCCGTATATCAAAACATTGACAAAGTCTGAATTGTTTGCGGTTATGGTAGGCGGCCTGGCCTCTGTTGCTGGATCTGTGTTAATAGGCTACTCCTTGCTGGGAGTGCCACTAGAATATTTGCTGGCGGCAAGTTTTATGGCTGCTCCGGCGGGCTTGATCCTCGCCAAAATCATGGTTCCAGAGACCGAACAGCCTATTGCGGCAGGAGAAATTAAGGTTGAGGAAGATAAGGGAGGCACCAATGTCATTGATGCGGCGGCAAACGGAGCCTCGGTTGGTCTACAGCTGGCATTGAATGTTGGGGCCATGCTACTTGCGTTTATCGCATTAATTGCATTGGTTAACGGAATTCTTGGAGGGATTACAGGACTCTTTGGCATTGAGGGCGTAACACTCGAAACTATCCTAGGCTTTGTGTTTGCTCCATTGGCCTTTGTAGTTGGCGTTCCATGGGACGAAGCGGTCAGGGCCGGAGGTTATATCGGGCAGAAACTTGTTCTGAATGAATTCGTTGCCTACGCTTCTTTTGCGCCGGATATTCCGGAACTTTCCGAGAAAACTGTAGCGGTTATCAGCTTTGCCTTGTGTGGATTTGCAAACATTTCCTCTTTGGGAATTTTGCTTGGAGGACTCGGAAACCTGGCGCCAGAACGCCGCGGGGACATTGCCCGCCTTGGAGTGCGTGCAGTTGCTGCCGGTATGCTGGCATCATTGTTGAGCGCAGCCATTGCAGGAATGTTATTCTAAACACAAAACAGCCTGTCACATTAGTGTGACAGGCTGTTTTTTTTATACTTGGTAAACTTACCTTAAAACATTAAAATATCTTGCTTCCGGATGGGAGAAAACGATGGCAGACACCGATGCCTCCGGATCCATCATGCAGCCGTCGGTAAGCTGGATGCCGATGTCTTCGGGCTGGATCAGCTTAAACAGCTTTTTCTGGTCCTCAAGGTCCGGGCAGGCCGGATACCCGAAGGAAAACCTCTGGCCAGGGTACTTGGCAGTAAAGCGGTCCTTCATCGTCATGCTTGGCGGATCCGGGAATCCCCAGCGGTCACGTATTTGGCGGTGGATCAGCTCGGCGAAGCCTTCTGCTGTTTCCAGGGCCAGTGACTGCAGCGCATGGTTTTCAAGGAAACGGCCTTCTTCCTTCAGCTTTTCAGCAGCCTGGCGGATTCCGCTTCCGGCTGTAACAGCAAAGAATCCGACGTAATCCATTTCTTTATCTGCCACAGGCCGCAAGAAATCGGAAAGGCATAGACCAGGGGCGCTTTCCTGGCGCGGGAAATCAAAGGTTTCCATGATTTTTCCTGTTCCTTGCGGATCGTAAATATGAATTTTGTTTCCGTCTGATTGTGCAGGGAAGAATTGATACACCGCTTTAGGAGCAATCCATCCATTGGATTTTGCTTCAGCGATTAGTCCCTGGACTACTTCATAGACTTTTAAGGCTTTCTCATCTCCCTCGGCAAGCAGCTTTTCAATTTTCCCCTTTACGCCCAGATGGTGGCCGATCAGCATTTGCATATTGATATAGGGTTCAATATGGTCAAGGGAATAGGACGTTAATAAATGCCTTTTTGTATCCTGCGGTACAAATACAGGGGCCTTCTTGACAGCTTTTGGACGTGTCAGGACAGCTGTCGCTGCTCGCGGGCTGCTCAAGGCTGCAGAAGGCTCCGGCATTGACGCCAATTTTTCTCTTTTTTCCACAATCAGCTTCTCAATCTCTCCAGGTTCCTGCAGCTGATTGGCAAGTGATAACCCGTTCATTGCGTCTTTTGCATAGCAGACAAGCCCATCATACTCAGCAGCAATTTTGGTGTCTGTAAACTTCCTTGTCAGTGCTGCGCCTCCGACAAGAATCGGAATATCAATGCCAGCCTGCTTCATGTCATGGGCAGTCAGTACCATTTGCTGAGCTGATTTGACAAGCAGTCCCGACAAACCTACAATATCTGGCTTTTCCTTTTTAATCGTTTCAATTAGAGTATTTGCTGCTACTTTAATACCTAGGTCGATGACTTCATAGCCATTATTGCTGAGGATGATATCCACCAGATTCTTTCCTATATCATGGACATCGCCTTTTACGGTTGCAAGGACGACCTTTCCTTTAGCTGCCGTGGTGTCGTTCGCTTCCATATGCGGCTCCAGAAAAGCAACCGCTGCTTTCATCACTTCTGCGCTTTGCAGCACTTCGGCTACAATAAGCTGGTTTTCGTTGAAGAGGCGGCCAACTTCCTTCATTCCGTCCATTAATGGCCCGTTGATAATATCAAGCGGCGCGCTATAGACTTGCAATGCTTCTTCAAGGTCAGGCAGGAGCCCCTCTTTCGTTCCTTCAACCACATAATAAGCGAGGCGCTCATCAAGGGTCATATCAAGTTTTGCGTTTTTATCTTCTTTTTTCTTGCCGCGGTAGAACTCGGTGAATTTGGCAAGTGTTTCATCGGTCGTATTAAACAGGAGCTCTTCAGCCATTGCGACTTCCTCGCTTGATATTGAAGCAAAGCGCTCAAGCTTTTCTGTGTTTACAATCGCATAGTCAAGACCGGCCTGCGTGCAATGGTAAAGGAAAACAGAGTTCAGGACTTCCCGTCCGACAGGAGGGAGGCCGAATGACACATTGCTAATTCCAAGAATGCTTTGGGTCAACGGGAATTCTTCCTTGATCATCCTGATTCCGTCGACTGTCGCTTTAGCGGAGCCGATGTACTGCTCATCGCCGGTTCCGACAGGAAATACCAATGGATCGAAAATAAGGTCCTGTGGGTTGATTTTGTATTTATCAACCAGAAGCTCATATGAGCGCCTGGCAATTTCCAGCTTTCTTTCTGCGGTGACACCCATTCCTTTTTCATCAATCGTTCCAACGACAACGGCAGCTCCATATTGGTGGACCAGTGGAGCTATTTCCTTAAAGCGTTCTTCGCCATCCTCGAGGTTGATGGAATTGATAATCGCCTTGCCCTGGGAATACTTTAGTGCCTTTTCGATTACTTTTACATCTGTTGAGTCAATGACTAACGGCACTTTCACCTTTTTTACGGCCTCCTGGATAAACTGTTCCATATCAGCCAGTTCGTCTCTGTCCGGGTTGGCAAGGCAGATGTCGATGACATGGGCGCCGTTTTTCACCTGTGCCCTGGCGATTTCTGCTGCTTCCTCTATCTTTCCCTCGGTAATCAGGCGCTTGAATTTACGGGAGCCAATCACATTTGTCCGCTCTCCTACCATGATTGGCCGGAGAGTTGGATCATCGTAGATGAACGGTTCAATACCCGAAACCATATGAGGTGTGCTTGGTTCTTTATCACGTGGGGCATAAGGCTGCATAGCTTGTGCAATGGCCCTGATATGCTCGGGAGTGGTTCCGCAGCAGCCGCCGACAATATTCAGCCAGCCTTCCTGTGCAAAGCCTTCCAGTTTTTGTGCGAGCGTTTCAGGAGTCTCATGATAGAGGCCTTCTTCATCTGGCAATCCGGCATTAGGGTAGCAGCTGACTGCCGAAACTGAAAGATTGGCGAGGGAACGCAAATGATCCTGCATGAACTCCGGCCCTGTGGCACAGTTTAATCCAATCGCAATTGGGTTCATATGTTCAACGGAAATGTAAAAAGCCTCTATCGTCTGTCCTGCAAGCGTGGTTCCCATCGGCTCAATGGTTGCGGAAATCATGAGCGGAACTTCATGCCCTTTTTGTTTGAGTGCATTCTGGATTCCGGTATATGCCGCTTTTACATTCAATAAATCCTGGCTTGTTTCCAGAAGCAAGAGGTCCACTCCGCCATCCAGCAAGCCGCACGCTTGTTCTTCATAGGCGGCTGACAATTGATCGAAAGTCGCACCGCCTGTAACGCTAAGCGTTTTGGTGGTTGGGCCCATTGAACCAGCTACATAGCGGGGCCAATCAGGTGTTGAAAACTGACTGGCGGCCTTCCGGGCAATTTCCGCGGCGACTTTGTTGATTTCGTAGGCTCTATGTCCAAGGTCATAATCATCGAGCACCAGGGAAGTGGCACCAAAAGTATTGGTTTCAACAATGTCGGCGCCAGCTTCGTAATAGGCAAGATGGATCTTTTCGATGACGCCAGGGGAGGTGAGGTTGAGGTTCTCGTTGCAGCCCTCATATTCTTCGCCTCCGAAATCGGCAGCCGTTAAATCCGCCTGCTGAAGCATCGTTCCCATTGCTCCATCCATAATGAGGATTTTTTTCTTAAGCTGTTCAGTTAATGTAGCTTTTTGCATGTAGTTTCCTCCTTGAAAGACCTTCGCTGTATTCATGGGCGAAATGAGCCAGCTCTACTGTCATTTCGTAATTCATGAAAGGGGTAATAAGGTAGATGCCATTAAACAGTTCGGCAGCTGCTTCAATCAGTGACTTTGTTATCGCAATGCCTTCGCGTTTCGACTGGACGGGATCATGCTTAATCGCAGCCAGGCTGTCGAGAATGTCCTGTGAGATTTTAATGCCGGGTACTTCATTATGAAGGAACTCGGCGTTCCGGCTTCCGGTTAAAGGCATCAGGCCAATATATACCGGGGCATCAAGATGTTTTGTTTGTTCATAAACTTCAAGCAGCAGCTTTTCGGAATACACCGGCTGGGTGATAAAGTAATCTGCTCCGCATTTAATCTTTTTTTCCATTCGGGCCACAGCTTTTTCGAGTGACCGGACATTCGGATTGAATGCAGCCGCAATCGAAAATGCACCTTTTTCGCCCAAATCCTTCCCTGAAGGAGAAAGGCCCTGATTGAACTGCTTAATCATTTCAATCAATTCGAAAGATGATACATCAAAAACAGAAGAAGCTCCTGGAAAATCGCCAACCTTGGCAGGGTCACCGGTGATTGCCAGGATGTCGTGCAGCCCAAGTGTATGCAGGCCCATCAGGTGTGACTGAAGACCGATGATGTTTCGGTCCCTGCAGGTAAGGTGGACGAGCGGGCGCAAGCCTATATGTTCCTTTACCCTATGGCCCAAGGCCGAGTTGGATATCCTGGGAGAAGCAAGGGAGTTGTCAGCCAGTGTCACCGCATCGATGCCGGCCGCTTTAAGAGCCTTAGCTCCATCAAAAAACCGCGTTGTATCGAGCTTCCGTGGAGGGTCGAGTTCAACAATAACCGAAGGTCGCTTTTTGACAATTTCCTGAAGCGGAAGCTCCGAACGTTTAAAGGATGAAGGTTCGACAAGTATTTTTTCTGTTTTCCTGACCACTGTTTTTTCGCTGACAGCAGACAATCCCTTAAGCTCTGTCGCAAAAGCCCTGATATGCTCCGGGGATGTTCCGCAGCAGCCGCCAAGAAGCCTTACTCCTTGTTCCCGGAATTCCCTGGCGCATTGTCTGAAATACTCTGCATTGGTTTCAAAGTGAAATTTGCCATCTGTGTAGGATGGGAGACCTGCATTCGGGTAGGCTGATAAATAAGCTTTCTTTGGGATTTCCACCGATTCAAGCGATTTGATCATATGGTGGGGGCCGAGGCGGCAATTGAGTCCGACCAAGTCAGCTCCCAAAGATTCAAGCTGCTCGAAAGCTTCGTTAACAGGCACCCTGTTTTGGGTCATTCCAAGCTCAGGAAGTGTCAGCTGGGCGATGATTGGCAGGTTCGTTTCCTTCCGTGCAATCGCCAAGGCTGTTTGAAGCTCATCAAGATCATAATAGGTTTCAAGGATAATGCCGTCCACACCTTCAAGGAGCAGGCAGTATAATTGCTCCCTGAAGCTCCTTTTAATCTCTTCCATCGGAACCATGCTGGGCCGAAGCCCCCTGTTTCCGCCAATGGTTCCCAAAACGTATGCATCACTGCCTGCAGCCTGGCGGGCAAGCTTCACACCTGCACTATTAATCTCTTTAACCTGTTCTTCCAGGCCGTATCTTTGAAGCTTCAGGTAGTTGGCCGCATAGGTATTGGTTTGAATCAGATCCGCTCCGGCTTCAATATAGGCACGGTGAATCGTGCTAATGTCCTCTCCGTGCGAGAGGTTCAGTTCCTCGAAACAGGTGTCGGTTCCAAAGGAGTGGAGGAGGGTGCCCATGGCGCCGTCCCCAATTAATAGTCCATTTTGTAATTTGCTTAGGAAGCTCATCTTCTCATCTCTCCTTTGTTAAATTAACCAAACCTGCTTCCAGTGCCTGTGAGAAATCCGAGATGATGTCTCCGGGTGACTCAAGGCCGACTGAAAGGCGCAGCAAGGTATTGCTGATGCCCCTTTTTTGCCGCTCGTTATCCGGCATGGCAGCGTGCGACATTTTCGCAGGGTACGATAGGATGGATTCCACTCCGCCGAGACTGACACCAAAGACCGGCAATTTCAGATTTTGCACAAATTCCTTGAACAGAGTCTCATTCTCCAGTTCAAAGGATAAGACAGCACCAGGACCAAGTGCTTGCCGGCTATGAACCTCGTATTGCGGGTGGTCTTCCAGACCGGGGAAATGCACCTTGGCTACGTGCGGATGGTCCCTGAGGAATTCCGCAATTTGGCTCGCACTTTGCTGTGATTGCTGCATCCTGACAGCAAGGGTTTTGATTCCTCTCATCACAAGCCAGGCATCCTGTACACCCAGGACTGCCCCAAACGAGTTTTGCAGGGCATAAAGCCTTGCCCCAAGCTCCTCATCCTTTGTGACAGCCAGGCCGGAAAGGGTATCGCTGTGGCCGCCGAGAAACTTGGTTGCGCTGTGAAGCACTATGTCTGCACCAAGATCGAGCGGCCTTTGGAGGTAAGGTGTCATAAACGTGTTATCAACAAACGTGAGTGCACCGATTTCCTTGGCAATCACACTTACACCTTTAATATCGGTCACCTTCATAAGCGGATTCGAAGGCGTCTCGGCATAAATCACCTTGGTGTTGGGCTGTACTGCCGCTTTTACGGCTGCCAAATCAGTCATATCCACAAAGGTATGCTCAATCCCGAATCGGTTCAATACCTGGGTCACCATGCGGAATGTACCGCCGTACACATCCTCGGTGACAATTACATGGTCACCCTGGGAGAGGAGAAGAAAGGCGGTCGAGATTGCCGCCATTCCTGAAGCGAAGGCGAATCCCCTTGTGCCGCCTTCCATTTCTGCAATGATTTCCTCAAGTGCCTCCCTTGTCGGGTTCAGGCTGCGGCTGTAGTCAAATTTTCCAAAGCTGTCAACTCCAGGCTGGTGGAAGGTTGAGGCATGCTGCAGGGGCACGCTTACAGCTCCAGTTGCCGAGTCCACCTTATATTTATTGTGAAGCAGCTTTGTTTCAAACGTAAAATTGTCATTACTCATTACAATACCTCCTGGCCAGCTTTAGCAAAGGCTGTGTTCAAGTCTGCGATTAAATCTTCCGCTTCTTCAATCCCAACAGAGAAACGGAGGAGGCGGTCACAAACACCGCCAGCCTCGCGGACTTCCTTTGGGATGTCGGCATGGGTCTGGGTGGCTGGGTATGTAATGAAGCTTTCCACGCCGCCCAGGCTTTCTGCAAATGTAATCAGGTTCAGGTTCCGTAAAAATGGATTGACCATTGATTCGTGGCGGATGCGGAACGAAACCATTCCCCCTCTGCCCGGATAAAGGACATCCGTAACCGCATCATGTTCCTTGAGGAATTCCACGAGTACAGAGGCGTTCCGTTCATGCCTTTCCATTCGAAGGGCCAAGGTTTTCATTCCTCTGATCAGAAGCCAGGAGTCGAAAGGGCTGAGAACTGCGCCGGCACCATTATGGTACAAAAACAGGGAGTCACAAAGATCCTTGCCTTTGGCGACAATTAAACCGGCCAGGACATCATTGTGGCCGCCCAGGTATTTTGTGGCGCTGTGGATGACAATGTCGGCACCTAATGCAAGCGGCTTTTGCAGCAACGGGGTATAAAAGGTGTTATCCACGATTACCAGGATGCCATTTTCCTTGGCAATTTTGACAATGGCTGCTATATCGGCTGTTTCCATCAAAGGGTTGGTTGGTGTTTCGACGAAGATGGCTTTTGTATTTGGTGTAATGGATGAGGAGACTTCATCCAGATTAGCCATGTCAATATATTGGCAGGCCAATCCCCATTTCTTAAAACCCTGTTCCAGCAATCTGTATGTACCGCCGTATAAATCCTTGGATACAAGCCATTCATCTCCGGATTGGAAAAGAGACAACACGGTCAGGATGGCGCTCATGCCTGAACTGCAGGCAAACCCGCGCTCACCCTCTTCCAGGTCTGCGATCGCTTTTTCGAGAATTTCCCTGGTAGGGTTCCCGGTCCTAACATAATCATAGCCGCTGGACTGTCCGATACCTTCGTGCCGATAAGCCGTTGATAGATAAATGGGAGGGTTGACGGTTCCTGTAGCCGTCTCGCTGCGATTCCCAATTTGCGCTAGTTTTGTATTAATGTTCACCATTTCTCAACACTCCCTGACTGTCAATATTTCTGTTTGAAGGATAACAAAAAAAGTCTTCCTAAGAAGAAGACTTTTTGACCGTTCCATTATCTTCTTCTTATCTGCCAAGTTGGACAACTTGCTGGACTTAGCACCTTTTCAATGCGGACATTGATGGTTGCTGAGGCGTCATCGGGCCATACCCTCGACCTCTCTTGATAAGAAATCTGTAGATTTATAATTTTCATCTAACTTTACTACAGTAAAACGGTGAATGTCAACAGACTTTTAGGGAAGGGGGGGACCTTTTGTTAATTGTGAAAAAAATATGAATTTATTGTGAACATTTTGTGACATTTTTTTGAGATTTCTGGTAAAATGGAGGTCAAGGAAACGTTTTATGAGTGGAGGGCTGTTCTAATAGGTTTCCATTGTAAGCGTATTCATGTGGAGGTTTTAAGTAAATAATGCTTATATATGTTAAATGAATCCGATTAGGGGAAAAATCAAGTAAGAGAATGTGACAATTTTGTGAACTTGGGGAATAAAATACACAAAGGAGGTTTTACAATGGAGACGTATCAAAAGATTCTTCATGTAGTCAAATATGCAGGAGGAATTATTTTAACGATTGGAATAGCCATTTTCGTTTACGGCTTCTTTCTAAGCACTGGAGGAGTAGCCACTGGAATCGGCATTGGAACCGTGATGGGGGCCATCTTCATCTTCATTATGGGTGTATTCCTGGCTGGTACCGAGGAAATGCTGCTTAAAGCAGGAAAGGGCAAGAATATTATTTAATATGAGAACAAAAAAAGAACGCCCATCGGGCGCTCTTTTTTTGTTCTTCTCTTACCCCATATCCCAAATCATGGTCAGGAGTGTACCCAACACAGTAATGATGGCAAGAAGGATGCCAAATACCGCGTTTGTATAAATCGAGTTTTTATCCTCCGACTCGCCGGCATGCATAAAGACAACGAGTTGGACCGATGCCTGGATAAAAGCGGTGACCAGGAGGATCGTCATTCCTGTTGCAAACGACATATCCAGAAAGTAGACAGCGAGAGCAACTACAGTAAGAAGCAGGGAAAAGACAAATCCCATCACCTGTTTTATTGGAAAAAGTTCTCTCATATTACATCATTCCTTTCAGGTAGATGAAGCTGAAGATAAAAATCCAGACAACATCCAGGAAATGCCAGTAGAGCGAGAAAATGAATGATTTATTCGCATTAGCAGGAGTCAGGCCGCGTTTTTTAATCTGGATCATGATGAATAATCCCCAGAACAAGCCCAATGTAACGTGTACTCCGTGGGTGCCAAGTGTCGTTAACAGGCTGGCTGTAAAGGCACTTACTTGAATGCCGGCTCCAACATGGGCGTAGTGAACGAACTCATAGATTTCCACTCCAAGGAAGCCAAGGCCAAGCAAAAGGGTGACAGCAAAGAAACCAAGCATCGCTTTCTGCCTTCCTAAACGCATGGCATGAATGGCGAGTCCAATCGTGAAGCTACTGGTCAATAGCAGGAACGTTTCGATTAAGACCGGTGCAATTTCAAAAATTTCAGCTCCTGCAGGGCCGTTTCCTGTACGGTGTTCCAAAGTAAAATAGACAGCAAACAATGTGGCGAAAAGCATGATTTCGGCGCCAAGAAAAATCCAGAAACCTAGTATATTCATCCTGCCTTGCTCTGTGCCATATTCAAGAGGGAGAGATTGGTCGATTTTCATTATTTGACACCTCCCAGTTTTTCTTCTGTTTCTTTTATTTCCTCAACAGGAATATAGAATCCATCGTCCTTTTCAAATGAACGGTGGGCCATGCAGGCAAAGATGCCAATTGCGGAAACAATCACCAGGGACCAGATGGAGAAGATGAATCCAAAGCCACATACGAAGAAGAGGGCGCTCATAATGAACGGTACTCCGCTGCTGTTAGGCATATGAATCTTCTTAAGGTCATCCTTGAAAAGGACATGGCCCTTTTTCTTTGAATCCCAGAAAGCTTCCCTCGAGTTAACCACTGGCGTGATAGCAAAATTGTAATCCGGTACCGGGCTGTGTGTCGCCCATTCCAGGTTGCGGGCATTCCATGGATCCGCACCAATATTTCTTGGCGCATAACGGAAGCTGTAATAGATGTTATAGACAATGATCGCAAACCCTAATGCAAGGAGACCTGCTCCAACAAAGGAAATCATGTTTCCGACAGTATATCCTGCTGCTTCAGAGTAAGTGTACATACGGCGGGCCTGTCCGTCCAATCCAGTGAAGAACATTGGAATGAACGCTACACATGTACCAATGGCAATCACCCAAGCCGCCAATTTTCCAAGCTTCTCATTCAACATGAAACCAAACATTTTCGGCCACCAGTAGGTAAGCCCTGCAAGCATCGCAAACACTACACCAGGGATAATAGTGAAGTGGAAGTGAGCGACAAGGAACATAGTGTTGTGATACTGGTAGTCAGCCGCTGACATTCCAAGCATGACTCCTGTGACACCGCCAATCGTGAACAGCGGGATGAACAGGATGGAGTATAGCATTGGCGTCGTTACGACAATCTTTCCTTTCCACATGGTTAGGAGCCAGTTGAATATCTTCACACCAGTCGGTACAGCGATCGCCATTGTGGTAATGGAGAAAATGCTGTTCGTTAATGCTCCCTGACCCATTGTATAGAAGTGATGCACCCAAACGGTAAAGGACAGGAGGGAGATAACCACCATCGATGCGACCATGGATGTGTAACCGTAAAGATTCCGGCGTGAAAATGTCGAGATGATCTCACTGTAAATACCAAACGCAGGCAATATCAAAATATAAACTTCAGGGTGTCCCCAAATCCAGAAAAGGTTCGCCCAAAGCATATCCATACCGCCATTATCCATCGTAAAGAAATGGGTTCCGAACAGGCGGTCCATCGTTCCCAGCAAGAGGGCGATCGTCAGGACAGGAAACGCGAATACGATAATCAAGTTTGTAATCAAAGCAGACCAGGTGAACATCGGCATCTTCATCAAGGTCATTCCCGGAGCTCTCATTTTAAGAATGGTCACCAGGAAGTTGATGCCAGTAGCAAGTGTACCGATTCCTGCAATCTGAATCGCAATCATATAATAGTTAGTGCCAACTGATGTGCTGAACTCATTGCCGGCCAATGGGAAATAGGATGTCCATCCAGCATCAGGTGAACCGCCGACAACAAACGAAATGTTGAAAAGCATGGCCCCCATAAAGAACAGCCAGAAGCTTAGCGCGTTCAGCCGCGGGAACGCAACATCACGGGCACCGATTTGCAGCGGTACAACAAAGTTCATCAGTGCCATGATAAATGGCATGGCCATAAAGATAATCATGACAACGCCATGAGTGGTAAAAATCTCATTATAATGCTGGGCATCCAGCAGTGTGTTTTCCGGCACCGCAAGCTGCGCACGCATCATAATCGCGTCCGCGCCTCCGCGGAATAACATCAGTAGTGCAGAGATTAGATACATAATCCCGATTCGTTTATGGTCGACAGTCGTCAGCCATTCACGCCATAGATATCCCCATTTTTTAAAATAGGTCAAACCCACAATGATGGCAATCATGGTTAGAATAATGGCAACCATGGAAGCATAAATCGCAGCGCTTGGATGAGGTATGGCAAATCGTTGGAAAAATTCCATCCTTTTGTGACTCCTTTCAATCGTAGGTTGCTATAGTGCCATAATGGCAGAAAAAAGAATTAGTGACTGCTATGGTCTGAATCTTCTTCTTGAACACTATGATCATCATGATCATCATGTTGTTCAATGTCTCCACCAGCCCCATGGTTATGTTCGGGAGCCGGTGAGAACTCAAGATGCGTACCTGTGAATGTCATTCGGCCAAGGTGTCCTGGCTCAAGAAGTTCAGTAAACTTTTCCTCACTAATAGGTGAAGCAGTTTCCTTTACTTCTTTTACCCAGTCCTCGAATTCCTGTTCAGGCATTGCTGTTACATCAAAAGTGTTTTCAGCAAATCCTTTACCACTGAAGTTGGCGTTTCGCCCCTTATATTCTCCAGGTACATCGGCAGCCAAGTGCAGGGTAGTCACCATGTCGGCCATGGCGTATTTCTGTCCGCCAAGCTGTGGAATCCAAAAGCTTGTGATTGGGCCGTGAGAGTATAGTTTAAATTCCAACGCCCGGTCGGTCGGGATATAAAGATAGTTGACGGTTTCAACTCCTTGTTCCGGATAGCTGAAATGCCACTTCCAGTTGGATGAAGACGCATAAATAACCAAAGGTTCTTTGTGTTCATACCCATCTGGTGTAGCTTCGACGATATAGTTGCTTCGGACCGATACGACTGAAAGGAAAGCTACAATCAGAATTGGAATTCCGACGCATATGGCTTCCACCCAAATATTACCTTCAATATAAGGAGGTTCATAATCATCACTTTGCTTTGATGCACGGTATTTAATTAACATGAACGCTAAAAGGGAGAAGACTGCAATGACAATAAATGACATTAGCCCGATAGACATCATTATGTCACTGGCTTGTCTTGCAGCTTGTGGTCCCTTCGGATCCAGCACCATTAATGGCTCACAACCAGTCAGAACAGCTGAAATTGTAATTAATACTGATAGTAAAACCCATTTTAATTTCATACATGTTCCCCTTTCTAAAATATAAGCGATAAACCTTGATCATTATATCACAATAAATGTTCATTTGTTCACAAAGATGACCGTTTTTTGGTCTTGAACAAAGGTACTTTTTGGGAAAGTGTGATATAAATCACAGATTTACCTGTTTAGAATGATTTTAACATGAAAATTTCTATCTCTTGGCTTTAAATGTGACCAAATTATGAAAACAAAAATTGTAAATAGCAACACGTTCAATTTGCTGTTTTTTGGGTATTTTAGTTAAAGAGTAAAAAAAGTTTTTTCTATAAAATAATTGAAACCATTTCTTCATCCATACGTATAGTAAGTGTTATGAGAAATTTACATTTTTGGAGGAATAAGATGCTTAAAAAATTATTGTCTGCTTTCGTAGCTATCATGATCATGTTTTCGCCAGCAGGGAACTATGTTTTTCAAGACCTGCAGCAAACGGAGGTAAGTGCAAAAAAATATCGTTCCGGTTCGAAAAATTTCAATAAAAACCGGACGACCAATCAAGACCGTCAAAATGACACCGTCAATCGAAACACAAACACCAACAACACTAACCGGGCCAATACTGCCAATAATGGCGGCTTGATGAGAGGAATCATGTATGGCGGGCTTGCAGGACTATTATTCGGCGGCCTTTTGGCTGGAATGGGAGGACTCGGGCCAATCTTCGGAATGATGGTCAATATCCTGGCAATCCTTGTGGTATTCATGCTGATCAGCAAAGTGATCTCTTCAATTAGAAGGAACATGAGAAGGGATGAAGATCAGTGGCGCCGCTAAAAATCGATGAACAGGATATTGTGAACGCCATATGCATTTATATAGCAGATAAAAAGCAAGTCGCGCCAGAAGAGGTAACAGTTGAACTCATGTATGATGACGATTACGGCTTTTCTGCAGAAACCTTTGTGAATGGCAGGCAGCAAATCCTGGTTAAACAAAATATGATCGAAGCGCTTAGAATGTGGCTTGATCAGGAACTGGGCAGAGACCCCTTTTCGGGTATCGAGCTCGTTCTGGAAGATGAAGAAGGCATCATTGCCCATATTAGGTAAGCAAAATGTATGTTGCAGGACTCCGCTCCTGGGCATATGCAATGAAAATTTTCAGCCTGTCCTTATGCGGACAGGCTTTTTACATATAATAGAAGGAAAACGGAGAAAGGGGACACGCAGATGAGCAAACTGGAACAGGTCTACCCTGCCGCCATTGAACAAACCAAACAAAAATTATTCGAAGATATAGATGCGTTTATGGAAAGGCAGGATGCTGTGCCGTCCTTTCATGATTATATGGAAGTAAGAAAAGCTTTCATTGACCAGATTTGGATCAATATCTGGCTTAATAAGGCGTCCAACGATGTGCCCAAGAAAGAGAAAAAGCAATTATTGAACGAAAAAGGCTTTGTGACGGATGGAGTAGACAAAAAAATTATTAATAAGCTTTTTCGGGAGGAAATCCGGTCGATAATGGTTTTTAATGCCGCTTCCTGGCTGGAACAAAGATTTACCGGCAAGGAGGAGGAATGGGAGCAGCGTTATGGAGCAGCAAGGCAAAAGTTTTTTATGCGCCAGGAGAAGGCGAAAGTCGATAAGGAGCGCTCTGAGTTCACAGGAAGGCTGGCCGATTGGATGCGCCGTCATGCAGAGGCGAATTTTGATTTGTTTTACCTTCATGCGAGGCATTTTGCTGCCAGGGAGATTCAGCATGATCTTATTCACAACCAACGCTATGCCTATGTCGAAGCCTACAGGCTGGAAGAGGCCCTTGTGGAGGATGGAAATTTTGATGCGGACGATTATGTGACAGCAGGAGATTTCTTTGAGGAGCTGACAGGCGGGATTTCCTCGGACTGGAGCAGCCGCTCTTTTGGATATGAAACGTATTACGAACATTATGAGAATGCCGTTCTGGAATTTGTAAGTGTGATGGTTCCTGAAAAATTGGCTGGAGATATGCCTCCTGGATTAAGGGAGGAATATAAAAAGCTTTTTAACCAGGATTTGAATCCGAAGAACCTCTTCAGACTGATTGATTCAGATTGCTTTGAGCTTGCTGAAGATATGACTTTGGAATTAGCCCGGGAGTACCTGGAAGATTTATTGGAGCTTACAGAGCTGCCCTTCGAGGAAAAGCTGCACCAGCAAATTTTTGAACGCAATAAAGCCGAGCGTGCCCGGAGGAAAGCAGAGGAGGAGGCTGAGGCTGAAAGGAAAAGGGCAGAAGAAGCAAGGGTCCTGGAAGATATATTTGGCACGGCCTACATCCCCTCAGTAGGCTCGCGGGTGCGGTATGTCCTGCATATTGGCGAAACCAATACTGGTAAGACGCACAGGGCTCTTGAAAGCATGAAGCGGGCAGAAAGCGGGCTCTATCTTGCACCCCTGAGGCTCCTCGCCCTCGAGGTTTACGACAAGCTTAACGAAGAAGGAGTTCCCTGCTCCCTTAAAACGGGCGAAGAAGAAAAGCCGGTTGAAGGTGCCAAGCATGTCTCAAGTACAGTGGAGATGTTTCATGAGAAGGATTTCCATGACGTGATTGTCATTGACGAAGCGCAAATGATTGCCGACAAGGATCGCGGGTTTTCATGGTATCGGGCGATTACCAAGGCAAATGCCAGGGAAGTGCATATCATTGGAAGCTACAATATCAAACAAATGCTGTTCAATCTGCTCGAAGGCACTGAAATTGAACTGCATGAATACAGCCGGGACGTACCGCTGGAAGTAGAACAGAAAGAGTTTGAGCTTAAACACACCAAAAAAGGGGATGCGCTCATCTGCTTCTCCCGCAAACGAGTCCTGGAAACGGCGGCGAAGCTTCAGCGCAGCGGGCATTCAGTCAGTATGATTTACGGCAGCATGCCGCCAGAGACAAGAAAAAAACAGATTGAAATGTTCAACAGCGGCAAGACTTCAGTGGTCGTTGCAACAGATGCGATTGGAATGGGACTGAACCTGCCGATTCGAAGGATTGTTTTTTTGGAAACAGAGAAGTTTGACGGGACGAGAAGAAGGACGCTGACTTCACAGGAAGTGAAGCAAATTGCGGGCCGTGCAGGAAGGAAAGGGATATACGATATTGGCAAGGTAGCGTTTTCGGCAGATATTAAGGTGATGAGCAGGCTGCTTGAAAAAGTGGACGAGCCTGTGCAAACCTTTGCGATAGCCCCGACTGCTGCCGTGTTTGAACGGTTTGGGCACCATTACCGGGACCTGGGGGTTTTCTTTGAACTCTGGGAGAAGTTCGAACCGCCAAAAGGGACGAAAAAGGCTTCCCTCTCCGAAGAGCGGGAGCTGTATGAATTGATAAAAGGCACTCCGATTGAAGCACGGTTTTCGATGATGGACTTGTATGGTTTTTTGCATCTTCCTTTCTCGGCGAAGGAGCACCTTCTTGTCCGCCAGTGGCTGGAAACGATGATGGCGATAGCAGACGGAAGGGAACTGCCTGACCCGGTCATTAAAAAGAAAGGGCTGGAAGATTCCGAGTTGAGCTATAAAGCAATCGGGCTGCACCTGTTATTCCTCTATCGTTTGGACAAGCGGACTGAAGCTGTCTACTGGGAAAGGCTCAGGGATGAAATCAGCGATGAAGTGCATGATCATTTAAAAGACGAGGTAGAAAATTACCGGAATAAATGCAAAAAGTGCGGCAAAAAGCTGCCTGAGAATGCAAGGTTTCCTATTTGTGATGCCTGTTACCATGGAAAAGGCCGGGGAAGGAGCCAGGAACGCGGCACCGGGAGAAGAAGAAGGTAAAACATCTGTTAGCATATTAAGGCTTTGTAGCCATAAACTAGTTATAAAAGACGTAAAAGGAGGGCTGTGATGGCTGTCCATGTGGTGAAAAGCGGGGAATCCCTCTGGGCCATTTCGCGCATGTACGGTATATCCATCAGGGAAATCGTCTCAGTAAACGGCCTGCCTTCAGCCAACTCGCTTGTTCCGGGGCTGGCTCTCTTCATCCCTCTGCCTCAGAAGATTTACCAGCGGGTCCACCGAGTCCGACCCGGCGATACATACTGGAAGCTGGCAGTCGAATACAATACCAGCATCAGTACCATCGCCGCAGCCAATCCCGGATTGCAGCCTGACGAAATAAGGGTTGGCCAGGTCATTGAAATACCTTCTCCCCTTAAGCTGGAAATGGAAACGCTCGGATTCATTGTCCCATATTCAGCACAGGCCTTTCTGACGCAGCTGCCATCGCTCGCTCCCGACCTGACTTACCTGGCTGTAGCGGCCTATTCCTTTACTAAGGAAGGATATGCCTATGTTGAGCTGGAAGACAGGGAAATTGTTGGGCGCAGCCTGCAGCTGAATGTAAAGCCGCTGCTCATGATCCGCAACCTGGCTGAAAACGAGTTCAGCGCCGCGTTGGCGGGGAGCATATTGGCCAATCCTGCGCTGCGAAGAAACCTTGTATCAAGCCTGGTCAATTTGACACGTGAACGGGGCTACAGCGGTGTGAGCATCGATTTTGAATTTATTCCGCCTCCCCAGCGAAACGCTTTTCTATTATTCCTTACCGAATTAAAACAGGCCCTTGGCAGCCTTATTCTCCATGTCAATGTTCACGCCAAGACAGAAGACATCCCCGCAAATCCTATCATCGGTGCATATGATTATCGCGGCATAGCATCCATAGCCGATATGGTAGCCGTGATGACGATTGATTATGGGTATCCCGGCGGACCTCCTGACCCCATTTCCCCTTTGTGGTGGGTGGAACAGGTGATTGCTTATGCCGTGGGACAAATCCCGCCTAATAAGCTGCAAATTGCCATGCCGCTTTATGGATATGACAAGGTCATTCCAGGCAATCTTACTTTGGCAAGGTCTTTGCTCGCTTCCCAAAATCTCGCTATTTCCAAATGGCGTCCAATCCAGTTTGATTTACGGTCTCAATCCCCTCATTTCCGCTATGGGCAAAATAATCAGGAACATGTCGTTTGGTTCGAGGATATCAGAACCACTATTGCAAAGTTCAGGCTGATCGACTTAAACGGGTTAGCGGGAACGACCTTTTGGCAGCTTAGCCTTCCTGCTCCGCAAACCTGGGCCTACATTCGTAATGCTATTCAGGTGGTTAAAAAAATTTAAAAGAGAGAGGCCTTTTCTCTCTTTTTTTCATTTTGATGACTATTTCCTTTTCAATTATGATGTTTTATGCATATAATAAGATTTAAATATAATATTCCTTCGGGGTCGGGTGTAATTCCCAACCGGCGGTGATGAAGCGAGCGCTTCTTAGTCCGTGACCCGGTTAACTTAGGTTAAGCGGTGGATCTGGTGAAACTCCAGGGCCGACAGTAAAAGTCTGGATGGGAGAAGGAAAAAATTTTCGAAACAGGGTTTTTTATTGGGACAAGTGTGCCCATTTGATACCCTTAATTTCCTATTGCCGTTTTAAGGACCCCAAAGCATCGGTATGATGCTTTAGGGTCCTTTTTTAGTTGAAACAGGTGAAAAGCCTGTAGTTGGAAGGAGACTTTTGGATGAACGATCAGGAATACATGAAGCTGGCGATTGGGCTTGCCAGGAGTGCGGCGGGACAAACTTCCCCAAACCCATTGGTTGGAGCAGTTGTGGTGAAGGATAAAGAGATCATCGGGATGGGGGCCCATCTAAGGGCTGGCGAACCTCATGCCGAAGTCCATGCGATTAGAATGGCGGGTGAAAAGGCAAAAGGAGCTACGATTTACGTGACTCTCGAGCCATGCAGCCATCATGGGAAGACCCCCCCATGCGCAGATCTTATCATTGCTTCAGGCATTGAAAGAGTTGTGGTTGCCTCAACCGACACCAACCCGCTTGTAGCCGGCCGGGGCATCGGCAAACTGAAAGATGCGGGAATCGAGGTTGAAACAGGAGTTCTTGAAGAGGAAGCCCGCGGGATGAATTCAATCTTTTTCCACTTTATCGAAACCGGTCTGCCCTTTGTCACTTTAAAGTCGGCTTCCAGCCTGGACGGAAAAACAGCGACGGTAACAGGGGAAAGCAAATGGATTACCGGGGAGGAAGCACGGCGCGATGTCCATGTGCTCCGCCATCAGCATGATGCCATTTTGGCGGGAGTCAATACGGTAATCATGGATAATCCAAGCCTGACAACCAGGCTGCCAGGCGGAGGCAAAAATCCTGTCCGTATCATCCTGGATTCGACCCTTCGCATCCCGCTTGATTCCCATGTAGTGGTTGACGGAGAGGCACCGACCTGGGTGATGACCACCCGGAGGGCCGACCCGCAAAAAATGGCCGGCCTGGAAGCTGCAGGCGTACAGGTGGTCCAGCTCGAAAGCGAAGTGCTGGATATTCCCGAAATGCTGAAGATACTTGGCAAAAAAGGGATCACCTCGGTCCTTGTAGAAGGCGGGGCAGAGGTGCATGGAAGCTTTCTTTCAGCAGGTACCTTTCAGCAGGTAATCACCTATATAGCTCCAAAGCTCATTGGCGGTAAGCTGGCGCCATCCGTTTTTGGCGGAGAAGGACTGAAACAGATCAAGGATGCCGTGTCACTGGAAATTGATGAAGTAACCATGGTTGGCAAGGATATTCGTATTGTTGCTGTACCGAAAAGGAGTTGAAGCCATGTTTACTGGGATTATTGAGGAAATAGGAACCATTGCCGGAATCCGCCGGACAGGGCCGATGTTTGAAATCTCCATCCATGCCGAAAAAATCCTTAAAGATGTAAACCTTGGCGACAGCATTTCCATCAACGGCGTCTGCCTGACGGTTACTGAGTTTACAACTGGAAGATTCTCTGTCGATGTCATGCCTGAGACGGTTAAAGCAACCAATATAAAGGACCTCAAGCCGGGCTCCAAGGTGAATCTGGAGCGGGCCATGGCAGCGGGGGGCCGTTTTGGCGGGCATTTTGTTTCAGGTCATGTGGATGGAATCGGAACGATAGTCCGGAAAGAGCGGCTGGAAAATGCGGTTTACTATGAAATTCAAGTAAGTGAGGACCTGGCTGCGGGGATGATTATGAAAGGATCAGTTACCGTCGATGGGACAAGCTTGACGATTTTCGGAGTGACAGAAAATACATTTACGATTTCATTGATTCCCCATACAATGGCTGAAACCATTATTGGCCAAAAGGAAGCCGGGGACCAGGTGAATATTGAATGCGATATGATTGGCAAATATGTGGGACATTATTTAAGGAACACTGGCGTCGGCGGGAAAAAGCAGGATATTACAAAGAGCTTTTTGGAAGAGAATGGATTCGTATAAGGAGGGAAGCAGATGTTTGACAAAGTTGAAGAGGCCATCGAAGATTTGAAAAATGGAAAAATCGTGATTGTCTGTGATGATGAAGACAGGGAGAATGAAGGGGATTTTATCGCCTTGGCCGAAAAAACAACTCCTGAAACCATCAACTTCATGGTGACGCATGGCCGGGGGCTGGTTTGCATACCGATTGAGGAAGAACTGGCAAAGAAGCTGGAACTTAATCAGATGACCTATCAAAATACCGATCCCCATGGAACGGCATTCACCGTAAGCGTGGACCATAAAAGCTCCACAACGGGAATATCGGCTCATGAAAGAAGCAGGACGGTTCAGGAGTTGATTAATCCCGATTCCAAGCCTGCCGATTTCAAGCGGCCGGGACATATTTTTCCGCTGATTGCCAAAAAAGGCGGAGTACTTAGAAGAGCAGGGCATACAGAAGCGGCGGTGGACCTGGCAAAACTGGCTGGTTCCGCACCGGCAGGCGTCATCTGTGAAATCATGAATGAAGATGGGTCAATGGCCCGTGTTCCGCAGCTTCGCGCCATTGCGGACAAGTTCGGTCTTAAAATGACCACCATCAAGGATCTTATCCAGTATCGCAACAAGCAGGAAAAGCTGGTCCAAAGAGAAGTGGAGATTGACCTTCCAACCGAATTCGGAGATTTCAGGGCTGTCGGCTATACAAATGTCGTCGACGGCAAGGAACATGTCGCCTTGGTGAAAGGAGATATATCCACTGAAGAGCCGGTGCTTGTCAGGGTCCACTCCGAATGTCTGACCGGCGATATTTTCGGGTCCTTCCGCTGTGACTGCGGACCCCAGCTGCACGCTGCCCTGTCCCAGATCAACGAAGCGGGCAGGGGCGTTCTCCTGTACATGCGCCAGGAAGGACGAGGAATTGGCCTTATCAATAAGATGAGGGCATACAAGCTTCAGGAAGATGGATTGGATACCGTAGAGGCGAACGAGAAACTCGGGTTTGGCCCCGACCTTCGCGACTATGGCATTGGCGCCCAAATCCTCAGGGACCTTGGCATCAGGCAGATGAAGCTGCTGACAAACAACCCAAGGAAGATCAGTGGTCTGGGCGGCTACGGCCTTGAAGTGACGGAACGTGTCCCGCTTCAGATGGAAACAAAAAAAGAAAATGAACGCTATTTAAAAACAAAAAAATCGAAGCTTGGACATATGCTTCATATTTGATTTTAGGAGGATGCAAAATGGGAAAAATATTTGAAGGAAATCTGGTTGGGTCTGGACTGAAAGTCGGCATCGTTGTGGGCCGTTTTAATGAATTCATTACTGGCAAGCTCCTGAGCGGCGCACAGGATGCGTTCAGAAGGCATGGCGTTCTTGAAGAGGATGTGGATGTCGCCTGGGTACCTGGAGCATTTGAAATCCCGCTGATCGCACAAAAGCTTGCAAACAGCGGCAAGTATGATGCGGTCATCACTCTTGGTACAGTCATCCGCGGTTCGACACCGCATTTTGACTATGTATGCAATGAAGCGGCCAAAGGGGTTTCGGCTGTAGCACTGAACAGCGGCATCCCGGTAATTTTTGGAGTGCTTACAACCGATTCCATTGAACAGGCGATTGAAAGAGCTGGCACGAAAGCAGGCAACAAAGGTTATGAAGCGGCTGCATCAGCTATTGAAATGGCCAATCTGGCCAAAAGCCTTGAACTGTAAAAACTGGATAAGGCAAGTTGCTTAGCAGCAGTTTGTTTCTGTATTATAATGCAAAGGGGATGGCCATTTGGCTGTTCCCTTTATTTCATTAAAAGGGGAAGAAGAATGAAACTGGTATCCTGGAATGTAAATGGGCTTAGAGCCTGCTGCAATAAAGGTTTTTTGGATTATTTCAAGGAAGTGGATGCAGATGTTTTCTGTGTGCAGGAAACGAAGCTTCAGGAAGGGCAGATCCAATTGGAGCTAGGTGAGGAATATCAAGATTACTGGCATTATGCGGTGAAAAAGGGGTACTCTGGAACCGCAGTTTTTACCAGGATTGAACCCCTCTCAGTCAAGTACGGGATAGACATGGAGGAATATGACTCGGAAGGCCGCGCGATTACGCTGGAGTTTGATGGCTTTTACCTTGTCAATGTGTACAGTCCCAATGCGCAGCGGGACCTTGCGAGACTTCCGTTCAGGCTCGCTTGGGAAGACAGGCTGAGGGAGTACTTGCTTGAACTGGATGCAGTCAAGCCCGCCATTTTATGCGGAGATTTGAATGTTGCTTTCCGTTCCATTGATCTAAGAAATCCGAAATCCAACAAAGGGAACTCGGGTGTTACGGATGAAGAACGCGGAAAAATGGCTGAGCTGCTGGACAGCGGTTTTGTCGATTCCTTCAGGCATTTGCATCCCGACCAGGAAGGCGCCTATACGTGGTGGAGCTATATGAACAAGGTCCGTGAGCGGAATATCGGGTGGCGGATCGACTATTTCATTGTTTCGAACCAGCTGGCATCCTCGATAAAAAAGGCGGAAATCGATGCGCATATCATGGGCAGCGACCACTGTCCGATCTTGCTTGAACTGGATTTGTGATGAAGACAATACATTATGATTCTAAGAAGCTTGTATAGCTGCCGTACTCATTAATAAAACGTACCGGTTTTAAATGTAAGGGAAAATGGAAAATAAGCCCTTTTATTAGGGGCATTCTCATTAAGGGATTTCTATAATCATAACTGGGATTGAACAATAAACGGAAAATTTCCGGTTAAGTTGGGAAATACCATCATTTCCCGTAATTTAAGGGGAATTTTTCCGTTTATCTTAATAAAATCCTTACATTTAGCTCTAAAAAGAGAAGTTAGTCGGAGTTTATCCCCTTATTTAGGCTTCTTATGCCCCTGATATATACATTAACCGGATTTTCTCCGCTTATGAAATGCCATTCATTTCATTTTCACAAAAAAGATGCAGTCCAATTCATTTGCGAATTGGACTGCATCTTTTTTCTTCTATTTAGAGCTTCTTCCTCGAACCGTAACCCCTTCTAACTCATAGCGGCCTTTCAAAAAAAGAAATGTTAGCAATTTTGCCATAAAAATAAAAAATTACTTGTGCCGATATATGTTTAAATGTAATATACTATATATAAATAAGCATAACACAATTGGTTTTATCAATCTCTATTATTATATCCTATTGGGGTGCTGAGGGGCGGTGAATTCAATCAAACTATCAAAGCGACAGGAGGAAATCCTGCATATCGTGAGAGAAGACGGGCCCATTACGGGAAAGCAGATTGCCGACAGGCTTTCATTGACGAGAGCTACTTTGCGTCCGGATCTCGCCATTCTGACGATGGCCGGAAACCTTGAGGCCAAACCCCGGGTAGGCTATTTTATCAACCCCCAAAGCGCCATCAAGCAGGATGCGGCCAGCCTGGCAAGCCAGCTTGTGGGTGATTACAAGGCTCACCCCATTGTCGTACCCAAATCGGCTTCCGTCTACGATGCGATTGTGCAGATTTTCCTGGAAGATGTGGGAACTCTTTATGCCGTGGACAAGAATGGGCTATTGGCTGGTGTCATTTCCAGGAAAGACTTGCTGCGGGCGGCCATTGGAAACAGCAATCTTGAGGAACTACCGGTCAGCGTCATAATGACGAGGATGCCCAATGTGATTACGGTGTGTCCTGATGAAACCCTGCTCGAAGCAGGCAAAAAGCTGATGCAGAATCATATTGACTCCTTGCCGGTAGTCCGGGAAGTGGACCAGGAAAACCAGTTGTATGAAGTAATCGGAAGGATTACAAAAACCACCATTACCAGAGCATACGTTGAACTCCTTGATTATTAACCTTGAAAGGATGTGAGCAGTCTTTGAAGCAGAAGGAAGCAGTTTATGTAATTTCCGACTCGGTCGGCGAAACAGCCGAATTTGTCGTAAAGGCCGTTGCTACCCAATTTAACGGCGGCAGTGTGGATATTCGCCGCAATTCCTATGTGGAGGATGCCGAAGATATTGAAGATGTCATTATATTGGCCAGACAGAACAACCGGTCCATTATCGCTTATACGCTGGTCGTACCCGAGTTGAAACACTACCTGGACCTGCGGGCTGCCGAAGAAGGCATCCTTGCGATTGATCTTCTCCAGCCGCTGATGAAAGCGTTTGAGCAAAAATTTGAAAAGGCTCCAAACCAGCAGCCGGGATTGATGAGGAAGCTGGATGACGAATATTTCCGTAAAATAGAGGCAATTGAATTTGCTGTTAAATATGATGATGGCCGTGATCCGAGGGGAATTATCCGGTCCGACATTGTGCTGATCGGGGTATCACGGACTTCCAAAACCCCATTGTCCATGTATTTGGCCCATCAAAGATACAAAGTCGCGAATGTGCCGCTTGTCCCGGAAGTAAAGCCGCCTGAAGAACTTTTCAATGTTCCTCGCAATAAATGTGTCGGGCTCGTCATTTCCCCAGACAAGCTGAATGAGATCCGGCGTGAGCGCCTGAAAGCACTGGGTCTGACATCACAAGCCAATTACGCCAGTTTTGAACGGATCCTTGAAGAACTGGATTATGCTGAAAAAATCATGAAGAGGGTGGGCTGCCCGGTCATCAACGTTTCCAACAAGGCAGTTGAAGAAACAGCCAGCCTGATCCTGGACATTTTGAAAAAAGAGAGGAGCCATACATAATGACCAAATTTGTGTATATGTTCAATGAGGGAAAAAGTGACATGAAAGAGCTTCTGGGCGGAAAGGGTGCCAATCTCGCCGAAATGACCAGGATCGGCCTTCCTGTGCCTTTTGGTTTCACGATTTCAACTGCAGCCTGCAACGCCTATTACGAAGCGGAAAAGAAAATMCCCGCCGAAGTACAGGCGCAGGTTCTTGAAGCATTGACCACCCTCGAAGAAAATAGCGGAAAAAAACTGGGTGACCCAAACCGTCCTCTCCTCGTTTCTGTACGTTCCGGTGCGGTTTTCTCCATGCCGGGTATGATGGATACGATCCTGAATCTTGGCATGAATGATGAAACAGTGGAAGGGATGGCAATGCTGACTGGAAATCCGAGGTTTGCCTATGATTCCTACAGGCGCTTCATCCAGATGTTTTCCGATGTCGTTCTCGATGTAGACACGTTCTTTTTCGAGCAGCTGCTCGAGGAAACAAGAGAAGAAAAAGGATATTCTTCCGACCCGGAACTTACAGCAGAAGATTGGAAAGAAGTGATTTCCGGCTATAAGCGGATTGTCAGGAAACACACCAAAAAAGAGTTCCCGCAGGATCCAAAAGAACAATTGTTTCTGTCCATCAACGCCGTTTTCAATTCCTGGAACAACCAGCGGGCTATCGTTTATCGCAGGCTGAATAAAATTCCCGGCCATCTTGGCACAGCTGTAAACATTCAAAGCATGGTATTCGGAAATATGGGGAACGACTCTGGCACAGGTGTCGCATTTACCCGCAACCCGTCTACCGGAGAACACCTTTTATATGGCGAATACCTAATCAATGCCCAGGGAGAAGATGTGGTCGCTGGAATCCGTACACCGCAGCCAATCCAAACACTGCGCAATGAGATGCCAGAAGTGTACCAGGAATTTGCGGACACCTGCATACGGCTTGAACAGCATTACAAGGACATGCAGGACATCGAGTTCACTGTCGAACGAGGGAAGCTGTTCATCCTTCAGACCCGTAACGGAAAACGGACTGCCCAGGCCGCGATCCGCGTGGCGGTCGAAATGGTCAAGGAGGGAATCATCGGCAAAGAGGAAGCGCTTCTGCGGGTTGATCCTGACCAGCTGAACCAGCTGCTTCACCGCCGGATTGACGACCAATTTGAAAGGACCCAGCTGGCCAAGGGGCTGCCAGCTTCACCAGGGGCTGCTACCGGAGAGGTAGTATTCGATGCAGACGAAGCTGAGGCCCTCACCAAGGACGGCAAAAAAGTCATCCTGGTCAGACCGGAAACGACACCGGATGATATTCACGGTATCGTTGCCGCCCAGGCGGTTGTAACAAGCCGTGGCGGAATGACCAGCCATGCCGCTGTTGTAGCGCGCGGGATGGGAAAAGCCTGCATCTGCGGCTGTGAGAGCATGAAAATCGATGTTAGGGCAAAGGAATTTTACGTGGGAGAAACCATTGTGAAAGAGGGAGAAATCATTACGATTGACGGAGCAACAGGGGAAATCATGCTAGGCGAAATCCCGATGATCGAGCCTGAGCTGTCAAAGGAATTCCAGGAACTGCTAAGCTGGGCGGATGAAATTCGGGAGCTTGGGGTAAGAACGAATGCCGACAATCCCGAAGACTCCCTGAAAGCCCGTGAATTTGGTGCCGAAGGAATCGGCCTGTGCCGGACAGAGCATATGTTCATGGATGCAGCACGTGTTCCAATCGTCCAGGAAATGATCCTTGCTGAAACATTTGACGAGCGCCGGGCTGCCCTCGCGAAGCTCCTTCCAATGCAGCAGGAGGATTTTGAAGGAATCTTTGAAGCGATGCAAGGGTTTCCTGTCACTATTCGCCTGCTTGACCCGCCGCTTCACGAATTCATGCCGGACAAAGAGGAACTTCTGGTTGAGACGGCGAGGCTGCAATTGACAGACCCGGGATCGCCCGAGCTGAGGGCAAAGGAACAGCTGCTGAAAAAGGTGCGCCAGCTTGATGAGTTCAACCCGATGCTTGGCCACCGCGGCTGCCGCCTGGGAATGATCCACCCGGAAATTTACGAAATGCAGGCAAAGGCAATATTCTATGCAGTAGCTGCCCTTGGAGATAAAGGAATTGCCGTAAACCCGGAAATCATGATTCCGCTTGTCGGCCATGTGAATGAACTCAAGGAAATGAGAAAGCTGGTGGAAGAAGCGGCGGATGTGGTCAAAACGGAAACAGGCAAGGAATTCAGTTATACCATTGGTACGATGATAGAGATTCCCCGGGCGGCGATTACGGCCGACCAAATTGCCGAAGAAGCAGATTTTTTCTCCTTCGGCACAAACGACCTGACTCAAACAACGTTCGGCTACAGCCGGGATGACGCCGAAGGGAAGTTTCTGCAGGCTTATATTGAAAATAAAGTGCTCCCTGAAAATCCATTTGCGGTTCTCGACCGTGAAGGAGTCGGCAAACTGGTCGAAACCGGTGTGAAGCTTGGAAGGCAGACAAAACCGGAATTAAAAACCGGAATTTGCGGCGAACATGGCGGCGAGAAAAGCTCGATTGAATTCTGCTACCAGGCAGGACTCGATTACGTAAGCTGCTCTCCTTACAGGGTTCCCATTGCCCGCCTCGCTGCCGCGCAAGCGACCATCAGGCATAAGGAACATCGGGAAAACAGGACGCTGCAGGTTAACTGAATAAAGCCGAGCAGGAAACGGTGCGAAATTGCACCGTTTTTTTATGTATGTATGGCCGTGCCAAATGAGACGCTAACAATGATACGAGTATGGTCCGTTTAGGATTGCTTGAGAGGCAATTAGGGTACTGTTTACTGCGTCAGGTTTACTTTTTTATGAAAGGCGGGGGAAGCAACATGCCGTGTTCCACCAATGATGAATTAAATGCCCTTGTAAAAGAGGCAAAAAAAGTCCTGCAATACGGGAAAGTAGCTGATTATATTCCAGCCTTGCAAAAAGCGAATAGTGATGACCTTTCGGCGGCGATTTTTTATCCGGACGGAAGATGTATTTCCGCCGGTGATATCGAACAGAACATCACTTTGCAAAGCATTTCCAAGGTGTTGACCTTGGCGCTCGCCCTGATGGACTGCGGAGAGGAAAAAGTATTCAGCAAAGTGGGCTATGAACCAACTGGCGACCCTTTCAACTCGATTATTAAACTGGAAACGAGCCAAAGTGCCAAGCCGCTGAACCCGATGATCAATGCGGGTGCCTTGGCAGTCACCCATCTTATCAAGGGGGAGTCAGTGGAGGAGCGGCTGCAGCGTCTTCTTGATTTTATCAGGGCTTTGGCCGGAGACAGGGCAATCAGCTACGACGGGGAAGTGGCCAGCTCCGAATACCAGACCGCGGACCTCAATCGTGCATTATGCTACTACATGAGGAAAGATGGAATCATTGATGAAGATGTTGAAGAGCTTCTGGATTTGTATACCAAACAATGTGCGATTCAAATGGATTGCCTGGATTTGTCACGTGTGGGTCTTATCTTCGCCATGGATGGGCGTGATCCTGTCCGTGAAAAACAGCTGATTCCAGTCGAGGTAGCCCGTTTGTGCAAAACGTTCATGGTCACATGCGGCATGTACAACGCATCTGGAGAGTTTGCCATCAGGGTAGGAATTCCGGCAAAAAGCGGAGTATCCGGAGGCATTATGGGTTCTGTCCCAAACCGGTTCGGCATAGGCATTTTCGGCCCAGCCCTGGATGAAATAGGGAACAGCATCGGAGGCATGAAACTGCTTGAACTGATGTCGGAGCAATACGATTTAAGCATCTTTTAGGATATCGCATCAGGGAAGTAGCAGGATTGTAATTTTACAGAAAAGAAACTGCAAAAGTTGGCTGGTAGAATGGGGGATAAGCTATGCTTTAAACTGCATAAGATACTTTCATAAAGGAGCGTACCCATGGAACAACATGTGAAAAAGTCACTTGAGGAATGGAAAGCAGAGATTTCCCTGTTACTCCATGAAATTGATCAGGAATATGAACATGTGAAACAGGAGCTGCAGGTATATTCCTACAAATTCAGCATTACGAAACAAGTTGTCCAGTCTACTGTCAATGAGGAAATCATCCGGGACATTAGGGAATTGTACCACATTCCATTTGAACAAAAATTCAACCAGCTTAAGGAAGAAATCAAGGATTTGGAAGAAAAGAAAAAGGTTTTCCAAATGTTTATTGATAAAATTGACAAGGTTGGTCTGGATAGACAGCCTATTTCTTGCTGAGGTCTTCTAAATGGTGGTATAGTTGATGCGGTGCAATCTTATGATGATTACATATGGAATTCGTCATCAAGGATCCACTAAAAGTCCGCATGTACATAGGCATTGATTCTAGTGCCCGAAAACAGCGTGATCGATGATCGCGTTGTTTTTTTATGGGGAATAATAAAGTGAGAAGCAAATTAGGAGAGGGCAGTTAAAATTGCTCCAATGAAAGCAGGGATAGGATTGCGTGATTTTAAATCTTTAGGCATTTCAGAAGCTTTGGCAGGAAAACTGCGAGAGGAAGGGATTGTCCAATCAACTCCAATTCAGGAGAAGGCCATTCCCTTTGTAATGGACGGCAAGGATGTTATTGCACAGGCACAAACGGGAACTGGAAAAACTTTTGCCTTTGTTTTGCCGATTCTTGAAAAAATCGATAGAGGTTCTTCACATATACAGGCCCTGATTGTCACACCCACGAGGGAATTGGCGCTGCAAATAACCGGCGAGGTAGAAAAGCTTATTGCAGACATGGAAGATGTTCATGTCCTTGCTGTTTATGGCGGGCAGGATGTGGCAAAACAGCTGAATAAATTAAAAAACAAAAATGTCCAGATAGTCGTTGGAACTCCGGGAAGGCTGCTGGATCATATCCGCAGGGAAAGTGTCGATTTATCGCAAGCTTCATTCCTCGTGCTGGACGAAGCAGATCAAATGCTTCATATTGGCTTCCTTCATGAGGTGGAGCAGATTATCCACGAAACCCCAGGCAGCCGCCAAACCATGCTATTTTCAGCCACGATGCCAGCTGAAATCAGAAAGCTTGCCCGAACACATATGAAAGAACCACAGTATATTCAGGTGGAAAAGACCCAGGGACCAGCCGAAACGGTAAAGCAAATCGCCATTCATACCGTGGACAGGGCGAAACAGGGAACCTTGGTCCAGCTGATTGAAACGCATCGGCCCTTTCTTGCGGTGATTTTCTGCCGGACGAAAAGGCGGGTAAGCAAGCTGTATGATACTTTGAAAGCAAACGGCATGCTAGTCGATGAACTTCATGGGGACCTTTCCCAGGCTAAGCGGGAGCAGGTAATGAAAAAATTCCGGAATGCCGAAATCCAGCTGTTAATTGCTACGGATGTAGCGGCGAGGGGGCTTGATGTCGAAGGAGTCACCCATGTCTTTAACTATGACATCCCATTGGATGCAGAGAGTTACGTCCACCGGATTGGCAGGACCGGCCGGGCAGGAACAAAAGGCTTGGCCATCACCCTTTATTCGTCAAAAGACCGACCGCTGCTTGACCAGATTGAAAAGGATTTGGATATAAGGATTGAAAAGAAAAATATCGGCAATATGGAGGGGAAAGAGGACGAGAAGACTTCTTCTGGAAAAAAGCCCGCTAGGCAAAGAGACCGCCGACCCGGCAGCACCTCCACTGTTACTGGAAAACAGTCTAATGATAACAGGAGGGGAAAAACCAGACAGGAACGAGTTTCCTCGAAGGGTCCGGGGCAGCGCAGCCGGGAAGATAAAGAGATAAGCACCCGGACCAGGGGCAACGACAGAACTGAAAATAAGAAAGCCCAGCGCAACACAGCCAAAAGGAAGCCACTGCCATCCAAAGCAGCAGGCGCTAAACCGAAACGGGGAAGAAGGTAAGAAAAATAGTCAGGAGTGAAAACAGATGCTAAAACAGGAAATCCAAAAATATCTTGAAGCGCAAGAAGATGCAGCTTCCATACAGCTTTTCAGGGAAGAAAAGGAGTATGCGGAAAAAAACCGCCTTCTTAAAGAAGGGGAGGGCGTGGTGGAGAAGCATCCTTCAGAACGGTTCAAAGAAGCCTATATAGAACGGGGAGACAAAGAAACGGAGAATTTCCTTGGGGAAGAATCTGCGGAATTTTTATCTCAGCCTATCGGCTATTTTAAAAAGCATAAGAATGAATTCATGTACCTTGAGACAAAGTGGTTCGATATTGTGGGCGTTGATGCAGTCTCCTTTGAAATGGACGATGTGTTTGGCACCTATGATGTAATGCTCGGTTTAAGGCTGCCAAAAAAATATGGAAAGGCAATGAATAGCTATCTGGAAAGCCAGATCAAGGGAGAAGATGCAAAGTTCGATTTAATGTTTGATGCCAATGAAGGCATTTGGAATTTGAACTTTGCCTTGAACGGCCTTGAAGGCTTTAGTGAAGAGTTAACCATTGATGAAGCATATAGGTTAATATATGCACTTCTGTTCAAGCTGGCAGAGAGAATGGAACAGGGAGAATAAAGCAAAGGCCATGATACCAGCATCATGGCCTTTTTTAGTTATAGCTTGCTTTACGGCGTGATAATTCTGATAATAAAGAAAACGGATATCAGGAGGTGCCTGCATGTTTGAAAAAGTGATTGATCCCAGGGTTTCCGAAACGGATGGTGCCGGCCATATCAACAATACGGTGATTCCTGTCTGGTTTGAATCCGGACGCGATGAAATCTTTCGGCTGTTTACCCCGGATTTAAGCTTTGATGATTGGAAGATGGTCATCATCCATTTTGATGTCGATTTTGTCCATCAGCTTTTTTATGGTAAAAAAGCGATTGTTAAGACATGGATTAAGGAGATTGGCAATACAAGCCTGAAGGTATACGAGGAAATCCATCAGGAAGGCAGGTTGTGTGCAAAAGGAAATGCCGTCTATGTGAATTTCAGCTTTTCCAAACAAAAGCCGGAAAGAATCCCGGATGATATAAGGGAAAAGCTTAGCCAGCATTTGCTTTAATGATATATTGTATATTTGGAAAGTTTTTGTGTTAATTGCGACTATCTTTTTAAATTTATCCGAAACCCGGACATGCATCTGAATGTCCGGGTTTCGTTTTTTAATTCCTTTACCCCGCTAGATTATTACCTTGCTAATTTACTAAAATTTACCAAAAATTATTGACATAGTGCTTGTGAAGGGAATACAATAAAGGTAAGTTATTAGTCAAGAGGAAAAATTCAGAAACTTAGAGGTCGCCATGCAAAAAATAGCTATCGGGAAACTGGCCATCCTCCTTGCCTCCCTGTCAGAGGAGGAACTTAATCAGTTTAAGCCTGACTTGGCCCAAGTTTCATTTTGCCAGGGGAAGGTAGGCAGCATGAACATGCAAAAGGTGATTGCGGCAGTGGAAACGGCAGCCAAGCGGAACGGGCTGATTCATGACAGCCTTTATCGTGAGACGCATGCCTTGTATCATGCCATCATGGAAGGAATCGAAGGGCTGACAAGAGGAAAACCGGCAATTGGCGAAATGAGCCGGACCGTTGGCCTCCGCTTTTCCGTTGTTCGCGGAAAGCCCTACAGTGAAAGCGGCGAAGGGGAATGGATTGCCGTCGCCTTTTACGGCACGATCGGTGCTCCGGTTAAAGGAGCGGAACATGAAACAGTCGGGTTGGGTATTAATCATATATAAGGAAGCATTGCCTATAGTTCACTAGTCAAAAGGAGGCGATGATGGTATCACTATGCCATTATCGCCTCCTTTTTGTTTTCACCAAAATCTTGGGAGGTTACCAATATGGTTGAGCTAACTGGCCATTCATTAACTCTGGGACAAATCAGGCAAATCTGCCTTGAAGGCAGCCTTGTGACAATATGTCCGGAAAGCATGGAAAAAGTAGCCCGGAGCAGAAGAGCTGTTGAAAAAATTGTCCGTGAGAAAAGGACTGTCTACGGTATTAATACCGGATTTGGGAAATTCAGCGACGTGATGATCGCCGAGGATGATGTCAGCCTGCTGCAGCAAAATCTGATCCGTTCCCATGCGTGCGGAGTCGGCGAACCTTTTACCGAAGTGGTCTCAAGGGCAATGGTTCTGCTCAGGCTGAACGCCTTATTAAAAGGATTTTCCGGTATCAGGCCATTAATCGCGGAGCGCCTGATGCACCTTTTGAACCTGAACATCCATCCTGTCATCCCGCAGCAAGGGTCATTGGGGGCGTCAGGGGATTTGGCGCCGCTTTCCCATCTGGCATTAGTCCTCATGGGAGAGGGATATGTCTTTTACCGGGGCAAAACGGTGCCTGCTGCCGAAGCCTGCAGGCAGGAGGGGCTTAACCCCATCGCCCTTGAAGCGAAGGAAGGGCTCGCCCTGATCAACGGGACGCAAGCGATGACGGCGATGGGAGTCATCAATTGGCTCGAGGCAGCAGACTTGGCTTACCAGAGTGAATGGATTTCCGCCATGACGATGGAAGGCCTGGAAGGAATCATCGATGCCTTCCATCCTGCCATCCATGAAGCCCGTGGGTATCCACAGCAAACCGCAGTAGCAGAGAGGATCAGAAACTTGCTATCAGGAAGCGGACTGACGACAAGACAGGGAGAGAAACGGGTCCAGGATGCCTATTCGCTGCGCTGCATTCCCCAGGTTCACGGAGCTTCATGGCAGGCATTGGACTATGTGAAGGAAAAGCTTGAAATTGAAGTGAACGCAGCAACAGATAATCCGCTGATATTTGATGATGGTGAAACGGTGGTTTCGGGAGGGAATTTCCATGGGCAGCCAATCGCGATTGCGATGGATTTTATGAAAATTGCGGTTGCCGAGCTTGCCAGCATTTCTGAACGGAGAATCGAGAGGCTTGTCAATCCCCAGCTGAATGATTTGCCGCCTTTCCTGAGTGCGCAGCCAGGTTTGCAATCAGGAGCGATGATTATGCAGTATGCAGCTGCCTCCCTTGTTTCCGAAAACAAGACACTGGCGCATCCGGCAAGCGTAGACTCGATTCCTTCGTCTGCCAATCAGGAGGACCATGTGAGCATGGGCACCATCGCGGCACGCCATGCCGGGAGCATCATCGAGAATGTGCGCCGCGTACTGGCGATTGAATGCATCTGCGCCCTGCAGGCAGTGGAGTACCGCGGAGTGGCTAAGATGGCACCCAAAACAAGGTCTTTTTATGAACAGGCACGGAAACTGGTGCCGTCGATCACAGAGGACAGGGTCTTTTCCTACGATATTGAGAGAATGGCAGAATTTCTGAAAAAAAATAATTGGCCATGGACAGAACAGGCACGGGTTGATTTTAAGGATTTGGAAAAAAAAGTGAACAATAATTCTTGAAAATGGAGGGGAAAACGATGGAAGCAAAGGTGAACCGTACGGTAGTTGCAAAAAAAGGACTGGAATTGGAGTGCAAGGGTTGGGAACAAGAGGCCGCGTTAAGAATGCTGTATAACAATCTTGATCCGGAGGTTGCCGAGAAACCCGAAGACCTGGTGGTATATGGCGGGATTGGGAAAGCAGCCCGCAGCTGGGAAGCGTTTGACGCCATTGTCGAAACGCTCCGGAGGCTCGGGAACGACGAGACCCTGCTAGTTCAGTCGGGAAAGCCAGCCGCTGTATTTAAAACCCACAAAGCGGCACCGCGAGTACTTTTGTCCAATTCTGTCCTCGTGCCGAAATGGGCAAACTGGGAGCATTTTCACGAGCTTGATCAAAAAGGATTGATGATGTACGGACAGATGACCGCGGGGAGCTGGATTTATATAGGCACACAGGGCATCCTCCAAGGAACCTATGAAACATTTGCCGAAGCGGCCCGGCAGCACTTTGGCGGTTCTTTGAAAGGAACGCTTACCCTGACAGCAGGCCTCGGGGGAATGGGAGGGGCCCAGCCGCTTGCAGTGACAATGAATGGCGGCGTCTGCCTGGCGGTGGAGGCGGACCCTGCAAGGATTCAGAAGCGGCTCGATACAAAATATTGTGACAGAATGACAGATTCATTGGATGAAGCCGTGTCCTGGGCCATGCTGGCGAAACAAAAGGGTGAAGCCCTGTCAATCGGGCTGGTTGGCAACGCCGCTGAAGTCCACGGTGAACTCCTTGACCGCAGGATAGGGATTGACCTTGTGACAGACCAGACATCTGCTCATGATCCGCTGAACGGGTATATTCCCGCAGGCATGACCCTGGCGGAGGCGGAAGTGTTAAGGGCGAGCAACCCCGCTGGCTATGTGGCATTATCCCGGCAGTCGATGGCAAGGCATGTGGAAGCCATGCTTGAATTCCAGCGCCGCGGCGCGATTGTCTTTGACTACGGCAACAATATCCGCCAGGTTGCCAAGGATGAGGGAGTTGCCTCGGCCTTTGATTTCCCGGGCTTTGTGCCTGCTTATATCCGGCCGCTCTTTTGCGAAGGGAAAGGACCTTTCCGCTGGGCGGCATTATCTGGAGACCCTGAAGACATCTACCGGACTGACAGGCTCCTCAAGGAACTGTTCCCGGAAAATGGACACCTCCACCGCTGGATTGAAATGGCCCAGCAAAAGGTGGCTTTCCAGGGGCTTCCTGCCCGGATTTGCTGGCTTGGCTACGGGGAGAGGGTAAAAATGGGGCTGGCCATTAACGAGCTTGTGAGAACAGGAGAGCTGAAGGCCCCGATTGTGATTGGCAGGGACCATCTCGACTGCGGATCAGTGGCGTCCCCCAACCGGGAAACCGAAGCGATGAAGGACGGCAGTGATGCAGTAGGAGATTGGGCGATCCTGAATGCCATGATCAATGTCGCTGCCGGGGGCTCATGGATTTCCGTCCACCATGGCGGCGGTGTAGGAATGGGATATTCTCTCCATGCCGGAATGGTTGTTGTGGCTGATGGGAGCGAGCTTGCCAAAGAACGGCTCGAAAGGGTGCTCACAACCGACCCGGGAATGGGAATCGTCCGCCATGCAGATGCCGGCTATGAAAAAGCGATTCAGGTAGCAAAGGAAAAGGGCGTCGATATTCCGATGCTGAAATAAGAGGAAAATCGTTCGAGAGGGTTTGATGAGATTGCGATCCGTTTGGGAGAAGGATCACGGGTTCAATGTTACCCGAATTTGATGGGGAACGGCATTTTGGTCACGATGGGGCGTTCAATGTTACTTGAATTCAATGGTAATTGGAATTACGGTCACGATGCCGGGATCAATGTGACCTGAATTCGATGGAAATTGGAATTAGGGTCACGATGGGGAGCTCAATGTGACCCGAATTCAATGGAAATTGGATTTGCGGTCACGATGACGGGATCAATGTGACCCGAATTCGATGGAAAGTGGAATTGCGGTCACGATGAGGTGTTCAATGTGACCCGAATTCGATGGAAAGTGAAATTGCGGTCACGATGGGGCGTTCAATGTGACCCGAATTCGATGGGAATTGGAATTATGGTCACAATGACAGGATTAATATGCCCCCAATTATCCCTGCCAGGCTAGTTGGAGATAGAAAGGAGCGAGAGCATGATATATGACTTGATAGTACGCAATATTGGCCAGCTGATCCTGCCAAAAGGAGAGGCAGGACCTTTAAAAGGCTCACAAATGAATGAACTGCTGAAAATTGAGAATGGCGCATTGGCGATAAAAGATGGAAAGGTAGCCTGGATTGGGGACCAGGCAGCAAGCCAATGCCTAGAAGCTAAGGAAGAAATCGACGCTGAAGGCAGAGTGGTTTCACCCGGCCTGGTGGATCCGCATACGCATCTCGTTTTTGGCGGTTCGAGGGAACATGAGATGGCACTTAAGCAAGCAGGAGTGCCTTACCTGGAAATCCTGGCTAAGGGAGGCGGGATCCTGTCGACGGTAGAGGCAACCAGGCATGCGGCCGAAGATGAGCTTTTTAAAAAAGCTTCCTTTCACCTAAACAGGTTCATATCGTATGGCGTCACTGCCATTGAGGCAAAAAGCGGTTACGGACTTGACCGGGAGACGGAATTAAAACAGCTGAGGGTTGTCCGGAAGCTCAAGGAGGCATACCCGATCAGGGTGGTTTCGACCTTTCTCGGGCCCCATGCTATTCCAGTCGAGCATAAAGACAATCCAGATGGATTCCTTGATGAAATGGAGAATCTTCTTGAGGAAATCAAAGCGGAAGAGCTGGCTGAGTTTGCCGATATCTTTTGTGAAACAGGCGTTTTTTCCATTAAACAGTCCCGGCAATTTTTACTATCAGCGAAGGAAAAGGGGTTTGGCTTAAAGATCCATGCTGACGAAATCGATTCTTTGGGTGGGACGGAATTGGCTGTGGAGCTGCAGGCTGCCAGTGCTGATCACCTTGTTGCGGCATCGGATAAAGGCATAAACAGTCTTGCTAAAAGTGATAGTGTTGCTGTTTTACTGCCGGGCACTACCTTCTATATTGGAAAGGAGACATATGCCCGTGCCAGGGAGATGATTTCGGCAGGGGCAGCAGTGGCTTTGGCGACCGACTTTAACCCTGGAAGCTGCGTAACCGAAAATCTGCAGCTCATCATGTCGCTTGCCGCCCTGAAACTTAAGATGACAGCAGAAGAAATCTGGAATGCGGTAACAGTTAACGCAGCATATGCCATCGGGAAAGGCGGAGAAGCAGGAGTTCTTGAAATTGGAAAACAGGCTGATTTCGTCATCTGGAATATTCCGAACTACCAATACCTTCCCTACCACTTTGGAGTCAATCATGTTCATAGTGTTTACTGCGCGGGAGTGAAGGTCGATTAATAGAATTAGAAAAGATCCCAATCACATGAGCAGCTATATTGACAATTCGTGATAATCTCGTCATAATGTTTACAAACAGTTGAACGTTAACGGAGGATCAGTAAGCGGGCCTTCTGTGCAAGAGAGCGGGATTTGTAAGCTGGGAGGTCCCGTCGCAGTCAAGCCGCCGAACCTGCCTCCCGAGTCCCATGCCAAAACATGGGCGCCTTCCTGGCGTTATCAGGCAAAGCGGGATTGAACATTCAATCCAATCTAGGTGGTACCGCGGAAGCAAAGCCCTTTCGTCCTTGTTTATAAGGATGAATGGGCTTTTTTTATTAGTTTTGCTAAGGTTGGCTATGATTAGGCTTGGTTTATTGTGATTGAAAAAGAACCAGGTGGAACTAGTGAGGGTGTTCGATCCGGTTATCATTCGGACAGGACGCGGGGATCGAGTCCGAATCCGGCTTCATTCGGACAGCACAAGTGGGAAACACGAAGACCGAGTCCGAACCCGGGCTTCATTCGGACAGGACGAGTGGAAAACCTGGGGATCGAGTCCGAATCCAGGCATCATTCGGACAACACCGGGGTGAAACCTGAGAATCGAGTCCGAATCCGAGCCTTATTCAGACAAAATCGGGTGGTCAAGTCCCAATCCGACTTACGGCCAAAAAACAATTCATCAAAAAATTCAATAGTAAGCTTTAACACAGCCTATTTACCAGGAAAATATATCAACGGGAGCATTGGAAAAATGGAGAGAAAACGGATTGTCGTCAAGATTGGGAGCAGTTCTTTAACAAATGAAAAAGGTGAGGTTGACCAGGTGAAGTTGAATGATCATGTCCAGGCGCTGGCAGCTTTGCGCCAGGAAGGGCATGAAGTGCTGCTTGTCTCCTCGGGGGCTGTTGCGGCAGGGTTTACCCGCCTGGGGTATCCGACAAGGCCTGTGACCTTAAAGGGAAAACAGGCAGCGGCTGCGGTGGGCCAAAGCCTGCTCATCCAGTCTTATATTGAGAAATTCAGCCGTTTCGGACTGGTGCCGGCACAAATCCTTTTGACTCGGACGGATTTTTCAAATCGTGAGCGGTATAGGAACGCCTACTCTACAGTCATGGAATTATTGGAGCGCAGGATCCTACCAATTATCAATGAAAATGATACGGTTTCTGTTGAAGAGCTGACCTTTGGCGATAATGACATGCTTTCCGCCCTTGTCAGCGGCCTGATTCATGCCGACCAGCTGATTATTCTTACCGATATCAACGGTCTGTATGATGCCGACCCACGCACCAATCCGCTTGCAAAGAAATTGGATGTTCTCGAAAACATTACCGATGACATGTTTTCTTTTGCCGAAGGAGCCGGATCCAAGGTGGGAACCGGAGGCATGAGATCGAAGCTGCTTGCTGCGAAAATGGCCTTGTCACTAGGAGTACCAGTCTTTATCGGCCGTGGAAAAGGGGCAGGAAAGCTGAATGATATCCTTGCAGGAAATGGGGATGGAACTTATATCCAAAACAGTACATTGCCATCCATCAATACAAGGAGGCAATGGATTGCTTTCCATTCTGATGTATCAGGGGAAATCCATGTGGACAAAGGAGCCGAGGAAGCCATTTTATTCAGGGGAAGCAGCCTGCTCCCCGCTGGGATCATTAAGGTCAGCGGGGATTTCCAAAAAGGGGATGTTGTCGAAGTTTATGGGTCCGATACTTTTATGGGGAAAGGCGAGGTCACCTATTCATCGGATGAATTAAGGAATGTGATTGGCAAGAGCAGCCAGTCCGAAATGCCTTTGATGGAAGTCATTCACCGTAATAAATGGGTTAAAATGTAAGGAGGAAGGAATATGAGTGAGGTAAAACAAAAAGGCAAGCTTGCCAAAGCAGCAAGCCAGACCCTGGTGGGTATCACCACAAAAGACAAAAATGCTGCATTGAAGAAAATTGCGGAACAGTTGATTAAAGACAAGGAAGCAATCATTGAGCAAAATAAAAAGGATTTGCAGATGGGCAAGGAAAAAGGACTTTCCGATGCTGTCCTCGACCGGATCATGCTGAATGAAAAACGGATCCATGATATGAGCGAAGCGATCCAGCTGTTAATCAACCTGAAAGATCCGATTGGAGAGAACCTTGAGACCATTGAAAAAGATAATGGCCTTCTGATTAAAAAGAATCGTGTTCCAATCGGGGTAATAGGGATGATTTACGAAGCTCGGCCAAATGTGACGGTTGATGCGGCTACTCTTTCCCTGAAAACAGGAAATGCCGTCATTTTGCGCGGCAGTTCATCAGCAAAATTCTCAAATATTGCCTTGGTCAAATGCATTCATGAAGCTTTGAAAGACACCAGGGTTCCAGTCGATGCCGTCCAGCTGATTGAGGATACAAGCAGGGAAACCGCAAAGGAACTGTTTCATTTAAATGAATATCTCGATGTACTGATTCCACGAGGAGGAAAAAACCTGATTGATACGGTTGTCCGCGAGGCTTCGGTTCCTGTGCTGGAGACAGGTGCAGGCAACTGCCATATTTTTATTGATGAAACCGCTGATCTCGACATGGCAAAGGACATTGTCATTAATGCGAAGACTCAGCGTCCGTCCGTGTGCAATGCAATTGAAACCATTCTGCTTCATGAAAATTGGCTGGAAAAACACGGCGCCGATCTGCTGCAGTCACTCGCTGAAAAAGAAGTCGAAATTTACGGGGATGAGCGGGTAACGGACTTGTATCCGGCGGCCAAGCAGGCGATGGAAGAAGACTGGCATACCGAGTACCTGGCATTGACAATCAGTGCGAAGGCCGTATCCAGTGTGGAAGAAGCTGTAGAACACATCAACACCTATGGTACTAAGCATTCGGAAGCGATCTTGACCAAAGACGAAGAGCATGCTGCACTATTTTTAAACAGTGTCGATGCGGCCGCTGTCTACCATAATGCTTCCACAAGATTTACGGATGGCTTTGAATTCGGCTATGGAGCCGAAATCGGAATCAGCACCCAAAAACTGCATGCTCGGGGCCCGATGGGACTAGAAGCATTAACTTCCAGTAAATTTTTTGTATATGGGCATGGGCAAATCCGAAAATAAATGTCATAATATTATTAAAATATAGTTTTTCAGGAACAGGGGAATGTGATATGACAGAACATCAAATCGAAATCAACCTTACAGCAGAAAAAAAGCAAAAGCCCGCTTTCGACAGCCTTGAGTTTGGCAAAAACTTCACCGATCACATGTTTATCATGGATTATACAAAGGGCCAGGGATGGCATGATCCCCGGATTGTCCCTTATCAGCCGCTCACACTTGACCCGGCGTCAATGGTGTTCCATTATGGACAGACCGTATTTGAAGGATTGAAAGCATACCTGACGAAAGAAGGGGAGGTGCTGTTGTTCAGGCCGCAAAAAAATATGGAGCGCCTGAATCGTTCCAACGCCCGTCTCTGCATCCCGGAAATTGATGAGGAGCTGGCGCTGAGTGCGCTACAACAGCTGATCCAGGTAGACCGTGACTGGGTTCCGAATGTAGAGGGAACTTCCCTTTATATCCGTCCGTTCATCATTGCTACGGAACCTTACCTGGGGGTTGCCGCGTCAAAACGCTATCAGTTTATGATTATCCTTTCTCCGGTAGGAGCGTATTACAAGGAAGGCATCAACCCGGTTAAAATAGCGGTGGAGAGCGAATACGTCCGCGCGGCTATCGGCGGAACAGGKGATGCGAAAACAGCCGGGAACTATGCCGGCAGCCTGAAAGCACAGGAACTGGCAGAAGCTGACGGCTATTCCCAAGTGCTTTGGCTTGACGGTAGGGAGCACCGCTACATCGAGGAAGTAGGCAGCATGAATATCTTCTTTAAAATCAATGGGGAAGTGGTGACTCCTGCCCTGAACGGCAGCATCCTTCAAGGCGTAACAAGAGATTCCATCATCCACTTGCTGAAACATTGGGGAATCACGGTTTCGGAGAAAAGGATTTCAATAGATGAAATCTACGAAGCTCATAAGCAAGGGCTGCTGGAGGAAGCATTTGGTACAGGTACGGCAGCTGTTATCTCTCCAATTGGCGAATTGTTCTGGAAGGATGAGAAACTGCTAATCAATGGGGGAAATACTGGGGAACTTTCAAAGAAATTGTATGACACCCTTACAGGAATCCAGCTCGGTACTGTAGAAGACCCATTTGGATGGACCGTTAAAGTGAAAAAAGAAAACCCGCATTTGGTAAAGAACATTTAAGGTTGGCCCATCAAGGCGGAAGGGTATATAAAAAGCACAGGGATGCATTTCCTGTGCTTTTTTCATGAATTCAAATGCTGAAGCATCTTTTTGGCAGGAAAAAGCTGTTTCGCGTCGAATTGCTTTACTAATAGTCGAAGATTGAACAAAACTTCAATCGGGCTTTACCATTCAAAATGGTGCAAGCCGGCCAGGCTGCAATATACACCTGGTTTTCTTAGGAGATGAATGCATTGGAAACAGTCACAATCGTTACCTTTAAGGTGAAGGGGCTGCCTGAACCCATCAAGATAGCTTCACAATACGAGCCAAGCATCAATCAAATCTGGAAAATGATCTCTGATATCATAAAGGCTAACAATATGAGCGGAGACATCCAATTTAAAAAGTTCCTGCAAGAGAATGGCCAAAAAATGTTCATCTATGAGATTGGCGGAAATAAATGCGTCGTTTTGGTTGAAAAACTGGAAAAGGTCATTGAATTTGAGAACTGATAGATGGAATCAAGCTTTTTGCCGGCACCTTCCAGCTTTGGAAACATAATCAAGGCTCCAGGGGGAATGCTAGTAAAAAGGCATGGTGACGCTATGAAAATTTTATGTTTGGACGGCGGGGGCATTCGTGGCGTTTATGCGCTGGCCATCCTCGAAAGCATTGAAAAAGAATTCAATGGACCGGTATCCCGTCATTTTGATCTTCTGGCTGGGACCAGTACCGGGTCGATCATTGCCGCAGCTGCAGCCATTCAAAAAGATATGGGCACAATTCTTGAAATGTACAGGGAATACGGGAAAAGGATTTTTAACCGTCAGTCAACAATCGGGCTTTGGGGAAGTATGTACAGTGACCGATATTTAAGGAAATTATTGAAGAAGGCATTTGGCGACTTGAATCTTGCGGACGTTCCAAAGCCTCTATTGATTCCTGCTGTGGACCTCACACATGGACGGCCGTTTGTCCACCGGTCCAATGTCCCGGGAGACGGCGAGGATATTCCCCTAAAGCTTTGGGATGCTGTATTGTCGTCCTGTTCGGCTCCTGTTTACTTTCCGCCAAACAATGTGGAGAACAAGTACCTATCGATTGATGGCGGTCTGTGGGCGAATAATCCTTCCCTTGTCTGTTTATCAGAGGGAATCCATTATTTCAGGGAAAACCTGGAGTCGATTTCGATTTTATCATTAGGGACTGGACTGCAGAAAGTGGATTTTTCCTATCCAGCAGAAAAGAATTGGGGGATAGGGCGCTGGCTTCCTATTCGATGGCCATCTTTAAAAGTGGAACCCAAATTGCTGGACCTGGCTCTGGATATTTCATCGGAATCCGTTTCATATCATTGCTCTCTGCTTCTGGGAAAGCAGTATTTCCGGATTAACAGGGAACTGGGCCAGGAAATGCCATTTGATGAAATAGCTTATACAGAAACACTCATCCAGCTTGGTAAGGAAACGTTTGCTGAACAAAAAAGCGACATAGCTGCGTTTTTACAAATTTAGGGATGTTATTGCATACAGCGGGTATTTTATGATAATATTTAAAGGTAACTAAATTCAAGTGTGTGAAGGAGTATGTTTTATGTTAGGTGTCGTTCTTAACTAATCCAGCTAATTGGATAATGTCATTCCAGCGGATTTTGTCCATTTTTCGATATGGACATAGTCTTATTTAAGCATGGGATGAAAGTTAAGAACAATGGTCCAAACATGCATACTATCCTTAACCGAGCGTAGCTGTGTACCCATGTGCACCAGCTTTTTATTTTGGTTAAATATAGTGGGGCAGGCTAATTTCAGCTTGCTAAATTTTCTGGCCGCGTTGACATTGTTCAACGCGGCTATTTTTATTTTTCAGGAGGATGAAAATTGAACAATCATACTTTTAAAGTACTTGAATTTGAAAAAATAAAGGAATCAGCAGCAAGCTATGCTTTGACACAAGCCGGCAGGGAAAAAGTACTGGGGCTGATGCCATCAACTAATCTCAAACAAATAGAGTCATGGCAGGAAGAGCTTACCGAGGCTGTGGAAATCACGAAAAAATCCTCAAGTGTCCCTGTCCATGGGCTGGAGGGGATGGAGCTATTATTGAGGAACCTGAATAAAGGGGAGGCACTCCGCCCCGAACAGCTTTCCAAACTGGCTGATTTCCTGGATTGCTGCGGCAAAATGCACCGGTTCATGAAAGATAAAGAGTGGTTCGCGCCAAGAGTAAGCAGCTATGTGTACTCGATCGAACAGCTTCCGGACCTTGAAAGGGAAATCATTCGCTGCATACGCAATGGCGATGTTGATGACTATGCAAGCAAGGAACTCCTGAAGGTGAGAAAGCAGATTTCCATTCAGGAGGACCGCCTTAAGGAGAAGGTTATGCAATTGGTGCGCTCGAGCAAACATAAAGCTTATTTGCAGGAACACGTGGTCAGCCAGCGGGATGGCCGGTATGTGATTCCGGTGAAAAAGGAATATCGCCACAAAGTGAAAGGTTCTGTTCTGGATACCTCTGCATCCGGTTCCACCCTATTTATTGAACCAGAAGAGATTGCAGTCTTTTCAGAGCAGCTTTCCTGGCTAAGGGCGGAAGAAGAAGCAGAAGCAGATAAGGTCCTGTTTTATTTAACAGGCCTGGTTGAAGAAAAAGAGCGCGAAATCCGCCTCGCAGTGGAAACGATGGTTCATTATGATGTGCTGTTTGCCAAAGCCAAATACAGCCGGGCGATAGATGGCAGGAAACCGGCGCTGAATGAATCACACTACATCCATTTGGTGGAAGCGCGGCATCCATTGCTTGGAAGCCAGGCTGTTCCGCTCACGGTCGAACTAGGGAACCCTGAAAATGCCCTCGTTATTACCGGCCCGAACACCGGCGGCAAAACAGTAACCCTTAAAACCGTGGGGCTGCTTACTTTGATGGCCCAGGCTGGCTTGCATCTCCCTGTGGCGGAGGGCAGCTGTATCAGTGTGTTCCAGAATATCCTTGTTGATATAGGCGATGGCCAAAGCATTATGGAAAATCTAAGTACGTTTAGTTCGCGTATTGTCAATATCATTGAAATTTTAAAAGAAACCAATGACCGCAGTCTGGTGCTTTTGGATGAACTTGGTTCAGGAACAGACCCGGGCGAGGGAATGGGCCTGGCAACGGCAATTCTTGAGCAGCTTTCCGCAAAAGGAGCCACCCTAATGGCGACAACCCATTACAGTGAAATGAAGGAATTTGCACACCAGCATGAGGGTTTTATAAATGGTTCAATGGAATTCAATCTGGAAACATTGAGGCCGACCTATAAACTGATCATCGGCAAGGGCGGGGAAAGCCAGGCCTTCGCCATCGCTTTGAAGCTTGGCATCCATCCGAAGCTGATCGAACGGGCACACGAAATCACCTACAAACAGGCTAAGACCTATCTGGACGAAGAGATCGAGCCTGCCGCAAAACGGGAACGTGAAAAATAGATCATTGTGAATAAACATCAGCAAAGGACGAAGAAACCCGCCCAGCCCAAAACCCAGGTCCCTGTTTTCCATCAGGGGGACAATGTTGTCCTATCACCGGCAAACGTCTTTGGGATTGTTTATAAGGGTCCGGATGAACAGGGGAATTATATTGTTCAGGTCAAAGGTAAAAAAGAGGTTTATAACCATAAACGGATCACATTAAATATTGCAGCGAAGGAATTGTATCCAGACGATTATGATTTTGATATCATTTTCGAATCAGTGGAGAACAGGAAAAACAAAAAACTGATTTCGCGAAAGCATGTGGAAGGAATCGTCATTGAGCACGAGGAATAGCAAAAAAGAGACATTCTTGATTGGAGACTGGTCCCTTTTTGCGGTTCAAAAAATGGAATAACAAGTTAAATAACTTACGTAAATGTGTGGTAATTCTTAAAGGGATTGCCAAAGGAAAGGTATGGGAATTCATAAACGGAGAATTTCCGGCTAATATAAATTTCGAGGCTTAAATAGCAGATATAGGCGGAGATACTCCGATTAATACCTCTAAATAAGGTAAAAAGCCATGGATTCGAATCATATTAACGGAAATACTTCCTTTATTTTAAAGGAAATATAAACATTTCCTAATTTAAACGAAATTTTTCCGTTTATTTCAATCACAGGGAATCAGACGGTAATTTACAGCTATTTTTAGCAATCCATTATAAGATAGGAAATATCCGGGTTTAATTTGATATAACAATTAAAAAGGGTGAGAAAATCCTTGCGATTTCTCACCCTATTTCAATGGCACTTTACTGTTTTGCACTTTTAAAGAGAGCCGAATCCGGATAAAGGTATATCTCTTTTACATCCATCCTATCTTTTTCGCTTCCTGATTTCTTCTGTCACCACAAAAGCGAGGTCATCATTGCCAAACAGTGATAGGACACCAAGCAGCGTATCGTCCGGGACTTCTCCAGCTTCCTCTTTAGGCACGGTCAGGTCAATCGCTTCCCTCAAAGCCTGGTTGGATGCCTGCTGGGGGTAGGCGCGCAGGTAAAGTTCTTCGGGGTCAAGGTCATGATTGACGCACCATTGAGCAAAAACGAGGATCATCATTTTCTCCTCGCCCTGATAGTTCTGAATGATTTGATCTTGCAGGTCCTTTTGGTTCATATTTATTCTCCTTTAAGCTGATACCATGATTATACCTGTTGAAGGCGGAGAATGAAAAAGAAAACAAAGGGTTTATTTTTAGCTGCAAGGGAAGATAATGAGTAAGTGGAAGACATATAAACAGGGAGGAGCAGGTGAAATGGAAAAAGTGGAAGTTGGCGAAGTGTTCACCATTACCGATGCAAACAATGAGGAACAGGAAGTAGAAGTAATGGCTGCATTGACGCTGGATGACACAGAGTATATAGCTGTCAGCTTTGTTGAGGACCTTAGGGAGGAAACCCAGGAGGACATAGATCTATTCTTTATGAAATTGGACGAGGATGGGGACTTCTCGGCAATCGAAAGCGACGAGGAATTTGACAAGGTTTCCTCGGCGTTTGATGAAAGAATGGGCGGTAATCAGGGTTAAGATGCAAACTAAAGAGAGCGGATATCCGCTCTCTTTTTTTCATGCTAATGGATAAAATCCGATCTCTCATGAAGCCATTGCTGCAGAAATTCCGGGAGCTTGCCTCTAATCGCCAGTGTGATATGGCCGGCTTTTATAGCTTTATACGTCAGATCCTCCGAGGATACTTTCTTCAATACTGGCACAATCATATCCTCGGGAACGAGCTCGTCTTCGCTAGCTGATACTACCAGCAGGCTTGCCTTGATGTTTCCAAGAATGACTTTCTCATCTTTAATCACCATTTGATTGTTGATAAGCTGATTCTCTTTTAGGAGGTTGTTGGTTACCTGTTTTAACGCTGCACCGGAGAAAGGGACATGACCTTTTATCCATTGATTTACACGATACCATTTTTCCAAAAAACGCTGATCCCCTGTCCTGCCGATGAGAGATAGATACGGGGTATAGGAGATGGGCGAGGTAATGATTCGAAACGTGGTTTCCATTACGTTCGGCGGGATGGTGCCGTATAAGTCGGCGAGCTCATCGATATTTAGTGCACCAGATTTAACCGCTTTATGCCATTGGTGAAAGACAGGGCTGTTCTCAAAATCAAGTGGAGGTGAGAAAAGGATTAAATTCCGTAAGGGTTCTTTTGCGAGCGCAGCATAAATGGCTGCCAGGGTGCCGCCAAGGCAGTAGCCAACCACAGTGATTCCTTCAGAACGGGAATGTGCAAGCGCCCTTCTTACCCCTTTTTGAATATACCCCAAAATATAATCATCCAGCGTGAGGTCTTTGTCTTCATAGCCGAGGATGCCAAAGTCCAATAAGTACACTTCATATCCTTCTTTGGAAAAAGCCTCAATCATGCTTGAGCCTGGATACAAATCCAGGATAAACGGCTGGTTGATAAGCGAGTACACGAGGAACAGCGGAGTTTTGTATTTCCGGCAGGGAGCGGGATAGTGCCATAGAACCGCTTTGTTTTTCTTCCAAACCGCTTGTCTTGGAGTTGCTCCACTTGAGAAATCTTCCGTAAGGGAATGTTGTTTGTCTGCCAAGTCCCCTTTTGATTGATTACTCACGGGTTATCCCCTGTGCCTCAAGCTGCTTAAGCAGTACTGAGAGCTTTTCATCCATTTCATCGAGTTTTTCTTCAATTTGAATTCCCAGCTTTGCCATGTTTGCAAGATCATCCCTGGTTGGGATATTTAGTTGGTGGGCAGCCAGCTTTTGTTGCTCGCGGAGTGCTTTTAATGTATCTGTATGTCGGGCAAGCCCAAGTTTGGCGAGTTTAATCATTTTTTCGTTGTCGAGTTTCCTTTGAATTGCTTCATTTATGCCTTTTTCCAGCTGGAATCCCAGATGTTTCATTGCTTTTGAAAGATTAATGGACACCTTATAGGTCATCTTCATCCGTCCTTTCATGGTTAGGTGTCTTGTCCTGATACAAGCTCAATATAGTATATCCATGCGAACCATATTGGTGTTTAAAAATGATGCAGCTGCACCMTGCCCAATTTACAGATTATAAAAGCACTATTAAAAACAGGCGTAAGCACAGCACCCAATGCCTATACCGTTTTTCCCAATGTGAATATGATGTGGGGAACTTCCGTCTGATAGTTAAATATTATTTTTAATAGGAGGGATCCAACTCTTACATGGGTACATCCGACATGTACAAGTTACCGTCTGGTCCAACAGGAAAAATGTTTACCGGCCATTTGACAGAATTTCAATCTGATCCTCTGGCTTTTTTGTCGAAACTATCAAAAGAGCATGGCCCGGTGGCAGCGTTTCGCCTTGGGCCGTTTCAGCGGGTGAAGCTGGTTTCGGACCCTGAATTAATCAAGGAGATTCTGGTAACCAAGCAAAAATCCTTCATAAAATCCAGGGATTTACGAGTGTTAAAATCTTTGGTCGGCGAGGGGCTTTTAACCAGTGAAAAAGAGATTCATATGAGGCAAAGAAGGCTCATCCAGCCTGCTTTCAAAAAGTCCCACATTGCCGGCTATGCACAGGATATGATTGATACTTCAATCAGTTATTTGGCTGGCTGGGAGCATGGCCAAAAGAGAATGGTTAGTGAAGATATGATGAATATTACTCTCGGCATCATCAGCAAAACGATGTTTGGCATGGAATTTAATGAAGGATACGAAATGATAGGCGAACCCCTTGAAAAGTGCATGAAGCTTGCTGTCAGAAGGATGAGGTCGGCCGTGCCTTTCCCGCTGTGGCTGCCTACAAAGAAGAACAGGGAATTTAAAGAGGCGGTCAAGACCCTTGATGAAGTACTGTTTAACATAATTGAAGGCCGCAGGGAAGACAGTACAGAACACCAGGACCTTCTTGGCATTTTAATGGCTGCCCGTGATGAAAGCGATGGACAGGGGATGACAGACTCCCAGCTTCGCGATGAATTGATGACCATCTTCCTGGCAGGTCATGAAACAACTGCGAACGCTCTTGCCTGGACGCTCTTACTGCTGTCGCAAAATCCCGAGGCTGAAAAAAAGCTCCATCAGGAACTTGACCAGGTGATAGGCAACAGGAATCCAAACCCTGAAGATTTCATGAAATTATCTTATACGCAAAACATTATCTGGGAATCTCTCCGCCTGTATCCTCCTGCTTATGTGATTGGCCGTGATGCCATTGAAGATGTTGTTATTGGCGATTACTTGGTGAAAAAGGGCGAGATGGTTATGATGAGCCAGTATGTCATGCATCGAGACCCGGCCTATTTCGAGCAGCCAGAATCATTTCTGCCGGAGCGGTTTGAAAACAATTACATGAAAACCCTGCCGCCATATGCCTTTTTTCCTTTTGGGGGAGGGCCAAGGGTATGCATCGGAAATCATTTTGCCTTGATGGAGGCCGTCCTTGTTTTGGCATGCATTGCCCGGCGCTGGAGAGTTCGTCTCGCTCCCCGCCATCATACAGTGAGGCCCCAGCCACTAATCACGTTGAGGCCCAAACAAGGCCTGCTCATGATAATAGAAGAACATAAAGATCTTTGAGCAGGCCGAAATTATTTGATTCCTCATAATATTTCATTTATTCCCTTCAATTTAAGCTTTGGCATGCTAATATATTAATAGGAACTGCCGGAAGGAAGGGAAAAGAGTGCTGAATGATGTGGATGTCCAATATAAAAATGACATATTGGAAACAATTATTGACAGTGCCTATGAATGGATTGTGGTTGTCAATACAGAGGGCAACATTGTCTATATGAATAAGAATTATTGTCAATTCCTCGAGATTGAACAGGAAGAGGCGCTTGGGAAGCATGTGAGCAAAGTAATCGAAAATTCCAGGATGCACATCGTCGCAAAGTCAGGGAAAGAAGAAATCGCCGACCTGCAGTACATTAAAGGGAATTACATGATTGCCAACCGCATCCCGATTTTTTCCGATGGAAAACTGATTGGCGCTTTGGGCACGGTTATTTTCCGGGATACGAAGGAATGGAACAAAATGAATTCCCATATAAAAAGCCTGATGCCGAAACTGCAGACCTATTTGCAGGACTGGGAAGATAACAATGGCGCCAAATATACGCTCCAGGATATCAAATCGATATCTCCCCAAATCCTCCAGCTGAAAGAGAAAGTGAAAAATGTGGCTTCCGGCAATATATCTGTTTTGATTCGGGGGGAAAGCGGGACAGGCAAAGAGCTTTTTGCCCATAGCATCCACCATTTGAGCCCAAGGAGCCACCATCCTTTCATCAAGGTGAACTGCGGTGCGATTCCGGAGCACCTGTTGGAGTCGGAACTATTCGGCTATGAAGAGGGTGCTTTCACCGGAGCGAAAAAAGGAGGAAAGAAAGGTAAGTTTCTTCTTGCGCACGGCGGTACGATTTTCCTTGATGAAATTGGCGATATGCCTGTTAATATGCAGGTTAAGCTTCTTCGTGTCCTGCAGGAAAAAGAAGTGGAGCCTGTGGGGGCAGTCAAGCCGATTCCCGTAGATGTCAGGGTCATCGCGGCTACCAACCGGCCCCTCGAAAAGATGATAGAAGAAAAAAGGTTCCGGGAAGATCTTTTTTACCGAATCAATGTCATACCTTTTAAAATTCCGCCATTAAGGGAACGGCCGGAAGATATCCCCCATCTGACCGACTTCTTCCTTGAGAAAATATCCAGGCGTGCCGGTAAGCGAATCACGATGATCGATGAGGAAGTGCGCAATGTTTTTAACCAGCACAGCTGGCCGGGGAATCTGCGCGAGCTTGAAAACGTGATTGAAGCGGCTGTCCATCTAACGGACGGTGAAAGGATCACGATTTCCTCGTTGCCTGAATCCCTTAAGGGGGATCCCAAAATCCTGATTGGCCAGCTGACATTAAAAGAAATTCTTGAAGAAACGGAAAAGCGCATCATTGAAAGGACCCTTGAACAATTCCACGAGGATAAGCTGGAAGCCGCAAAAGCACTCGGCATCAGTAAATCGAGCATGTACGAAAAAATTAAAAAGTACAGGCTGGAAACGGAAGAGTAGCAAGCCCGAAAATATGACTATCATAAATTCCAGAAATCCGGAATAACTTCCGGATTTCTGGAATTTTTATTATTCCCTTGAATTGAAAGGGTTTTCAAGAAGTCTAGCAAGCTATCATTCCAGAATTCTGGACAAGTGAAGGGAAAAGATGAACGTTTTCTAACGTTTTTAAAGGAATTACATTGTTGGCACGGTACTTGCATATAAAATAGTGAACCAAGCAAAGAAGGAGGAGATATGAAAGCGGTTACTACAGGGGTGGTGCATTTTATCAGAAACATGAACGAATCAAGGCAAAGGGGGAAAGAAAGATGTTAAGCATGATTGGTCTTATTGGTGGATTATTTCTTCTTATTTATTTAACGATGAAGGGCATGAACCTGCTGGTCGCAGGTCCATTATGCGCCCTGTTTGTCGCAGTATTGAGCGGGCTGCCTTTGTTTCCGCAGCTGGCTGGCGAAGGAGAGGCCAACCTGGTCACCAACTATATGGGAGGTTTCGCAGGGTTTGTGACTTCATGGTATTTAATGTTCCTGCTCGGCTCAATCTTTGGAAAGGTAATGGAGGACAGCGGTGCAGCCGACAGCGTATCCAAGTGGGTTGTCGATAAACTAGGGATGAAGCAAGCTGTGCTGGCCGTTGTCCTGGCTTGTGCGATTTTGACCTACGGCGGTGTATCTTTGTTCGTTGTTGCCTTCTCGGTTTATCCAATGGCTTTGAGTTTGTTCAAACAGGCCAATTTACCGCGGAGATTTATCCCGGCCGCTTTGGCACTGGGTTCGGTCACGTTTACGATGACTTCGGCAGGCTCTCCGGAAATCCAGAACTGGATTCCGATTGAATACCTTGGGACCTCTCCATATGCCGGCTGGGAGGTCAGCGCCATTGTGGCGGTATTTATGGCCGTGTTCGGCTACTGGTGGCTGAAGCGCATGATTCAAAAGGCAGTGGCCAAAGGAGAAACTTTTGTTGCCCGCGGCAATGATCCTGTTGTGGAAAATAAAGCTTTGCCAAATCCGCTGACCGGACTTGTGCCATTGCTGGTGGTCCTGATCATTTCTTTTGTTTTCCATGATTCCCTGATGCAATCGGCCTTGATCATTGCCCTCCTTGGAGGGGTCATTGCCACCTATCTCTTGAACCGGAAGTACTTTAAATCATTTTGGGATGCTGTTTCTGATGGCACAATGGGAGCACTTGTGGCAATTGGAAACACGGCAGCGGTTGTCGGTTTCGGCGGGGTAGCCAAAGCTGTTCCGGCTTTCCAGACAGCCGTGGATGCGATGACGAACATACCTGGCAGTCCGCTCATTGGCGGTGCAATCGCGGTTAGTGTCATCGCCGGGATGACAGGTTCGGCTTCCGGCGGCCAGGCGATCGCCCTGCCGTTGCTGGCTCCGCACTATATAGATATGGGTGTAAACACCGAAGCGCTTCACAGGACAGTGGCCATTTCCTCCGGTGCTCTTGATTCCTTGCCGCACAATGGCTATGTGGTCACTACCATTCGCTCGATCTGCGGTGAATCACATCAGGATGCCTACGGTGCGGTCGGTGCTTTGACGGTCATTGTACCATTGATCGGTCTGGCCATTGCGATTGTTCTGTTCTCATTTGGTTTTGGTATTTAATGTCGCAGGAAGGATGAGAAAAAAGTGGTTCAAAACAAGGTAGTATTCATAACAGGAGCTGCACGAGGAATCGGGTTTGAGATCGGGAAAATATTCGCAGGGAATGGAGCCAAAGTGGTGATAACCGACATGGATGAAGCGGGGGCTGAACAAGCCGCGGCTGCCCTCAGGGAACAAGGTTTCACAGCACTGGGATTAAAGTGCAATGTGACCGATGAAGACGAACTGAAACAAGCATTGGAAAAAGCTTATGAAGAATATGGAAGCATTGATGTGCTGATCAATAATGCGGGACTCCAGCATGTTGCGCCGCTTGAGGATTTCCCGAAAGAAAAATTCGAACTCTTGCTTTCAGTCATGCTGACAGCTCCATTTGCAGCAATTAAGCAAGTGTTTCCCATCATGAAAAAGCAAAAATCCGGCCGGATCATCAATATGGCTTCCATTAATGGCCTTGTTGGCTTTGCAGGTAAGGCTGCTTATAACAGTGCGAAACATGGTGTAATCGGATTAACAAAAGTGGCCGCATTGGAGGGGGCAGAGCACGGAATTACCGTCAATGCCGTTTGTCCAGGCTATGTGGATACACCGCTGGTCCGGAATCAGCTGGCCGACCTGGCCGCGACGAGGCAGGTACCTCTGGAGCGAGTGCTGGAGGATGTGATCTATCCCCTTGTCCCTCAAAAAAGATTGCTAAGTGTCGATGAGGTTGCGCAATACGTTTTATTCCTGTCGGGAGACCATGCCAAAGGCATTACCGGCCAGGCGTGCGTCATTGACGGCGGCTATACAGCTCAATAATATGTGAAAAAGCTGGCCTGATTAAAAGGTCAGCTTTTTACTTATTAAAAGGTAATTATCATCCGTATGGATTGGCGCAAAAACAGAGGGGAAGGGTTAAAGATTTGCGCTAATAGGGTTTGTTGACGCAAAAAGAGGGGGCTAAGCTCAGAAAATTTGCGCCAATAGACCTTGTTGGAGCAAAAAGAGGGGGCTAAGCTCGAAAAATTTACGCCAATAGGCTTTATTGGCACAAAAACAGAGGGCAAGCTGCCGAAAATTACGCCAATGCCCGTTGTTGTCAGCCAACTGGATTAATACAGATTTGTTAAGGGTATATTATATCCGAAGTTTCTCTATTTGGAGGTCTTAATGTGACGACGATCAGTACGCATGAAGAAAATAAAACGAGCTGTTATAGTGAATATGATGTATTGAAGCGTGTGATATTATGTCAGCCCCAGTACATGACAATCCGCGATGTAATCAATGAAACGCAGAGGCATTTCAAGGATGAGGGAATACATATTGAGCGTGCGCTCGAACAGCATGAGGCAATGGTAAGCACGCTGCGCCAGAATGGAGTGGAAGTCATCCTGCTGCCATACCATAAGAAATACCCTGAACAAGTATTTACCCGCGACGTTGGGTTTACCCTGGGAAATACAATTTTTGTTGCTGACATGGCAAGCAAAGTGAGGCAGGGAGAGGACGACGTCTTAAAACAATGGCTCGAGGATGAAGGGTTCTCCTACTATAATATTATCGGTGACAATATCGAGGGCGGAGACGTGATCATTGACCGTGACACCATTTTTATCGGGCTCAGCGAACGGACCAACCAAAAGGCTGTTGACCATATTACTCCCCTGCTTTCAAAATTCGAGGTGAAAGCCATCCAGTTTAAAGCGGAATACCTGCATTTGGACTGTGTGTTCAATGTGGTTTCGCCGGATACAGCCATCATCTACCCTGACGCCCTGACCGAGGAAGATATCCAGCTTTTCCGTTCCAGGTATAAAGACATCATAGAGGTAACAGAGGAAGAGCAATTTACCCTTGGCACCAATGTCCTTTCGATTGGCAACAAGAAAGTGCTGAGCCTTCCCGTCAACAAGGGAGTCAACAAGGAGCTTCGGGCCCGGGGCTTCGAGGTCATTGAGGTCGATATTACAGAAATCATCAAGTCCGGCGGTTCCTTTCGCTGCTGCACCCTGCCGATTTTGCGGACAAGCGAGGGCTGATGGCCAGGAAAACTTAAAGGCAGGAATAGTCGGTCACCACTGGTGGCCGTTTTTTTATTGCAGGATTCAGTGCTTCCTTCATGAGCCCAAGGTTAATGGAAGGTATAATGGAAACAGATGAAAGAGTGTTAATTTTGGCTTATCGTATTGGAGATGAATAGAGACAATGAGTAAAACATTTTCACAATGGTATGATTTCTTTATGGGGCCTTTGGAACAGGGCCGTTTTAAAACAATACGTAAAAGCCTTCTATCACAGGCAACGGGAACAGTCCTTGAAATTGGGTCGGGCACTGGTGTGAATTTTCCTCTATATAAAAATGTGGTACAAGTAACGGCCATCGAACCTAGCGAATTTATGCTCTCCCAAAGTCAAAGGAAAAGGGAGCAGGCCAAAGTGCCCATTCACTTGATTCAGGCCGGGGCAGAAAAACTACCATTTGCCGATAATATGTTTGACACAATAGTTGCCACCCTGGTCTATTGCACAATTCCCGATTCCGACAGGGCTGCCGCCGAAATGAAGCGTGTTTGCAAGCCAGGAGGCCAGGTCCTGATGTTTGAGCATGTGAAAATGAGACAGCCAGTTCCCGCTAAATTGCAGGAGTTGCTAACGCCCGCCTGGCGAAAAATCTGCGATGGCTGCTGTCTGGATCGGGATACGGTCGGCCTGATGAAAAAGCATGGTTTTAAGATTGTGGAGCAAAAAGAGGACTTCAAAGGCCTTTTTGTTGCCATGAATTTAAAAAATGATAAATAGAATAAGAAAGAGACTTCATAGTGGATCACGATACAGGGGGGAGAATATGAAGGATAAGGAAAAAGTGCTTCAGCAATTTGGAAGGAATGCGGCCAATTATGTGACCAGCACTTCCCATGCGAAAGGGGATGATTTGCACCAGCTGGTCCAGATTATTGCTGGAAGAAACAGGGGCGGTGCTGTTTTGGATGTTGCCACAGGAGGCGGCCATGTGGCGAATGCGCTTGCGCCTCTTTTCCAACAGGTGATTGCCCTGGATTTGACTCCTGAAATGCTTGAAAAGGCAAAGGGGTTTATTGAAAGCAACGGCAATGAAAATGTAGCTTTTGTACAGGGCGATGCGGAAAACCTGCCATTTCCCGACAGTTCGTTCGGGACGGTAACCTGCCGGATTGCCGCCCATCATTTCCCTGACGTCAGGCAATTTGTCCGGGAGGTTTGCCGCGTTCTCCAGGATAATGGACTTTTCATCCTGGTGGACAATGTGGCCCCGGAAATCCCGGAGTTTGACGAATTTTACAATGTCGTAGAGAAGGCGCGCGACCACAGCCATGTTCGTGCCTATAAAAAAACGGAATGGATTGCGATGCTTGAGGAAGAAGGATTCACAGTTGAAAATATGGCTGCATTCAAAAAGAAATTTTTATTCGACAACTGGTGCGGCATGATGGATCTTCACCAGGAGGAGAAGGAGCAGCTGAATGCCTTCATGATGGGGGCTGCGGAAGAGCTGAAGCAATATTTCCTTATTGAACAGCATGGGAAGCAGGTCCATTCATTCCAAGGCCAATCGATGCTGCTCACAAGCATAAAGCGCTGAGAACATACAAACTGGAACTCCGCTGTGTCATACAACCAACAATCGAACATATAATGGGAAAGATTTAAATTATGTGGGGGATTAGTGTTGATGAAGTTGTTGATTCTATCTTTGCTTAGCGTGCTGCTAGGGGTATTAATCTATCTAAACTTTACTTTTACCAATGCAAAGAGCGTCTCCAATGCCGAGAAGGATTATCTGACCCAGGAATACATCATCACCGAAGTGGATAAAAATGGATATTTTGGTGAATCTGAGAACGGCATGCGCATCTATATTAAAAAAGAGAATGTGAACCTGCCTGAAAGGCTGCAGGTACATGACAGCATCGTCGTATATTTGGAGAAAGAATCCCGCAAGGATGGTCTGGTAAAGGTGGAAAAGCTCGAGGAAAGAGATTCTTAATCTATACGTTAAAAACACGATTCCCCGGCAATGGAATCGTGTTTTTATCATTCTTTTACACTATAGTATTTGGCTGGCGGGTTTTCCATTGCCGCGGAAATGGCCGCCGTTAAACTGTGTTGGCCTCCGGCATCATGGCCGGCCTCCCAAAGCATCATTCCCCCAAATCCATTATCCAGTGCCAAATCAGCTTTCTTTTTCATTGTTTCATAACCATTGTAATGATAAGTGGTCCCATTCTTTTTCATCTGGTCCCGGCTGGCATTTGCTGGATCGGCTTTAATGATGGCGGCATAGGACAGCTGCTTGACAGCGGGATCCTCTGGCTGCGCGTAGAGAGGAACTCCGAGCACAAGCTTTTGCCTTGCCAGTCCATGCCTGTCAAAAAGTCCAGCCCAGTAGCTTACGATATTTTTGGCGAAAGAGTAGGTAGAGAGATTGCTTGCATTGTAACCGCCATCCCACTGGCCGTCATATGCCATGATATTGACATGGTCCGCATACTGGAACATCGCAGGTTCATAGATGACAGCGCCAAGCTCGGTCCCAGTCTCACTATGGATTTTGGCATGGACGGCGATGGATAGCTCTTTCCGGTTAGCATGCAGTTTTTCACCAAGTTCCTTGGTGAAAAGCGTCAATGCTTTCGCGTCTTCCTGTGAGCGCGGGTGTTCAAAGTCGATATCAATGCCATCCAGGTTCTCGCGTTCTGCCAAACTGGAAAGCTCGTTCACCAGCCTCGTTCTGGAAGCATCATTCGAAATGGCGCTTTTAAAATACTCATAGGATTCTCCGCCCTGAATATGGAACCAGCCGCCGACCGCCAGTATGACCCTGGTATCATGCTGTGCTGCCTTCTCCACCAGCGTTCTAAGGTTTTTCAATGCAAAGTCGCCATTCATAAGCAATTCACCGTTCTTAGCCGGGTGGGCAAATGAGAAAATGACATGTGTTAGCTGTGAGACATCAATATCGGCCGGATTGCGAAAATCCTGGACATAGCCGGCAAGGACTTTTGGTGTTTGCTCCGGTAATTCCAGTGCTGCTTTTACAGCAGGCTCTTTTCCTGAAGTCGGTATATGATTGACAGGTTTGGTTATTTCTTCGCTATATTTTCCGGAGGTCAGGATCCCAGCAAGGAACCCGCTCCCAAAGGTAAGAAGGAGAATAATTAACATCAAAAATTTCCAGTTGGACAAAGAGGTTTCCTCCTTTTTGGCATCCTAAAAAGTGTACCAAAAAAGAGAGGGTGATGGCGGTGGAAATATCAACCTGTCCCATTGCGACCTAACAATAGTCGGGAAAATAAATAATAACAGTGCTATAAGTTTAAGCAGGAAAGGGAATACAATCAAAAGGAACTGAAAGGAGAGATGGCATTGAATCGTAAACAAGTCAATCTGCCTGCTGGAACGGTATCCTATATTGATGAAGGCAGGGGCGAAGCAATTGTACTGCTTCACGGTTTTTGCGGCAGCAGCGAGTATTGGGAAAAGGTCATTCCCAACCTTTCGGGAAATTACCGGGTGATTGCGCCTGATTTGCCCGGGCATGGAGAATCGGGACAGCTTGCTGAAGGATATTCCATCGAGACGATCGCCGATCAGATGAAGAGCTTCTTGCAAAAGCTGGAGCTGGACAACTTCACCATGTTCGGGCACTCTCTTGGCGGCTACATAACGCTTGCGTTTGCCAGGAAGTACGGGGAAGGGATAAAAGGATTCTCCCTCATCCATTCTACTGCCCACCCCGATTCGGATGAAGCCAAAAAGGCTAGGGTTGCCAATGTGGAAAAGGTGAAGAAAGAGGGGATTCAGGCACTGATTGATGGGCTGATTCCGAAGCTATTTTCACCTGACAATCTGGAGAGCAATGCCCAGGATATTCAACGGGCAAAGGAAATCGGCTATAAAACGAGCCGGGAAGGGGCTGCAGGCGCTTTGCTGGCAATGAAAGACCGGCCCGACCTCAACAGCGTCCTGGAAGAAACCTCCCTGCCTGTACTCCTTGTCGCAGGGGAGAAGGACCAAATAATACCGAGGGAAAAAACCTTTTCCGTCTCAAGGGAAAATATTATACAAGAAATTATCCAAGACGCAGGGCATATGGGCATGTATGAAAACCCGGGCGAGCTTGTCAGGGTGATGAAGAAGTTTCTCGAGGGCTAAATGGACCAGGGACCACTATTTGAGTGGTCCCTGTTTTTTTTATTCCCGAAAGTATTCGTGTTGACGTCATTTATATTTTAGTATAATTAAAAACCTTTGTGTTTATTTATTCATTTTTTGCTTGTAAAGAAGGATTTCATCCTTTATATTTAATTCATGAAGTTTTTCCTTCAACAAATTGCCGGTGAGGAGGGTTTGCATGCAAGAGAATCCATTTGTGCAGATTATAAAAGAAAGCTTTCCTTCCTTGTCCCGGGGCCAAAAGAAGGTGGCCGAGTTTATAAAGGACCATATGGACGAAGGAGCCTTGGACACCGCCTATCAACTTGGCAAAAAGTCCGGAGTGAGCGAGACAACCGTCATCCGGCTTGCTTATGCATTAGGCTATGACGGATTTTCAGCCATGCAGGAAAAAATCCGCAAAGACTGGCTTGCCCAAAAGAGTCCTGCTTTGGACGAAGCAAGTCCTGCGAAAGAAGAGTGGCACGAAGGCCGTATTTTTGAAAAGGTGGTTGCACACGAAGGAGCGGTATTGCAGCAATTGCTGCAGCAGGTTAGTGCAGAGGAGATTTGGAAGTCAGCAGACAGGATCATCACCGCAGACAGGGTATACATTGCTGGATTTGGCAGCTCGTACGCTGCTGCGTACTGGCTGTTCTATTCATTAAGGCAAGTACGCGGGAATGTATCCATTTCCAATACCGACGGCTATATGCCGGAGGAGGTTTGCGAGTTGACAGAGGATTCGGTCGTGGTGTTGTTTTCTTTTCCGCGGTACCGCAAGGAAACTCTTAATCTCGCCCATTTAGCCAAAAAACAAGGAGCCGCAACGGTGGCCATCACGAACCGGCAGCTTTCACCGGTCGGACAGCTTGCAGAAGTGACCTTGACCACAGAGGAAAAGGTGGATTCAAGCCATAATTCAATCGCATCTGTCATTTCTTTGCTTGAAGTCCTGATGGCTGGAATTCATAGCAGGGACCATGAAAGAATCCGAAAAAGGCAGCAAAAACTCGAAATGCTCTACACAGACCAGGAGTTATTTTTGGAATAGAACCTATAAAACTACTAAGATAGAGGTGCAATCATGCAAAGTGTATCAAAAGTGCAAGAAAAAAATACACCGGTCTCTTCGATGGATTTCCTCAAATTTTTGATTCCATCCCTGATCGGCATCCTGCTTTTCATTGTTCCAATTAAAACGGAAGAGGGCATCACCATCCCGGTGGCCTTCCTTTCCAATCAGATTCATGGCGTGATAGGTGAATGGATTCCTGCCATCACGGTCGCCGTCATGGGAATTTCCGTTGCCGGGTCGATTGTGACCATGCTGGCAAAACCAAGGTTTGTCCTTGAAAACAAGGCACTCAATACATTGTTCAATGTCAGCAAGTTCTGGCTGGGAGCTCGGGTACTGGGAACGGTAATTGGTGTCGCGGCATTGTATAAAATCGGCCCTGAAATGCTGCATTCGGAAAACACTGGCGGACTGCTGCTGTATGATTTGATCCCAATCCTGTTTACTACATTCTTTTTGGCCGGCATTTTGCTGCCGCTGCTTTTAAACTTTGGTTTGCTCGAATTTACTGGTGCTTTGCTAATGAAGTTCATGAGGCCTGTGTTTAAGCTGCCAGGACGTGCTGCGCTTGACTGCCTGGCTTCCTGGGTCGGCGACGGCACGATTGGTGTCCTTTTGACAGCAAAGCAATATGAGGAAGGCTATTATACAAAAAGGGAAGCAGCCGTGATTGCGACTACTTTCTCGGTTGTTTCCATCACGTTTACGATTGTGATTTTGCAATACTTGAATCTTGAAGCCTACTTTGTCCCTTACTATTTCACCATTATCATCGCCGGTCTTGCCGCTGCGGTTATCATGCCAAGGATTCCGCCATTGTCTAAAAAAGCGGACACAGCTTATGAAAAGTCGGAGTTAAAGGCAGAAACAGAAATGCCTGCCAACATCTCCAGCGTCCAGTGGGGCCTTGGTCAAGCAGTGAACAAAGCGAGGAAGAACGAGCGTGTGTCAAATATTTTTAAGGAAGGTTTCCAAAATGTGCTTGATATGTGGCTTGGCGTCCTGCCAATTGTCATGGCGATTGGAACTGTAGCCCTGGTGATTGCCGAGTACACTCCTTTCTTTACAATCATCGGAAAACCATTCGAGCCAATTCTCTCCTTAATGGGAGTGCCGGAAGCAGCGGAAGCGGCTCAGACCATGGTGATCGGCTTTGCCGACATGCTGCTGCCAGCTGTTGTGGGGAGCGGCATTGAAAGTGAAATGACCAGATTTGTGATTGCCTGCGTATCGGTTACCCAGCTGGTCTACCTGTCCGAAATGGGCGGACTGCTGCTGGGATCCAACCTGCCAGTCAAGTTCAGGGATTTAGCTTTGATTTTCATCTTGCGCACAATCATAACCTTACCGATTGTCGTGCTGATTGCTCATATTATTTTTTAAGGAATGGCGGGAAAGCGGATGGAACTTTTTCAATTTATTGATAGTCAGCAAGACACAATCCTAAAAACCTATCAAGAACTTCACCAGCTGGCCGAGCCTAGCTGGGAGGAGGAAAAAACCTCCCGCTACCTGCAGGAACAGCTTCAGGATGCTGGTTTTAAGGTGAAAACCTATAAGGGCCATTATGGGTTTACTGCTGAATGGAGGGGGGACCTCCCGGAAGTTATTGCGCTCCGGGCGGATATGGATGCGTTGGTCCAGGAGGTGGATGGAGTGGTTCGCCCTAACCACTCCTGCGGCCATGATGCCCATAGTACGATGGTGCTGATGGCCGCGCTCGCATTGGCGAAAAACAAGCAAAGGTTCAGGCACACTGTCCGGTTTATTTTCCAGCCAGCAGAAGAAAAAGCGGAAGGAGCGCTGAAGATGATGGAGGATGGTGCCTTGGAGAATGTCAGGTTCCTTGCGGGCATCCACCTTCGTCCCGAGTCAGAGGTCTCCTTCGGCAAAGCGGCTCCCGTCATCCTGCATGGATCAACTGCCAGCTTGAAAGGAACGATAAAAGGAGTGCCCGCCCATGCAGCAAGGCCGGAGGAGGGCAACAACCCCCTGGAGGCCGGTGCGCTCTTGATACAGGAAATGAAAAATATTTCAATCGTGGACAAGGGCCGCTATTCGATTAAAATCACCGAACTGCACGGCGGTGAAGCCTCCAATTCCATTCCGGCAAGCGCCCTCTTTACCTTTGACCTGCGCTCGGAAAAGAATGAGGCCATGGAGAGCCTGATTGAGCGAGCAAACGAGGCGATTCGTAAAACGGAAATGGCGACAGGAGTGACAATTGAGTCAGGCATTTCGGAATACTCGCCAGCTGCTGTACAAAATCAGGAGGCGATTCAGCTTGCCCAAACGGCGATTGGTGAGATTCTTGGCAGGGAAAATACGGTTGAAGCCTGCGAAACGCCTGGGGCTGAGGATTTTCATTTTTATACCGTAAAGAAACCTGATTTGGCCGCCACAATGATCGGCCTGGGCTGCGGGCTGGCACCCGGTCTGCATCATCCCGATATGAGCTTCAACAAGGAAGCCTTAGTGTATGGGGCAAAAATACTCGCGAAAATGCTGCTGCTGGCAGATGAGAAAAAATGGTCCGAAGGGAAGGGAGAAGTGTGAATCACCTAGACTTGTCATCGATAGAAATTCGCAATCTCGAAACAGTGGCTGAACTGGAGGAGGTTCGGCGTCTTGAAGCTCTTGTCTGGAGCTTCGAAGATTCGGTACCGGTCAATCAATCTGTCGCCGTCGTCAAAAACGGCGGTTTTATTCTTGGTGCCTATGTTGAGGGAAAGCTGGTTGGCTTTCAATACAGTTTTCCCGGCTTTGATGGAAGCAAGGTGTATCTCTGTTCCCATTCCCTGGGTATTCATCCGGAGTACAGAAGATATGGAATTGGCGAAAAACTAAAAAAAGCGCAAAAAGAGTTGGCTGCGGCTAAAGGTTATAAGCTGATAACATGGACATACGACCCGCTGGAAACGGTGAACGGGAATTTGAATTTACATAAGCTGGGAGCTAAATGTACCGCCTACCAAGAGAATGTATACGGAGAAATGGCAGATGGTTTGAATGATGGCCTTCCGACAGACCGGTTTTTGGTAGAGTGGGTAACGGGTAGTTCCAATGAGGGGCGGGCTGTTGTGATTGATGGCTTGCGGATTGTGATTAAAACGATTGTGGCTCGTAATCTGTTAATTCCAGGAGAAACCGATTTAACGTTAAATAATGACAGGCTGCTCGTCCCAGTGCCAGGGAATTTTCAGGAAATCAAAAAGGCCGATTTTTCGTTGGCATTAGCCTGGCGTAACAAGACACGGGAAGTTTTTGTGCATTTTTTGGGAAAAGGCTGGGTTGTAAGCGACTTGGTGAAAGATCCGCTTGTTCCCAATCAGTATTTGTATCTATTGGAAAGAGGGGAGCAGCTTAATGGAAATTGACAAAATCATTCTGCGGCAAATTAAGATGGACCTATTGCATCCTTTTACAACCAGCATTGGGACCGAATATGACAAGGACATTATTTTAGTGGAAGTGCTTGGCAAAAGCGGCCTTTCAGGCTGGGGAGAATCAGTGTCCATCGTAGAGCCAATATATAATGAAGAAACGGTACAAACAAATTGGCATATCATGAATGATTTCCTGATTCCGCTGCTGATGAAGGATCCCGTGGGGCACCCGGATGAATTGGGTGAGCGATTCAAGTATGTCCGCGGCAATTTTAATGCTAAGGCGGCCCTTGAAGGAGCTGTCTGGGACCTGTATGCCAAGGAGCAGGGGATCCCGCTGGCCCAGGCACTTGGCGGGACGAAAGAAAAAATTGAAATTGGCGTAAGTGTCGGCATCCAGGAATCCGAGCTGAAAATGCTTCGGCAAATTGAAGGCTATCTGCAGGAAGGCTATAAACGGATCAAGGTGAAGATTAAGCCTGGCTGGGATATTTCCATTTTAAAAGGGATCAGAAAGGAGTTTTCGGAAATTCCTTTGATGGCTGATGCCAATTGTGCCTATACTCTTGGGGATTTGGAACATTTACGGAGGCTCGATGAGTTTGGCCTTATGATGATTGAACAGCCTCTCGCTCATGATGACATTATCGATCACGCTCAGCTTCAGGCCAAGCTGGAAACGCCCATCTGCCTGGATGAAAGCATTCATTCAGCCGAGGATACGCGGAAGGCGATTGAACTGGGCAGCTGCCGAATTGTCAATTTGAAAATTGGCCGGGTTGGCGGATTGACGGAGACGAAGAAAATCAATGATCTATGCGTGAAGCACGGAATTCCTGTCTGGTGCGGAGGCATGCTGGAGGCGGGAATCGGAAGGGCGCACAATATCGCGGTTACATCGCTGTCAGGTTTTACGCTTCCGGGAGATACGGCACCATCTTCCCATTACTGGAAGCAGGATATTATTAAGCCGGAAGTGGAAATGAAAAAGGGCTATATCACTGTTCCGCAGGGGCCGGGCATTGGATTTGAGCCGGACTTGGCCAGGATTGAAGAGCTCACCGTGGCTACCCGGATTTACTAGTCTTTATGGAGGAAACGTTCTAGTATTTTACATTATTGCGAGCATATGTTCGGTTTTTATGTTATAATAAAACAGCAATAGTATAGGGAACTCAGGAGGTGGGTCAGCGATCCCCGGCGAAAGGGGGTGGTGCTGTGACCGTCTACCAAGCGTTAACGCTAATGATTGCTTTTGCCAGTTTAGTTGTTACGATTATCGCTTTAACACAAAAAAAGTAACCCACCCTTGAGCCTGCCAGCATTTAGAGTGGATTACGTCCTGATTAATTTGCTGATGCCCCTTGAAGGGACATGCTATTGCATGACCGTTTGGTGTTGCGAGCACCAGCGGTCTTTTTTAATATATGTGGAATTCCTCCTTTTATTATACCTAAAAACATGAGATAAGACAATTGACTTATGCCGGCTTACATAAAACCAGGAGGTTTTAAGAGGCAGTTTAGTTGAAAATTTGGATAATTATGCTATAATGAATGAATATTCATTCAACAGATGTATAGAGAGGGGATCAAAATGGATCGGATAGGACCTATCATGATTGTGGAGGGACCGAATAATAGCAGCAAAGTCCCTTTTTCGCGCAGCCTGTATATTGACAGCCAGGATAAGGTGCTAATTGATTCCGGTGCTGATCCAAAAGCCCTTTTAGCCATCAACCAGGAACTTGGCATCAACCGGATTGTGAATACCCATTACCATCCGGACCATACCGCCCATAACTATCTCTTTCCGGCTGCCGTGAAAATGATCAATCCGATTGAATTTGAACATTCGCTGACCATTGACGGGGTTGCCAGGGCTAATGGCATTTATCAGGAGTGGGGACAAAAAGGGGTAGAGTTGTGGAAGAAGCAGCTGCCGCAGGAATGGGTGCAAAACCTGGGAGCCATAACGGAGACATATGAATATGAAGAGGAATATTCATTCGGAGGAGTCAAAGTCGTGTTTTTGCATACTCCTGGACACACAAGCGGATTTTCCTGCCCATACTTTCCGGATCTCGGCGCCATCTTTGTCGGCGATTATGATATGACATCGTTTGGGCCCTGGTACAACGGAACCGACGGCAATATCGATGAATTTATTAATTCGGCAAAGCGACTGCTTGAACTGGATGCCGATACCTATATAACGGGACATCAAAAAGGGATTTTTACCCGCCGGGAGTTTGTGGGCGCCATGGAAAAGTATCTGGCGGTGATTGACAAACGAGATGAACTAGTCGAGAAATATGTTCGCCAGGGGCTAAGCTTTGAGGAGCTGACCAGCCTGGGAATCTTTTATCCAAAGAAAGCCCTTCAGCGGCCGATAATGAAAACCTGGGAACGAAGCGGCATCCGGAAGCATTTGCACAGGCTGGGATTAAGCGTGCAGGAAGAGGGTGGAGTGCTTTTGAAAGCGAAATAAGAATATGATAAGGTGCAGGAACTCCCGTGTCGTGGAGATGCGGGGTTTTTGTTTGTGGGAAAGGGCGGTTGTAGTGAGGTAGTGTGGTTCTGTCGTGAGTGCGCTGAACTTTGTCGTAAGAAGGT
>NZ_LIGG01000001.1:4185486-4186081 GCF_001273925.1 Bacillus sp. FJAT-27251 | reverse complement strand
ATATGACATCGTTTGGGCCCTGGTACAACGGAACCGACGGCAATATCGATGAATTTATTAATTCGGCAAAGCGACTGCTTGAACTGGATGCCGATACCTATATAACGGGACATCAAAAAGGGATTTTTACCCGCCGGGAGTTTGTGGGCGCCATGGAAAAGTATCTGGCGGTGATTGACAAACGAGATGAACTAGTCGAGAAATATGTTCGCCAGGGGCTAAGCTTTGAGGAGCTGACCAGCCTGGGAATCTTTTATCCAAAGAAAGCCCTTCAGCGGCCGATAATGAAAACCTGGGAACGAAGCGGCATCCGGAAGCATTTGCACAGGCTGGGATTAAGCGTGCAGGAAGAGGGTGGAGTGCTTTTGAAAGCGAAATAAGAATATGATAAGGTGCAGGAACTCCCGTGTCGTGGAGATGCGGGGTTTTTGTTTGTGGGAAAGGGCGGTTGTAGTGAGGTAGTGTGGTTCTGTCGTGAGTGCGCTGAACTTTGTCGTAAGAAGGTGGAACTTCGTCGTAAGGCCCGAGGTTTTTGCAGTAAAAGCAGGTGGAGGCCCATCATTTGCAGTAAAGCGCAGCATGTTTGTCGTAAGTG
>NZ_LIGG01000001.1:4159181-4184486 GCF_001273925.1 Bacillus sp. FJAT-27251 | reverse complement strand
GCAGCATGTTTGTCGTAAGTGTCGTTGATTTTGTCGTGAGTGCGCTGAATTTTGTCGTAAGAAGGAGGAACTTCGTCGTAAAGCCGAAGTTTTGCAGTAAAAGCTATGATGCATTGCTTGTAATATTCGCTCATCGGTTCAAAAAGACATAAAAAGTTCAATTAAATTGTGTTTAATATAAAGGAAGATTACCAGACGGCGAGAATTTTAGATATATCCGAAAGGGGGAATAAATTTGTTTGATAAAAATCTCGAGATACCAATTAATTTATTAAAAGCAGAGGCACTGTTAGGAAGGCTTCCGGAGTCCCACCCACAGCGACAGGAAATTGATGGCTTGGTCAAGAAACTAAGGTCAGGTTACAATGGGGAAAAGGTTCTAAACTACTATTTAGGCCTTCTGCCAGAAAAAAGGTATTATATTTACCACGCTCTTCGCCTTCCTGCCTATAATTCTTTTTTTCAAATTGACGCCCTGCTGCTCTCTTCGAAATTCATTCTCATAATTGAAGGGAAAAATCATTCAGGAAAAATTACAATTGAACGAAATCAAATGATACAGGAATATGGTGACATAAAAGAGGTGTATGAAGATCCTGTTGCGCAAGTCCAGCGCCATAAGCTGTTACTAAGGTATTTCCTTGAAAAATATCATTTCACAGATATCCCCATCTTTTACCTGGTAGCATTGACCAGAACTTCAACGGAACTTTCCATCTCTCCTAATTATCATGAAGCGGTGAAGTCGGTATGCAGAGCTTATCATTTACTGAGCAAAATGGAAGAACTTGAACGAGCGGACCTAAAGACAAGCATCGATGATAAAAAACTTTCAAAAGTCAGGAAACTGCTTTTGAAATCTCATGTGCCTCTATCCAGCAACCTTATGCAGCAATATCGCATCTCTTTCTCTGAACTTGAAAAAGGCGTACGATGCCTGATTTGCGGCTTCATTCCGATGAATTATCATAGAAATTCCTGGCATTGTCCCCATTGCCAAGCGATTTCGAAAGAGGCGCATTTGAAAGGTATAAATGATTACTTTTTCCTCATAAAGCCGGAATTCTCCAATCCGGAATTGCGGGAATTTCTCCTGCTGCCATCCTCACGCTCCACATCTTACCTTCTATCCTTGCTTAACTTGCCTTATGCGGGAATCAAAAGAGCTCGCCATTATCTGCTAGAACATCCTTTGGAGCCTTAAACTATTCCACCACCTCCCCCAATACCCCAGCCAGCTCCAACTTCGTTAGTGTGCTGCAATACTCGGCCTCAATCTCTCCGCCCAAGCTTTCCAGAGAGCCTTCAAGATAGGAAAGGATATTTGGTTCTTTGTACCAGTCGCCGGGTTCCGTCTTTTCGTGTTTTCGGTCTTTCCAAGAGAATTCGAGTTTGGGGCTGTAGAAGCGCGGGGAGCCTGTTGTGAGTTTGCAGGAAATCAGCCTTGGCTTCAGCGGCAAACCTGGCATTCCTTCATCAACGGAATTAAAAAGGTGGGGCCAGTAGTCATTGCGAGAACCGGTATGAGGTGTGGAGACTGCCCATTTTTCCACCTTATTCAAACGATCGCCAAATAAAATGCCGTATAGCCTTTTTCCAATCAGGATCCGTTCATGCAGACGTTCAAACTGGTGGACAGTAGCACCGGCAAGCTTAGTTTTGCCGTCCTCCACGTATGGAAAAAGGATGTGGTTCATTGAAAGCAGGTCCTGCATCTTGAACTCCACCGTACTAAAAACAGCCTGGTAAACGGGGTGTTGCACCACCCTGGACTCCAGGTAGTTTTGTTCATTGACAATCAGCGCCATGGTGAGCATATAGGGATCATTCTCTTGCCAATAGAAATCCCAAACACATTTCATAAAATGGGAAACATGGAGTGCGGGCAATAAATGAAAAAGGGGCTTCCTCCTTTTGGAACTTTCTTCATATAAGAGCAGCTGCGGATAAGCGTCCTGGAAGATCAGCCAGTTGCTTCGTTCCAGGAGGGAAAAAAAAGATTCTCTTACTCTTCGGTCCATTAGCATGGAATGGAGGTTTCCTTTGAGGTCCGTCATATTCCAGCCGCCGTTCCTTGACACCATATGGGCTAAAAATGACCAGTGGATTTCAGGATTCCTTTTGTAAAAATCCAAATAGGCCTTCGTCCGTGTAAGATTATTTTTGTTTAAAAGGGATGTTTCGCCCCGGATTTCCTTGACCAGTTTTTCATCGCTGTTCGTTAATGCTGGAGGGACCTGCTTCTTTTGCTTCAACTGCTTTTTTAGTTGTGAAAGTTTCTTCAAGATGAAATCCCCCTTCATGAATTCTCTTTCTCTGTTCCGAATATGTATGGTGCGAGGGGAGTGGTAGGGTGAAGAATCATATTGAAACGGGCATTCAGGGACTGATTGACAAGCTGCGGAAGGATCAATCACCCAATGGAGCGTGGAATTTTCCGTTTGAAGCAGGAATTTCTACGGATTGCTTTATGATCATTTTATTAAGGACGCTTGAAATCGATGATGAAAAATTCATCAAGGTGCTGGCAGAGCGGATCATGAGCAAACAAGAGGAAAATGGAGCGTGGAAGCTTTATAGAGACGAGGGGGATGGCAATCTTTCAGCAACGGTGGAAGCTTATTATGCGCTTCTTTATTCCGGCTATTATGGTAAAAAGGACAGGAGGCTCACCGCTGCCAAACGCTATATTGTCAATAAAGGGGGGCCCCGGAATACCCATATGTTCACAAAAGTCCTGCTGGCTCTTACCGGACAATATAAATGGCCCAATTTTTTCCCAATCCCGGTGGAGGTGATTCTGCTTCCAGCCTCTTTTCCAATCAACTTTTATCAATTCTCATTATACGGAAGGGCACACTTGGCACCCATTATGGTTCTGGCAGACCGGAAATTTCAGCTGAAGACGGGCAAGAGCCCCGACCTCAGCGAGCTGGGGGCCTATCGGGAGGAAGAATTTTTCAACCAGGAAGATTACCGGCTGCTGCATTCGGCACTGAAGAAAGCGATCAAGAAGCTGATTGGCCTCCCAGCCCAGCTTCATCAGTTGGCCATTGAAAAGACGAAAGAATACATGATAAGCCATATAGAGAAGGACGGTACTTTTTTCACCTATTTCAGTTCCACGTTTCTGATGATATTCGCTTTGCTTGCGATGGGGTATTCGAAAACGCATCCTGTCATCACAAACGCGGTAGCGGGCTTAAAAGCAATGAAAACCAATATAGACGGACTGCAGCATGTTCAGTTCACCCCAGCAGCCATCTGGAATACATCCCTGATAAGTTATGCTCTGCAGGAGGCGGGAGTAAAGGAAACAGACCAGATGATATCAAAGGCAAACACTTTTTTGCTAAACCGCCAGCATGTCAAATACGGTGACTGGGTGATCCATAACCCAAACGTGATGCCTGGGGGATGGGGCTTTGGAGACAAAAACACATTTGTTCCGGATGTGGATGATACGACGGCTTCCTTAAGGAGCATTGCCCGAAAAGTCCACAGTGACCACGCTTTCCGGGCTTCTTGGGATAGAGGGGTTTTTTGGCTGCTATCCATGCAGAATAAAGACGGTGGCTGGGCTTCGTTTGAAAAAAACACCGACAGCCAGCTAATCAGCCTTTTGCCTGTCGAGAAAGGGGAATATCTTCTCACTGACCCGTCAACCCCCGATTTAACAGGCCGCACATTGGAGTTTCTCGGCAACTATACAAATCTGTCGCATTCCCACCCTGCCGTTAATAAAGGTGTCAGGTGGCTAGAATTGCATCAGAAAAAAGACGGCTCCTGGTATGGACGCTGGGGAATCTGCTATATCTATGGCACCTGGGCGGCTGTTACCGGAATGAGTGCCGTTGGTGTGCAGCCTTCCCACCACAGCATCCAGAAAGCAGTAAACTGGCTGGAGAGGATCCAGAATGAGGACGGGGGCTGGGGAGAGTCGTGTAAAAGTGATGAGGCCCGGAAGTATGTTCCGTTGAATGCAAGCACCCTGACCCACACAGCCTGGGCGGTCGATGCCCTTCTGTCTGTTTCGGCCAAACCGACAACAACGATAAACAGAGGGATAGCATTTTTAACAGATCATCTTGAACGTGACGATTGGACGACGGATTATCCGAAGGGGCAGGGAGTGGCAGGAAACTTGTATACGCACTACCATAGCTACCGATATCTCTATCCGCTCCTTGCATTGGCCCATTATAAAAACAGATTTTTGAACATTTAAAAGGGAACCTCTTGCAAGGTTCCCTGTTTTGATGCTTATGCTGCTTTCATGGATTTAGCTCCATTGTTGAGCCTGCGGTACTTGACGATTTGAACCCCATACCATCCTGCAACAGCCAGAGTAAGAATGGAGCCGATGATCATGGAAGTCTGGTAGGCCATGCTGAATCCTTCCGGTGCGTAGAAGATATAGGTGCAGACAACAGCTGTCATAAACAAGGCCGGAAGTCCGCAAATCCAATGAAATTTTTTGTTTCTTAGCAGGTATACCGTTCCCGTCCAAAGCATGACGGCAGCTACCACCTGGTTTGTCCAGCCTACATATCTCCATAGGAAGGAATAATCAATCATGGATAGGTAAAAGGTTGGAATGGCGACAGCCAGTGTCGTCAGGATCACCTTCCATTTTTCGGATATCAATGTAAACGATGACAGGGCATCATTCAGGATCATTCGTGATGACCGCAATGCTGTATCGCCAGTTGTGATTGGAAGGATGATGACACCCAGAATCGCCAGAATTCCGCCAAACGAACCTAGCAGCGATTGGGAAATCTCATTTACTGCTCCGGCAGGGCCGCCGGCAGCAAGTGATTCCTGCAGGCCTGCTGTACCTCCGAAGAAGGTCATTCCGGCAGCTGCCCAGATCATCGCGATGATTCCTTCACCGACCATTGCCCCGTAAAATACTTTGCGTCCTTCCGATTCCTTCTTTAATGTCCTTGAAACAATCGGGCTCTGGGTACAATGGAATCCGGAGATGGCACCGCATGAGATGGTAACCATCAGCAATGGCCAAATCGGCAGTTCTCCTGGGTGGAGATTCTCTATTGTCAGGTTGGGAATTTGCTTTCCGCTGAACAACAGGGCAATCCCGACCGAAACCGCCATGATGATAAGGACGACGCCAAAAACGGGATAAAGCTTTCCGATAATCCGGTTAACTGGCAGCAAGGCAGCCAGCAAGAAATAAATAAACACAACACCTAATGATCCAATAAAGCTAAGCGGCGTGATGCTTGAAATCAATTGTGCCGGACCTGCCGTAAAGGCAGCCGCCACAAGAACCATTAGAATGACTGAAATTACATTGATGATTTTCTTCATAGACTGGCCCAGATAGCGGCCGACAAGGTTAGGGAACTGTTCGCCATTATGACGCAAAGAAAGCATTCCCGAAAAATAATCATGCACGGCACCGGCAAAAATACAGCCTATAACTATCCAGATGAACGCGACTGGGCCATACAGTGCACCAGCGATGGCCCCAAAAATGGGACCGAGACCGGCAATATTCAAAAGCTGGATGAGACTCCCTTTCCACCAGCTCATCGGAACAAAATCAAATCCATCATTGTTTTTGTAAGCCGGCGTTGGGTTTTGGTCATCGATTCCAAAAATGCGTTCAACCACCTTGGAATAGACGAAATACCCGACAACAAGCAAACCAATTGAAGCTAAAAACGTAACCATTATGCATCCTCCTGAAACCTGTTAATCTGTCAGACTTTTTTGACTAGAATTAGTTTACTAGATAAACGATTATAAAATCAACCATTTTCAGAAAAAAACATTATTTCAAAAAAATGAAACGTTTACATATGCACATTGACAATCTTTTTCACATGGAATTTTACAGTTAAGAAAAGGACGGAATAATATTTTGGAGGGAAATAAGAGAATAATAAAAAAAGCTAGAGGCTTCTAGCTTTTTTGGATTTTGGAAGGGTTATTCACTTTGTAGGGAACTGGTTCCTCAATAACGAATTCTTCTTCGGCATCTTTTCCTTTTGCCAATTTCTTTTTAACAATTTTCCCGTCAAACTCCAGCTTGTCCCCGGGAGAAAGTTCCAGCTTTTTAAGCGTTTTGGAATGGGAGCACCATGCCAGCCCTATTTCAAGCACAGGATCTTGCTGGATGACAACATTCTCCAGCACCACGACTTCATCATTTTCCTCATTAAATGGATTCCAGGTTAGGGCAAACTGCTTCACTTCTGCCGAGAAATGGACCTTGTCTGCGGGAAGTTCGAGTTTAGGTGCTTTTTCTTTCTTTTCAGCCGTTTTTTTCGGACTTGCCGATACCTTTTTCCCGGCTGGAGGAGCCTTCTTTTCCTTGGCGGGCTCGACCGGTTCGGTTTCTTTCCCTGCTGTCTGCACTGCAGGCGCACTGTCGGCGATGACGGCCTTGCCGAAACTCGACGACTGCATCTCTTTTAAATAGGCAGGGTGGATACAGCTCAGGTTCCCATCCTGAAATTCAATGATAATGGTGTAAAATTCCCCTGTTGTTCCGTATGGCTGATATCCTTTGATGGTCACAAGTCGCTGATGATCCTTTTCCTTGTACCAAAACTCTTTTTTTACGTTTTTCCCCGACGATAAGCCCCATTCTTTTACCATTTCGGCATAATGGTCATCGTCGATAAAGGTTTGAAAATCTCCCTCGGGGGGAAGGTAGGCTGTACGATTCAGGTTTTCAATATGTGGCAATGTGATCGCCATCGTTCCACATCCTTTCACCCTTATTGTACACCAAACCGTATCATGGCAAAATAATTTGGAATTGTTGTGTTTTATTTGATTGTGTTAGCAAGTAATCATTAGAATATATTCAAGTAATAGCTTAATCCTAAGCACATGAGGAGGATTGCGATGACAACGTACAGCAGCAGGGCAGAAGTGCCTTTGGAGGAGAAATGGAATCTTGGTGACCTATATCCAGACCTTGCCCAATGGGAAGAAGATTACCGGCAAATAGAAGAGATGGCTGGGAAACTAAAGGAATTTGATGGGAAGATCCAGGGTGGGTCAAGTTTGTACCATTATTTGAAGCTGCGCGAAGAGCTGTCGTTCCTGTTTGGAAAATTATACGCCTTTGCGATGCTGAAGGTGGATGAAGATACGAGGCAAACAACTTCCCAGTCCTATTTGGACCGTGCCAAGCAGCTAAGCGTCAAGGTGAGTGCGGCAACTTCCTTTTTCATGCCGTACCTGCTGAGCCTTGAGGAGGATACGCTGAAAGGGTACATAGCAGCGGAAGAAGGATTGTCCTATTTTGAAGAAGACCTGTGGGAATCGTTCCGCTATAAGCCTCATGTCCTTAACAGGGACCAGGAAGCGGTACTGTCCCAGCTGGGGGAGGCGCTGTCGGTACCTGGAAATACCTTTGGAATGATCAACAATGCCGATATCAGCTTCGGCGAAGTGACGAATGACCAGGGAGAGAAAGTCAAACTGACGAGGGGCATGTACGCAAAGCTGATTGATGATGAAGACCGGAAAAAGCGGCGGGAAGCTTATAAAGCGTATTATCAGCCATATCTTCAGATGAAAAATACGATTGCTTCCACACTTGCAGGTGCCATTAAAAACAATGTCACAATGGCGAGAATCAGACAGTATCCGTCTGCTTTGGAAAAGGCGCTGTTTGGCGACAACGTGCCTAAGGAAGTATATGATAATCTAATTTCGACGACAAAAGAGAATATCGCGACCATGCACAGGTATACAAAAATCCGCAAGGAAAAATTGCAGCTTGATGAACTTCGCCAATATGACTTAAGCGTCCCGCTTGTGAGCGGGGTAAAACCGGAAATTTCCTTCGAGGAAGCCTACGGTACCATGTGCAAAGCACTTGCCCCTTTAGGGGAAGAGTATCTCGCCATCCTGAAGGAATTTAAAAAAGGACGCTACCTCGATGTCCGTGAAACAGAAGGGAAGCGTTCGGGGGCCTACAATCTGGGTGTCTACGGCGTCCATCCTTATATCCTCCTGAACCACCAGGATGATCTCGACAGTCTGTTTACACTTGTCCATGAGTGCGGACATGGGGTCCACAGCTGGCTGAGCTCCAAGCATCAGCCACAGATTTCGGCACGCTATAGCATCTTTGTGGCTGAAGTGGCATCAACGGTGAATGAAGTGCTGCTGATCAATTATTTATTGAACAATGAGCAGGATGAAGACGTTCGAAAGCACCTGGTCAACCATTTTATTGACCAATTTAAAGGAACTTTCTTTACCCAGGTGATGTTTGCCGAGTTTGAAAAGGAGACACATGAAATGGCAGAGAAGGGTCAGCCCTTGAACGTGGAGGTATTCAACAGGACGTATGAACAGTTGTTCCGTGAATACAATGGCGATGAAGTGGTGTTTGACGAAGAGGTTAAGTATGGCTGGTCAAGGATTCCCCATTTTTACCGTCCGTTCTATGTATACAAATATGCGACTGGCTATGCTTCGGCAATCCATTTGGCAACTAGAATACTGGAAGGGGATGAAGAGACGTTAACCTCGTATCTGGAGTTCCTCAAAAGCGGAAGTGCCGATTATCCTCTGGATTTGTTAAAAAAGACAGGGGTGGACCTAACTTCCCCGGAACCCATCCAGAACGCTTTAAAGAAATTTTCTCAATTGGTTGATGAGTTTTCACGCACCTAGAGAACAAAAAAAGGAAAGGAGCATGCCTCCTTTCCTTTTTAGCTGACGGATTTAATCAGGTTACACATCAATTGCTTTCCCGATTACCTGGATATCCCTATAAATTTGTTCCTTCTTTTTGTGGTCCTGGCAATTCCTATAATCCGTAAACAGCTGGCCAAGTTTCTCGATTAACTTCAGAATTTCTGTATTGCTCATGGCTACCTCCTCATTTTCAGGGAAGTATAAAGAAATTCAGCCTATGTACCTAGTTTTAATTGATTGGAAAATTATGCATAAAAAGATTTCCAATCAAAAATGATCAGAGTGGAAGGGTACATTCCATCATAATCGGTAGCTGGCTGGCGTGGTATCTTATACTTTAGCCCCTATAGCTTTGCGTCTCCATTTTTCAATGGATTTGCCTTTATCAAGAATGATTTGTTGTTTACTATTGATATTCTAACATGATTATACTGTTTTACCAATAGAAAAGGCCTAGATTGGTATATTACATTTAAATGACAATAGAGAAAAAGTGCCATCTTTCGTGAAAGGTATTTGACAACTTATTTAAAAATTCGGAAAATAGTAGTATGATGTTGTTAAGCAGTCGTTCAAACAGGAGGAGATGTTATGCTTAACCGGAAAATCTTATTAAAAAGCAGTCCGGTGGGGATGCCTGATGAAAGCAATTTTGAATGGATTGAGAGCAGTGTTCCAGAGATTACTAACGGAGAAGTGCTCATCCAGTCTATTTACATATCAGTTGACCCCTACATGCGGGGCCGGATGTCCGCTGCCAAATCGTATGCGAAGCCATATGAAGTTGGGGAGCCGTTTATGGGAGGAATCGTTGGGAAAGTGCTAGATTCCAGGAATCCGAGATTCGAAGCAGGCATGTATGTCGAAGGAAGGATGGACTGGGCGGAGTACAATGTGAGCGATGGCAGTAATATCCGCAGGATCCATCCCGGCCGTGCGCCGATATCCACGGCACTTCATGTCCTGGGCATGCCTGGACTGACAGCCTACTTTGGACTTTTGCAAATAGGGAAGCCAAAGGAAGGAGAGACGGTGGTCGTTTCCGGTGCTTCCGGAGCAGTTGGAATGATTGTCGGGCAAATCGCAAAGCTGAAGGGATGCCGTGTTGTCGGCATTGCCGGGTCGGACGAGAAATGCGCCTACATCACCGGGGAACTGGGATTTGATGCGGCCATCAATTACAAAACGGCAGGAAATCTTCGCGGAGCCTTGAAGGAAGCCTGTCCAAATGGTGTCGATGTTTATTTTGACAATGTCGGCGGAAGCGTTACCGACACTGTTATGACGCTGATTAACTTTCAGGCAAGAATCATCATCTGCGGCCAAATTTCCCAATACAATCTGGAAAAGCCGGAAATGGGCCCGCGTGTGATGGGGCAATTGCTGACCACCAGTTCAATGATGAAAGGCTTTATCGTTTCAGATTATGCCGAGCATAATAAAGAAGCTTTGACACAGATGGCTCACTGGGTACAGGAAGGGAAAATAAAGTATCGGGAAAATATCGTTGAGGGTTTCGAAAACACGGTGGACGCCTTCCTGGGATTGTTCCGCGGGGATAATATTGGCAAACAGCTGGTGAAAGTTGGAGAGGAATAGATCCGCTGTTCCTGCTTTCACTTTGATTCTTTTGTATTGCATTTATATTACAACCACACATAAAACTGCATTCTTCCCCCCTTCCTGCCATATTGATGTAGGGAGAGGGCATGCAGCTAAAAATATGTAAGCCCTTACAATTAGCAAGTTTAAAAACCATGTAAGAAGTGTTGACAACAAGAATGAAATGGAAGCAGTTTGTGATTATTATCTAAATAAAAAACATTGGGGAAAGGTGAGATGAAGATGGAGGCAGCAATGAAAATGAGGATCGCGGATATTGGGGACGAGATTGTTTCCAATAAGGGAATCAAAGGGAAGGTGGAAATGGTGAAGGAAAACTCGGTCATCATTGAAATCCTCGAAAACCTTTCAGATCGCGAATATGTGAATAACCGGACAGTGGTGTCACATAAGAATTATGTGATTATCTAATAAGTGAACCAGACATTCCAGGTGAAAAAGGGGTAGGGAATTCTAAGCTTTCGAGGGAGTTTAGAGGGCCCAATCCCTGCTTATCAGGTCAGGCAGGAACAACAGCGTGGTTTCAAATTTAAAATGGAAGAAGCCTTGCTTCAATTTTGAAGCAAGGCATTTTTTATTGGTGCGTAAAGATTCAAATTATTCGCTGTCGCCCGTTATTTCATCCTTAGAGGGTGTCTGGAGAACTCACCTCCTGATGATAGCGTTTACACTGCATCTTTGGCTCTTTTCCTCATGACTTTCCCTTATTCCCTTGAATCTAATTATGAGCGTGTTAGTATAAAAACATCGTGAAAAAAACAGAACAAAAAAGCGAACAAATTAGGAGTGATGGAATGCTTAAGGATAAAAAAATTGTCTTTTTGGGTGCAGGGTCAATGGCGGAGGCCATGATTGCAGGGATGTCAGCAAGCGGCATTGTCAAACCCGCCCAAATTACGGTTTCAAATAACAGCAACACCGAGCGGCTGAAACAACTCCAGGGAAAATATGGCATACATGGCGTCCCGAAGGAAGAACTTTGTTATGAAGATATGGATGTTGTGATTCTGGCAATGAAGCCAAAGGATGCTGAAAATGCGCTAATTTCCTTAAAACATCATTTGCGTCCACATCAGCTGGTGTTATCGGTCCTGGCAGGCATCTCAACCTCGTTCATGGAAGACCTTCTCCCATTTGGCCAGCAGGTGATCAGAGTCATGCCCAACACTTCAAGCATGATTGGCGAATCAGCTACAGCAATTTCCCCTGGAGAACATACATCACAGCATAATCTTTCAATTGCGCAACAGCTCCTTCAAAGCATTGGGGAAGTATTCATTATCAATGAAAGCCAAATGGACATTTTTACTGGCATTGCCGGCAGCGGTCCAGCGTATTTCTACTATTTGATGGAGCATATGGAAAAGGCAGGACAAAGCGGAGGTCTGGACCAGGAGACTACCCGCCAAATTATAGCCCAGACGATTCTGGGTGCTGCCCGCATGATACAGGACCAGGAAGAGGCTCCTCAAGTGCTAAGGGAAAAGGTGACCTCCCCTAACGGAACGACTGCAGCTGGCCTGGAGGCCCTTAGCAAAAATGGCGGCGGAAAGGCCATTTCCCGTGCGGTTAAACAAGCAGCTCAGCGGTCCAAGGAAATCAGTGCCCAGCTCGAAACGAAAAAACTGAAAGTTATTTAGTACCGAAAAATAATACAAAGGTGTGATAATATGACCTCTAGCAAGAGGCAGCAGCGAGTAGTCATCAAAATAGGGAGTAGTTCATTAACAAGCCGGCATGGAGAAATCAGCAGGAGGAAGCTGGAAAAACTGGCAGATGAGGTTGTCATGCTGAAGGATGAAGGATATGAAGTGGTGTTGGTTTCGTCCGGCGCAGTGGCTGCCGGCTACCGGAAGCTTGGCTGTCTGAAGCGCCCCGAAACACTGCCTGAAAAGCAGGCGGCAGCATCCATTGGCCAAGGACTGCTTATTGAAGCTTATTCTGAAATCTTTGTTTCCCACGGTTATGTTGCTTCCCAAATCCTGATTACCAGAAGTGACTTCTCTGATGAAGGACGTTACCAAAACGTGCGGAACACGCTGAATGTATTGCTTGAAAGAGGAATCATCCCGATTGTAAATGAAAACGATACGGTGACGATTGATCGGCTGAAATTTGGAGACAACGATACACTGTCAGCCAAAGTGGCAGGGATAGTGGATGCTGACAGGCTGATCATCCTTTCTGATATTGATGGCTTGTATAATGCAAACCCGAGAACGAATGAGGACGCCCAATTACTTGATGTCGTCAATGAAATTACGCCAGAAATCGAAGCTGCTGCGGGCGGTTCGGGAAGCGCGGTAGGCACCGGCGGAATGAAATCCAAAATTGAGGCAGTCAAAATTGCGATGGCTTCCGGGATCACAACCTTCCTGGGGAAAGCTGGAACTCGCAATGTCCTGACAGACGCGGTTAAGGAAGAGGCAAGAGGCACGTATTTTAAAGCTGCCACGAAAATGGATGATTTAAATCAAAAAAAGAAATGGATCGCTTTCCATTCTGGACCTGAAGGGAACATGACGATCAGCCAAGAGGCAAGGAATATGATGATGGAAAGAAAACAGAGTCTGATCCCTGCTGGCATTGTAGAAATTGAAGGGGAATTCTCTAAAGGAGCTGTCATCCGGCTGGTGGACACAGCAGGTGATGAAATCGGGCTCGGAGTAGTCAACTTTTCATCTGAAGAATTGCATAACCTGGATTGTAATCCTGCTGAACAGCAAAGCCCAGTCGTGAATATGGAAGATTTCGTCTCCAGACACAGCTTCCGTTTGCCAATAGGTGTTTAATACAACAGGAGGGATAAGATGGTGTTACTTAAGATAAGTGAAAATGTTGAGGACCAAGCGATTGCCGCAAAACATGCGGCACGAAAGGTGAGCCTATTAACGGCTGAAGAAAAAAATGAAGCCCTGCTTAAGATGGCGGACGCTCTTGAAGCAGAGTTTGCTTCCATTCTAGATGCAAATGCTAAAGATTTGGAAGCAGGCCGGCAACAGGGATTTGAGCCCGCCTTTATGGATCGGCTGGCATTGTCAAAAGAGCGGATTACCGATTTTGCCAACGGTTTAAGACAGGTCGCAAAACTGGAAGACCCTTCAGGCAGAATTGTTTCAAGCTGGACTCTTGATAATGGGCTGCAGGTTGAAAAGGTCACCGTTCCTCTTGGCGTGATAGGAATGATTTACGAAGCCCGTCCGAATGTAACAGTGGACGCTGCCGGCCTTGTGCTCAAATCAGGAAATGCGATTGTATTAAAAGGCGGTTCATCCGCTCTGCACTCAAATCAGGCGATTGTCGATGTGATGCACCGCGCCCTGGCGGAAACAAAAATTCCGCAGGAAGCTGTTCAATTTATTTTCAGCACAGACCGGGAAGCGACACAGCAGCTATTTACGATGAAGGAGCATATTGATGTCCTGATTCCACGCGGGGGAGCATCCTTAATACAGGCAGTTGTTAACAATGCAACAGTACCTGTGTTGGAAACGGGAGTGGGCAACTGCCATTTGTATATTGACAAGGATGCGGATCCTGCTAAGGCCATGAACATTTTAGTGAATGCTAAAACACAAAGGCCGGCGGTTTGCAATGCGGCCGAGACGGTCCTTATTCACAAGGGCTGGCTAGCATCGAATTTCTCCCTGCTTAATGATACGTTAAGGGAACACAATATTTCCGTACATGGAGACGAAGCTGCTGTTAAGCTCATTCCAAAAGCAATTCCTGCTGGGGAAGAAGATTGGAAAAATGAGTATTTGAGCCTCAATATAGCGGTGAAAATCGTACATGATATGGAAGAAGCCATCGCCCACATTGACAGATATGGAACAAAGCATTCGGAGGCTATTATTACTGAAAGTAATGAAAATGCGGAGCTCTTCATGAATCTGGTAGACGCGTCCGCTCTTTACCACAACGCTTCTACCAGATTTACAGATGGAAACGCACTTGGATTTGGCGCCGAAATTGGCATTTCCACGCAAAAACTTCATGCCCGCGGACCGATGGGATTGCCGGCCTTAACTACCGTTAAATTTAAAATGAGGGGCAATGGCCAGGTGAGATAGCAAGAAAAACAGAGCACTCCCGCTGATGAGGAGTGCTTTTTTTACAAAATCATTTCCCATTATTAACAAGCCTCCGTATTTAGTGCCTTCGTTCTTAGTTCAGCTGCTTCGAGCAGGAGGGGGCTGTTCATTGTCCTGGCTGTACGCGAGAGCATGGCCAGGACTTTTTTCACCCCATTCACATGCCCATGAATCACCGCATGCTGATCACAGCTGATTTCAGCCTGATGATTTATCTCTTTCCCTGATACAGGATGCTGGATGTGGCCTAACTCATGAAAAATGATGGCTTCTTTAATTTCGTTGTCCGAACAAAAATGAGGATAATCATAAACGACGATAAAACGTAAAAAATCAAGATCATGGGATTCGAAGCAAACAGTCAGCAAGCGGTTGTCAAACTGGAACATGTTGAGCCAGAAATCACTGGGGATGCCGAAAAGAGATAACAGCGCTTTCTTGTCTTCCAGTATCGCAACGGGCTTTTCCAGGGCATACTTTGCAGGATCCAGCACTTCACATAAACAATGCAAATAGTATTCTCCTTTGCATAGCAGGTTTGTGGAACATTAAAGTATATGGCAGGATGTCCGTTTTAAATACTCGCTTATTCTTTCTTCTAGAATATTGGCAATGATTGTAGGCTGCTTCTGTTTTTCGTCGGGGTCCAGGAAAATAGTTAAACTTGTCCCGGCGAATATGCTAAACTGTAAAAGATGTATTTTCGGGAGGAATTCCGAAAACAAAGAGATGGAAGATGAAGGAGAAATAATGATGGAGTTTGAGTTTTTAACACTGCTAAAATACTTATTCTTAGGATTGCTCCAAGGCTTTACCGAGCCTATACCTGTTTCGTCCAGCGGGCATCTGGTGCTGGCACAGTATTTTATGGGAATTGAAACGAAGAGCATGAGCTTCGAACTGCTTGTAAACGCAGGGTCGCTGATTTCGGTATTTATTATCTACTGGCATGACATCACACGTCTGGTGAGGAACGGGCTCTCTTACATTACAACCAGAAATCCGGAATCTAAATCCGACTTTTATTTTATTATTTATTTGATTGTTGCAACCATTCCCGCCGGAGTCATTGGCGTGCTTTTCAATGACCAGATTTCCGAGGCACTGAAAGGGGTGCATGTGATTGGGATTACCCTGCTGATCACGGGTGCGGCTCTCTTCTTGATTCGCAATCTTCGGGGCAGAAAGCGCGACGGCGACCTTACCTTCAAGGATGCGATCATTGTCGGGCTTGCCCAGGCAGTTGCCCTTATTCCGGGAATAAGCCGTTCAGGAGCTACCATTGTAGCGGCAATGGGGCTTGGCATGAAACCGGAGACAGCGCTGCGCTTTTCGTTCTTGCTGTACATTCCGGTCAGCCTTGGCGGCACGCTTTTAAGCATTACCGATATCGCGAATGATCCAAATCTTGGACAGCTCTTCATTCCTTACCTGGGGGCGTTCCTTGTCTCGATCATCGCTTCCTACTTTGCCCTTAAATGGTTTATGGGAATCATGGCCAGGGGAAATCTGGTTGTTTTCAGCATTTATTGCTTTATTGTAGGAACAGCTGTGCTATTGTTCGCTTAATAACGAAGTAAAAAGCTGCTTGCAGGTGAACCTTGCAGCAGCTTTTTTGCGAAAACGGCTTTTATCCGTATGGGAGGCATTAATGGAATTCGTTCTTGAAATTCTGCCAAATAATAGATTGCTGGCTGTTTTGTTCAGCTTGTTTCTCAACGTGATGATCTCAATCGCAGGTTTCGTGCCAAGCGCTTTTCTGACAGCAGCCAACATCCTCTTTTTTGGCTTTAAAATCGGGTTGATTATCTCAATCACAGGGGAAGCAATAGGAGCTATTATCAGCTTTTATCTTTATCGAAGAGGCATTGAAGCGCTGAAAGGCAAGTATGGGAACAAAGGGAATAACCGGTTCTTGGAGAAGCTGAAGGAAACAAGCGGCATGGAGGCAGTCTACCTTGTTTTTATCATGAGGATATTTCCTTTTGTTCCGTCAGGACTGGTAACCCTGGCCGCCTCGATGAGCAGAATGTGCCTGGTACATTTCGCTTTTGCGAGCACATTTGGGAAAATTCCTGCGTTAGCTATAGAGGCGTACTCTGTTCATGCAGTGATAAACCTGGAAACAAGATTTCAACTAGCTGCTGCGGTTGCTGGACTGGGTTTGGCAGGTATCTATATGATATGGAAAATGCGAAAAAGGCTGGATCAATGACTGAGTAATGTCCAGCCTTTTCGCTTGCTTACAATATTTTGAACAATTGATGACAACAATCCGAAACGATTTACATACTATAGAGGGGTATGGTAATATTAATTTTGAGGAGTTGGTGTAATGGAAAAAATTCATCAAATGGCTGATGTGCCTCTATGTGAAAATGACTGTCATACAGATGGCGCTGACCGCAAGAGCCATCATTCGGATAAGTTCAAAAGCAATATGATCACAAGGCTTAACCGGATTGAAGGTCAAATTAGAGGAATAAAGGGTATGATTGAAAAGGATACTTACTGTGATGATGTCATTACACAAATTTCTGCGACGCAGGCAGCCCTGAACAGTGTAGCCAAGATCCTTCTTGAAGGACATATGAAGAGCTGTGTGGTCGAGAGGATCCAGGAAGGTGACCATGAAGTGGTAGATGAACTGCTTGTCACCATCCAGAAATTAATGAAAAAATAAAAAAGTAAATTTTTGAGAGGAGCTGTTATAGTGGAAAAGGTAACGTTAAATGTAACTGGAATGTCATGCGGACATTGCGTGAAGGCTGTTGAAGGCAGTGTCGGAGAACTTGAGGGAGTCAACTCTGTCAAAGTAAACCTGGAGGCAGGAACAGTAGATGTGGAGTATAACAACCAAGCTGTCACTCTGGATAAAATCAAGGAAGCAATTGATGACCAAGGCTATGATGTAGCTTAACAAAACAAAAGACGTGCTAACTATTTAGCACGTTCCTTTTTCAATAAAATATACCCTATACAGGTATGGGGAGTGAGAAGATGAGTCAGCAAGAAAAAGAAGCGACATTGCAAATTTCCGGAATGACTTGTGCAGCTTGTGCCGTGAGAATCGAGAAAGGGCTTAAGAAAGTTGAAGGGGTACAGGAAGCCACTGTCAACCTGGCTCTTGAGCGTTCATCCATCAAGTATGACCCGGCTGTTACCAATCCTGCCGCTCTGGAGAAAAAAGTCAAAGATCTCGGGTATGATGTCGTAACGGAGAAAGCAGAGTTTGATATTACAGGAATGACATGTGCTGCATGCTCGGCAAGAATCGAAAAAGGGCTGAATAAACTTGAAGGAGTTTCAAACGCCAGCGTGAATTTGGCTCTGGAAAAAGCAGCAGTAGAGTTCAACCCTACTGTCCTTAGCAAAAAAGACATTATCAATAAAGTCGAGAAACTCGGCTATGGGGCGATGGCCAAAGAAGAGGAAAATCAGCAGGAAGCCGCAGACCACCGCCAGCAGGAAATTGAAAGGCAAACAGGAAAGTTTATCTTTTCCGCGATCCTATCGCTGCCATTGTTGTGGGCGATGGTCGGGCATTTCTCTTTCACCCAGTTCATATACGTACCCGACATGTTTATGAACCCGTGGGTACAGCTTGCGCTGGCCACCCCGGTTCAATTTATCATTGGGAAGCAATTTTATACAGGGGCCTATAAAGCCCTGAAAAATGGAAGTGCCAATATGGATGTCCTGGTCGCACTTGGCACATCCGCTGCCTATTTTTACAGTCTCTATCTTTCTTTCGCTTCCATTGGGTCAAATGCCCATATGGTCGAGTTATACTATGAAACCAGCGCAATCCTGATCACCTTGATCCTTCTGGGAAAACTGTTTGAAGCGAAAGCAAAGGGCCGTTCTTCCGAAGCGATCAAGAAACTCATGGGTCTGCAGGCTAAAACGGCAATGATTGAAAGGAACGGTATCGAGCAGGAAGTTTCTTTGGAAGAAGTTACGGTTGGCGATATCATCCATGTGAAGCCTGGGGAAAAAATCCCGGTTGATGGAGTGATTGCGGAAGGCCAATCGGCGATAGATGAATCGATGCTGACAGGGGAGAGTGTCCCTGTCGACAAGAAATCCGGAGATGAAGTGATCGGGTCCACCATCAATAAAAATGGATTTCTAAAGATAGAAGCGACGAAGGTAGGAAGAGATACGGCTCTTGCCCAAATCATCAAAGTGGTTGAGGAAGCGCAAGGGTCGAAAGCTCCCATCCAGCGTCTTGCTGACCAAATTTCGGGGGTTTTTGTTCCAATTGTGGTCGGAATCGCCATTATTACCTTCCTGGTCTGGTACTTGATGGTGGTGCCGGGAGATTTCGCCGAAGCGCTGGAAAAAATGATTGCCGTACTGGTCATCGCTTGTCCTTGTGCACTAGGGCTGGCTACCCCAACCTCGATTATGGCAGGTTCCGGGCGTTCAGCAGAATACGGAATCCTCTTTAAGGGCGGCGAACATCTGGAAATGACTCACCGTATCCAGGCGGTTATCCTGGATAAAACAGGTACCGTTACAAACGGAAAGCCTGTTTTGACAGATGTTGATGTTGCTGATTTCTATAAGGAGGAAGAGTTCCTGGCTCTTGTTGGCTCCGCCGAAAAACAATCGGAGCATCCGCTGGCAGAAGCGATTGTTTCCGGCATCAGGGAAAAGGGAATTTCGCTCCAGGAGGCAAATTCTTTTGAAGCCATTCCTGGATTCGGGATAAAGGCAAATGTGAATGACAAGGAAATGCTAGTTGGAACGAGAAAGCTGATGAAAAAACATCAGGTTGAAGTCTCGGCTGCCATGGGTAAAATGGATGCACTTGAACGCGAGGGAAAAACCGCAATGCTTGTCGCCATTGATGGCCAGTATGCCGGAATGGTGGCTGTTGCCGACACGATAAAGGAAACATCCAAGGCTGCCGTCAAACGTCTCAAAAGTATGGGGCTGGATGTCATCATGATCACTGGTGACAATCAGCAGACAGCCAACGCCATTGCGGCGGAGGTTGGGATTGACCATGTGATTGCCGAGGTCCTTCCTGAAGGAAAAGCGGATGAAGTGAAAAAACTTCAGGCTGAAGGCAAAAAGGTCGCCATGGTTGGAGACGGCATTAATGATGCGCCTGCATTGGCAGTGGCCGATATTGGAATGGCGATTGGAACAGGAACAGATGTTGCAATGGAAGCAGCGGACATTACCCTGATTCGCGGCGATCTGAACAGTATTGCCGATGCCATTTTCATGAGCAAACTGACAATCAGGAATATCAGGCAGAATCTGTTCTGGGCCTTTGCTTACAACAGCCTGGGAATTCCTGTCGCGGCACTTGGGTTCCTTGCACCATGGCTTGCTGGTGCTGCCATGGCCTTCAGCTCGGTTTCCGTTGTCCTGAACGCTCTCCGGCTTCAAAAGGTAAAACTGTAGAGGAGATGGAAGAATGGTAAAAAAATGGACGCTCGCAGCGATTGCCTATTTGCTCCTTGTAATGGGGAGTTATGGAATTTATGCCTTAACAGTAAACCCTGAAGAGACCCCGAGCCATACAGAGGAGATGGACCATTAAAATCTGGACCCGATGATTTCGGGTCTTTTTTTTAGAATTATGTACATATAGTGTTCAAAAAATCTATGAATTTCTTCATATACGATCTTAAGTTATGCATTATGATGAAGATAAACCATGTATGTATAGTGGTTTCATGATTATACTCAGGAGAAAAAATATGAAGAGTAATTTGAAAATCAACAGCATATCGATTAAGCTTGCCCTGCTCTTTAGCGGGCTTTTTATCACCTTATTGTTCATATTGGGCACCATTTTATACGGGGCATTTACTAATTTATTCATTGATTATGTGAAGCATGACCTGCTCATCAGAGGGAAAAATCATGCCAATGTCCTGGCCAGGCAATTCAACCAGGGAACGATTGAACATGTGGTCAAAATGGAATCAGACGTAACCACTCATGTCCTGATTACCGATATGGACCAAAACATTCTTGCTTCATCCGTTCCTCCCAGCCAGGACATGAGAGAGGCGCTGATTCCTGCCGGCAATAAGCTGTTTAACGGTTTTATCGAGGTGGATTGGGAAAAGAGCGATTATATCATCTCCGTATCTGCCATAGGAAAGAACGAGGGCTTTGTCTACATGTTCTATCCATCCAAAATATTAAGGGACATCGTCCAAGTTGTGGATACCGTCATGCTGGTTTCGGGGATTGGCATTGTCCTTATCGCTTTTGGTTTAATTGGAGTTTTGTCCAGGACGCTTACCAGGCCCTTAATTACCATGAAGGAAGCGACCAATAAAATGGCGCAGGGAAAATACATGCAGAAAATCCCGATTTCCGGTGACGATGAAGTTGCCCAGCTAGGGCGCTCCATCCAGCTGCTCGGCGAACAGCTACAAGAGTTCGAAGACAGCCGGAATGACTTTCTTGCCTCTGTTTCCCATGAATTGCGGACGCCCCTGACCTATATTAAAGGCTACAGTGATGTCTTGAACAAAGACATTGTAAAAACCAGGGAAGAACAGCAGGAATACCTTCAAATTATAAATAAAGAGGCTAGCAGGATTTCGCTTCTGGTCAACGATTTGCTTGATATGAGCAAGCTCCAGGCAGGCCAATTTGTATTGAATAAAAACCAGGCCAATGTCAATTTGATAATCAAGAAGGTGATTTCGACTTTAAAGCCTGCGGCGGCTGAAAAAGGAATCATCCTGTCTTTGGACCTTGCAGACGATTCACCAGAGATAGAGATTGATATACACCGAATGGAACAGGCCATTTTCAACCTGGTAGAAAACGCTATCAAATACACAAACGAAGGGCAGATTACAGTGAGATCCCGTGTAAATAATGAATTCCTGATTATTGAAGTGAACGATACCGGGATTGGAATCAGACCCGAAGAACTCCCAAAAATCTGGAGCCGCTTTTATCGAGTTGACAAGTCCCGGACAAGAAGTACAGGAGGAAGTGGTCTGGGCTTGTACGTTGTTAAGCTCATCGTTGAAGCGCATAACGGGGTTATAAGAGCGAATAGTACAGAAAATTCAGGTTCCGAATTCACCATATATTTAAAAATATAAACCATTGGAGAGGGCATAATTGAATAAAGTATTGATTGTCGATGATGAATTTCAAATGAGAAAGCTGTTGAGCCTTTACCTTGGACAAGAAAATTATCTTGTAGAGCAAGCGGAAAATGGAAAGGAAGCGATCCAAAAAGTCGGAATAAGTGATTATGATCTAATCATCCTGGATGTCATGATGCCTTTGGTGGATGGATGGCAGACACTTGAACAGGTACGCAAAATCTCCGATGTCCCCGTCCTGATGCTGACGGCAAAGGCATCCGTACAGGATAAAGTCAGCGGACTATCTCTTGGGGCAGATGACTACCTGGTAAAACCTTTTGATGAAAGCGAACTGATGGCTAGGGTCCAGGCGCTGTTGCGCAGATCGAAGAAGACAGTCCCGGATAAGGAAATACTGAAATATAAAAACTTGCACATGAATCTGGCAGCCAGGGAAGTTTCCTTCAATGGAAATAAAATGAGTCTTACACAAACAGAATTCGATTTATTGGAAGCTCTTTTGAAGCATAAAGGGAAGGTGCTTTCCCGGGAACAGCTTGTGGAGCTTGTCTGGGGAATGGAATTTTTGGGAGAAGACCGCACTGTCGACTCGCATATCCGCAATCTGCGGGAAAAGTTAAAGCATGCCGGGGCGGATAAATCATTCGTTAAAACGGTATGGGGCATTGGATATAAGATAGAAGTATAAGCTTGCTGCCCCGATGGGCCAGCAAGTTTATTTAGTTTATGAAAGGGAATGTATCAACTGAAAAACTATACGTGAGGAGTGGTTAATAATGAATGCGACTTATGAAGAATGCATACAAGCTTGTCTTGAATGTATGGAAGCATGCAATGTCTGTTATGATGCCTGCCTCAAGGAAGATGATTTGAACATGATGGCAGATTGTATTCGGATGGACAGGGAATGCTCTGACATCTGTGCATTTGCAGTAAAATCCATGCAAAGCGGCAGCCCGTTCGCAAAGCAAATATGCCAGCTCTGTGCTGAAATTTGTGAAACATGCGGAAACGAATGCAGCAAACATGATCATGAACACTGTCAGAAATGTGCACAAGCTTGTTTCAGGTGTGCGGAGGTTTGCCGTCAAATGGCGGCGTAATGGCTTAAAGAGTTGCCTGTACATATCTTTATGTACAGGTTTTTTTGTGTGCGAAGAATGGATGGTGCCTTCATGATAAGCATGACCATGAATTTTTGTCCATTTTTCGGTCAATAGTTGATGGTAACCATTTCTTCACAGTTTCTGCCCGATTTCTGCAAACTTTTATCTTACATTATAAATATAAACTTTAAGAAACATTCAGCAGGAAAGAAAGGAGGGCACAATGAAGCGTCTAATTCTCTTGATCATGATGGGAATTTTATCACTTGGACTTACCACTGGCTGCAGTTCTGACGAGAAAGAAGAACTGGTGCTTGATTCCAAACATAGTGCGATGCCGGATTATGTGCTCAATTCATCTCCAATTGTGCAGGAAACATATGTTATGGCGGCACAGCATCCAGATGCATTGGCTGCAGTTCCCTGTTATTGCAATTGTTATGAGTCAGCAGGACATACTAGCAACCGGGATTGTTTTATTAAACAAATGGGCCCGGATAATAAAGTGGCAGAATGGGATCCGCACGGCATCGCTTGAGACATTTGTGTCAAAATCGCCCGGGAGGCGGTTGAACTGCAGAGTGATGGCAAGGATTTAAAAGAGATAAATCGATTAATTACCAAGAAATATGAAAGCTATGGAACTCCGACTCCAACTCCGATACCAGAGTAGGGATGGACATGAAAAATGGACAAACCACAGTGATACAAGGAACACTCCTTTCTGACAAGAAGGAGTGTTTTGCGTCAATAGGACAACGTGTTTTATATATAAAAATGGATTGGCCATGGCCAATCCACTTTCCAGACATTATAGTTCATCAATGGCATTTGTATTCATTGCATCCCTGTTGCTGCTCGTATGACAGGCATCAAACATTTGCTGCAGCTCACTCTCGGAAGATCCGGGATGCATTTCCTGCATAAAAGGCAGCATCTTCTCAAAGGTAATTTTACCTGGTACCGTTTCACTGGCTTGTGCAAAAGCAAATGTTCCCGCTCCGAAAATAATGGCTGCACTTAGAAGGCCTATACCAATTTTCTTCATTTTTCTTTCAGCTCCTTCCTTTTCTTCAGGATAGTTCAAAAAAGTGAAGAAATCATGCAGAATGGAAATAGCCTCAAACATTTCATCGAAGTTTTGGCCAAAATGTGAGCATTCTTGGAACTGCATCCTTTGTTGATAGTTTTACAGTATAATAGCGCTTATAAACACGGTGGGGGTATCATGAATGTATCAGGTTCTTTCCGAAATCAGCCAGTTTCTGAGCAGTCCCTTCTTTAGCGTTGTAAATGGGACCAAGCAGTATCCGCTTTTAGCTGCTTTAATTCTAGGGCTGATTGGTGCATTGGCGCCTTGTCAGCTGACGGGGAATATGGGTGCGATCACACTTTACGGCAGCAGGAGTATCACAGCCAAACACCAATGGGTGGAGATAAGTTGTTTCATCATTGGGAAAGTGGTGGTCTTTACGGGCCTTGGCTTGGCTGTATGGCTGCTTGGACAAGGATTTCAGAGTATTCTTCCGGAATATTTCTCGTTATTCAGGAAGCTCATGGGTCCTTTATTTATTATAATCGGTTTTACTTTGTTGGGAATTTTTAAACTTCGCTGGCTTCTGACATGGACCGAGAGAATTCCGCAATGGACAGGAGGAGGAAAAATGGGCTCCTTTTTAATGGGTGTTAGCTTCTCGCTGGGGTTTTGTCCAACGATGTTCTCTTTATATTTCTTTTCCCTCATTCCACTCGTATTAAGTTCTCCATACGGTGCCGTTCTGCCTTCCGTTTTTGCTCTTGGCACATCAGTTCCGGTTCTCGTTTTTGCGGGGATAATAACTTATTTTGGTCTGGATGGTGCGATGATGAAAAAAAGCAGAAAGCTGGGGAACATGATCCAAAAGGCTGCTGCCGTTGTTTTTATTATGCTTGGAATAATGGACACCTTCACTTACTGGGTCTGATGCTTTGCTTCATCACAACAGGCAAGGCTTTTTATCTGCTTTGGATTCCCGCCATATAATTCAGGATTCCGGATGTCTATGTTATGCTTGAAAAAATGCTCATTATTAGAAGGGATGACCTTGGACATTAAAAGAATTTGTATGTATTCAATCATCATAGGTATTCTGCTCTTTTTAACAACCGTCATAATTCCTCAATTTAAATTTTTGAATTCCTTACCAATTGACCTCTCGAAATGGCTGTTCCTGCTTGTCGTTTCCTCTTTATTTTTCATAGCCAACATTAAATGGTGGGGCAAAATTGTGTCATTAATTTTAGGGTTAGGCATTTATGTTGGATTGGTCAGCATGCTGGACCTGTAGTTGGATAAAACTACCATTGTATCTTTTTAATGAAAATGTTAGGATTATAAACATCACGTAGCAAGAAATTCACATATTCTTTCTTATTTAAAAATGTTGTTGAAAACTTGTTGACTTTATCGTTTCTCCGTGATACATTTATACATGTCGCTTTTGAGCGTCATAAGAAATTGCTCTTTGAAAACTAAACAAACAAGCGTCAACAAACAATAATATCGTGTTTCTTCTATATTAATAGAGATTCACGAGCCAACGTTTTATTTTATGAGCTAATCACTCACTTCTTATTGGAGAGTTTGATCCTGGCTCAGGACGAACGCTGGCGGCGTGCCTAATACATGCAAGTCGAGCGGATCTT
>NZ_LIGG01000001.1:4146287-4158566 GCF_001273925.1 Bacillus sp. FJAT-27251 | reverse complement strand
AGATGATCAGGTTGATAGGTCAGAGGTGGAAGCGCGGTGACGTGTGGAGCTGACTGATACTAATCGATCGAGGACTTAACCTAATTGAAAAGCGGAGGCGACTGTACAGCCTCGACAAGCGCTGGAGGGCCAGCAATTGAAGTCGCTCTTTGACTTCAAATGATGGACCGAAGCGACTCGAGAGGCTAGGAGCCGGAGCTGGACAAGTTAAGAACGATACTCGTAATTGCAAACCTTCTGAAATACATTATCCAGTTTTGAGGGAACAATCCTCATTTCAATAAAATAGTCTGGCGGTGATGGCGAGAAGGTCACACCCGTTCCCATGCCGAACACGGAAGTTAAGCTTCTCAGCGCCGAGGGTAGTTGGGGGTTTCCCCCTGTGAGAGTAGGACGCTGCCAGGCAAAAGACAAGAACAGCTGAAACATGCTGTTCTTTTTTGTGTATTTTAATAAGGCAATGTTAAATAATATTGTTGATTTTCCTTCAAAAATAAAAGGACTCACAATTGAAGTCCTTTTGTTTTTTTGTTCGACTATAGTTCACATCAGCAATAACAACAAATATCAACTTATCACTTTGCATTCTTTTGGTACATTACCTTCATGTAACCATACTTCTACCATATGATTAAAGAAGTCAGGCATTGCTAAAGATACTCCATGCCCAATTTTAGGTAAAATCACGCCTATACAATTTGAATTAGCTTTTACAATATCTTTTGCAGATTTTTTCATAATAACTTTTTCCTTTTCACCTACAGTAACCAATATCTTTCCAGTTGCTTTTCTAAAGTCTTTAGGTATTTCAAACGACATGTTTTCTTCTAATACTCTAACAAGCGTGTCGGGTTTTATTTGAGAACTTTCTTCATAATATTTTTCAAAGTAGTCCTCCCCTACATACAATGTTTTTGCTTGTAGTTTGGAAAACCACCTATTTTTAATTAACGGAAAGGTTAATGAAATAGTAGGTTTTATTAATCTTTTGGCATATGAAATGGGTCTGACCGAAGCACTATTTATTATTGCAAAATCTATTAAATCTGGTTTCATACTTAACATTTGAATAATTACTTGAGAACCTAAAGAAAATCCAATTATAATTACTTTCTTTCCTCTGGCTTTTTCTTCGATTAATTTAATTAATTCTTCTGCACTACCTTTTATAGAAAAGTTAATTTCATAATTGTTTAACCCATGTTCAGGTAAGATTGGAACAATGCAATGATAATGAGTGAAGTATTGAATTTGTTTATCCCACATCCAATCACTTACTCCGCCACCATGTAAAAATACCATCAGCGAAGCACTTTTATCACCGTATTCTTGATAATGTAAAGCCAATTGTTTCACCTCTCTTCTTTATAAATATTAAGGTTTTGTTAAGCATTAGTATTTTATCCTTCGATAAACTTTCAAGGTTAATTGATAAATAGAATTACTAAAATTGATACGTCCTTAATGAGTGAAAGGTTTCGTTAATTGGAAATAAACAACTTTCTACTATCATTTTACTTATTGATGCGTTGTCGCTTCGATGTTTAACAATGTCTAAGAATTGAAACCAATTCAGATAATTGTCGAGATGCTTTTGTAGCCACACTATTAAATCATTGTATCCAACCTTTTAGTCGGCTGTGATAGTTATTGACATTTTGGATATGATACAATCCTCTGACACGTTCTTTACCATCTATTTATCTCTATTATCAATTCTCTTAATGTCATATAAACACCTTCAAACAAACGTTCTTTGTTTTATTATGGAACATTTGTTTGTTTTTATTAAATATCAACATAGTTCATTAACATAGCCTTTAATAAAAGAATTAGGAAATGTAGATATCGGGCCGAACTATGTAGATATTCTGAAGATTTATGTAGATATAAGAGCAAATAGTTAGGGTTCATGCAGAAAGATCATTTTCCCATTTAGAACAAAAGCTTAAAGTATGAATGAAGGCTGCAAAGATAGTGCATCCTTCATTTAGGAAGCTGAACAAGCCAAGGCGGGATTAGAATATGGATAAAAAATATGATGTCATCATAATCGGGGCTGGATTTGCAGGTGTGACAGCTGCGAGAGAGCTTTGCCAGGCAGGTTTTTCTGTATTGATCCTTGAAGGAAGGGACCGGATGGGCGGGAGGACTTGGCTTGATGACCGGTTCGGAAGTCCACTTGAGATGGGCGGCGGCTGGCTGCATTGGCATCAGCCGCATATATGGTCTGAAATCATGAGATATGGTCTGGAGGTGTCATCCACTCCTAAAGTAAAAACAGTGTATTGGATGTCGGATGAAACACTTCACCAGCAATCTGTCGATGATTGGCATCGTATGATGGAAAAGGGGATGCATGCTTTCCTTGATGGTGCGGACCGACATTTTCCTTTTCCCTATAACCCACTTAAGGAAATGGAACTCCTTTTGGAAGTGGACTCAATAACAGCCGGGCAAAAACTGGAGCAGCTTATGCTGCCAAAAGAGCTTCATGAATTAATCTATAGTATATGGAGTTTACAGTTTAGCAGCACGTTGGAGGAGGTTGGCCTGACACAAGCGCACCGTTTAGCTGCTTTAGTGAATTATGATTGGAAACTGGTTTTGCGCTCTTCCTCGGCTTTTAAAATTAAACAGGGGACAAAAACGCTGATTGAACATATCTTTCATGATGCGAAAGGAGCACATCTACAATTTTCAACAACAGTTTCAAATGTAAAAAAAGTGAAAGAAGGCTATATAGTGTCAGCTAGTGATGGCAGCGAGGTCCTAGGAAGGGCAGTAATAGCGGCCATACCGCTAAATGTCCTTAACAAAATTGCCTGGATGCCGCCACTATCGCTTAAGAAGCAGGAGGCATCAGCGGAAAAACAAAATGGCAAGGGTTTTAAGTTTTGGGCAAGGGTTCGCGGGATCAAAGATCCATTCATTTATATTGCACCTGCCAATCATCAGGTGAACTACATACAAGTCGAGGAAATAGATGACGAGGTTGCCACAATCGTCGGCTTTGGCTGTGATGCTTCCAATTTTTATCCGGAGATGGAGACGAACATTGGGAAAGAAATGCAAGCTTTTTTACCACAACTGGAAATACTGGAGCTTGCAGGTCATGACTGGGTGGCCGATCCATTCTCAAATGGAACATGGGCAGTGCTTAAGAAAAATCAGCTTACCAAGTATTTAGCTGAATTACAAAGAAATGAAGATGGAGTTTTTTTGGCAGGATCGGATTATGCAAGTGGATGGGCCGGGTTTATGGATGGTGCAATTGAAAGCGGCATAACAATAGGGAGGAAAGTTAGCGATTACTTGTTAGGGAATTAAAAAAATAAAAGAAAAGGCCTTAACTGCGATACGTTAGGGTCTTTTCTCATCAGGATTCCATAAAATAATGGTATATTTATATATGGAATATGGATAACTGGAAAAATGAATCAAAGTTCAGGGCAGTCTTAAATTCAGATAAGCTGCTTTCATGAGACATAACATAGGGGATGCTTGAAATGGAAAGGTATATAAGAAGAAAAACAGAGGAGATGCTTCAGTTAATTGAACGGCTGGTGAATATCGACAGCGGCTCTTATGATAAGGAAGGGGTCGATGAGGTCGGCGAGCTATTGCGGGAGGAATTCAGAGAGCTTGGGTTTGTCACACGTGTAAAGCGTGAGGAAGAGTTTGGCGACCATCTGGTTCTTCGCCATAAGCATGCCAAAGACCCGAAGATCATCATTCTTGCCCACATGGATACTGTGTTCCCGGAAGGCACTGTAGCAGAGCGGCCTTTTCGCATTGAAGGAAATAGGGCCTTTGGACCTGGGGTTGTTGATATGAAATCGAGCCTGGTTGTCCTTCTGTATGCCATAAAGTCATTGATGAAACATGGTTCGAAGAGTGTGGAGAATGTGGAAATTATTTTAAACAGCGATGAAGAAGTGGGATCCCCCACCTCCCGGGCCTTGATTGAGGAACGTTCAAAAGGGAAGAAGTTCGCGCTTGCCATGGAGCCGGCACGAAAAGATGGATCGCTTGTATCTGCAAGGCGGGGCAGCGGCAAATACAAACTGTTTGTTCACGGAAGAGCGGCCCACTCGGGGATTGAACCGGAAAAAGGGCGAAGTGCCATTGAAGAACTTGCCTATAAAATTATCCAGCTTCACGATTTAACCGACCATGAAAATGGAGTAAGTGTGAATGTCGGGCTGATTGAAGGCGGTTCAGCTGTCAATACGGTTTCTGACCATGCGATGGCACATGTGGATGTGCGGATTTCCGAAAAGGAACAGGGTGTCTACCTGGAGAGGAAAATTCAGGAAATTTGTTCTACTACTGAAGTGCCTGGCACAAAAATTGTGCTTGAAGGAGAAATGGGCCGGCCGCCAATGGAGCATAACGAGCAAAACGGGTCATTGCTGCGGATCATTAAAGGTGTTGGGAAAGAAATTGGCGTCGATGTGTCCGCCACTTCAACTGGTGGTGGCGGGGATGCTTCATTTACAGCAGCAACCGGTGTCGCGACCGTGGACGGACTTGGTCCTGTCGGGGGAAATGCGCACAGGGAAACAGAGTACCTGGAAATTGATACCCTTCCCGAGCGAACCCTGCTATTGGCAAAAACGATCGAGCGCCTGTCGGCAATGGATAGGCAGTGACAGTGGAATACAGAAGACTGGAAAAAAAGGATTGCGGTGTCTGCCGCAATCCTTTTGTTTACCTGGGACTGCTTAAAAGGAATTTCACCTTTTTTGTCGAAGTTTCTTATAAACATTAATCATAAGGAGTCTGACATGAAATCATTTGCTGTAAATCTATCAACGATTTTTACCGAGGTGCCTTTCCTTGAACGATTCAAAAAAGCGAGGGAGAACGGTTTCTCCTTTGTGGAGTGCCAGTTTCCGTATGCTGAAAAGATAGAGGACATTCAAAATGAGCTAAACCGGAATGAGTTATCAATGGTGCTGTTAAACTTGCCCCCAGGAGATTGGGACAAGGGGGACCGGGGAATTGCTGCCGATCCGGAAAGGGTGGAGGAATTCAAAGAATCTGTAAGACTGGGAATACAGTATGCCACAAGCTTGAATGCAGTAAACATTCATTGCATGTCTGGACTGCAGCCAAAAGCGGACCAGGAAACAGCCAGAAAGGTTCTTACTGAGAACCTTCATTATGCTGCGGAAGAAATGGGAAAGCACGGTCTGGATCTTTTCATTGAGCCGATCAACACCGACAGCATTCCCGGATATTTTTTAAATGATATCCACCAGGCGGCTGAAATCCTCGGACAAATCAACAGGCCGAATGTAAAGCTGCAGTTCGATTTCTTCCATATGGAAAAAATCCATGGAAACGCGCTAGATCTTTTCAAAAACTATGAGCACCTGATCGGCCATGTGCAGGTTGCCGATTCCCCCGGCCGTCACGAGCCGGGGACCGGGACCATGGAGTATTCCCTGATTTTGAAACATTTAAGTGAAAAATATAGCGGCTATATCGGCCTGGAATATATTCCGCAGACTACTAGTGAGGAAAGTTTTAAATGGCTGTCAAAGTAGGCAATGGAGGAGATTATAAATGAAGGTTGGTTTTATAGGAACTGGTGTTATGGGTTCAAGGATGGCAGAAACACTGCTTCGGAATGGCTTTGAAGTTCAGGTGTTCAATCGTACAAGGAATAAAGCGAAAGCACTCGAGGAAAGGGGTGCCATCATGGCGGACAGCGTTCCTGAACTTGCCGGGAATTGCGATGTAATCTGCACTTGTCTTTCGATGCCTATTGATGTGATCGAGGTATACACAAAGACGTCGGGAATTCTTGAGAATGCCCGGCCTGGCACCATCTGCGCCGATTTTACCTCGGTCGATGCTGATACAAGCAGGAAGGTCCATGAACAGGCAGCCTCCAAAGGCGTATTTTATCTGGATGTTCCGGTGAGCGGCGGGCCGGAAGGGGCAGAGAGCGGCTCCCTCACCATTATGGCCGGCGGGGAAAGGGGGGCATTCGATAAGGTTTTTCCAGTCTTATCCTTCCTTGGGAAGACCGTCGAATACCTTGGTCCTTCTGGTTCCGGCAGCATTGCCAAGCTGCTTAACCAATACCTTGTCGCCGTTCATTCGCTTGCCGCCTCCGAGGCCATGGTGGCGGGTTCTGCTTCGGGTTTGGCTCCGGAACAGCTTTTCACTGTATTGAAGGCCAGCTACGGAGACAGCAGGATTCTTAGAAGGCATATGGAAGAGTATGTGTTTGACCGGGAGTTCCAGCCTGGTGGAGCGGTGAAGTATGTACATAAAGATGTACGGCTGGCCAATCAGCTGCTCGAGGGTGCAGGGATGGGAAGCTTTACAGGGCAGATGGCAGAAGAGGCTTTCCAAAAGGCCTCTGAACAAGGTCTGGGTGACCTTGACATGTCTTCGGTAATCATCCCGCTTGAGAAGAAAGTCGGAGTCGAAGTAAAAGGAAAATGACAATTGGTTAAGAAAATTGCCGATAGGGCCGCTTCAGGCTCTGTCGGCTTTTTTTGAAAATAAATAGAGTTGGTTTAAAGGGCCCAAATGCTGGGTATTTAGACTTGTTGTAGTTTTGGTTCGAAATTTAGGCAGCTTGCCTGGCACGTGTTCCAGAATAAGTTTTTTAGATGTCGGGACGGAAACAATAGATTAATCAATATACGTACAAAAGGAGAAAAGCACACTTGAATAATCAGCAGAAACTAAACATTGCGGGCTTGGAGTTCGGCTGGAATATGGAAGATGGGAGATTTTTATTTGAGGAGCAGGATGCGGTATTATTTTGGATTTCCACTGCTATGAAGACTTTTTTTGATACCATTGAGGAAATTTCCGGTGAGGAGGCTTCCAATCTGGTTTTCGAATCGACAGGTTATCGGCAAGGGCTGGTGGTTGGACGGTATTTTGAAAAAATGAAAGAGGTCAGTGTCGAAGAAGCCGCTGAAATGATCACCAATACTTATGCCACAGCAGGATGGGGAAGGACAGCCATCCATCACCTTGATTTTGATAAAAAGACATTGACCGCCCATATGAAGGACAGCTGGGAACATAAAATCAATGTCGCGCAGGGAAAGAAAAAAGGCGGAAATTTCCTGCCTGCCCATTATGCTGGTGTATTTTCCGGGCTTTTTGGGACGAATATATGGTACCGTGTGGTCCAGCACCAGCTGGAAGGGCATGAACACAGCATCATCGAGTATTTCCCTTCGGAAGTCACCATCTCTGAAAATATTCACCAGCTTGCCAGAAAGAAGGAGTCGGAGCAGATTGCAAGACTGGAACAAACCGTTGAGGAAAAGACAGCCGAGCTTAAAGAGCTTGTAAACAGGCTGTCATCCCCTGTCATCCCCGTGCTTGAGGGGGTCCTCGTCGTCCCTCTGATTGGCAAATATGAACAAGACCGGGCTGAACAGCTTTTAATCAAGACACTAAATACGCTGCCATCTTATAAAGCGAACTATCTCGTCCTCGATTTGACCGGGCTTGACACAGATATTTGCGAAATGAGCGCCAGCCTGATCGGCAAAATTGGAGCAGCAGCCTCCCTGATTGGAATTGAGACCATCCTGGTAGGCATCTCGCCCAAACTCAGCCAGACGGTGTCGGAAACCCGGATTGACTTTTCAAAGTTCAGCTGTTTCCAGACACTTCGGCATGGCATTCATTATGCATTGGCCCAAATGGGCAGGAGCATTGTCTAATAAACGTCTCGTATCAAGGCTATTCCCCCGTTGAGAGGAGTAGCCTTGATTTTTTTATAAAATACCACTGCCTTTGGAAGATGGCTGTGAGGAAGCTTCGAAATAATAGTTCTTCCCCAAAGAAAAAACTTGTTAAAAAGAGGGAAAAGGCATAGTCTTTTTATATCAAATATTTTACCCATTTCCGGTCCAGTGCTGATCCAGCATKGCCATTTAGGCAGGGAAGAAATATGTCAATCAGAAGAAGGCATGGGAAAAACAACAAAATGAAGCTGCATCCTGCACATCTGCTTGCTTGGAGCTTCTTGTTTCTCATCCTGACAGGTACGCTTTTATTGATGGTCCCGGCGGCAACAACTGACAGACACCACTTGAGTTTTATTGATGCGCTTTTCGAGGCTACTTCGGCGGTTTGTGTAACAGGCCTGGCTGTTGTCGACACAGGAACGACATTCACTTTATTTGGGGAAATTGTCTTGCTGGTGCTGATCCAGCTGGGCGGCTGGGGTTTTATGACAAGCGGAATCATGATGTTTATTTTGCTCGGTAAAAAAATCGGTCTGAAACAAAGGCTGCTGCTGCAGGAATCATTAAATGCATTTTCCATCCAGGGAGTCATCCTGCTGGCACGGAAGGTGCTGGCGATTACGGTTATTGTCGAAGCCATCGGTGCCTTTTTCCTGGCGATCCGCTGGGCGCAGGAGATGACTGTCGGCAAGGCTGTTTATTATGGGATTTTTCATTCTGTTTCAGCCTTTAATAACGCCGGTTTTGGGCTTGAGCCTGACAGTTTAAGCAAGTGGGCGGGAGACCCTGCTGTCAATCTGACGATTACAGGGCTGTTTATACTCGGGGGGATTGGCTTTTTCGTTGTAGCCGATGTTCTTAATAAGAGGAATTTAAGGAGGGTCAGCCTTCACACCAAGATTGTATTGCTGTTTACACTAGGTCTCAATATCATCAGCACATTGGTTATTTTAACGCTTGAGTATCACAATCCCGGTACGCTTGGCACGATGGAACAAGCCAATAAATGGTGGGCAGCTTATTTTCAGGGCGTTGTGACCCGGACTGCCGGCTTTAATACTGTGAACATTGGGGAGCTTACACTCAGCTCCCAGGTGTTCATGATGGGGCTGATGCTGATTGGAGCTGCGCCTGGTTCCACGGGTGGAGGCATCAAGGTAACCACCTTTGCGCTCATGCTGTTTGCCCTCTGGGCGGTGGTGGCCAACAGACAGGAAATCCATGTGTTTAAACGGAGAATTCCCAATCAGCTCGTGTTTAGGGCCTTGTCAATTTCGGTATTGTCGATTTTGATCAATTTCATCTTCCTGTTTTTGCTGACGATATCCGAGCCGGGAGTGGACTTGATGCTGATCGCATTTGAGACGGTCTCTGCTTTTGGAACGGTTGGCATGAGTGCCGGTTTGACGCCTGATTTAAGTTCACATGGTAAAATCCTGATTACTGTTCTGATGTTTATTGGGCGGGTAGGGCCTTTAACTTTGGCTTTTGCGCTTGCAAACCGGACGAAGCAGGATGCAAAAATTGGGTATCCGGATGAGAAGATTCTGCTTGGGTAAAAGATTAAGGGGACGGACAGCGAGAAATGGTTTAAGCTCCCGCTGTAGCCCCAATCATTTGTCGTCCTTTTGAAGTTCCTGATGCCAATGCAGGTGTTTTTGTTTTCTGAATATTGGGATTATGGTACGATAAAAACAGGTGTTAAGAAACTAAAAAAGGGAGCTGGAGCAGGAGTGGACAATTATGCGGTTTTGCGTTCGCCTCAAACGATTTTTTACGGACGGAATGCTTTTACCAATACAGGAAAGGAAGCAGCCAAACTAGGAAAAAAAGCATTGATTGTCAGCGATACAATCATGGATTCCCTAGGGTATGTCAGGTCATGCCGGGAACTCCTCGAAAAGGATGGTGTGGATTGCGCCGTGTATCTTGGTGTCGACAGCGAACCAACAGACAGGCATGTAGCAGAGTCGCTTGAACTTCTTAAAAGGGAAGCATGCGATATGATCATTTCGCTCGGCGGCGGAAGCTGTATGGATACTGCCAAGGCCATTTCCGTTATCGCAGCAAACGGGGGATACATAGGGGATTACATGCAGCAAAAAAAGCTTGCCAGCGAACCCCCTGTTCCGCATATCGCCATTCCAACCACCGGCGGAACTGGGTCGGAAGCAACCGATGCTACGATTATCACCAATACCGCCAATGATGTTAAAATGATGATCAAGCAGCCGGCTTTTATGCCTGAGTCAGCGATTGTCGACCCGCTCCTGACTCTTTCGACACCTCCGAACGTCACCGCGGCAACCGGGGTGGATGCGCTGAGCCATGCGATTGAAGCATATATTTCACGAAGGGCCCATCCGATGACAGATACACTGGCATTGAGTGCGATGAATCTTATCATTGGTAACCTCCTAACCGCTTATCAGGATGGTAAAAATGAAGAGGCCCGCGGAGCGATGTCACTTGGCTCCCTCCAGGCCGGAATGGCGTTCAGCAATTCTTCTGTCTGCCTTGTCCATGGCATGTCGCGGCCGATTGGAGCGCTGTTCCATGTGCCGCACGGAATTTCCAATGCGATGCTGCTGCCTGCCGTGCTCGAATTTAGCCAGGAAGCCTGTATCGATCGCCTGGCAGACATAGGCAGGATGTTCCAGCCTGAAAATGAAAGCCTTTCCAACAGAGGAGCGGCGGATTTGGCAGTGCGGTCCATAAAAGATCTTTGCCTGAAGATGGGAATCCCCAATCTAAAAGGCTGGGGCATCGACCAGGAGGCATTTAACCTGGCCGTAAATAAAATGGCAGCGGATGCCATTGACAGCGGAAGCCCTGGAAACAATCCGAGGGTTCCTACTCATAGGGAGCTGGTGGAACTCTATCATGTTTGCTATGAATATCAGTTTTCAACAGAAGCAGCTGTATAAAAAACATTTCTGGTAAAATACTAAATCAATGGAGGTACCATAGCAATGACAAAAACAGCAACAAAAAACCTTAAGAATTTTATCAACGGCGAGTGGGTCGAAGCAGGGACGGATCAATACGAACAGGTACCAAACCCCGCTACTGGCGAGGAGCTGGCAAGGGTGCCGCTCTCTACCAGGGACGATTTGGATAAGGCGGTTTCAGCAGCAAAGAGTGCGTTTAAAAACTGGAGCAAGACCCCGGTACCAAAAAGAGCACGCATTCTATTCAAATATCAGCAATTATTGGTGGATCACTGGGATGAGCTTGCGAGATTGATAACGGAGGAAAATGGGAAGAGTTTCAAGGAAGCCCATGGCGAGGTACAGCGCGGGATTGAATGCGTCGAGTTTGCAGCCGGGGCACCATCCCTGATGATGGGCAGGCAGCTTCCTGATATTGCTTCGAACATGGAATCGGGGATGTACCGCTATCCTGTCGGTGTCGTTGGCGGTATCACGCCGTTCAATTTTCCGATGATGGTTCCATGCTGGATGTTCCCGCTGGCGATTGCCTGCGGCAACACTTTTGTTCTGAAGCCTTCGGAGAGGACTCCAATCCTTGCCAACAGGCTGGCTGAGCTATTCAAGGAAGCAGGACTTCCGGATGGAGTATTGAATATTGTCCACGGTGCCCGTGATATTGTCAATGGATTGCTGGAACATAGGGATGTCCCGGCCATTTCCTTTGTCGGCTCCCAGCCTGTGGCAGAATACATTTATAAAACGGCAGCCGCCAATGGCAAGCGTGTCCAGGCCCTGGCCGGTGCGAAAAACCACTCGATTGTTATGCCGGATGCCGACCTTGACATTGCAGTGAAAGAAATCATTGGAGCTTCATATGGTTCTGCGGGTGAAAGGTGCATGGCGTGCTCTGTTGTGGTTGCAGTCGGAGATATTGCCGACACCCTGGTCTCAAGTCTGAATGAAAAAGCGGATGAAATCAAAATTGGAAATGGCCTTGACGATGATGTTTTTCTTGGCCCTGTGATCCGGATGGAAAATAAGCAGAGGACCGCTGATTACATTGTCGCAGGCGAGGAGGAGGGCGCTACTCTTGTCAGGGATGGGAGGCAGGATGAGGCCTATCGCAAAAATGGCTATTTTATCGGCCCAACGATCTTTGACCATGTAAAGCCTTCGATGAGAATCTGGAAAGAGGAAATTTTCGCACCAGTACTTTCGGTTGTCCGGGTAAACTCCCTTGAAGAAGCGATTGAACTGACGAATTCATCCGATTTTGGCAATGGTGCCTGCTTGTTCACAGACAGCGGCAGTGCCGTCCGTTATTTCAGGGAAAATATCGAGGTAGGCATGCTCGGAGTCAATGTCGGTGTTCCAGCACCAATGGCCTTCTTCCCATTTTCGGGCTGGAAGAATTCTTTCTATGGCGACCTTCATGCGAACGGCTCAGACGGCGTGGAATTTTATACAAGGCGAAAAATGCTGACTGCACGCTGGTAATATAGGTGAACTCCAAAAAAGGAACTATGCAGGGTGTAAAAGGCCGAAACGCGTGCTCTGGCTTCTAGTAGGTCACTAATGGAGGGTGTCAGAGCCCAAAAAGAGAGGTC
>NZ_LIGG01000001.1:4051581-4145851 GCF_001273925.1 Bacillus sp. FJAT-27251 | reverse complement strand
TCAAAAAGGTCACTGACGAACGCTGTCAGTGCCCAAAAGGAGAGGTCGAGCTTCAAAGTGGTAACTGACAATGGCTGTCAGAACCTAAAATGAGCTGGCCAGGGCAGGCATTCATCGGGATGCCTGCTTTTTAAGCCCGCAGAATTAAACCCGAAAGTGCAGGTTTTTTTTAAAAAAAGGATTCTTCTAAATGTGAGCAAGAAGGAAGGAGTTTTCAGGTATTTAGCGAATTATGTAAGAAAAAAGGAGTTGAGTTCATGGAGCAGATTACGGTAGTGGAATGGATTTGCTCTGGCTGCAACAAACCTATTGCTGATGAGACGGAATACCTGGATAATGACGGGCTTTGTGATGACTGCTACAGTATCCCGATTAAAAAGCGGATTGGAAAAGTCCGGTGATTTTTAAATAATTGGGCAGTGCAGGGCATTTGCATTGCTCTTTTTTTGTCTGAAATTCAAATAAAAATTTTAACTAATCCCATAATTTCGACAAGTAATGACCGATTTCTGAATACTCAAGTGATATACTTGTTCTAAAATTTCATTATGGCGAACAATGTGGTTTTTTATCGATGCCACTGATGCATCGGCCAGGTTTATTAGAGGAGAGATTGTATGGCAATACATGAGAGTAATCAGAAGGTTAAGGATAAAGCCATCAGCAAGACAAGCATGATGCTTGATATTCATGCACAAATGATCGATTCCATTACCAGGGGGGATTCCCTTCCCTCTATTTTTCACTCGTTAAGCAGGAAACTCGAACAGTTTTGGCACGGCCAGGTATTTTGTGCCGTCCTATGGGCAGCACGAGGGGGCGAGTTCGTCATTAAATCCGCTCCGACTCTCCCGGAAGAAATAAAGTCGGCTATTTTCATTGGAAAAGGGGAAAGCCCTGACTTTTTCGCCGGAAATATGAGTCATGATGTTAGCTGGAAAAGAATTGGTGAGGAAGCCCTGCCATTTGGCGTGAAGGGCGGCTGGTCCATACCCATTCTGATTGACAGGAATATGGCAGGTGCCTTTGTCCTTTATCATCGTGAATCATGGCTTCAGGAGGATAAGGACCTGGAGATTTTGCAAACGCTTGCCAAATTGGCGGCCGTAGCCATTCAGCGTGACCAGCGACTGGAACTAGAGGGAAAATTGAAAGAGGGAGAGCAAAAAAGGCTGGAGAGGGAACAGACCGCCCAGCACGGCGAGCTTGCCAGCCTATTAAAAAGGCATCAGGGCCTGATTGCAAAGTTCCAGAAGGTAAATGGCAGGTTTGTCTATACTAATGGCGCAGGCCAGCTGTTTGAAAAATTGGGATTGAATCTTGTGGAATGCATCGGAAAAGCACTGGGAGAAATCTTTCCGGAACCTTTTTGCTCCAAAATTGAGCCATATCATCACCAGGCCTGGAATGGAAATGAGGTATGCTACGAAGGAGAGCTGTATGGTATTCACTATGTCGCCTCCTTTACTCCAATCTTTCATGAAGGACAAGTAACAGAGGTAATCATTTCCTGCAATGATGTGACAGAGCTGCACAGGACGTCCGATGATTTGAGTGCAGCAAAGGAGATGCTGGAGGCCTTCGTGGAAAATTCTGTCGATGCGATTGCGACAATGGACATAGAAGGGCGAATCATTTTTGTCAACCATTCATATTCAGAAATGTTCGGCTTCAAGGCAAGTGAAGTAATCGGCAAAAAGATTGTTGACATCCAGCCGGATTATGAAGGAGAACTCAGGGAAATCTTTCAAAATGTAGCTGCAGGAAGCAAGGTAAATGGTTATGAAACTTTTCGGAAAAGGGCAGATGGCAGCCTGATAGCTGTCAGTATAAGCCATTCCCCAATCCGGGATAAAAGCGGCAGGATTACCGGAGTATCAGGAATCATCCGTGATATTACCGAACAAAAGCGAATTGAACGCGAACTGGAGGAAAGCCATCAGCGCTATCAATCTTTGTTCGATTCCAACCCGGATTTGGTCGCAAGCCTTGACGTAGACGGCCGGATTACCAATATCAATCCCTCCGTCCAAAAGATAACCGGTTATTCTGCCGGCCAGGCAAAAGGGAAAAGCTACATCGAATTTGTAGCCCCTTCCACCCTGGAAAAAAGCACAATGGCATTAAGGAAGGCTTTAAAAGGGAAGCCGCAGACGTTCGAGGGAGAGCTCATGCATAAGAATGGACGCAAAGGCCTTTTCCATATTACGCATGTGCCAATTATCGTAAAGGGGAAGGTGGTCGGCATCTATGTCATTTCCAAAGATATTACCGCCCATAAAAAGGCGGAAGAATACCTTCGGAAAAATGACCGCATTTCTGCCATTGGCCAGCTTGCGGCAGGAATTGCCCATGAAATCCGCAATCCGCTTACCTCCCTCAAAGGGTTTATGCAGCTGCTCGAGGAAAAAAGTGATGAAAAAGAATATTTCCGCATTATGCTGAGGGAAATGGAGAGGCTCGAACTGATTACCGACGAGTTCCTGATCCTCGCCAAGCCGCAGGCAAAAAAGTATAGTTTTAAAGCGATTTCGTCTATACTGGAAGGCTTTCTGCCGCTCGTTGAAACTCAAGCGAATTTGAATAATGTTAAAATTTCCACCACAATGGAAAGCGGGCTGCCGCCAATATGCTGTGATGTGAACCAGATGAAACAAGTTTTCCTGAATGTCATGAAAAATGCGATTGAGTCGATGCCCGGCGGAGGAGAAATTGCTATTGATGTCACAAAGAAGGACGAGTGTATTCAGATTGTCATTGAAGACCAGGGCTGCGGCATTCCGCCACGGCGGTTAAAGCGGATTTGGGAGCCTTTTTACAGCACAAAGGAAAAGGGAACAGGATTAGGGCTTATGATCATTTTCAATATCATAAAAGAACATCGGGGTGACATTGAGATTCAAAGTGAGCTTGGAAAAGGGACACAGGTTAGGATCAGGCTGCCAGTAACAGAATCACAGATGGCTTTTCAATAATTTTATTATGTAAACCAATATAATAAAAAAAGATGGCAGCTATTTTGCCATCTTTTTTGGTTAGACCTCCGCGCCCGAGTCATGCAGGATGTTTTTCGTCATATAGCTATGGAACATCCATTCTCCAAGAGCGATCAGCAGGGCGGCAAAGAATGCACCCATGCCAAGTGATTCGTTATGGTTCATCAGCATGGCTCCTACTCCCCAAATCAATAACAATGCCAGACCAAAGTCGGCAATAGTGGCAACAACATTGCCCATCTTAGGCAGGACAAGCAAATCCCCTGCGATATAAGAAATAACCCCTAGTAAAAGAGTTAAGATGAGGACATCTCCAAATCCAGCACCATAGCCCACTCCAAGAACAAGATACAAGATGACAAGGGTCATGACTCCTTTTATTGCCAGTGCTTTAGCATGTTCCATATGATAAGCCTCCTTTTTAATTAGGTATATCCTAGAACTGTCAGGATAAACCTTTTGGGGCAAGATAGGAATTCTGGAACTTTTTATGCTAAGGTAACAGCAAGCGGCCCTTTGGAAAAGGAGGGAATTTATGGACCACTGCGAATTGTGCGGGCGGAGCGAGGTGAAGACGACCGTCCACCATTTGCTGCCAAAGGAAATGGGGGGGACATTTGGAGAAACGGCCAATCTTTGCATTCCATGCCATAAGCAAATACACGCCTTGTACACGAATGAGGAATTGGCTGCCAGGCTTTCGACACTGGAGGAATTAAGGCGTGATGAAAAGCTTGCCAGGTTTGTGAAATGGATCCGCAAACAGCCATCATCGAAGATCATGAGAATCAAAAAATCAAAGGAACGCAAGCGAAGGTAATAAATATTAGGCAATTATAGAAAGATAGGCATGGAAAGGGTGTAAAAGTGGAAAATAAACCAAAAAGCAAAGGAGTGCTGCAAGATGGAACAATCACTATATGAAAAGCTGGGCGGAGAAGAGGCCATCGGAAAGGTGGTCGACTATTTTTACAATGAACTGGTTTTGAAGGATGAGTCCGTAAACCATTATTTTGAACATACAGACATGGACAAGCAGCGGCGCCATCAAACCAAATTCATCTCATTCGCCTTGGGAGGCCCAAACCAGTATTCCGGCCAGTCAATGGCCAAGGCACATGAAGGAATGAACATTCAGCCGGAGCATTTTGAAGCCATCGTCAAGCACCTGCATGACGCCCTCGCCCACTATGGGGTCAGCGAAAGAGATATTGACACCGCCTTAACGAAAGTGGCAACGCTGAAAGACGATATCATGTATAAATAAGCCCGGATGCCAGGTGTTTTTTTCGTTCTTTTTTAGGGAACGTGGTTAGTATCAAAAAGGTTAGGAGGGTTTTCATGAGCAATAAACAAAATCAGGACCAGCTTAAAGACGTGGAAAGAAACCAATTGGCTAACCAGAAGCAGGAAGAAGAGTTTAAAAACCAGGGCAGGCTTCCTGACCAGCAAAATCGATTAAAAGACCAGGAAAACCGGAGAAGTTAGTAGAAGATAAAAAGATAGCCGCAGGGAGGAGCCTCCTTGCGGCTATTGTTGTCTTATACCGGGTCGTTGTCCACATGGCTGTATGACTTGATTGCCTGGTCAAGCGCATTATGCGCTTCGCCAAAGGCGGCGGCAGAAGAAACATCCCCGGCATTTCGCAGCTGCTGCATGGCATGCTGTGCCTGGATAATCGAGGTAATCGTATTTTCAATCATCGTACCTCTGTCACCGTTCTGCTGCAAAGCGGATTGCAGTTTTTTGATGCTTTGTTCAAGGCTGTTAGATTCCGGCTCGTTATACGCCCGTTCAAGTTCTTCTTTTACTTGCTGTAAAACTTCCTTCATAAGAAACTCCCTCTTTTCTTTAAAAAATAATCCTAAAGTATTTTGGCTCATTTCCCAACAAGTTATGCATCGGTGGCCAATGTCTTTGCGTTAAGATTACATGTTAGATTGCAAGTAAGGTTATTGTTTTTATTGAATAGTATTTTCAGAAAATATATTTTTACCAGCATATTTACTTTATCCTGCTTTTATATATAATAGTTATATAGTTTTGAAAATTGAGATATTTAAAAGGTGGGGGAATGAAGATGAAAATGAGCTTGAAAAAGGTGGCCCAGTTTTCCGTTCTGTCGAGCATGCTGGCATTGGCAGCATGCGGCGGGGGCGGAGAACAGGCAACAGGGGAAAAAGAGGGACAAGCTGGCGGAGGGGGTACGGTAACGGCCGATATTGGAGTCATTTCCTATATTTCGGGACCGGGTGCTGCCTATGGGGAAGCGATTACAAGCGGACTCAAGCTGGCGCAGAAAGAAATCAATGCCAAGGGCGATGTCGAAATCAATCTATTGATTGAAGACTCTGCGGGCAAGCAGGACCAGGCCCTTACTGCCGCCCAAAAGCTGATGAACTCGGAAAATGTGGCGGCGATCATCGGACCGACCCTCAGCACGGAAATGAATGTCGTAGGCCCTGAAGCCGACCTGAATGGCGTACCGATCATGGGAACATCCACGACCGCCGAAGGTATTCCCCAGCTGGGAGAGTATGTTTTCCGCAACTCCCTTCCTGAAGCATTGGCGATACCAGCTTCGATGACAAAAGCAATTGAGAAGTACGGCGTCAAAAAGGTTGCCATCCTGTATGGAAATGATGATGTGTTTACAAAGTCCGGTTTTGACACTATGAAAAAAGCAGCGGAAGATATGGACCTTGAAATCCTGACGATTGAAACGTTCCAAAAGGGACAATCGGATTATAATGCACAGTTAACGAAAATAAAAGGAATGAATCCGGATTTGATCCTAGCTTCAGCCCTTTATAATGAGGGCGCTGTAATCATGGACCAGGCAAGAAAAATGGGAATTGATGTCCCGTTTGTAGGCGGAAATGGCTTCAACTCCCCTGAGGTCATTAAAATCGCCGGTGATGCGGCTAATGGCTTGATTGTGGCAACACCATGGTATGGGGAAAAAGACGATCCAAAGGTAAAGGAATTTGTCAGCAAATTTGAAGAAGAGTACGGCAAGAAGCCAGACCAGTTTGCAGCCCAGGCCTATGACGCTCTGTATATATATGCTGAAGCCTTGAAAAACGCTGGCGAAGCAGACCGTGATGAATTCCGTGACGCGCTGGCACAGGTTAAGGATTTTAACGGCATTCTTGGCAATTTCTCCTTTGATGATGAAGGAGACGTAGTTATGGACCCAACCGTTCTCATCATTGAAGATGGACAGTTCAAGGAATTTAATTAATAAATAAAAATAAGGCCATATTCATGGCCGCGGATGATCAGAACGGGCTGCCGCCTAAAAGGAGGGGCTGCCCGTTCTTTCATCAAATGCCTTTTTACAAAGGACACCAGCTTTGGATATTGATAGTGTGTTCCGGCAGTTTTGTACAAATTCATTTTTAGTAGGTGAATAGCCTTGTTGATTGAACAATTGATAAATGGTTTAACGCTCGGAAGCATATATGCGATAGTGGCTCTCGGGTTTACCCTCGTATTTGGAGTCCTTGGGATAATTAATATGGCCCACGGCGAAATATTTATGTTTGGTGCATTTATTGGTGTCATCCTGACCTCGTCCCTGAAGGCTCCTTTATGGGTGGCCTTTATGTCGGCTATTGTCATTACGGCCATGATGGGCTTTCTGCTTGAAAAGTTTGCCCTTCGGCCGCTCAGGAACAAGCAGGGAGTATCCCATCTTGCCCCGCTGATCAGCACGATTGGCGTATCGATTTTATTGGAGAACTTATCGCATCATTTATTTGGTGCAGGCAATCATCCATTCCGTGCTTCTTTTGCGCAAATTTCGTTTGAAATCGGTTCTGTGACTATCTATCTGGTACAGCTTGTCATTTTTGTCATCTCCGTCATCCTTATGATGGCGCTCTCGTTCTGGCTCGGCAAAACCAAGGCTGGAAAAGCATTGCGTGCAACGGCGGAAAATCTGGAAACAGCAAGCCTGCTTGGTGTCGACACCAAGAAAATCATTACGATGACCGTCATCATCGCTTCGGCCATGGGCGGGATTGCAGGAATCCTGGTCGGGATGGCTTTTAACTCGGTGACACCGCAAATGGGATTGTCGATGGGGCTCAAAGGTCTGGCGATCATCATCCTCGGAGGCATGGGGAATGTCAAGGGAGCGATGGCAGGCGGCCTTATCCTGGGGCTCGCGGAAACCTTCGTTGTCGTATACGGGGATTCCGGCTACCGCGATGCGATTGCCTTTTTAGCAATCATCATCATACTTCTCATCCGGCCGCAGGGTTTGTTCGGCCAAAAAATTTCAGCGTAAGAAGGTGGACCGATGCTTGCAGAACTAATCAATCCATATTATTTGCAGGTTGCTTCGTTTGTTCTTATTAATATCATCCTTGGCATTAGCGTGTATATCCCGCTGTCCACCGGGCAGCTTTCCCTGGCGAGCGCAGGCTTCATGGGAATGGGGGCCTATACATCTGCCCTTCTCACCATCCATTTTGACTTGCCCATCGTCCTTGGCATTCTTGCCGGAACGCTGGTGGCAGGGCTAATGGGCGTGCTTATTGGCATTCCTACCCTCAGGCTGCAGGGGGTCTATCTGGCCATTGTCACCCTTGGGTTCGGAGAGGTAATCCGTGTTTTGTTTGTGAACTGGGAATCTCTAACCAAGGGATCGGTCGGACTCTCGGGAATCCCGCACATGGGCCGGGAAATTCTTGCTTCATTGAAGGAATTTGGGTTTAACCCGCAGTCGCTGGGACTGCAAAACAATCAGTTCATCTTTTTGACGATTTTTTTCCTGCTCCTGGTGATTGCGGCATTCATCATCTGGTTTTTCAGGAGGCAGCACAGCTCCCGTGTCGGACGCGCATTTGCGGCAATCAAACTGGATGAAAAAGCAGCTGAGTCAATGGGAATCAACATTACGTACTACAAGGTGCTTGCTTTTGCCCAGGGCGCAGTGGTTGCCGGCTTTGCGGGGGCTTTGTACGCGCACGTGCTCGCCTACATAAGCCCTGCGGATTTTGCTTACCACCGAGCGGTTGAAATCCTTGTTTTCACCGTTTTTGGCGGCAGCGAAGTGATTTGGGGGCCTGTGTTCGGATCCCTGTTCCTCACGCTGATGCCTGAGGTACTCCGGTTCATCAGTGAATACCGGTACATGATCTACGGCTTGATTATTATCATCATGATGGCAGTAAGGCCGCAGGGATTAATCGATGTGCACCTTCTGGAACTGCTGAAGTCAAAGACAGCGAAAAGGAGGCAGAAATATGGTACTGGAAATCAAAAAAGCATGTAAAAATTTTGGCGGCCTCAGTGCTGTTTCAGACGTATCCTTTCACATTCAAAAGGGAGAAATCTTTGGGCTGATCGGTCCCAATGGCGCCGGGAAGACCACGATGTTCAACCTGATTACCTCGATGTTCCCGCTCACATCGGGAGACATTGTTTTTAATGGAGAAAACATCAGCGGCCGTAAACCCTACCAGATTACCGAGAAAGGAATTTGCCGAACCTTCCAGAACATCCGGCTTTTTCCGAAAATGACGGCACTGGAAAATGTTATGGTAGGGGAGCATTGCCGCAGCCATTCGGGCGTGCTGAAAAGCGTGTTCAGGACGAAATCGCAGCGTGCAGAAGAGGACCGGATCACCAAGCGTGCCGGCGAGCTGCTGGCTTTCGTCGGGCTTGGTGATTATGGGGATGCCGCGGCTGAAAACCTTGCCTATGGCCAGCAGCGGAGGCTCGAGATTGCCAGGGCGATGGCAAGCTCGCCGCAGCTTCTCCTGCTGGATGAACCGGCCGCCGGCATGAACGAAACAGAGACGAGTGATTTATTCCAGCTGATCAAAAAAATTCAAAAGCAGGGAATGACCGTTTTGCTGATTGAACACGATATGCCGCTCGTAATGAAGCTTTGCGACCGGATTGCCGTCCTGAATTTCGGCAAGAAAATTGCGGAGGGCACACCTGCTGAAATCCAGAATAACCATGATGTGATTGAAGCCTACCTCGGCAGTGAGGAGGAAGAACTGCATGCTTAAAGTGAGTGGCATCCACACTTATTATGGAAAAATCCAGGTGCTGAAAAACATTGCCCTTGAAGTGGAAGAAGGCAGCATCGTCACCATCCTTGGGGCAAATGGCGCGGGAAAGAGTACAACGATGAAAACCATTTCCGGTTTGCTGAAGCCGCAGCAGGGTAAGGTCGAATTCCTGGGTGAGAATGTCACGGGACTAAGACCTGACCAGCTGCTGCGAAAAGGCATTGCCCTCGTGCCGGAGGGAAGGCAGATCCTAGCCGGCATGACTGTAATGGAGAACCTGGAAATGGGCGCTTATCATCGGAGGGACAATGAAATTGAAAAGGACCTGGATATGGTCCTCAAACGGTTCCCGATTTTAAAAGAACGCGAAAAGCAGCTTGGCGGAACACTGTCTGGCGGACAGCAGCAAATGCTGGCCATTGCAAGGGCGATCCTCAGCCGCCCGAAGCTCCTCCTGCTTGACGAACCTTCCATGGGGCTTGCTCCTTTGATTGTGGCCGATATTTTCAAGATTATAAAAGAAATCAACCAAAGCGGAACAACCGTCCTGCTCGTCGAACAGAATGCCCGGCAGGCCTTGAAAATCTCCGATTACGGGTATGTCCTCGAAACAGGGAAGATGGTGGCGGATGGCAAGGCCCAGGACCTGCTCAATGACCCGCGCATCATGGAAGCCTATCTGGGACGCAAATCAAGTTAAAAAACAAAAATAATTCTTTAAAAAGAACACCCTGTCATTTATAGTTAAATTGGCATGGTGTTTTTTTATAGATAAACATCCTTGAAAGGGTTGGGAAATTTATGGGGGATATAATCAGAGCGGAAGCTGTATCCAAAAATTACGGAAACAAGCAGGTTTTAAGAGAGGTAGATTTTAAGGTTGAAGAAGGGAAGATTGTGGGGCTGCTTGGACCGAACGGTGCGGGGAAGACGACCTTTATCCGCATTATGAACGGGGTGATCAGGGCGGATTCTGGTGAGGTTTCCATCATGAACATGAATTCGGAAACACATGGCGATGAAATCCGCGCGAACTCAGGCATTGTAACGGAAAGCGCAGGGTTGTACCACCAGATGAGCGGCCGCGAGAACCTGGAGTTTTTCGCTGCCCTTTATGGTGTAAAAGATATGGGAATCATAAGCAGGCTGCTGAATTTGTTTGAGCTCACAGAGCATCAAGACGCCTTGGCCGGAAGCTACAGTACGGGAATGAAAAAACGGCTTTCGCTTGCAAAGGCCTTGCTGCATGAACCTAAACTTCTGTTTCTCGACGAACCGACCAACGGATTGGACCCGGATGGAATCAAGATGGTGCTTTCCTACTTGAAGAAGTATAACCAGCAGACAGGAACGACGATTCTGATTTGCTCGCATGTCCTTCACCAGCTCGAGAATATTTGTGATTCCTTCGCCTTTTTGGAAAACGGGAAAATTGTGGAACAAGGCAGCAAAGAAGAGCTGGAGCGGAAATATTTAACAAAAATCACCGTCAGGGTTACGACCGATTTCCTTCCAGCAGGCAAATTATTTTTGGGCTATTCCTGGGAAAGTGCCGGAGACGGGTCCCTTCTTGTCAAAATTCCTTCACGGGATGCGGTGCCGGACCTGCTTAGGGAGCTTCTGAAAAAGCACAATGTTTATGGGGTGGAGACGGTCAACAACGACCTGGAATCCATCTATTTCAAAGTAAGGGAGAATGCCCGAAAATGAATGCAAATATTGTGAAGGCCATGATCAGGAAGGACCTGAGGGACATATTCCGGACAAAAAGCCTGCTGGCAACCATCATTATCATTCCTGTGCTGTTTTCTGTGCTTCTGCCGGGCATTTTGCTTGGTTCTGCTGTATTTTTCAACGTGGAAAAAGCGCTGGGGAATGATATGGGAAAGCTGCTTGAGATGTTCTTGTCCCAGACAAATGGGATACTTTTCGAAAACGCCGAACAGCAATTGGTCTATATCTTTGTCAATTATCTTCTGCCTTCCTTTTTCCTGCTAGTCCCTATTATCACGGCAAGCGTGGTTGCCGCGAACAGTTTTGTTGGGGAAAAAGAGCGCAGGACACTTGAAAGCCTGCTGTTTTCCCCCATCCCGGTTAAGACGCTGTTCATCAGCAAAACCCTTGCTTCGTTCATCCCGTCGTTTTTGGTATCCATTCTTTCCTTCATCCTGTGCGGATTTGTCATCAACCTTCTGGGGTACCAGCTGTTTGGCGAGATGATTTTCCCGACGGCCAATTGGCTCGTGCTGATTACTTGCCTTTCCCCGATGGTCACGCTGCTGACCGTGCTGCTGAACATTTTCATTTCGGCAAGGGTAAAGACGTTCCAGGAAGCACAAAACATTGGCGGCCTGATCATTTTGCCGGTTATCGCCATGATTGCCGGCCAGGCAGGCGGATTGTTTATCGTAGGGCCATTGGTGATGTTCTTACTGAGTGCAGCCGTACTGGCCATCAATCTGGTCCTGCTGCAGCGAATCACGAAAATGAACGACCGGCATGTATTGTTTGAAAAGCAGATTCATTAGGAGGGTGACTGAAAAAATAGAGCCTGATTCCATTAATGAAAAAAATGAAGAGAATAGGTGATTCCTAATGTTAATGAAAAAATCACTAATCTTAAACAACCAAAAGATATCCTATCTTGATGAAGGTCCCAAAACCGCGCCTCCAGTCCTGCTAATTCACGGAGTACCAGAATCAAGTATGCTATGGAAGTTTCTTATCCCTGAAATAGCATCATTGGGATTTCGTCCGATTGCCCCTGACCTTCCGGGATTTGGGCAGAGCGAGAGGTTTCCTTACGGCTCCACATGGGAAAACTACCTTTCTTTTATTGATGATTTTATGGCGGCGGTCTCTTTGGAAAAAGTCCACCTTGTTGTCCATGACTGGGGCGGGCTGATTGGCCTTCGATGGGCTTGTGAGCATCCCGATCAAGTCGAAAGCTTTATAATCAGTGATACGTCACTGCTGCCAGGCTATACATGGCATCCCCTTGCGAAAAAATGGCGAACACCCGGTCTGGGGGAAAAAGTGGTCGAAGCCATGTCAAATAAAGAAGCTTGGATGACGAATATGAAACTGGAAATCCCATCAGTTGAAGAAGATATTCTGGAAGACTTTTATTCTATCTTTGAAACTGCACATACAAGGAACGTTATTCTTGAACTGTACCGGTCTGCCAATCGGGAATTAGTTGAACCATATCAACAACTTTTGAAAATCAGGAAGCCCGTTACGATACTCTGGGGGGAGAACGACCCTTATATTTCAACTGAATTTGCCTATAAGACGCGAGACCTGCAATTTCCGCAGGCAAAGGTCCATATCATTCCCAACGCCGGACATTTTATTCATGTGGAAGCCCCAAACAAGGTGATTCCATTTGTAAAACAACATTTTCAATCAATAATCCTATAATTAAAATAACCTTCTCGAATTGTTTGCGGGAAGGTTATTTTTTTTGTAAATCTATAATTAGGAATAAATATTTTATTTTTCAGAAAATATAGAATATACTATATTACATAAATAGAAACCTGCATAGAAGGACATAAAGACCAATTGTTCCGAATTTGGAGGTATTAACGATAATGAAGGATATTCTGCAAAAAAGCTGGCCAAAAAATGTATCTAAAACATTAACTTATCGATTGGGCGAAAAACCGTTACATGAGTATGTCAAACAAAATGCTGCCGACCAACCGGATAAGACTGCTTATTCCTTTTATGGCAGGAATTTGACGTGGAGAGAGATAGACGAATCTGTTGATAAATTTGCGCAATTTTTAGCGGGCAAAGGCGTGAAAAAAGGCGGCTGTATTGGACTGTTTATGCAAAACTGTCCGCAATATATAATTGCCCATTACGGAGTCCAGCGTCTCGGCGCCATCGTTGTTCCGTTAAACCCTATGTATAAAGAATCTGAGCTTGAATATTTAATCAATGAGGCAGGAATTAAAGCGGTCGTCGCTGGCCAGGAACTGCAAGCTTTGATTGAAACGGTCCGCCCGAAAACTTCTTCGGTGGAGTTTGTGGTATCAACCAATTATGCCGATTATTTGCCAGAAGAGCCGACTTTGCCGCTTCCTGGGGAGTTGACACTGAAAAAAGAACCTACACCTGATACATATGACTTTGTTAAAATCATGCAGGATCATCAACCATATGCCCAGCATGTAGAAATTGACATTTGGAATGATGTAGGACTGATTGTGTTTACATCGGGAACAACGGGCAGACCAAAAGCGGCAATGCTGCCATATGGGAGCGCGCTGTTTAAAACAGCCGCAACGGTCCATGGGAATCAATTTAATTTGGACGGGCGCTTTCTCACCATTGCCCCGTTATGTCATATTGCCGGGATGGTAATGGGGGTCAATATCCCTGTGTACACCGGAGGCGAGTGTGTACTGTTAACCCGGTTTGACCCCGTTACGGCAGTCGAGGCAATTGAAACATACCGGGTTACTAACTGGTACAGCATTGCTCCGATGAATGTAGCGATTTTAAATATCCCTGGTGTTGAAAATCGTGATTTGTCCTCTCTAAAACGAAATTCTTCCACTAGTTTTGGTATTCCGGTAACGAAAGAATTGGCGGACAAATGGAAGAATCTGACGAAAGGATGCATCATGCATGAAGCATCATATGGCCTTAGTGAAACCCATACATGCGATACTTTTATGCCGCTTGATAACATTAAATGGGGCAGCTGCGGAATTCCTACCTTTGATACGGAGCTCAAAATACTTGATTTTGAAACGGGAGAACCAGTACGTCCTGGTGAAAAAGGAGAAATTGTTATTAAGAATCCAGGGGTATTCAAAGGCTATTTAAATCGGCCAGATGCCACAGCAGAAACACTGAGGGACGGCTGGGTTCATACCGGTGATATTGGAAGTCTGGATGAAGATGGCTATTTATTTTTCCATGGACGAATCAAAGAAATGATTAAAAGCTCCGGCTACAGTGTGTTCCCTGAGGATGTCGAGGCGCTGCTTAATGAACATCCTGGCATCCACCAAAGCGCCGTTATTGGCATTCCAGATCCAATCCGAGGTGAAAATGTAAAGGCATTCATCGTGTTGAAACCGGAGTATACCGGGAAAATCACCGAGGAAGAAATGATAGAGTGGGCGAAGGAAAAAATGGCTGCTTACAAGTATCCGAGATATGTAGAGTTCATTGAACAGCTCCCGGCAACAAGCTCGGGCAAAGTGTTAAGGAGGCTGCTAAAGGAACCGCAAGGAAAGGAAGTAAACCAATGATTGAACAAGAGAAGGACATTGTGAAAGAAGCAGTCGACGATTTATTGCAAAGAAAAGAGCGTGCAAAGCTGAATGGCGGACTCGAAAAAATAAAGCGCCAGCATGATGCCGGTTTCTATACGGCAAGGGAAAGAATTGGCATGCTTGTGGACCCTGATTCGTTTATGGAAGTAGGCATGCTTAATCATTCCGAAATGACTGGGTCCGAAGAAAAGAGTGCCGGCGATGGACTCATCGCTGGCATCGCCAAAGTGGATGGACGGCCGATTGTGGTGCAGGCTGGCGATAAAACGGTTTTTGCGGGAACAGAAGGCGCGGTTCATATGCGGAAAGCTGTTTCCATTCACCAATATGCGCTCAAACGCGGGCTGCCGATGTTTTATCTTCATGAAGGCGGGGGTTTAAGAATGCCGGATGGCATGGGATCCGATGGCATTAGCGATAAACTTTTTCCAAATGAAATGCTGACCCACAACAGGCAGGTTCCTTCCATTACCAGCATTTTGGGGGATAGCTTTGGAGGACCTACCTGGACAGCTGTTTCATCTGACTTTGTGACACAGCTGAAAGGAACTTGCATGGCGGTTGCCGGACCAAGAATGATTGAGATGGCAACCGGGCAGAAAATTTCTACCGAAGAGCTGGGCGGCTGGAAGGTTCATGCCCACCAGACCGGACAGGCAGATGCATTTGGAGCTACAGAAGAAGACTGCATTGTGCAGATGAAGGAGTTTTTTAGTTATATGCCGCTTAACGCAACAGAAGAGCCGCCAATGAAAGAAACAGGGGATGACCCTTACCGGATGGTGGACCAGGTGCTCGAAATTTTGCCAAACAAAGCGAATCGGGCCTATGATATGAAAAAAATTATTACTGAAATCGTGGATGACCGGAAGTTTTTTGAATATAAGGAGCATTACGGTCCTGCGTTGATTACCGCTTTTGCCAGAATGAATGGCCGGACGGTTGGGATGATTGCGAATCAGCCTATCAAATATGCAGGGGCGTCCGGTGTCCAGGAATGCGAAAAAGCGACTGATTTTATCTGTTTATGTGATTCCTTCAATATTCCGATGATCTTCCTGCATGATACGCCAGGATTCCGAATTAGCAATGAAGCAGAAAAAATTAAAATTCCAACCAAAATCATGGTTTGGAACCAAGCGCTCGCTCAGTCCACTGTCCCGAAAATCTCTGTGGTGATTCGAAAAAGTGTGGGAGCAGCCTATGGAAACATGTGTGGACCGACAATGGGGGCCGATTTCGTTGTCGCCTGGCCGACAGCTGAAATTAATTTTACCGGCCCGGAAGTAGGAATCAATGTCGTATACGGCCGCCAGCTTCAAGGTCTTGAAAATGCAAAAGAAGTTAGAAAAGAGCTGCTTGAAAAATGGGCATTCGATAGTTCGCCTTATAAGGCAGCAGCCAAACATCTTATTGATGATGTTATCCATCCACGGGAAACACGGAAATTTCTATGTAAGACATTGGAGTTCGCTCTATGGAAAAATGGCTCGATGAGCGAACGCCGGCTGGCTAACTGGCCGACGGGATTTTAGTGAAAAGGGTCATTATCGGTGAAAATTAAAGGGTTAAATACTAACCGGTTAGTATTGGGAAGGGCGAATCGTCTATGGCAGTTGGCCAAAAACCGGCAATGGCAGGTATGACTATGAAAAAACAGGGGTGAAGGGAAAGTGAATACTCAATTAGTGAAACTGGAAAAAAATGATTCTATTGCGATTGTAAAAATTGATAATCCGCCGTTAAATGTTTTAAGCGGACAGGTAACGAGTGAATTGAAGTCTGTATTTGATGAAATTGCCCATGATAATGACATTGTTGTGGTCATCTTGACGGGTGCAGGGAGCCGGGCATTCATGGCGGGGGCCGATATTAAAGAGTTCCCTCAATCTTTTGGTAAATCAGGCATGAAGGAACGAATTATGGATCAGCACGCTGTATTTAACCAAATTGATTCCCTTCCTAAGCCGACAATTGCTGTGCTAAATGGGCTTACCTTCGGCGGCGGCTGTGAGCTCGCGATCACCTGTGATATCCGTATTGCTGAGGAGCATGCCCAGCTTGGCCTGCCGGAAATCAAATTAGGGATCTTCCCAGGGGGAGGGGGCACCCAGCGTCTTCCAAGAATTGTAGGAGAGGCAAAGGCCAAGGAGCTTATGTTTGTCGGCGACCCTATTTCGGCTCATGAAGCCGAAAAACTTGGTTTGGTAAATAAAGTTGTCGCATCTGGACAAGGAATGACCGAGGCACTGGAATTGGCCAGGAAAATCAGCGGCTATTCCCTGCAGGCACTGTCCCGAATCAAAAAAGCTGTGGATGAAGGGACGAACATGGAATTCCAGGCCGGAATTGAAAGAGAAGCTGAGCTGTTTGAAGAGGTATTCCAAACAGAGGATGTCAAGGAAGGAGTATCAGCGTTTATTGAAAAAAGAAAGCCTGTTTTTTCCCATCGATAAGAATTAGTTTAGGAGGGATTTTTCATGAAGAGCTGGATTGTCAATAAGTTAGGGGACCCAAAAGATGTTCTGGAGCTGCAGGAGTTATCGGTTCCGGCCGTTGAGGAAGGAAAACTATTAATTCAAGTGGAGGCTTCCTCGCTGAATTTCTTCGATATTTTACTCTGCCAGGGAAAATATCAGGAGAAGCCGCCGACACCGTTCACTCCGGGGGCGGAAATTGCCGGGATTGTCCGGGCTGTAGGGGAAGGAAGCCAATTTAAAGCGGGTCAGCGTGTCGTTGCTACTCCACCGCTGCCGAATGGGGGGTATTCCGAATGGGTCAGCGTGCCAGAGGATTCCGTCTATGTCATATCCGATGCCATGTCAGCTAGTGAAGCCGCATCCATGTTTATAACCTATCAAACTTCTTATTATGCGCTATATCACCGTGCCAATATACAAGAAGGAGAAGTGCTGTTAGTCCATGCCGGCGCTGGCGGGGKTGGTTCGGCCGCGATTCAGCTTGGCAAGGCAAAAGGAGCGAAGGTAATCGCCACGGCCGGCGGCCCTGAAAAGGCACAATTATGCAAAGAGCTTGGTGCAGATGTTGCGATTGATTACCTAGCAGAGGATTTTGTTGATATCGTGAAAAAGGAAACAGGCGGACGCGGGGCAGATGTCATCTATGATCCTGTCGGCGGAGATGTGTTTGACCGCTCAAGGAAATGTATCGCATTTGATGGTCGCTTGCTGGTTATTGGCTTTGCAGGCGGCCGGATTCCAGATGCACCTGCCAACCATGCCTTGATAAAGAACTATTCCATTGTCGGTGTCCATTGGGGCTTATTCCGCAGACTAAATCCCGATAAAGTAGTTAAAATTCACGAAGACTTAATGAGGCTCCATGAGGAAGGATTAATTAAGCCATTAATCTACCGCGAGTACGACTTCAAAGATGTCCCATCTGCCCTGGACGTTCTCGCCGACCGCCAAACCTACGGCAAATTGGTGGCGCTTCCATAGGCAAAAAGAAATCGAACAGTTATAGGCACCGCCCGAGTGATGTCGAATGCACTTGTCTAAAAACATGAATAGGAGATGTGGAAAATGAATTTTACCCATACTGAAAAGGTTGCAGGTTTGCAGAAGAGAGTTATTAAGTTTATGGAAGACTATGTCTATCCTAATGAAAAGGTTTATCAGGAGCAGCTGAACCAGCAGGAAACACGGTGGTCTATCCCACCGATCATGGAAGAGCTTAAAGAGAAGGCAAAAGCGGAAGGTCTATGGAATTTGTTCTTGCCGGAAAGTGAATATGGGGCGGGATTAACCAATCTGGAATATGCGCCGCTATGTGAGATCATGGGGAGATCCATGATTGGACCGGAAGTATTCAATTGCAACGCACCGGATACAGGCAACATGGAAGTTCTGGTGCGTTATGGTACAGAAGCCCAGAAGAAACAGTGGCTTGAGCCGCTGTTAGCCGGCGAGATTCGTTCCTGTTTTTCCATGACCGAGCCGGATGTCGCATCCAGTGACGCTACTAATATTGAAACTAGTATTGTTAGGGATGGTGATGAATATGTGATCAATGGGAGGAAGTGGTGGTCGTCGGGTGCAGGGGACCCGCGCTGCAAGATTGCGATTGTGATGGGGAAAAATGATCCCACCGCACCACGGCATGAACAGCAGTCCATGATTCTCGTACCATTGAACACACCAGGTGTTAAGATTGAACGAATCTTACCAGTGTTCGGCTATGATGATGCACCTCATGGCCATGCGGAAATTGTCTATGAAAATGTCCGGGTGCCAGCCGAAAATATGCTTTGGGAAGAAGGAAAAGGATTTGCTATTGCTCAAGGGCGGCTTGGACCAGGAAGAATCCATCACTGTATGAGGTTAATCGGGTTGGCCGAGCGTGCACTTGAAGACCTGACCAAGCGTGTTCAAAGCCGGACTGCCTTTGGCAAGAAAATTGCCGAACAAGGTGTAGTCCAAGAGTGGATTGCAGATTCCCGAATTGAGATTGAGCAGGCACGTTTATTGACATTAAAAGCAGCCTATATGATGGACACCGTCGGAAATAAAGAGGCGAAGACCGAAATCGCGATGATTAAAGTGGTTGCTCCAAATATGGCGCTACGAGTGCTTGATCGTGCCATTCAAGCATTTGGCGCAGCAGGAGTCAGTGAGGATTTCACGCTTGCTTATCATTGGGCACAGGCACGTACACTCAGACTTGCTGATGGACCGGATGAAGTACATCGCCGCCAAATTGCCAGATTGGAACTTAAAAAATATCAAACTTCAGAATTAACAGCAGTCCGCAGTTAAAAATAATATCCCATGTTCAGGTAATGGGAGGCCAGCCCGCCATTGCCTGAACTTTTTTAGAAGGGAGTGAGAGTAATGACGATACCCTTTCGTGATACGATAATGGTTCGAAAAGGCGAAGAACTGAATGAGGAAATTCTCAAGAAATTTATTCATGAAAATATAGAAGATGCTCCCCCAGGAGATTTGGAGATTGAACAATTTGGCGCAGGTCAGTCCAATCTCACCTATTTAGTAAGGATTGGCGAATGGGAGGCCGTGCTGCGCCGGCCGCCGCACGGCCCTGTCGCACAGAAAGCGCATGATATGGGGCGGGAATATACGATATTATCCAATTTACACCCGTTATTTCCAACCGCACCCAAGCCTTATATTTATTCCGATGATACCTCGATTATTGGGAGCCCTTTTTTTATCATGGAAAGGAGAAAAGGTATTGTCCTGGATAAAGAATTTCCTGCAAATGTTCCCTATCAACCGGAGTTAGGGAAACAAATATCGGAAATCATGGTTGATAAGTTAGTAGAATTGCATCAGGTCGATTATACGAAAACGGAATTACTTAAGATTTCGCGGCCAGATGGTTTTATGGAACGGCAGGTCGGCGGTTGGATAAAGCGGTATGAAAATGCCAAAACGGAAGAGCTTCCTGGTATCGATGAGTTAACTTCATGGCTGCAAAAAAATATCCCCGTTTCACCTAAACCGACAATCATTCAATATGATTATAAATTGAACAATGCGATGTTTTCAGACGATTTTCGTGAAATGACCGGGCTGTTTGATTGGGAAATGGCCACAATCGGCGATCCACTGGCAGAAGTTGGCGTTGCCTTATGCTACTGGGCGGATGCCGCAGACTCTGGGTTAGGAAATGGAGCCATAACGGCTAAAGAAGGCTTCTTTACCCGTGAAGCCTTTTTAGAAAGGTATGCGACGAAAAGCGGTCGTGACGTCTCCAATATACATTTTTACGTTACCTTCTCGTATTTTAAATTGGCTGTCATTTCACAGCAAATTTATTTTCGTTACTTTAAGGGCCAGACAAATGATGAGAGATTTTCCCGGATGAATCAAATTGCTGCAAACCTAATTGAATATGCTTTGTTGTCAACAAGGGGATTTTAAAATATTGAAGGGGTGAATGGGATGCGTTTGAATGATAAAGTAGCGATCATAACAGGTGGCGGCGGAGGAATTGGCAGAGCGACCGCGGTTCGATTTGCAAAAGAGGGGGCACGCTTGCTTATAGCTGATTATAGTGAAGAAAATGGGATCCAAACCGTAAATTTAATTAGGGAAATGGGTGGGGAAGCAGAGTTTATTCGGACAAATATGACCCAACCTGAAGATGTACAGAATATGATTCAAAAAGCTGTTAATACCTATGGCAAGTTGGATATTTTATTTAATAACGCCGGAGTAAAAAGCGGTGAGAAAAAAATCCCCGATGTGTCAGTGGAAGAATGGCAAGAAGTGTTTGATGTCAATATAACCGGTGTGTTTTTGGGGTTGAAATACGCAATTCCTGAGATGACTGCTGGCGGTTCGATTATCAACACAGCGAGTATTGCCGGCATCAAAGGTCAAAAGCTGGTGGCAGCCTATTCAGCATCGAAAAGCAGCGTGATTGCCCTTACTAAAACAGCCGCAACGGAGTTTGGCAAAAAGAATATCCGCGTGAATGCAATCGCCCCGGGAATCATTGATACGGATATGGTCAGCGACTGGAAGAAAACAAAAAAATGGCCAGTGTTGTCCACAGCCAATGCCTTAAACCGAATTGGCCACCCGGAGGAAATAGCCAATTTGGTTTTATTTCTTGCTTCAGATGAATCCTCGTTCATTACCGGAGAAACCATCGTCATTGATGGTGGAACTTTGAATCTCTAAACGTTATAGGTAGACCGGAATTTTGACGGATAATAATTTTGGATCTTTTGTCTTTTAGTCGATGGAGAAATTGAACCTTGACGTAATACCAAAAGGTGTTATATTCTTTAAATGACACTTAGAGGTGTTATAAATTGAACGTTCAAGGAGCTTAACTCATGAATAATAATCAAAACACTGTAAAAGACATTAACCAGAGCGTTATCATCCAGGCGCCTATTCAGAAGGTTTGGGAAAAGGTTTCTACTGCGGAAGGAATTGCTGCGTGGTTTATGCCAAATGATTTCCAGCCTGTAGAAGGGCATGAATTCCACATTCAATCTCCTTTTGGTCCTTCACCATGCAAGGTACTGAAAATCGATGAACCAAACACTCTGTCATTTTCCTGGGATACGGAAGGATGGGTTGTGTCATTTGTTTTAAAAGAATTGGAAGGCGCTACGGAATTCACGGTCATTCACGGCGGCTGGAAGCAGGCTGACGAAACGGTTAGCAAAGCCGGGGAAAATGCAGCCGTCATTCGCGAGCGGATGAACGGAGGCTGGGAGAAGATCGCTGCCCGGTTGAAACAGGTTGTGGAAGGCTAAGTGTCTGCAGCGAAGCATGATGTTTTCCAGGCGATTGCCGACCCAACCCGCAGAGAAGTGCTGCGCCTGCTGGCTAAAAGGGAAATGCCGATTTCATCCATTGCAACGCATTTTCCCATCAGCCGTACCGCAGTCGTAAAACATCTACACATCCTTTCGGAGGCAAAATTGGTCAGTTCGAGAAAGGAAGGCAGGGAAAAGCTGTACAGCCTGCAGCCGGAACCGCTTGAGGAAGTGCAGGAGTGGCTTTCGTATTATGAGCAGTTCTGGAGCAACAAATTATCGATGCTGAAACATCTTGTTGAACATGACGAACAGTGAAAAAGGCTGACTCCAAGAAAAACTTGGGTCAGCCTTTTTGTTTTTTTACTGCACCTATGCTGATTTTGATGGGCCTCCTCGATGGGTAAAATAGTAAAACCAACTGCGGGCAGGAGGAAGTGTTGAGTGTGCGGGATTCATGAGGAGGGGAAGCAGGACGTTGGAAGCCGGGGGGTGTTTTATAATAGAATGGAACGATACCAACGCGAAAGGAGCTTGATTGCATGAAAGTATTGGTTGTAGGTGCCAATGGCCAGATCGGCCGGCACTTGGTCCAGCTTTTAAAAGACAGCGGAAAGCATGAGGCACGGGCAATGGTTCGCAAGGAGGAGCAGCAGGAATACTTCCGCAGCATTGGAGTTGAAACCGTGCTGGCCAGCCTTGAGGGAAGCGTGGATGACATCGCCCAGGCCGTGAAAGGATGCGATGCCATTGTTTTCACGGCTGGATCTGGGGGGCATACCGGTCTGGATAAGACCTTGCTGATTGATCTGGACGGTGCTGCAAAAACGGTGGAAGCGGCAGAGCAGGCAGGCATTGATCGGTTCATCATGGTCAGCGCTATCCAGGCGCATCGCCGGGAGAATTGGAGCGAGCAGATCAAACCTTACTTTGCAGCCAAGCATTACGCTGATCGTGCGCTGCTGCAAAGCGTGTTGAATTACACCATTGTCCGTCCGGGCGGACTAATTAACGAGCCGGGTACAGGGAAAGTGACAGCAGCTGAAAATCTCGAACGGGGCAGCATTCCGCGTGAAGATGTCGCTAGGGTCATCCTGCATGCGCTGGATGAGGAACGCACGTTTAAAAGGTCATTCGATTTAGTTGGCGGGGGCACGCCGATTGCAGAGGCTCTGAAGGCTTTGTAAAACAATTAAAAGAGGAAAGCGGCAGAATGTATGGCCGCTTTCCTTTTTTTGTGGTTCAGCTGCTGTCAGAAAAACATATAGCGATTCTTGCCATGTTCTTTTGCCCGGTACATCGCGGCGTCTGCGTACTTCAGCAGTGTCCGTATACTTGAATCGTCCTCAGGGTAGAGCGTGATGCCAATGCTTGTGGACAGGGCAAGCTGGTGTTCATAAATTTTCCAGGATGACATGACATTAAGGACTTTCTGGGCATGCTGCGCGATTTTGTTTTTATCAGTAAGCTCTGGAATCAGGAGCACGAATTCATCGCCGCCCAGCCTGACGCCTAAACCGTTTTCCGGAAGGCAATCGCGAATCCGATGAGCTACTTCCTTTAAGACTATGTCGCCCAGTTCGTGGCCATACTTATCATTTACAGCTTTGAAGCCATCGAGGTCAAGGAACATGAGGGTGCCCTTAGCCGTTTTATCCAGGGTGATTTTTTCATCAAAAAGCTGATAGAGAAAATGCCTGTTATACAAGCCTGTCAATTGGTCTTTTGTGGCTTTCGCCTCGAGGTCGAGGACATAGGCGAACAGCTGCGACAGGTTTTCAAGCGCTTTTACAGCCTCCGGGCTGTATGTGGATGGTTTGGAATCCATCGCACAAAGGGTGCCGTACACTTCACCGTTTTGGTAAAACACAGGTACACCAAGGTAAGAGCCGATATTGGCCTTTTCTGCCAGGGGCAGGCTTTTGCTGATAGGATTTTCCTTGGCATTTTCAATTAATAGGGGTTCACGACCACCAAATAAGATGTGCTGTCAGTACACATCCTCAATGGCTATAAGGTCCCCCTCTTTTGCAAGAATACCATTATCGTTAGGGAGCAATTTTTCAAGCTTAATATGTTTCTCGTTTTTTTTCGCCAGCATAAGAGTCTTATCTGGCAGAATCGCATTCAAGATTTCCAGTAATTTTTGCGAGGCTTCAGCGAAATTTTTATACAGAACAGGGGCCATGCTGCTTTCTCCTTTACACTTTTCGTTTGACAGGACACTTCATCGTCTATTGCCTAATAAAAATATCCTACAAAACATCCCCATGTGTAAAGGAGAAACATAAAAACATGGGAAGTGGCACTGTTGCTTTAACGCACTAAACGGTGCCTGACCCCGGATGCGGTGAAGCGGTGAAGGGCCTTTTAAAAGGTGTTGTAGATGTTTTCGCATTCGGTTCCGGTTGGTTCGTAGAAGCAGTGGAGTTTGTAGCGGCCCGCCAATGGCTGGTTATACCAGGTTGGGGGGCAGTCGCCGGAGGGCCGGAAGTACCATAGACTGAACCGGGCCGGCCAGGAGCGTTCGCCGCGGACTGCCCTGCGTGCGAGGCGCTTTTCCGATGCCCTTGCCCGCTGATAAAAATAACCTTTTTGTGTGGCTTCAAAAGCATGCTCCTGAAAAACCATGTGAGGAATGGTGCGCAATCCTATAAAATCCGAACAGTTGGCTCTGATCCGGTTGATGCCGACTGTCCCGACATGCAGCATGCCAATGTGTCCTTCTCCCTCCGCTTCCGCCCTCAGCAATCTCGCCAAAAGATCGATATCCGCTTCTGTATGCTTCACCACAGCCATAAGCCCACCTCCAGTAAAATTAAGGATTAGCCTTCCCAGCCAGGTCTGACAGGTAAAGGAACACTGCTGGTTAGAATGCGGCCATTAAAGGATATGCAGGGGAGTGATTGGCCTATTATTCACCTAATAAGGAATGGGTACCCTTTTTTGGCAAATAGTAATAACACCCAGGAAATTTGAATGGAATAAAAATAACTACTCTTTTTCATTCATTCATAGTAACATGGAAAAATATCAGCTTGATACTGCAAAAGGAGTTAAAGTACATATGAAAAGTCATGAACAATGGACATCCAAACTTGGCTTCATCCTTGCCGCCGCAGGGTCGGCGATTGGCTTGGGTGCCATCTGGAAATTTCCTTATCTGGCCGGAACCAATGGGGGAGCCATCTTTTTTCTTTTATTCATCATCCTTACCATCTTTGTGGGAGCACCGATTTTGATAGCGGAATTTATCGTAGGGCGAAACAGCCAAAAAGATGCTGTCAGGGCCTACCAGAAACTCGCTCCAGGAAGCAAATGGCATTATGTCGGCTATGCCGGTGTCCTTTTTTCCTTTATCCTGCTGTCTTTTTACAGTGTGGTCGGCGGCTGGATCCTATCGTACCTGTGGCGCGGCCTGACAGGATCTTTGACCGATGCGGACTATGGAGCGGTTTTTGGCGAGGTCATTTCCAATCCGGTGGAAGTGGTGGCCGCCCAGTTCATTTTTATGCTGATGACGATTTTCGTCGTGAAAGGCGGTATCCAGAAGGGAATTGAGCGGGCCAGCAAATACATGATGCCAGCTTTGTTTCTGTTTTTTATTATCCTTGGAATCCGCTCGCTGACACTCGATGGTGCCATGGAAGGTGTCAGGTTCTTGCTTTACCCTGATTTCTCCGCCATTACGGGTGAAACCATCCTCATGGCGCTTGGACAGGCGTTTTTTACATTGAGTGTCGGGATTTCTGTCATGGTCACATATTCATCCTACTTATCCAACAAGGAAAACCTCACCAAATCAGCTTTTTCGGTAGTAGGGTTGAATATATTCATCTGCCTGCTTGCCGGGCTGGTCATTTTCCCGGCCGTCTTTGCGCTCGGCTTTGAACCAGGCGAAGGACCAGGGCTTGTGTTTGTCGTCCTGCCGGCGGTATTCAATGAAATCGCGTTTGGCGGTGTGTTCCTGGTCATCTTCCTGATTCTGCTTTTGTTTGCAACCTTGACCTCGGCCTTCTCCATCCTGGAAATAGTGGTCGCGGCGCTAGTAAAAGATGATGCAGACCGGAGAGGGAAGATTTCCTGGATCAGCGGCTTGCTTATTTTCATGGTGGGTGTTCCAAGTGCGCTTTCCTTTGGTATGCTGTCAGATGTCCAGATTTTTGGGAAGTCGATCTTTGATTTCTCCGATTTTCTTGTAACCAACCTGGGACTGCCTATTGGCGCACTGTTTATTTCCCTTTTTGTGGCCTACCGTTTGCCGCGCGAGCTTGTAAAAGAAGAGCTGAACAAAGGGACGAAGGGGCTCGGGATCCTGTTCGACATCTGGTATGCAGCGATCCGCTACATCGCCCCAGTTGGGATTGTGCTGGTCTTCCTAAGTTCGCTGGGAATTATTTAGAACTAACCGGAGAGGGCTGTCTATTGGCAGCCTTTTTGCATAGCTTGTCTGCCTATCCTGAAGGGGAAGCTGAGTGATGCATAGAAAAAAGCGGATGCCGAACAGGGAGGGAACCTGCGCGGCATCCGCTTTTGATTTTAAAATGACCTTGTCACCTCAGCCATTCTTCCAGAAATTCAGCAGTTTCCAGTTCAAGATCAAGGTAGTCTTTTAATAGAAGGGCCAGTGCCTGATAGAGCGGATGGCTGGTCCCTTTCAGCAGCCTGTCGCACAGCAGGTACACCCATCTGGCCAGATGTACTGTAATAAAAGAATGCTGGTCCTTCAACAATTCCCTTATTGCTGCTTCATCACCGTATTCGAGGGATGAACGAACCAGATAGGAAAGGAATTCGAGCTCGACCGCGATGTGATCGTCGGGCTGATTGTTTTCATGGGTAAACCTCAGGCCATATTTGCGGTAAAAGGCCCGGGCCTGAAGTGTTTGCTCATCAAATAAAATATGCTCGCGCCCAAGGTAGACGGATTCCCATAGCGGCGCAGGCAGCGGATTGGGACCCGTGAATAGGTCGTGATAGGCCGAAACAGCCTTTTGAAGGACAGCGTCATCTTCCCGGAATTTTTTGATCTCTTGTTCAATTTTCTTCGCATTCTCGTTCATTTCCGCCAAAGATTGAAAGCCAGGGTCATTCAGAATGACAAGAAAATAATTTTTTTCAGGAGGATGATTGAATAAAAAACGAATCGCATCGTTCAATACCAGTCTTGTATAAAATAATTCCTCAAAAGGAGCTGTAAATCTGTCTTCTGCGAGTGCATTCATCAGGAAACCCCCTACTTTCCAATCTAATTATCAAGAATATACAAGTATTCTAACGGAAAGTTTCTTTCAAACATGCCTCCCCATGCAGTTTTCACACAATCGCCGCAAATTTTTGAGCAATCTATGAACAATAATTTGTTTTTTGGTTAACCTATATTTGGCGTTTTAGAACAGGCATAGATTGGTTTTCCTTATTTTTACTATAGTTATATGACATTTATCATATAAAAGATATGACACCTGGGACTTACAAGGTTTGTTTCCGTTTTCTATAATAAAATTAACATCACCTAGAAAGGGGAATTGTACCATTGAACAATCATAACCCTAAAGCTTTGCGGAAGCAGGTTGCCCCTTATGAAAAATCGGAACTATCGAAAAGCATATGGCAAATCATCAATACGCTGGGGCCATTTTTCCTGCTCTGGTATTTAGCTTACCAAAGCCTTTCCATTTCGTATTTTCTTACATTGGGAATCGCTGTAATTGCAGCCGGTTTTCTTGTGCGGATCTTCATCATTTTTCACGACTGCACCCACCATTCCTTTTTTAAAAACAGGAAGGCCAACCGAGTCCTTGGAACAATCACGGGCATTTTGACGCTCTTCCCGTATGATCAATGGGGATATGAACACTCCGTCCATCATGCGACAAGCAGCAATCTGGACAAGCGCGGGACCGGGGATCTTTGGATGCTAACGGTTGACGAGTACCTTGAAGCGCCATTTTGGACCAAGGTAAAGTACAGGCTGTACCGCAATCCATTTGTAATGTTCATACTTGGACCAATCTATGTATTCGGAATTACAAACCGTTTTAACCGCAAGGGAGCAAGGCAAAAAGAGAAAAATAACCTTTATTTTACTAATGTCATGCTTGTCTTGATTATCGGCTTGCTTTCATGGGCAATCGGCTGGCAGAACTTCCTGCTTGTTCAGGGCCCGATTTTCATGATTTCAGGCGGCCTTGGCATCTGGCTGTTCTACATCCAGCACACGTTTGAGGATTCCTATTTCGAAGAAGATGAGCATTGGGAATATGTGAAGGCTGCTGTAGAAGGAAGCTCCTTTTACAAGCTGCCAAAGCTGCTCCAGTGGCTGACCGGGAACATTGGCTTTCACCATGTGCATCATTTAAGCCCTCGTGTTCCAAATTACAAGCTCGAAGAAGTGCATGAAAATACAGTTCCGCTGCAAAATGTGCCGACGATTACGCTGGCGGCGAGCCTTGGTGCGATTAAATTCAAACTATGGGATGAAGAAGGCAAGAAGTTTGTGACCTTTGCACATTTGAAAAAGGCTGCAAAAAAATCTGTCTCCTCTTCGGCGAGAACTCAGGTATAAACTGGTTTTACACTCTCCTTTCACTGAGGAGAGTTTGTTTTTTATAGACATGGGACGAGTGCCGGCGATTATGGTAAAATATTGATATCAAAGAACGAGGTTGCATGCATGATTAGACAATACTGGAACTTGCTGAAAACGACCGGAATCTCTCCGTATATCTGGACCATCCTTGGCATTTTGCCATTTTATTTTATCTTTTCACAAACTCTTTCCACAATTGTGATTGTGACTGGCTTGATTTTGACGGTGTCCTTTTTTGTTTTTTACCGGCTGGCGTTTATCTCCAAAAGCTGGGCCGTGTATATTTGGACCGTGATGCTGATCGGCATTTCCGTCGCCTCGACGACTTTGTTCAGCTATGTGTATTTTGCTTTTTTCATTGCTTATTTTATAGGGAATATCAACCAGAAAATCCCGTTTTTTGTTTTGTATTTTATCCATCTTGTCGGCATGTCGGCGGCGATTAATTTCGAATTGATTTTAAAAGAAGATTTGTTCTTGACTCAGCTGCCTTTCGTAATCATTGTCTGGATCAGCATCATCTTCCTGCCGCTCAGCATCAGGAACCGGAATGTGCGCGGACGGCTGGAGGAAAAGCTGGAAGATGCAAACAAGCGGATTTCCGAACTGGTGAAACTTGAAGAACGCCAGCGGATCGCACGGGACCTTCATGACACACTGGGGCAAAAGCTTTCACTTATTGGACTAAAAAGCGATTTGGCAAGCCGATTGGTTTATAAGGACCCTGAGCAGGCAAGGGCTGAATTGAAGGATGTCCAGCAGACGTCACGGACGGCTCTGAATGAAGTCCGGAAAATGGTCGCTGAAATGCGCGGTATCCGGGTAAAAGAGGAACTTGCCCGAGTACAGCAAATTTTGAAGGCGGCAGAAATTGAGTTTCACTGCGATGCCGAGCTGCCGGTGAAAAACGTCTCCCTTCTGACCGAGAACATTCTCAGCATGTGTCTGAAGGAAGCGGTGACCAATATCGTCAAACACAGTGCTGCCGCTAATTGCAGTGTGGAACTGATCCAGTCGCCAAAGGAAATCACTTTGATGGTGAAGGATGATGGCAAAGGCGGTGTGACGGAAGAGGACTTTGCCAAGGGAAGCGGTTTGAACGGAATGAGAGAACGCCTTGAATTTGTGAATGGCACCCTTGATATCAAGGAAGAGGGCGGGACATTATTAGTCATAAAAGTGCCGAGGTTTGTCGAGCAAAAGGATAGGGAGGGAGCAAAATGATCAGGATTGTCATCGCGGAGGACCAGCGGATGCTGTTGGGAGCATTGGGATCCCTGCTCAGCCTCGAGGATGATATGGAAGTGGTTGGAAAGGCGAGCAATGGGGAAGAAGCGGTGGAACTTGTTAAAAAGCTTCAGCCTGATATTTGCATCATGGATATAGAAATGCCGGGAAAAACCGGGCTGGAAGCTGCAGAGGAACTAAAACCGCATGGCTGCAAGGTGATTATCTTAACCACCTTTGCCCGTTCCGGCTATTTTCAGCGCGCCCTGAAGGCGGGGGTGAAGGGCTACCTGCTGAAAGACAGCCCGAGCGAAGAGCTGGCAAGTTCCATTCGCAGCGTCATGGCCGGCCGGCGGATGTTCGCACCTGAGCTGATGGATGACATCTACAGCGAGGAAAACCCGCTTACAGAGAGGGAGATGGAAGTCCTTGGCCTGGTGGCGGACGGCAAAAATACAAAGGACATCGCCAGCGAGCTGACCATCACCACCGGAACGGTAAGGAACTATATTTCCACCATCCTTGACAAGCTGGAAGTGACGAACCGAATCGAAGCCATCAGGCAGTCAAAGGAAAAAGGATGGTTCAAATAGGCAGACATAGACAAAAAACCGGGCAACAAGCGCAAGCTTGTTGCCCGGTTTTTTGCATTAAAGCCCTAACGCGTGCCTGACCCCCTTTAGTGCAGTGAAGAGTGCCTGACCCCTAGTTTTTTGAGAATCACTTTTTCTAGCCTATTCCATGGAAGTATTTTTTTGAACAGGAGGCTGTTTTTTACGCCTTTGCCGATTGGGTACCTGAGATCGGGGCTCTGCTGCTGGGCGGCTATTTTGGCCACGAGTTTGGCCACGTCCTCCGGGTTTCCGTGGCTGGCCTTGCCGCTGTCGACTTCCTTCATCAGGACGGTCATATATTCGTAATACGGGGAATCCTGTTCCACTTTGATTGTGTCCATGCTGGACCAGATGTTGGTTTTATAGGATCCTGGTTCGACGAGGACCACATCAATCCCGAAAGGTTTTAGCTCCAGCCGCAAACTTTCGCTAAAGCCTTCCAGCGCATGCTTGGAGGCAGTGTAGGGAGACAGCCCCGGAAAGCCGACCAGTCCGCTGATGCTGCTGATATTGATGATCCGGCCATGCTGGTTCTGCCGCATAAAGGGCAGGACAGCCTGAGTCACCCCAATCACGCCAAACACATTCGTTTCGAATTGCTGGCGGTAATCATCGAGCTGCAATTCTTCGCAAAAACCGCCGAGCGCGTAGCCGGCGTTATTAACGAGAACCTCAATTTTGCCGAAAGATTGTATGTATTGCTTAAATTGCTGTATGGAAAGGGAAGAAGCCACATCAAGAGCCTGAATTTCGATGTGTTTTTCCAATTGTCTTTCCTTCGCCAGCTTCATAAGTGCGTCGCTTTTGTTCGGATCCCTCATGGTGGCGACCACATGGAAGCCCTCTTTCGCCAGTTCCAGTGCGCATAAGAGGCCAAAACCGCTTGATGAACCAGTCACAATGGCCGTTTTCATGCCAATTTCCTCCTTGTTTGTAAAAAGTGATCTAAAACTACAATAAGCGAGGAGAAGGGTTTTGACCAGCAGAAAAGGCTGGGTGTCCAAGGTAATGGGGGATGCAGCGCATTAAACGGGGAAAGCGGGTCAGGCACCCTTTACTCTGGTAAAGGGTGCCTGACCCGCTTTAGTTTATTAAAGGGTGCCTGACCCCAAAAATGTTATTCTCGCGGATGCAGGCCGTCAAGTGCCATTTGGGTGAGGGTGGTTTCGGCCTCTTCTGTGGAATGGGCGATGACCAGGCCGACGGCTTTGGATGTGCTGCTGCCGCAAGGGACATAGTCTGCATCAAGAAAGCCAATCGGGACGAACTTACCTGAATCCATGTAATTCTCTACCACAGGGACAAGATCGTCAAAAGAGCTTGTCCACTCCAGGTTGCACAGTCTCATGACACTTTTTCCGTAGTTTCGTTGGATATCACGATAAAGCAGCAATCCGCACGTCGAAGCGTTAAAGCGGACGTTCAAGTCAATAAAGTAGAATGAATCACCCTTAACCAGGACATCGAACCCCGCTACGCCAACATAGCCGGTGTCGGCAATCCTTTTCATCACCCAGTACCCTGTCTCAGCAATAGGCGCAATTTTGTCATCGATGTCCACCGAAATCCAGCTCCCCCGGAAGCAGCCTTCCTGATTGACAATCTGCTCCGACCTTCCCAGAAACCTGATTTCGCCATCAGGGTTGACGGCATAGTGAACGGAAATATTTTCATCATACTCAATATGCTCTTCGACAATGATTTTCGATAAGTCACAGAAAGTCTCATCAACACTGTTTAGCTGATGTTCATCATGGACGAGCATGACCCCGCAGCCACCGGATGTCGGCCTCCCGTCCCCGGACTTCAACACAAGCGGCAGCTGCGGTTTTTCCTGCAAAATCTCCGCAAGGCTCATCATTTTCCTTTGCGGATAATGTCCTGCCGGAACCAAATCAGGGATGCTCCGTTTATCGCAAAGATAAGCATGTACATCCGGATCCACCCAGTGCAGCTCGGGAGAGGCCTTTTCTGCGGGATGCGGGTATTGGAAAATCACCTTTTTGTTTAGATATTCCAGCTGATGCAGGAGTGCCAGATAGTCTTCTTCACTGCTGTAAGTATAAAGGGAGGCAGGAACGGTTAACCCGGCTTTCCGCAGGAGTCTCAATGCCGGCTCCGTGACAGTGCCCACATGGCAGATTACCGGTGCATCACCTGCTACACTGAGCTCTCTGCCTGTCAGTGCTTCCAAACTTAAAACATCGCTGGAGAAATGCGAATAATCCTCGGAGTAAAGCTTTGGATTATAAATATACCCTTGTCCATACAAGCTTTCGATAGTGTGCGAGGGACGAAGTGTGTTGGGAATGGACGTCTTGGCATAAGCTAACTGTTTCATGGACATTCCTCCAAACTATGAAATTTTATCGTTTTTTATAAGATAGGATGGCTGCAGCAGCATGAGCAGGTGGCCGTATTCACATCCATGACAGGGGACCATATTACCGCCATACAGGAAGGCATCAGCATGCTGTGTATTAAAACCAAAAGGGAAGGCATCGCACCACGACAGAGCTTTGAAAAGAAGCTCTCCGCACCACGACCAGGATGTCACACCAAAGTGGATGACATCCTGGTTAGGGGGAGGAATGAAACGAAAGATTTATCCCGCTTTAACTGGCAGTAAGCCCCCCACTTAAAGACTTCAGGGAGAACCAATATGGATAAGCGGGGAATCAACTGCCAGTAAAAGCCCGATTTGTGAAATAAGATTTTTCGCCCTTAGAAAAATCAATCGGGCTATGCGCGACTAACATTCATTAGGGGATGAAGAAAACCCCCACTGAATGAAGTTTCACTTTATAGATAGAAACGAAAATATTTTCGTACTATTCTTTTAATACACATTTTTACAGTTTTTGAAACTAGGTCCATTTTCTCATCCTAAAGTAGGAGAAATTGTTCCTGCTTTTTATGGAGGGAAAATGCTTCCAAACCCTTTAAGCTTGAAGCAGATGAAATAATATAAAGGGAGAGATTGAAATGAATGATTCAGATAAAAAAGTGGTCATGATTACAGGTGCTTCAAGAGGTCTTGGGCGGGCGCTGGCGCTGGCTTTTGCAAGGGAAGGCGCCTCCCTTTCCATCTGCGCCAGGAACTGGGCTTCTCTTTTAAAGGTAAAGGAGGCAGCAGAAGCTCTGGGGAGCAAGGTGCTTGCTGTCAGCGCAGACGTGGGGCACCCGCGTGATGTCGAACGCTTTGCGGCCGTGACAGAGGAAACATTTGGCCAAGTGGATGTTTTGATCAATAATGCGTCCATTATCGGTCCTAGTCCAATGCCATTGCTGCTGGACTATCCAGAAGAAGATTTTATGGAAGTTTTAAAGGTAAATGCCTTTTCGCCTTTTCTGGTAACGCGCCGAGTGCTTCCAGGAATGCTTCAGAGAAACAGGGGCAGCATCATCAATGTAACGTCGGAGGCGGGAAATACTGGCTATGCTGGCTGGGGGGCATACGGAATTTCCAAATTTGCACTGGAGGGGCTTACGGAGACTTGGGCCGATGAGCTTCAAGGAACAAACATTAAAATCAATATGGTCGACCCGGGGGAAATGGATACTCAAATGCATGCGCTAGCTGTACCGGAATGCGATTATCCACTCGCCAAGCCGGAAAGCCTCACAGGCGTCTTTCTTTACCTCGCCTCGGAAAAATCGGCCGGCATTAGCGGCCGGAGGTTTGAAGCGCAGGGTTTCAGAGGGGTGGAGCCACTATGAAAACAGCACAGCTTGACTTTGATCTGCCGCAAGAATTAAACGCTTCCATACCCCCTGAAAGACGGGGCATCCGCAGGGATCATGTCAGGATGATGGTGCTAGACCGGAAAACGGGGGAAAGGGTCCACGACACCTTCTTCCAGATTGGGAATTATTTGAAGACGGCTGACTTGATTATATTGAATTCAAGCAGGACCATACCCGCTCTTTTAAAAGGAATCTGGAAACGCGGGACGACCTTAATGGATACTGAAGTTGAAGTCCGGCTGGCAAGTCGGAAGGATGACAGCACTTGGGAGGCGCTCGTGGCCGCTGCAGGAGCAAGCGTGGGGGATACATTGCAATTCCCTGCGGGGCTGTCAGGTGTCATTACGGGAGAGAAAGCATCTTCCCCCTTAAAAACCATCCTTTTTTCAAGAGCAGGCACAGAGCTATATAACATCCTTTATGATATTGGCGAACCGATTACCTATGAATACATCGAAAAGCCATTGAAGTTAGACTACTACCAGACCGTTTTTGCCAGCAGCCCAGGCTCGGTGGAAATGCCCTCAGCCGGCAGGGCTTTCAGCTGGGAACTGCTCTTTCAGCTGCAGAATATGGGCGTCTCCATTGCCTTTATCCAGCTTCATACCGGGCTAAGCTACCTGGGTGAAGATTTTGATTTTCATCCTGGAGACCATGGCGAAACATATCATGTTCCCGAGAAGGTTATGCAGAAAATCAGCAGCACAAAAGCTGCCGGCGGCCGAATCATTGCCGCAGGAACGACGGTGGTCCGCGCCCTTGAAACAGCGGCAGCAGGCGAAAAGCTTTCAGGCTCGACCAATCTGTACATCAACAGGGAAACCCGTTTAAAAATGGTTGACGGCATCCTTACCGGATTTCATGAACCGAAAGCCAGCCATCTTGATATGCTTACCGCTTTTGTTTCGGATCACCATTTGCTGTGCGCTTATCAGGAGGCAGTTATAAGCGGTTACCTGTGGCATGAATTTGGCGATATGAATTTGATTTTATAAAGGAGGCTATGGCTGGGCGATTTCACCTTCGGCCTGTAGTTCAATACGAGCATAGGAGCACCTGTTTCCTTGCATCCATTATGCCTAAACCACTATGATGAAAAAAACAAATCAGAATGGAAGGTGAATGGTTTGGAAAAACAGCTGCCGCCAGGACAATTCAAAAGTGAGAAATGGCCGATCCTCCACGTTGGCGATGTGTATCAGTTCGATGAAGCAACATGGAATTTCAGGCTATTTGGGGAGTTGAAAAACGAGGTCCTCTTGACTTATCAGGAATTCATGAGCCTGCCAACCCGGGTGTCCACTGTGAACATGCATTGTGTCACAACCTGGTCAAAGTTTGGAACAAGCTTTGAAGGAGTGCCTTTTCGCGAGCTGCTGAATCTCGTAGAGCTCGAGGAAGGTGTGGAATATGTCCAAATCTATGGGTATTACGATGGCGATCGCTTTGGGTATAATGCGAATTTGCCTTTGAAAGCACTCTTGGGGGATGACTCCTTGTTCGTGTTCCGCTGGAAAGATAAGGATCATGACTGGGCCGACCTGGATCCAAAGCATGGCTTTCCAATCCGGTTTATTCCACCAGAAACCTTTTACCTTTGGAAAGGGACCAAATGGGTATCCGGCATCCGTTTCATGAAAGAAGATGAAGCAGGTTTCTGGGAAGAAATGGGCTACTCGATGACCGCCAATCCATTTAAGGAAGAGAGGTATCGCTAGAATCATCTTCTAATGATGAGAGGTATCGGTATAATCATCTCCATATGAAAAGAAGAAAGGCGGCTTTCCACAGCAGGGGAGCCGCCTTTAGACAGGGTAACTCCTTAAAAAGCAGGGTTCTTTATTTAAAAATTAGATATAATGGGAAAAGATACCGATTTAGGAGGAGTTCATGGCAATGGACGCAAGATACGAAGAAATCGGCATCCTGAAGGAGATTGCCGAGGTATTGAACGAAAGTACTGAGAGTGAATTCATGCTTTCCCAGGTGTTAAGAAAACTCCTGCACCTCACAGGGCTTGAGACAGGGTGGGTCTTCCTTATTGATGAAAACGGCCGCCATGTTCTGGCCGCCGAGGAACATCTGCCCCCTGCGCTATCAGTTGAAAACAAACGCAGGATGTGCCAGGGTGATTGCTGGTGTGTCAGCCGCTATCATAAAAAGCAATTAACCAGGGCTACCAATATTATAGAATGCAAGCGAATTGAAGAGGCGATCGAAGAGGGAAACGAAGATACCGGCGGGCTGACCCACCATGCAACCGTTCCATTGCGGGCCGGAGGCGAACGGTTCGGTCTCCTGAATGTTGGATCGCCAAAGAAAAAGGAGTTCAGAAGCGATGAACTTGCCCTGCTCGAAGGGGTAGCCTACCAGATAGGGACTGCGCTGAAAAGGATTCACCTGACACAGCGGGAACAGGAGACAGCCTTGCTTGCTGAACGGAACCGGCTTGCCAGAGATCTGCATGATTCTGTCAATCAGTTGCTTTTTTCGCTCAGCCTTACCGCACGCGGCGGCATGGAAATGTCAACTGGAGAAGTCCGGGAAACTTTTGGCTATATCCAGGATCTCTCCCAGGAAGCTCTCGGGGAAATGAGGGCCCTCATTTGGCAGCTGAAACCGCGGGGGCTGGAAAAGGGATTAGTGAGCAGCCTGATGGAATATGCAGGGATGCTGGGACTGACGATTCATACAGAGGTTACGGGCATTGCATCGTTTCCGGCAAGGGTGGAGGAGGCGCTGTGGCGCATCGGCCAAGAGGCATTGGCCAATTGTAAAAAGCATGCACAGACATCCTTTGTTCACCTTCATTTTAAAATAAGCAAGGCATCAGTGACCATGAGCATCCGGGATGAGGGATGCGGTTTTGAGCATGATGAAAACCGCGACCTGCCTTCACTTGGCCTAAAGAGCATGAAGATGCGGACAGAAGCCCTTAAAGGGAGATTTTATCTGAAGTCCGGCCATGGGCAAGGAACAGAAATTACCATTGAACTGCCTATTTAAAGGAGAGGAACAATATGGGAACGAAAATCTTAATTGCCGATGACCATCATATTGTCAGAAGAGGATTGGTCTTTTTTCTGCGTACCCAGCATGATTTGGAAATTATCGGGGAAGCAGGGAACGGCAGTGAAGCGATCGAGCTGGCCAGGAAGCACAAGCCTGACCTGATATTGATGGACCTCGTCATGCCGGTGATGGATGGAATACAGGCGACGAAAATCATCAAGAAGGAGCAGCCTGATATAAAAATCATGATCCTTACCAGCTTTTCCGATCAGGACCATGTGCTGCCTGCCATGGAAGCCGGTGCCTCAGGGTATCAGCTGAAGGACATTGAGCCGGATGATCTGGTGGTCTGCATCCGTAAGATGATGGCCGGAGAAAGCCAGCTTCATCCAAAGGCCACTTCACAACTCCTCGCCAACTTGTCCAACAAACGGAGAAAGGAGAACCAGCTGGCGGAACAGCTGACTAAAAGGGAAATGGAGGTTCTTCGGGAAATCGCATCAGGGAAAAGCAACAAAGAAATTGCGGCAGCCTTGTTCATTACCGAAAAAACCGTAAAAACGCATGTTTCCAACCTGCTTGGCAAGCTTGAGGTTGCCGACAGGACCCAGGCCGCCTTGTATGCCGTCAAGCATCACCTGGTGTAAAAGCGGTGGTTCTAATCGGCCGCTTGGCTTAGTTGCAGCGGGTTTTCACTATATTGTCATTTATTACTGATAAAACACCCTGATCTTGAATTGACTTGAGAATGATTTTCATTATAATTAAAATGAAAAGCGTTACGATAGAATCCAAAGGTTTATAGGATGGACAACAAACGAAGCATTGAACTGCCGGTCAAAAGCAGGGGATGCTACAACAGGATGGGAAGAAGGTTGGATCAATGCAGTGGGTTAGAAACGTGAAAATGCACCTAAATGGATGGGCTGTGCTCACCGTATTGTTTGTCCTGATCATTCTCCTGCCGAACATCTCGGTATTCGCCCAGCTATTTACGCCTCCAAATGAGAATTGGTACCATATTAAGGAGTTTCTCCTGAAAAGTTATATATTCAATACTATGACTCTCGTAATCTTTACGGCACTGTTTACGATTCTGATCGGAGTCAGCGCTGCCTGGTTTATCTCGGCCTATGATTTTCCTTTTAAAAATTTCTTTAAATGGGCGCTCGTATTGCCGCTGGCGATTCCGCCTTACATAGGAGCCTATACCTATCACGGAATCCTGAACTACACGGGCGTCATTCAGACCACTTTGCGGAATTCCTTTGATGTCCAGGTGCAGCAAAAGTATTTTGACATCATGACAATGCCTGGCGCCGTGTTTATCTTCACGATGTTTTTGTTTCCGTACGTGTATATCATCACAAGGAGCTTTCTGGAAAAACAGGCTGCTTCCCTGATTGAAAATGCGAGGCTGCTTGGCAGCTCCTCGCTTGAAATCTTTTACCGGGTGGTCATTCCCATTTCCCGCACGGCGATCATTGGCGGAGCAAGCCTTGTGGTCCTGGAGGTCCTGAATGATTTTGGAGTCGTCAAGTATTTCGGGATTCCAACCTTCAGCACTGCCATTTTCCAGGCCTGGTTTGGGATGGGGGACCATGGCTCTGCTGTCCGGCTCGCCGGAATCCTAATGAGCATTGTCATTGTAATTCTGGTCCTTGAGAAACTGTTTAGAGGGCGGAAAAAATATAGTTTCTCCACTTCCAAAGTACGCCCTATACAAAAAATGAAGCTAACCGGCCTGAAGGGCTGGGGAATGTTCGCCTATTTCCTTGCCATCTTTTCACTCGCTTTCCTGATTCCTTTTGTTCAGCTTGTACATTGGGCTTTCATGACCTATGAGCTAATTTTTACCGAGGAATTCTTCAGGCTGATTTGGAACTCGGTGTTTGTCGCAGTGATTGCGGCGAGCGTGATTGTCGCCGCAGCGCTGATAATCGGGAATTACACGAGGCTCACGGATGGAAGGGTGGCAAAAGCCATGTCCAGGGTGACAATCCTTGGCTATTCGATGCCTGGGGCTGTCATTGCCATCGGTGTCATCACTCTTTTTATTGCGCTGGATAAAAAGCTGTTTTCATTTTACGAGGCAATCGGCCTGCAGCCGACCCTGATCTTAAGCTTGAGTGTCAGCATGCTGATTTTCGCCTATGTGATCAGGTTTCTTGCCATCGGCTACAACTCCATCGAGGCCGGATTCGAGAAGGTTGGGCGTTCGTTTACGGAAGCATCGCGCCTGCTCGGCATGTCGGTTACAAAGACTTTTTTTAAAGTGGACCTGAAAATGATCAAAGGGGCAGTGTTCAGCGGCTTCATCCTCGTTTTTGTTGATATTTTGAAGGAGCTGCCGTTAACTATGATTCTACAGCCCTTTAATTTCTACACGCTTGCGACAAAAGCGTTCCAATATGCGAGTGATGAAATGATCCAGGAAGCAGCGATTGCCTCGCTCCTGATCATCGTCATCAGCGGACTGTCCATCTTCTTTTTCCACGTCATCATGGAAAAAGAGCAACACTGAAGCTTCATTTGACAAAAGCGTGCCTGACCCCCGATGCGGTAACGCGTTACCGCACCGGGGGTCAGGCACGCTTTTGGTTTGTGTGGTAAAATAGCAATCGTGAGTTTTGAGTTAAAGGAGTGCAGGATGAGAAATTATTTGTTTGCAAGTTTGCTAGTACTGCTGTTTATTTTGTCTGGCTGTGGCGGTGTTGTCGAGGAGACTCGCCAGACAAAGGGCCAGCCTGCTCACCAGGAAATTTCACCGGAAAGCCGGAATAAGGCCCAGGAAGCAGCGGAAAGTCCGCTTAAGGAAGACATCGAGGGTCTAAAGGCAAAAGTTCTTTCGGTGGTGGACGGCGATACCTTCAAGGTCAGGCTCGATAATGGGCGGGAAGAAACGGTAAGGATGACCTTGATTGATACCCCTGAGACGAAGCACCCGAAGCTGGGCTTACAGCCATTTGGCAAGGAAGCGTCGGCATTCACGACTTCCCGGCTGACAGGCAAGGACGTTCTTCTTGAACTGGATGTCCAGGAAAGGGACCGCTATGGGCGTGTTCTTGCCTACGTTTGGCTTGAAGGCCAGCTCTTCAATCAGACTTTGATTGAAGAAGGATTGGCAAGGGTCGCCGTTTTTCCGCCAAATACCAAATATGTGGACACATTCCGTGAAGCTCAGCGGAAAGCGGAAACAGCGGGGAATGGCATCTGGAGCATTGAGGATTATGTCCAGGAAAAGGGGTATGATACCGAGGCAGCAGAACAGCAAAACGGAGTTCCTGGAGCAGCAAGTGATGGTACTTGTGAGGGGAAAGTTAAAGGAAACAGAAACTCAAAAATTTACCATACACCCTCAGGCAATTATTACGATGAAGTATCAGAGCAGAATATCGTCTGGTTCTGTACGGAAGAAGAGGCCAAAGCAGCCGGCTATAGGGCTTCAAAACGATAGCGCGCTTTGTTTGTTGAAAAAAAGGAACTTATCGTTAGATAAGTTCCTTTTTCTTGCACTTGTCTGCCAGCTCCATCAATTCACGGTCATCCAGGTCCAAAATTTCTGCCTCTGAAAGGTCTTTCATTGCGCCGAGGACGATTGTTTCCATTTGATACCTTTCGACCTCGCTTAGAAAGTATGATTTCATTACCAGCATGTTCTTCCACCTCTATTAATTGCAGACTTTTATTCTACAATATGAAATTAAGTCCAAAGTCGTGACGGTTTGCAATTGGAAATGAATGGTTATTCATTCATTGTACTCTAAATTGTAATACATAATAACACATTAATCAATCTCATGTATAATTATTTTTATAAGTATACATCTGCTAAGCCAGTACTAAAAGGGGGGGATTTTATATGAATATAATTGACCTGCATTGCGATGCTTTGCTAAAGCTGCAGGAAGCAGGGGGGAAGCTCCGCTTTGCTGACGCACACGAGCTTGATGCCAACCTGCAGCGTCTGCGGCAAGGAGGCGTGGCTGTCCAGTGCTTTGCCATTTTTATCGACCCTGACATCAAGCAGGAGCATAAATTTGATGCGGCACTTGGGCAAATCGATTTGTTTTATCGTGAAGTGCTTGGAAGAAATCCGGATATGAAGCATCTCAAGCACTGGGAGGATTTTGACACCCTCGAAAAGGGGAAGGTGGGGGCGTTTCTTTCGCTTGAAGGAGTGGATGCGATCGGAAATGACCTTGGCAAGCTGCGGATCCTTTACCAGCTTGGTGTGCGTTCAGTCGGCCTCACCTGGAACAACGCCAACCTTGCCGCAGATGGGGCAGGGGAGCCCCGGGGAGCAGGGCTTACATCATTTGGTAAAGAAATTGTCCATTTAAACAACCAGCATAAAGTGCTGACGGATGTCTCGCATCTTTGTGAAAAAGCTTTCTGGGACACCATCGAAGCTGCAGATTATCCGATTGCCAGCCATTCCAATTCACGGCATCTCTGCAATCATGTCCGCAATTTGCATGACCAGCAGGCGAGAGCGGTGTTTGAAAAGAACGGCATGCTGCATGTCGTTTTCTGTCCGGATTTTGTTGTCGAAGGGGGAAAAGCGGATGTTCAGGATGTGGTCCGCCATATCGACCGCTTCTGCTCGCTGGGCGGTGTGAATAACCTTGGCTTCGGCTCTGACTTTGATGGGATTTCCAGCCATGTAAGCGGCCTGGAGAACGCTTCGCTGTACCAAAACCTGATTAATGAGCTGCTGAAGCATTTCAGCGAGGAACAGGTGAGAGGTTTCGCTTTTCAAAATTTTCTTGACCATCGGCCTAAATGACAAAGAGCCAGCCAGGATTTTTCCTGGCTGGTTCTTTGGGCTGTTTGAGACTTCGGTGAATTTGAGTAGATTCTTTGCTTTAAAGGATTGCCTACTCCCTTACTTCCAGGGCTTCCACCATTTTTTTCCGCCGTCTGCCTTTGCGGCGGCGGCTTCTCGGAAGGTGTCGACCATCCCTTTAAACACCTCGTCACGCTGCTGGATTTCGCCGCGGAAATTTTCCCGCTCCAGTTTAATCGTTTCAAGGTAATATTCCCTGTCCATGGCAAGTTGTTCGTTCAGCGTGCTTAATTCGGCAGCTGTCATTTCCTTGTTCTGGGCAATGTATTCTGTCAGGATCTTAAATTCATCAGACGTTTCATCCAAGCGTGAAGCCAGGACCTGCAGCTCTTCGGAAGTACCTTTCGAAAGCTTCGCAATGTTGCTGGAAAGGGTCGACATTTCCTTTGCGGTTCCCTTTGACAGCTTGGCGACATTATCTTTAAGAGCGGTTACCTCCTTCCTGGTACTGTTCGTGACCTTCGTAACGCTCTGTGACAGGTTGGACAGCTCCCTGGTTGTGCCTTTCGAAAGCTTCGCAACGTCCTGCGAAAGAGAGCCAACCTTCTCTTCCGTTCCCTTTGCAGTCGAAATAAGTGTGCTGGACAGGTTTTCTACCGTCTCGGAGGTATGTTCCGAAGCTTTCGCAACCTGGTTTGAAAGCTCGTCCAGATCGGCTTTCATCCTTTCCTTGGATCTCGAAATGGATAAGGAAAGGGCCTTGATCGTCTGCAGCGAGCCTGAAGCGATGTCCTTCTTGACTTCGTCGACGATTTCGCTGCGCAGATTGTGGCGGATTTCCATCTTCACATCATGAAGGAGGTCCTGCTTATAGGCTTCAAGCGCATGGAAAAAGCCTTCGACATCAAAGTCCGGCTGCCTGGGAGGAGCCGGGGGCTGTGCCTGCTGGACTTGTGCGTTCTCAGGGACCATCGGCAGGTTGGCGGCCGGGGCAGGCTCGGATTCGGAACCCTCTTTTGCTGCAATCTCCATATGTTTTTGCAGCAGCTCGCGTATCATATCCTTGCTCAGGTTTTTGCTGCGCATTTGTTTGATTTTCACCAGCAGTTCGATTTCCTGGTCTGTATAGAATCTTGCTCCTTGTCTGGTGCGCGGGACCACTAGAAGCCCCTCTAGGTCTTTTTCCCATTGACGGATGGTACCGGAAGGAACATTGATTTTCCTTGAAACCTCTTTGATGGTGTAAGCCTTCATAAATTGAGTGTCTTTCATTTTTGCCAACCCTTTCTTTATTTAGTAGACCTGAGTATCGAAAGCAGGACTCAATTGGTTTTTATTTCAATTCAGCAAAGGGGCACCCATTTTCCTGCAAGGTGACAAAAGCTATCAAAACAAGTGCAGATTCACCAGGACGGTCCATAAAACAACAAATGCACGTTCGTTACGACAAAATCATGTGAAAGAGGAGGGAATTTGCTGGGGATGATCGGGGTCTTTCGGTTACAATAAGAATGACACAATCCAATAACATTACAGGCTTGTAGGAGGAGAACAGCATTGGCAGAAGCAAATGTACGAACAGAAAAAGATTTTCTTGGAACAAAGGAAGTGCCGGAAGATGCTTATTATGGAATCCAGACACTTCGTGCGGTTGAGAATTTCCCAATCACCGGATACCGAATCCACGGGGAATTGATCAGGGCTCTAGCGATGGTAAAAAAGGCAGCTGCCCTCGCAAACATGGAAGTCGGCAGGCTCTATAGCGGACTGGGAGAGGCGATTGTGAAAGCCGCGGATGAGATCATCGATGGCGAATGGCATGACCAGTTTATTGTCGATCCGATACAGGGAGGGGCAGGCACCTCCATCAATATGAACGCCAATGAAGTCATTGCCAACCGGGCGCTTGAAATCCTTGGAAAACAAAAGGGTGACTACCTCAGCCTGAGCCCGAATACCCATGTGAATATGGCCCAATCGACCAATGATGCGTTTCCGACAGCGATGCACATTTCCGTCCTGTCGCTTTTGGAACAGCTGCTGTATACGATGAGGAAGATGCACAGCGTGTTTGAACAAAAAGCGGAAGAATTCGACTCATATATCAAAATGGGGAGGACCCATCTTCAGGATGCCGTTCCTATAAGGCTAGGCCAGGAGTTCAAAGGGTATAGCAGGGTGCTAGCGAGGGATATCAGAAGAATAGACAATACTCGCACTCACCTATATGAGGTGAATATGGGAGCCACGGCTGTCGGAACCGGGTTAAATGCAAATCCCAAATACATAACAAGGGTTGTCGAACATTTGGCGGAAATTACCGGGATGCCGCTCGTCAATGCCGAACACTTGGTTGATGCGACCCAGAATACAGATGCTTATACCGAGGTTTCAGCTGCGTTAAAGGTTTGCATGATGAATATGTCCAAAATTGCCAATGACTTGCGCTTAATGGCTTCCGGCCCACGTGTCGGATTCAATGAGATTTCCCTGCCTTCGCGCCAGCCTGGGTCGTCGATCATGCCTGGCAAAGTGAATCCGGTAATGGCCGAGCTCATCAACCAGGTCGCTTTCCAGGTGATCGGCAATGACCATACCATCTGCCTCGCATCGGAAGCAGGACAGCTGGAGTTAAACGTCATGGAGCCGGTGCTTATTTTCAATTTGATTCAATCCATTTCCATCATGAACAATGCTTTTGAGGTATTCACCGAATATTGCTTAGCAGGGATTGAGGCAAATAAGGAGAAGCTGAGGGCGGATGTCGAACGGAGTGTCGGTATCATCACGGCGGTCAACCCTCACCTCGGCTATGAAGTGGTGGCAAGAATCGCCAGGGAAGCGATTTTAACGGGGAAATCTGTGCGTGAACTGTGCCTGGCGTATGATGTACTGACAGAAAAAGAACTTGATATCATCCTGAATCCTTTTGAAATGACCAACCCTGGCATTGCCGGTGAAGATCTGCTGAACAGGGAATAGGGTTCATGCGAATATCCTCGGTTTCGCGAATTTAATTAGGGTTGAGATGTGAAATGCTTGTGGATGTCCGGTCTCTGAGATAAAACTTGATGATTATCCTTGCAGGCAAGGAATTATAGTCGGAGAAATTCCGGTTAAGGTATAAAACAGGGGCTTAATAAGCAGAAATAAGCGGATATTTTCCGACTAACCTCTCTTTTTAGGACTAAATCTAAGGATTAAATCAATATAAAAGGAAAAATTCCGCTTATATCGCGGGAAATACAGGTATTTCCCAATTTAAGCGGAATTTTTCCGTTTATTTTCCCACCGCTGACAAATACAGCCGCCTTGCACCCCGCCGGTTTACTCCATTAATCCAACAACCCAAGCTGCTTTAGCCCATTGTAGATGCCGGAGTCGGTCACGGCCGTTGTCTTATGTTTGGCATAGGCGAACAGGTCCTCATGTGCATTGCCCATCGCGAAACCTTCTCCTACTGCCCCAAGCATTTCCTTATCGTTCATCCCATCCCCAAAAGCGATTGAAGCCTCCCGCGGAATCCCGAGGCGGTCCAGAAGAAATGCGACGCCGATGCCCTTATTGACTTTATTCCTGATCACATCAAAGCAGTGGCGCATCCCTTCTATATTAACCTGCGATAAATGAATGTCATTTCCAAGGTTATACTTTTGGTGATCCTCTTCCCCTCTGGCGATAATGGTCAACCCCAGAATATCGTGAAGCACATCCTCTGTAAAAAGGGCATTTTGCCTCAAATGGAACATTTGCTTAAAGTCCTCCACTTTTGGGGAGTCCATTGATGTGAAGTAGTTCCTGTTGTTTGTATAAAGGACAACTTCATGCTGCTGTTTCGCCGCGACGTCAAGGATGGCTTTGACTTTTTCCGCATCCATTGGTTCCGAAAAGATTTCTTCTCCATTGTATATGGCCAATGCGCCATTGTATCCTATATAAGAAGAGATGTTCAGTTCTTCGCCAATTTCCCTGATTTCATGGATAGGCCTGCCTGTGGCAAGAACTGTCTCAATTCCTTTTTCCTTCATGGCCGAGACGGCGGTTTTCGTGGACTCCTCAATGGTGTTATCGGGCCTGAGGATGGTCCCGTCAATATCGAGAAACAAAATTTTATAATTTTCCATTACGAGGCTCCTTGTCTGTTTTACCCCATTGTACCTTTAGATACCTTTAAGCTCAAAGCCAAGGGTGATTTATTATCGAATAAATGGCGGTCTTGCCCATAAAAGCGCCGATTTCCACGTTTTGCTTTATTTGGGGTATAATAGAACTGCTTTTGAATCGAGGTGAAATCATGGAAGCTGATAAACTGTTAAGGAAATTTAGCGGCAGGACTCCCGGTATATTAGGGCAGGAGGACTTTTTCCGGTTTGCTGTGCTGCTCCCGCTTGTCGAGGTGGACAATGAGGCTCATGTGCTGTTTGAGGTCAGGGCAAACCATTTGCGCAGGCAGCCGGGGGAGGTATGCTTTCCTGGAGGGAAACTGGATGAAAGCGACCCGGATGAAAAACATGGTGCCATCAGGGAGACAATGGAAGAGCTCGGACTTGAAGAAAGCGATATTACCGATGTCATCCCCCTCGATTACATGGTTTCCGCTTTTGGGACGATCATTTATCCATTTGCCGGTGTAATAGCCAATCCGGCTAAAATTTCCCCAAATCCTGACGAGGTAGGCGAAATTTTTACAGTACCCCTTTCATTCTTCAAGGATATAGAGCCTGACACCCATAAAATCAATTTTCAGGTGCAGCCTGAAGATGGATTTCCTTTTGACTTGATTGTCGGCGGTGAGAACTATAATTGGCAGGCGAGGCAAATGGATGAGTATTTTTACCATTATGAGGGACGAGTCATTTGGGGCCTGACTGCAAGGATCCTCAGCCATTTCCTTAACCTGGCCGGCATCAGGCAGTAACATTTCCTGATGCAGCTTAAGAACCAATAGTATTGCCCTGAAGCTGCTTGTGCAGCTTTTTTTTATGGCCTGTCCCTGCCAAACCAAGAATTAGATAGAAAATTCTTGCATCTTTAAAGCTTTAGGGGCATAATGAAAAATAAAACTTTTGCGGAGGATGGCCAAATGAAAGTCGTAAAATTCGGAGGTTCGTCGTTAGCTTCCGGGGAACAGTTGGAAAAAGTATATAACATCGTTGTTTCGGATTCCGAGCGAAAGCTAGTTGTCGTATCCGCACCTGGGAAGCGGTACCCTGATGATATAAAGGTAACCGATCTTTTGATTGCCTGTGCAGAGCATATGCTGGAGACAGGAGAGGCCGGTGAGTACTTTGATGCTGTTATCCAAAGGTATTCCAGCATTGCCCATGAACTGGAGATCGGGCAGGAAATCATCGAAATCATTACAGACAGTTTCATGCAGCTCCTGGCTGACACATCGAAAAGCAGGGAACATTTCATTGAATCGGTTAAAGCAAGCGGGGAAGATAATAATGCCAAGCTTGTCGCTGCCTTCTTCCAGTCCAGGGGCGTGGAAGCCAGCTACATAAACCCGAAGGATGCGGGCTTGTTTGTCAGTGATGAGCCGGGTAATGCGCAGGTGTTGCCTGAGGCCTATGAGAATCTGTACGAGCTTAGGAAAAAGTCCGGAATCCTGATTTTCCCTGGATTCTTTGGCTACACAAAGGAAGGCGAGATTGCCACTTTCTCAAGGAGCGGTTCGGATATTAGCGGATCGATTGTCGCCAACGGAATCAAAGCCGAAGTGTATGAGAATTTCACGGATGTGGATGCGGTTTATTCCGTCAATCCGACGATTGTCAAAAATCCAAAGGAAATCAGGGAGCTGACCTATCGAGAAATGCGGGAGCTTTCCTATGCTGGGTTCTCCGTTTTCCATGATGAGGCTTTGATGCCTGCTTTCCATGCGGAAATTCCCGTCCATGTTAAAAATACAAACAACCCGGAGGCACTGGGAACAAGGATTGTCCACCAGCGGAAAAACCAGAATGGCCCGGTAGTCGGCATCGCCAGTGACGGCGGCTTTTGCAGCATTTATGTCAGCAAATACCTGATGAACCGCGAAATTGGGTTTGGACGCAAGCTGCTGCAAATTCTCGAGGAATACCATCTTTCCTACGAGCATCTCCCATCAGGGATTGATGATATTTCAATCATTCTGCGCCAGGACCAGCTGAATTATGTGCTGGAAAAAGATATCCTTCAAAGAATCCAAACCGAGCTTGGGGCTGACGAAGTCAAAGTCCAGCATGACCTCAGCCTGATCATGGTGGTAGGCGAAGGCATGCGCTGCAATGTCGGAACAATGGCCCGGGCGGCAAAAGCTTTGGCAGCGATTGGCGTGAACATTGAGATGATCAACCAGGGTTCCTCCGAAGTGAGCATGATGTTCGGCGTGGTCGAAGCGGATGAAAAGAAAGCGGTAAAAGCCCTGTACGAGGAATTCTTTGTTGGAGTTACTGTCTAAAGAGCAGAAAGCACTGTCCTTCGAGGATAGTGCTTTTACTGTTTATAGCGGATATACTCGTAATTTTCGGTCGCTGTTTTTTGGATCAGCTTGCCCTCTGGGTCTTTAATAATTTCGTATTCCCGGTACGTCTCGACCATATAGCCATCCACTTCTTCCCGGCCGACCAGAAACATTTCCAGCTGCGGCAGCATTTCGTCATTTAGCTCCTCTTCGCTTTTAAAGGAAAAAACGGTGACGGCGTCCTTATCGGGAAAATATTGCTCAAGCTCTGTGATGACAAGCTGGAGCGCACCTAAAAACAAAAGCAGGAACAAGCCCACTCTTACCCCCGTCCTAATCATCCTTGCAGCCTCCTTTGCATGTGCTTCTTCAAGTATATGCTTGTACTTTTTTGTGATGACACCTGCCTGCTTTTGTCATAAAAGGAAATCTGGCTCATATAGATACCTCTGAACAGGGGGACGGGCAGATGATAAAACCAATGAAATTGATGAAGGGCGATACAGTTGGAGTGGTGGCTCCTGCGGGAACGCCGAAGCGCGAGGCACTGGAAAAGGGGGTACAGTTTCTGGTGGAAGCCGGGCTGCATGTAAAACTTGGAGAACATGTTTATAACGAATGGGGCTATCTTGCGGGCAGCGACGAGGAAAGAACGGAAGATTTGCACAGAATGTTCGGGAACAGGGAGATCAAAGCCATTTTCTGTGCCCGTGGAGGGTATGGAAGCGCCCGGATGGCATCGCTGCTCGATTATCGATTGATCAGTGAAAATCCGAAGGTATTATGGGGGTACAGTGATATTACGTTTTTACATTTGGCCATAACCAAAATGACGGGCCTGGTCACTTTTCATGGGCCGATGATTGCATCCGATTTTGGCAGGGAGAGCATAGACCCAGATACAAGGGAGAGTTTTCAGCAAGTGTTCAGTGGTCAGCAGCAGTCCTTTCCTTCAGGTGGCTGTCCCCCATTGCAAACCGTCGTGGACGGGCTGGCTTTTGGACGGCTGACAGGCGGGAATTTGACATTGATGACGAGCACGCTCGGAACGCCTTATGAAATTGAGACAACAGGGAAGATTTTATTTATGGAAGAGATTAACGAGGAACCGCGCTCCGTCGACAGGATGCTGAACCAGCTTTTACTCGCCGGAAAACTGCAAAATGCGGCAGGAATCGTGCTTGGCGATTTTAATGACTGCACAACGGAAGACAAGCCTTCATTCGAGCTGGATGAAGTCCTGGACCACTACCTGAAGCTGGCCAACAGGCCGGCGGTTCATGGCCTTAAAGCTGGTCATTGCAGCCCGAATTTCTGCATCCCTCTTGGCGTAAATGCCATTTTGGATACAAACAGGGGCCAGCTGCAGATTGACAGCGGTGTCCGCTAGGGAGATTATTTCTCGGGCAAGCGCAGGATGCGACAGGTTTCTGACTTCCTGGCAGGCATAATTTCGACAAAAAAGCATATGTTCCGGTTTTTTTCGCGATAGATTTTTTGTCGGTTCCCACAAATGTTTTGGAAAATTCCATTTATTGGTCTCCTGCCTAATGTTTAAAAGAGGGCGTTTAGGTTTATATAATGTAAAAAAGGCGGAGGAGTGGACGGAAGTGGAATTATCTAAAGCAATCGAGGTCATGAGAAGGGAACGGTTCACGGAAGAGGAAGTGGAGCATACGGTCGAGATTCTGGCAGAAACAAAGGGAGTCGATCTGCACGCGGTGAAACATCTGCTCGAAGATACGAGAGTAAGTTAAAGAAGCCTGGCCTGCTTGGCCAGGCTTTTTCGCGGATAAGGAACCTCTATAAAAATTAGGCAGTTGTCTGCTAAAAAAAAGGCAAAAAAACTATATTCAATTCCTTGCGAATGTTTTATAATGAGTCTCGATGTTTCGATTCCCTTGTTTCGAGACTTATTATTTTTTTGCCTGGAGGGATTGGGTGTGAAATTAAGAGTATCTGCCGTTCAATATCATCTTCATACGATCAGGTCGTTTGAAGAATTTGCTGCTCAATGTGAGCACTATATAAAAACCGCACAGGAATATGGTTCGGAATTTGTGCTGTTTCCTGAATTTTTTACTACCCAATTGCTTTCCATCGGCAGTGAGCAGGGAACAAGGCTGACGATTAACGAATTGCCGGGATTTACGGAACAGTATCTGAACTTGTTCCAGCATTTCGCCTTGACTACAAAGATGCATATAATCGGGGGTACACATGTAATCGCCCGTGAAGGAAAATTATATAATGTGGCGCATTTGTTCTATCCGGATGGCCGGATTGAAGAGCAGGCCAAGCTGCATATCACACCGACTGAAGTGGAAGAGTGGAATATGTCTGCAGGTGACAGTTTCAGGATATTCGATACCGAAAAGGGCAGGATTGCTTTATTGACTTGCTATGATATCGAGTTCCCGGAAATTGTCCGCATGGCGAAAGCTAAAGGCGCCGATGTGATTTTCTGCCCTTCCTGCACAGATGACCGCCATGGTTTCCATCGTGTTCGCTACACAAGCCATGCGAGGGCGATTGAAAACCAGGTTTATGTGGTTTTGACAGGAACAGTAGGTGCTTTGCCGACTGTGGATTTCATGAGGGCCAACTTTGGGCAGGCAGCCATTATCACGCCGAATGACATTCCATTCCCGCCTAAAGGCCTGCTGGCGGAAGGCGAGCTGAACAATGACATGATTGTCACCGCCGATCTTGACCTCAGCTTGCTGTATGAAGTGCGCGAGCGCGGCTCTGTTACTACATGGCGGGACCGGCGCACCGATTTGTACACGGATTGGGAACAGGAAGAAAGTTTGAGAAGGAGCTAATGGACCATGGAATATATCCGAGTTAATTCTATAGAAGACCCGCTTTTTGCCAAGCTCAATGACTTGATGAAGGAAGTTTTCCCGCCGGAAGAGGTGCTTGAATTTGACCTTTGGAAGGAGCCGCTTGAGGACCCATCCATCCGCGTCTTTGTTGCTGTGCACGAAGGCGAAGTGGTGGGTGTGACCGAATACCGCTATTATCCTGACTGGAATATCGCGATGACTGATTTTACGATTGTCGGCCGGCCTGGCCTTGGCCTTGGGCGCTTCATTGCCGAGAAACGTATGGAAGACCTCAGCAGCCTGGCGCAGGAACAGGGGGTCGAGTTGTTTGGGATGTTTGCGGAGATTTATGACCCGTACCGCCGGGGCGATCACGACTTTGGCGGGGTCAAAACAATGAATCCATATGTGCGCCGGGAAGTGTTGTCGCATCTTGGGTATGAACGTCTGGACTTTACCTATGTCCATCCATCCTGGGAAAATGACGGTACTGCCGTTGAAGGGCTCGATTTATGCTTCATGCCACTCGACAGCTCTATTAAGGAACTGCCGGCTGCCCAAATCGTCGATTTCCTGACGGTCTATTATTCTGTGTTGGATAATAAGCCGCAAGAATGGTTAGATATGATTAATCAATTAAAAAACAGGCAGACAGTTCAGCTTCTGCCGCTATAAAGAGGAATCAGGCTGGCCGCACATGCGGCCGGTTTTTGTTTGTGCTTGTTTTTAAGTTGAAAAATGGGATTGTGATTTAGGTGTCTCTGTTCCGTTACGGCTTGTTGGAGCAAAAGAGAGTAGAAAAGTGCAGTGAATTCCGCCAATAGGGCCTGTTAACGCAAAAAGAAGAGGGAATTCCGGGAACATTTACGTTAACAGGCCTTGTTAACGTAAAAAAGAAGAGGGAGCTACGGTATATTGCGCCAATAGGGCTCGTTGACGCAAAAAAGAAGAGAGAGTCAGGGGGAAATTGCGTTAACAGGGCTTGTTGGCGCAAAAAAGAGGAGAGAGCTCCGGGAAACTTGCGTTTATACGGCTTGTTGAAATAGAACTGCAGCTTATTGTACGGGAATCTCCAATCGAGACAGCACGCCAACTTTTGGGTAAACTAGCTTGTAGGATGCAATCAGGCATTCTTAACGCTGTACTGAAAGGAGTTTTAAAATGCAATCACTAAAAGGCAAAACAGCATTGATCACCGGGGCAGGAAGGGGGATTGGCCGGGCTGCAGCCATAGCGCTTGCCGCGGAGGGAGTCCATCTCGGCCTGCTTGGCAAGAATATGGACAACCTGGAAAAAGTCACAGCTGAACTGGAACAGTATGGAGTCAATGTTTCGGGGGCAGCGGCAGACGTGGGTGACCGGCAATCTGTTGAGAATGCAGTTGAACATATCACTTCCGAACTAGGCTCAATAGACATTCTGATCAATAATGCGGGTATCGCCAAATTTGGCGGATTCCTCGAACTTGACCCCGAGGAGTGGGAACAAATCATCCAGGTCAACCTGCTGGGAACCTATTATGTAACCAGGGCGGTCCTTCCGGGAATGATGGAAAAGAAATCGGGCGACATTATCAATATCTCCTCGACTGCGGGCCAGAAGGGGGCGCCGGTTACAAGTGCCTACAGCGCTTCGAAATTCGGGGTACTTGGCTTGACAGAGTCCCTGCTCATGGAAGTCAGGAAGCATAATATCAGGGTGACAGCAATGACGCCAAGCACAGTGGCGACAGACCTTGCTGTCGAAAACAAGCTGGTTGGCGAAAATACCGAGAACGTGATGCAGCCAGAGGACCTGGCCGAAATGATGGTCGCACAGCTGAAGCTTCATCCTCGGGTGTTCGTAAAAACGACCGGCCTTTGGTCGACAAATCCATAAAACGTAAAAACCCTTTCCGTTTATGGGAAAGGGTTTTTTTACGTTAGTCTTCTGTTTCAAACTCTTCGCTGTCCGTTCCGCCATCTTCAGGAGCTTCAACATCACCATTCATTTCACCGTTCGTTCCGCCGCCATTCATCCCGCCATCCGGGCTGCCGCCATTGGTACCATCATTTGTAGTACCATCATTGGTAGTGCCTCCGTCTGTGTCAGGGTCACCGAGGTTGTTGCCGTTACCGTTATTTTCAGGCACCTGATTCTCTTCAGGGGCTTGATCTTCTTCGATTACCGGATCATCTGCGGGAGGTGCCGGATCTTCCTCAGCTGAACATCCTGCGACAATCATTCCTGAGGCAAATAGGGTAGATGCGAGTAAAGGCCATTTCTTTTTCAACTGCATTGCTCCTTTCTCATTAATCTATTTATCCATACCTTTGGGTAACATCAGGGAAACATCCTCTTTTTACCAGGATTTTCACTATTTTGAATCCTTTAAAAATACAAGGCTGAAAACAGAAAAAAGGTGCAAACCATTCGGTTCGCACCTTTTTTCTGTCCCGTTAATTAGGACATGTGATAGGAGTGCCTGATGGGGAGGTATCGATTTTAAATATATCGATTCATGGCCAAGGTGCCAATCGCCCTGTCGGCAAAACCCTCACAGATTGCAATGCCAAAGACTAATCCTGAAGTCGCCGTTAAATCTTGCAATTTAACCAGTCCCTCCTGTTATGTTTTGGCCTTGCACTCTTTATTTACCCGTGGAAATGAAGGACAAACCGAATGGAAATAAAATGGGAAAATTGTCCTGTCTCGCCTGATTGCCTGAGTGACGGGCGCATGGCCCTCTGCCAGACATCAAGATCCTGTTTGTTTCTGGGTAAAGAAGGGGAAAAATATCTTGGGATATAAGCATGAGTTAAATGCGAGAAAATAACACAAAAAGGTTGAGAAGCCGTGCAGTTTGTGTTATTCTCACACAAATCCAAATTTTCCTGCCGGGATGGCGAATTGGTTCCCCGACGAGGGGACTTGCCATATGATAGCATAAGATTAAAAACAAGGAGGAAATTCAATGCGGGATGTGACGCTTCTGAATTTATTCGAACACCATATCACTCAAAAGTATGTGAAGCGCTCGGGATTTGCCCATGCCATCGCCGTTGCCTACCACGCCTTCCACCTCGCCAAGGAATACGGGGTGGACGTGGATATTGCTGCGAAAGCCGGATTTCTTCATGATATCGGCCATTTTACATGGTATCGGAACGGGAAGTGGGACTACGAGCTGTATAAGCAGAATGATATTCATCCAATCAAGGGGGCGGAACGTGCCCATAAGCTTCTGATCCGTCTGGGAGAAAACCCGATTCGGGCTAAAACGACGGCACTTGCCATTCTTTTTCATACCGATTCCTTCCTGCCAACCAATGATATTGAACGGACGACACTGCAAAAGGTGGTTAAATGGGCGGATGAGAAGGACGAGGAAGAAGGCGGGGCCCATCATTACCGGACGATAAATAAAGAGCGGGCGCGTGAAAGCATCATCCGGCTGGACGAGATGATTGACGCTGAACTAGGGTTTGGCGGGGAAGAACAAAAAGTGGCTGAATAAGCAAATGCGCGGGAACGAACAGGTATCCAAGTGCAAAAATTTTTTAAAATGACAAAAGCCGGGCAGTAGCGCCCAGCTTTTTATTTTACAAAAAACCTTGATTTTTCGGAGATGTAGTCGGCGATGATGACCAGGATCAGGTAACAGATCAGCAGCAGAGTGATTTCGGTATAGTGGAAAAAGCTCATGCTCAGCTTGAACTGCTGGCCGAGCCCGCCTGCGCCGACAAAGCCGACGACAATTGTTGTCCTTATGATGACTTCCCAGCGGTACAAGATATAGGTCAAAAACTTCGGCAATACGGTCGGGAGCACTCCGTAGAGCAATAACTGCGGACGCGAAGCCCCAGCGGACGCGAGGTTCCTGACAGGGCGTGGGTCACTGTCCTCGATTACTTCCGCACACAGCTTGCCGAGAATGCCAAAGTTGTGGAGTGCAAGCGCGATTGCTCCAGGGAGGATTCCTGGCTTGAATATGAAAATGACGATCATTGCCCAGAGCAGCTCGGGAATGGCCCGGCTGAATATATAGCTGATCCGGATCAGCCCAAACACAATCCAGCGGTACCATTTCCTTGTAAGAGTCAGGCTTCCGTCGGCCACGTTGCGCGCTGCCGGGATCACCGTAAGGAACATGACGATGGTCGAAAAGCCAATCGCCATGATGCTCATCTGCAGGGTTTCAATCGTCAGCCTGAACGCATCTGACCAGCTGTCTTTGTTAAGAAACGCCACTTCGGTCTGCCCGATGCCAAAAAGGCCGCTGAAGAACTTTTTCGCATATTGCAGGTTGTCGTTTGAAAACAAGGAGGCAAGGCTGGCCTTTTCCACTCCAATAACCTGATACCAGGAAGCCCCGATCAGAAGGAAGAAGGCAAGAACAGAAAGCGTGGTAAAGTTGAAGGTCCGTTTTCTCATAATGCCATCCTCTTTCTAAGCATATTGCTCCAACCGTCGATCAGGATGACAAGCAGGATGAGGAAGTACATGAAGGTCCACACTTCATCATAATGCAGGTCATCGAGAGACAGCTGAATCTGGTAGCCAAGGCCTCCAAGGCCAACAAAGCTCATGATGGCCGAAGACCTGACCGCGCATTCATACCGGTACATCGTGTAGCTGATCATGCTGGCCTTTACACTCGGCAAATAGCCGTAAAACAGGCATTGGAGCCTTGAGGCCCCAGCGGCCCTTAGTGCCCGGATGGGCTCCTCGGGCACGTCGTTGATCATGTCGGCAAAAATCCTGCCAAGTATGCCGCCATACGGAATGGCAAGCGCAAAGACGGCCGCGTAAGGCGTCAGCCCGAAGGAGGCGACGAACAGCCATGCCCAGACAAGTTCATGAATGGCACGCATAAAGCCAAGGACGCCGCGAAAGAACCCTTTCATCATCTTCCTTGATTTGTTCCCGCCTGCAAGGACGCCTGAGGCGAGAATCCCGAAAACTAGCGCAAGAATCAGTGCGAGAGAGATGCCGGCAGTGGCATAGGCAAGGGTGATCCACGACGAATGGACCGCCAGCCTGATGATGTCTGCCGACAGGTCAGGCTGCAACATGGCCGCAAAAATCTCCATGGCCGTGGCAATCCCGCTTGAGTGCAAAACACCTTCCTGCCAGTTGACCCCAAAAAGGCTCCAGAAGAACAGGAGCAGCAAAAAGGCGGTTAGGAGCTTTCTTTTATGAAGGTCGAAAGATAGCATGTCAGTTAAGCTCCTTTAGCTGGTAAAGCTCCTGAAGCTGCTGATTTGTCACCTGTTGTGAAGGCAGGTCAAAAAAGATTTCGCCATTTTTCAGGGCAATCAATCTTGTGAAATACTTCCTGGCATATTCAACCGAGTGCAGGCTGGCTACCACTGTCTGGTTTTCCTGCTTGGCAAGCCCGGTGAGCATCGCAAGGATGTCTTCGGAGCGGGCGGGATCAAGCGAGGCGACAGGTTCGTCAGCGAGGATGACCTCCGGTTTTTGCATCAGCAGGCGGGCTAGGGCTACGCGCTGCTGTTCGCCGCCTGAAAGGTTGGAAGTACGCTCATACAGCTTGTCAGCAAGACCGACCCGCTTCAATGCATCTTCCGCCTTGTCTTTTTCCTGAGGAATAAACAAGGAAGCAAACGATTTTAACAGGCTCCATTCCGCCAGCCGTCCCGCGAGGACATTATGGACCACCGCCAGCTGGCCGACCAGGTCGAATTGCTGGCGGATCATGCCAATCTTACGTGCTCTTTCCTTGCGGTCGGCATATTGGCTGAGGGGCTTTCCATCTACCTGCAGTTCACCGCTGTCAGGCTCCAGAAGGGAGGCGAGCAGATTGAGGAGCGTCGTCTTCCCGGCTCCGCTCGGCCCAATAAGGGCAACGAGTTCGCCTTTTTTTACAACAAAAGAAAGGGAAGATAATGCTATCTTCCTCTCATAACGTTTCTCTATTGAATTCACTTCTATCATGTTATGTTCAGACACGCGGTGTCACCTACTTGATAATCTTTAGTTCTCTGGCAACTTCCTCAATGGCTTTATAGTTGTCATTATTGGTCGGAATGAATTGCTCCGCTGCCAGCAGGTCCATGACTTCATTATCGCCGGCTTTCATCGAGAGAATCGCTTCGGTCAGCTTCGTCTTCGTTTCTTCATCCATTTTATTGACTGTCCAGTTATAGTCATAATACTCTGGCGTAGTATAGAACACCTTCACTTTATCAGGATCGACACTGCCCTCGGCCACGGCTGCTTCCCAGACCGAAATATTCAGTGCGCCTGCCTGGAAGGCACCGGATTCGACCAGTTTATAGGTTTTATCATGGGAACCGGAATAATTTGGGTTGCCATCAAGGTCCTGGTCCGGATTAATGCCCGCTTCTGTCATGAAGTACCGTGGCATCAAATGGCCGGAAGTGGAGCTTTCGCTTCCAAATGTAAAGGTTTTGCCTTTTAAGTCTTCCAAAGAGGATACATCCAGGTCGCTTTGTGCGATAAACACCGATTTGAATTTTTCATCAACCGGACGCTGTGCAATCGCTTCTGCTTCAGGTACCGCATTGCGGGCCTGGACTCCTGTCAGGCCGCCGAACCAGGCCAGCTGGATTTCGCCGCGCTCAAACGCAGTGACCAGTGCAGCATAATCTACCGAAGGAACATATTCTACTTCAAATCCCGTCTTTTCGGCAAGGTCTGCCGCAAAATCGTCCATGCTTCTATTCAGCTCGGCTGCATTTTGATCGGGAATCATTCCTATTTTAATGACTTCCTTTGATTCAGTTGCTGTGTTTTCTTCTTTGTTCTCTTCCTTATTTTCTTCCGTTCCGCCGCCGCAAGCAGCAAGCAGGAGGATGAACATCAGGGAGGCAAGTGCTAAAAGATGTTTTTTCATGTGCAGTCTCCTTTTTCTATTAGTACGTTTGTATCATAACGTATTGAAATCGAAGGCACAATTTATTTAATCGATAGAATGAATAAAAGTACATCGCTTTTTACGATTAAAAAAGCCGCCATTATTAATAGAAGAAGTCGGGGCTTTAATTAGAGCCCATATGGATTGCGGCGCCGGTTATCCTCATTACGCTTTTTGCGCCCATTCCTCCACATTCCAGACCTTTGTGACCCAGTCTTCATAGAAGTCGGGCTCATGGCTGACAAGGACAATCGTTCCCTTGAAGTTTTTCATTGCTTTCTTCAGTTCTTCCTTGGCTGTGACATCCAGGTGGTTGGTCGGCTCATCGAACAGCAGCCAGTTGCTTTCTTCCATCATGAGCTTGCAGAGGCGCACTTTCGCCTGTTCTCCGCCGCTCAGCTGCGGGAGGGGGCGGGAAATATGCTCGTTTTTCAATCCGCAGCGGGCCAGGGCAGCTCTTACCTGGTGCTGGTCAAGGCTCGGAAACGCGCTCCAGACATCGTCAATCGGGGTAATGTCCCTGGCTTTGACTTCCTGTTCAAAATAGGAAGGATACAGGAAATCCCCGCGCTCGATTTTCCCGCTTAACGCAGGGATTTTGCCAAGAATGGTTTTTAAGAGCGTCGACTTTCCGACACCGTTCATGCCAACAAGGGCAATTTTCTCTCCGCGCTCGATTGTCATCGACAGTTTCGGAAGCAGGGGATGTGTATAGCCGATTTCAAAATCGGTGCCTTCAAACACATACCGGCTGCTGCTACGGGACTCTTTGAACTCGAAGGTTGGCTTGAGTGCTGTTTCCGGGCGGTCGATGCGCTCCATCCGGTCCAGCTGTTTCTGGCGGCTCTTTGCCCGACCTGTGGTAGAATATCGCGCCTTGTTTTTGGCGATGAAGTCTTCCTGCTTTTTAATAAATTCCTGCTGTTTTTCATAGGCATTAAGATGCTGGTTCTTATTGATTTCCGCGAGCTCGAGGAATTTCTCATATGTTGCCGTATAACGGGACAGCTTGGAGAATTCCAGATGGAAAATCACATTGGAAACGGAGTTCATGAACTCGGTGTCATGAGAAATCAGCATGAACGCGTACGGATACTCTTTGAGGTAGGAAGACAGCCAGCGGATATGCTCAACATCCAGGTAGTTGGTCGGCTCGTCGAGGAGCAGCACTTTTGGCTGCTCCAGCAAAAGCTTGGCAAGCAGGACTTTTGTCCGCTGCCCGCCGCTCAATGCGGCTACGTCACGGTCAAGCCCGATTGCATCGATGCCAAGGCCGCGGGCTGCTTCTTCAACTTTCATGTCCAGCGTGTAAAAACCGCCGGCATCAAGCTCGTCCTGGATGGCTGCCATCTGCTCGAGCAGCTCTTCCAGCTCCTCAGGGGAGGCATCTGCCATTTTACTTGTTACTTCATTTAATTCTTCTTCCTTTTTAAAGAGGGGAAGGAAGGCATCGTTCAGAACATCGCGGATAGTGCGCCCAGGTGTCAGGACGGTATGCTGATCAAGGTATCCGTAATGTGTCCCTGGTGTCCACTCGACTTTTCCGCTGTCATGAATCAGCTGGTTGGTAATGATGTTCATGAGGGTTGATTTGCCAACGCCGTTTGCGCCTACCAGCCCCGCATGGTCTTCAGCCAGGAGGCGGAAGGATACATCTTTGAAAAGAGTTCGGTCGCCAAATGTATGGCTTAATTTCTCTACGGTCAATAAACTCATCTATTTTTTCCTCGCTTTTATAGGTTAAATAAAATTGCTCATTATTCGATAATACTAAAACGCAGCGTTTCATACCAGTGTTTTATATTGGATGAATCATAAGCAACCTGCCGCGCATAAGGAAAAACCGGGACGAAAGAATCATTTATAATGTAAAAATATCCCTCTGTTTGCTATAATTGTCTTAGGAAAGGAGGAATAGATATGAAAGCGACTGGGATTGTGCGCAAAACAGACCAGCTTGGCCGTATCGTCATTCCGATGGAGCTTCGCAAAAAAATGGGGATCCAGGAAAATGACCCGCTTGAAATTTTTGTGGATGAAGATACGATCATCCTCCAAAAATACCAGCCAGACAAAACTTGCATGATGACCGGGAACGTCAGCCAGGATAATTATGAATTCGCCGGCGGTAAAATCGTTCTCAGCCGGGAAGGTGCGGAGCAGCTTGCAAGAGAAATAGAAGAAATGCTTGTAAAATAATAGAAATATAGCGGCGGCGAATAGACGCTGCTATTTTTTTTGAATAAAAGAGGTTTTATTACCGGGACAGAATCGAATATAATGGGAAGACAGGAAAAATCCGGGACTCATTATCGACATTCTTTAACATTATTGGCTGGAAAACAGGGAATAAGAGATTATGATAGATTGATGCTTATTTTGACAATAGAAAGGCGTGCGATATGAAAAGACATATACCTAATCTGCTCACATTTGGAAATTTATTTTGCGGGTTCCTGGCAATCAGCTATATTATCAATGGCGATTACCGGAATGCCGTTATCCTGATATTCATTGCCATCATGCTGGATGCAGTTGATGGCCGGGTGGCGAGAATCCTCGGTGTTTCCAACGAATTGGGGAAGGAGCTTGATTCCCTGGCCGATATCGTCTCGTTTGGCGTCGTGCCTGCCTTCCTGGCCGCTCATACGTACTTTGATGATTTTGGAATATACGGAGTCTTCATGGCTGGTTTGTTCCCGTTATTCGGAGCTTACCGCCTGGCAAGGTTCAATATTACCGCTCCTACCGAATCGTTAAAGCATTTTAAGGGGATTCCCATTACCCTTGCCGGCGGAATCGTCACCTTTTTGGTGATGTTCGCCAACAGGATCCCGGTCCTGGTCTTCCTGATCATTTTCTTTGCGCTTGCGTTTATGATGGTCAGCACAATTAAAATTCCCAGCTATAAAAAAGTTGGGCTGCCGAAATACGGTGTCCTTATCACATTATTCCTGTTTTATATGGTGTATCTTTTTGCAAAAGCACGTTTCGAACAGGTGCCCATTTTCTTTTATGCGGCGCTTGCCACCTATATCCTGTATGTGGTGGTTCGTTTCTTCAAGGAAAAGGATCCCCGGTTTCCAATCAGGAGGCGCCAATTGCCAAAGCGGTTTAAATTCAAGCTCCGCAAGGATAAAAAATAGCATATTCATCATGACTAAGAAGAAGGCAGCGGCTGTCTTCTTCTTTTTGTTCTTTTTGTGTCTCTCATGAGTGTACATTCGCATAAAATATGTTAAAGTATATTTTGTAAAACCCATATTATATCAGTCATAAATCAATATTTTAATGTCCTTGTGAAAAAGACAAATGTATATCGAGGAGGTATCTTCATGTCCAGCAAACAGTTGGAGCAATTTTTAAATGAAAACCTGGAAGAGTTAAAAGCAAAGGGTCTCTATAATGTAATCGATCCGCTGCAAAGCGCAAATGGCCCGTTGATTAAAATAAACGGCAGGGAACTTGTTAATTTATCATCCAACAATTATCTTGGCCTGGCTACCGATAAAAGGCTGAAAAAGGCTGCAATTGAAGCCGTCAATACTTATGGCGTTGGAGCAGGTGCGGTAAGGACAATCAATGGAACACTTGAAATCCATCTTGAACTGGAGGAAAAACTTGCCCAGTTCAAGAAGACGGAAGCCGCTATCGCCTATCAGTCGGGCTTCAATTGCAACATGGCGGCGATTTCCGCTGTCATGGACAAGAATGATGCCATTCTTTCCGATGAACTCAACCATGCCTCCATCATCGACGGCTGCCGCCTTTCCCGTGCGGCCATCATCCGTTTCAATCATTCCGACATGGAGGATTTGCGGACAAAAGCCAAAGAAGCGAGAGACTCAGGCAAATACAATAAGATCATGGTGATCACCGATGGTGTTTTTTCCATGGACGGCGATATTGCCAAGCTGCCGGAAATCGTGGAGATCGCCGAGGAATTCGATTTGATCACCTATGTGGACGATGCCCATGGATCAGGTGTTCTTGGCGACGGAGCAGGTACCGTCAAACATTTTGGCTTATCAGATAAAATTGATTTCCAGATTGGCACGCTCTCCAAAGCGATTGGGGTTGTCGGAGGATATGTGGCCGGGAAACGCGACCTGATTGACTGGCTCAAAGTCCGTAGCCGTCCGTTCCTGTTCTCGACTTCTCTTACGCCGGCCGATGTTGCTGCGTCCATCAAGGCGATTGAGATTTTGTCAGAAAGCACCGAGTTGAACCAGCGCCTCTGGGAGAATGCCAATTACCTGAAAGATGGTCTCAAGAAGCTTGGGTTCCATATTGGAGACAGCGAAACACCGATTACACCTTGCATCATTGGCGATGAAGTGCAGACACAGAAGTTCAGCAGCAGGCTGAATGAAGAGGGCGTGTATGCAAAATCCATCGTATTCCCAACGGTGCCAAGGGGAACGGGACGTGTTAGGAATATGCCTTCTGCAGCACATACGAAAGAGATGCTTGACCGTGCCCTGGCTGTTTACGAAAAGGTTGGCAAGGAAATGGGCATTATTCAATAAAAGCTTGGATAGACTTGGAGGAAAACTGCAGCATGAAAAGGATTATGATTACTGGGGCTCTTGGACAAATTGGTTCAGAATTGACGGTTAAACTAAGGGAAGCATACGGCAGTGCAAATGTCCTTGCCACCGACGTTAGAACAAACGACAGCCAGGCAGCCAAGGACGGCCCTTTCGAAATCCTTGATGTGATGGATGGAAACAAGATGGCGGAAATCGCCTCCAGGCATCAGGCGGACACGATCATCCATATGGCAGCGCTTTTATCGGCAACAGCAGAAGCCAATCCAGTATTTGCCTGGAACCTGAATATGGGCGGCCTAATGAATGCCCTGGAAACAGCCAGGGACCGGAAGGCCAAGTTTTTCACTCCCAGCTCGATCGGTGCGTTTGGCCCCTCGACTCCAAAGGACGATACGCCCCAGGACACCATCCAGCGCCCAACCACCATGTATGGGGTGAATAAGGTGGCGGGCGAGCTGCTTGCCGACTATTATTTCAACCGGTTTGGCGTTGATACAAGAGGATTGCGCTTCCCGGGATTGATTTCTTATGTCACCCCTCCGGGAGGCGGCACGACCGATTATGCGGTGGAAATCTATTATGAAGCTATTAAAAATGGATTCTACACATCCTATATTGATAGAGGCACGTATATGGACATGATGTATATGCCAGACGCTCTCCAGGCGATTATTGATTTGATGGAAGCGGACGGTTCCCGGCTGAAGCACCGCAATGCTTTTAATGTGACGGCAATGAGCTTCGATCCCGATGGAATAGCCGCTTCGATTAAAAAGGAGCTGCCAGGCTTCACGCTTTCTTATATTGTTGACCCAGTCCGCCAAAAAATTGCCGACAGCTGGCCAAACTCCATTGACGCCTCCGCGGCCAAAGAAGAATGGGGCTTTAAGACGGTATATGGTCTTGATGCAATGACACAGGATATGCTCGCCAAGCTTGAAACAAAGTTAAATAGGCAAAACGTGTAACAGGAGGAAGGGCAGCTGCGGCTGTCCTTTTTTGTGGGATGAGCCGGAGGTCCCAAGGTCTTTTTTGGTGAGTTGGTGAAATTTTTGGAACTGATGGGAGGTCTCAATGCCTTCTTTCGGAGCGCGGGTAGAAAATTGGGCACTGATGAGAGTTCTCAATGCCCTTTTTTGGGTTACGGGTAGAAAATTGGATACTGATGGGAAGACTCAAGCTGCTTCTGTATCGATGCTGGCCAATTAAGGTCATTGAAGGAAGCCTCATTTCCTTTCGCTGGGCATCACTTTCACCCAAAGCTAATCTTCCAATGCAAATTTTGCCAGATTTCTTTAAATTATTATAAAAAACTATTAAATTTACTTATGCCTAATCCCTTTGTATGCTCTTATATAAGATAAAGAGAAGGAGGATATCCAATGCAATACATCGGGGTTATCATTGGCTCGCTGATTACGGCTGCCGGGTTTAATTTATTCTTGATACCGCATGAAATTTTAAGCAGCGGATTGAGCGGGGTTTCCATGATCCTGGGCATGCTGACCCCCATGGATACAGGGGTGGCCAATTTCCTGTTGAATTTGCCGCTCCTTATTGTGGGCTACTTTAAGCTTGGCCGGAAATTTATCCTCCTGACGATCCTGGCGGTGACGATGATTTCGATTGGTCTTTATGTGATTCCGGTTGTGGAAATTGCCCATGAAATGGTCCTTTCCTCGATTTTCGGGGGAGCAGTGGCCGGTCTTGGCATCGGACTCATCTTCCGCTGTTCGGGTTCTTCCGGCGGCTTTGACGTGATTGGCATGCTTATCGCCCGGAAGAGGGATTTCCCGATTGGCTCCATGCTGACAGCCATGAATGGTGTCATCATCCTTATAAGCGGTTTCCTATTTAATTGGGATGCAGCACTTTATACAATGGCCTCCATTTTTGTGACCGGCAAGGTGGTGGATGCCGTGTTCACGAATCATGTAAAACTGACGCTGACCATTGTTACGGAAAAAGGCGAAGAGATGCGCCAGCATTTGCTGACAAACGTATACAGGGGAGTGACGGTGATGGATGGAATCGGCGGTTTTTCCAATACAAAGAGGCATATTTTAATGACGGTCATATCACGATATGAACTAACGGAAGTAAAGTCGCTGATTTCGGAAATTGACTCGGAAGCCTTTGTCAATATAACGGAAACGGTTGAAGTGATGGGGGTTTTCCATAAGCGGATTGCATAGAAAAACAGCATGCCACTGAAAGGCATGCTGTTTTTTAACGGAGAACCGTAATGAGCTTTCCGCTTTTCTCGACCACACGGCCGATGATGGCAGCATGGCTCAGGCCGCGCTTATGGCATTCTTCCACATACGCACCTGCTGCTTCCTCGGAAAGGGCAGCCAGCAGTCCACCCGAGGTGATCGCATCGCACAAGACGAGCTGTTCCTCGGTGCTGAGATCTCCATAGTCGATCTCGTTCTCAAGCCATTTATGATTGGCTTTTGAGCCGCCGGGAACCACACCCTGAGCTGCAAGCTCAAACGTGCCGTCCAGAACAGGCACTTTGGAAAGGGTAATTTCCAGGCTCACTCCGCTGCCGCCAGCCATTTCGCTGCCGTGGCCGAGCAATCCAAAGCCGGTGACATCTGTAACGGCATGCGGCCTGAAAGGCTTAAGTGCCTCAGCTGCCGATTTGTTCAGCAGAGCCATGGCTTCAACGACACTTTTCTCCTGTTCGGGAGTAACAGCATTACGCTTGATGCCGGTTGTCAGAATGCCTACTCCAATCGGTTTGGTAAGAACAAGCACATCGCCAGGCTTAGCGCCGACGTTCTTCCAGATATCATCCGGATGGGCAATTCCTGTTACCGAGAGGCCAAATTTTGGCTCCTGGTCATCGACGGAATGGCCTCCGACTGTAACGGCACCCGATTCCATCACCTTGTCGGCGGAGCCTCTCATGATTTCAGAGAGGATATCAGGCCCAAGCTTCTTCACCGGGTAACCGACGATGTTCATGACGGTCTTCGGCTCGCCTCCCATCGCGTACACATCGCTCAGCGCGTTGGCAGCGGCAATCTGGCCAAACATATATGGATCATCCACAACGGGCGTGAAGTAGTCAACCGTCTGGATCAGGGCAATGCTGTCGGTCAGTTTGTAGACACCGGCATCATCCGATGTTTCATTTCCCACCAGAAGTTCCGGTACGGGATCTTGTTTTGGTAATAGACGCAGAACCTGCGCCAAGTCCTCAGGACTGATTTTGCACCCTCAGCCAGCTTTAGTTGACAAAGAGGTTAGACGGATTTTTTCTTGTTCACTCAAAGCTTAACACCTCCAGACATTAGTATACAGGAGCGCACTTTTAAAAGCACTTCAGAAATCCGGGAAATTGCTAAATCGCCGCGTTTCTACTACAATGGCAGTATAAATTCAAATGGGGGCTATGAAATGGAAAGCTATCACATTACAGTCGAATTTTGCATGCAGTGAAACTTCGCACCAAAAGCTGCGAGTTTCGCAGAAGACCTTTTTACACACTTCCGTACCAGGATCTCCAAGATGGAACTGATTCCTGCATCCGGCGGGGTATTCGAAGTCACTGTCAACGGCGAAAAGATCTATTCTAAGGATGAAACTGGGTTGTTTCCTTCTTCTGAAAATATCATTGCCATGCTTGATAAATAAAAAAAAGCGTCCATTGCGGACGCTTTTTTTGCAGGATAAGAAAGTATAAAGTTTCTGCACTTAGATAACTGTCTAGCTCCAGCGCCTAGCCCCTCGAGTCGCTTCGGTCCAGCTGTTGAAGTCAAAGAACGACTTCATCAGCTGGCCCTCCAGCGCTTGTCGGGGCTGAGCAAGGCGCTTGCGCTTTTCTTGTGCAGATTGTCCCATCTCAGGCGGCCGTATGTTAGGGGTTCAAATTTATAAACGGACTCTATTTGATATTGAGAGGCGGCGGTACCAACCAGCCTTTGTCCTTGGTCATCTTCAGGAGTTTTCCCTGATATTCCACTTTCTCGGTATAAAATTCATTATACATTTCGGCAATGTCCGTGCGGATGGAAATGCTTGAAATATGGCTGCAAAGCTGCTTGCCGGCCATGAGCTCCTTTCCGGCCAGGATGGCCACCTCGGGGTCATTAAACCGCGCGCCTGCAGGTATGTCCTCGATATTGACCATCGGCCGGTCAGGCGGCGCAGGCGGGAGCCTGATTCCATTCTCCTTCAAGATGGCTTCCACCTGCTCCTCTTCCTTCTTTATGACATTCTCGGAATAATCCTTGAGAAATTCCTTTAAGTCATGGTCACCGGTATGGCTGTCCAGCACCTGGAAGGTGACATACAGCCCTTTGGCATCCAGCAGATGCGACCACAGGCTGTAGACTTCGCCGGCATGCAAAGGCTCTTCTTTCGGATTGCCGCTTAAAATCCCCATGCTATCCCTCCTGCAGTAATCTCCAGGCTAGTTTCTGTTGAAGTGTGGTATTTCATGCAAGGGAAGTTCATTTTAGGGAGTCAGCTGCTTCTCACTCCATATAGGATGAACCCGACGCCAAGCAGGACCCAGAACATTTTTCCAAACGAAATTTTATCGGCAAGTCCCAGCAAGCCGATTGTCGTAGTAAGGATCAGGATCAGCGGGCCGACAAGGGCAAGCGAGCTGTTTACCACAAGAGCTTTTCCTATGTCATTCAGCTTCAGCATGAGCAGCGCCGCAAAAATTTCGATGCTTCCGGATAAAAGTCTCAGAGCCGCCATGCCAAGTACCGCTTTCTCCAATAGTTGAAACATAGGCTTTCCTCCCATATACCAGCTTTTCCTGACCAGTATATGCAGGCGGGGCGGGAATTAGGACAAGGGGGATGGGGGAGTTAAATGTGGGAGCTGTGAATGGGGAAATGGCTGGGGCTTGCTTCGTATGGAGGACCGTTTTTGGCAGGAGGAAGGGGGTGAGGTCGTCCATCGGGTGTATGGAGGACCGCTTTGGTCCTTAAGGCGGAAAAAAGGTCGTCCATGAGGTGTATGGAGGACCATTTTGGCTATGGAGAGGAGATTCAGGGCGTCAATGAGGTATATGGAAGCCCGTCTTGTTCATGGGCAGGGTGTTGAGGTCGTCCATCAGGCGTATGGGTGCCCGCTTTTGTTATGAAGAGGAAAATAAGGTTGTCCATCAGAGTGATGAAAGCCCTCCGGTGTTGAACGCACTTAAAGATTATCCAAACTAAAACTGTCCACACAATGTCAAAGACTGTTTCCTCTTCCCTATGGCAATAAATGATATAATAGTGGCAATGTGTAAAAGTGGAGGGGATAGGAAGTGAATCATCTTTTAAGACAGATGCCGCCGGTCCATGAGCTTCAGAGGGATGCCCGTTTTATCGGGATGGCCGCCGAAACCGGAACCGATGAGAGCGTCTTGACGGATATACTCAAACAGGTAATGGGCGAAATCCGCCTATCCATCATAAATAGAAACTGGAACGGGCCGGAACCCGGGGGAATGGCTTTTTTAGATGAGCTGTTTGAAAGACTGGGAACCTCCGTCTACAAGAAGCAGGACTATACATTAAAAAGGGTCATCAACGCAACCGGCACCATCCTCCATACCAACCTGGGCAGGGCGCGGCTGAGCGACCGTGCCGCCCGGCATATACTTGATACTGCGCAGAATTACTCCAATCTCGAATACAAGCTTGATGAAGGTGAACGAGGCTCAAGGCATACACATGCCGAAGAGCTGTTAAAGGAAATCACCGGTGCGGAAGCGGCTATGGTGGTCAATAATAATGCTGCGGCCGTATTCCTGATTTTGCGTGCGCTGGCTGGCGATAGGGAAGTCATTGTCTCTCGCGGACAGCTGGTTGAAATTGGCGGCTCATTCAGGATTTCATCGATCATGGAGGAAAGCGGAGCGCGGCTTGTGGAAGTCGGTACCACCAATAAGACGCATCTCCATGATTATGAGCGGGCGATCTCTGAAGAAACAGCCATGATCTTAAAGGTTCATACCAGCAATTTTAAAATCATGGGGTTCACCAAGAGTGTGGAAACCGAAGAATTGGCCCGGCTTTCCGCACAGCACGAAAACGTCATTTACTATGAAGACCTTGGAAGCGGGGTCCTTTACGACTTCCGCGAGCACGGAATCGGCGATGAGCCTGTGGTGAGCGAAGTCCTTAAAATGGGGGCCGATATTGTCTCGTTTAGCGGAGACAAGCTTCTGGGCGGTCCCCAGGCAGGAATGATCGCCGGCAAAAAGCATCTGATCGACAAGCTTAAAAAGCACCAGCTGGCCAGGGTGCTTCGTGTTGATAAGATGACGCTTGCGGCCTTGGAAGGAACACTGGCTGACTATTTGAAGGGCGAGAAGGGGATTAAAAACATCCCGACTGTCCATGACCTGCTCCTGACAGCAGATGAAATCAAAGGAAAGGCTGAAGAGTTCATCGCCAGGCTGAAAGAACAGACGGACGAGTATTCCCTCGGCTTACAGGAAGGCGTTAGCCAGGTAGGCGGAGGGACGATGCCGGATGTGGAGCTGCCTACGTGGCTTGTGGTGCTTTCCCACAGGCAGTTGACGGCCTCCCAGCTTGCCCGCAAGCTGCGGGTGGAAGCTGAGCCGGCAATCGTGGTCCGGATCCAAAAGGAAGAAATCCACCTGGATTTGCGAAGTGTAACCAAAGAAGAAGAAAATTTGATCATCGAGGCATTAACTTCTTTCGCCAAATAAAAACGGTCCCTGTATCACGCATGCAGGGACCTTTTGCTGCTCCTAAAAAAGCTACATATCGTGGCCGCCGCCATGGTTTTGCCTTGTATGGTTGCGGTTCTTTACTTTCTTCGATCCGCTCATGGGTGCAGGCTGACCCGCCTGGTCGCCTTTCGGAGCATTTTTACGCATATCTTTGCCATCATTTTTATTAACCATATTCATCCCTCCTGGGCTTAGCTTGCAATCGGCAAGGCGAATTTATACTGAATAAATTCCTTGCGCAATGCACATTTTAACGGATAACTCGCCAGTTCGAGTGAATCAATAAACGAAATGAAACATCCATATATAGAACTCAGGAGGAATCGCCATGCCTTACCATAAAAATAAGCAGCAGGCTTACCAGGCTGCACAGCAAGGGTTTGAAGAAGTGAAGGATTTGTACACCGATATTGTGTATGATACGGCCAGCTATGGACATCAGCTGAAGCATTTGAAAAATGAAGTCAATGAAGCCTACCAGCAGATTGAGAATGCGCTTGAAGTCGCTTCTGAAACACAGCGTTCGCAGCTTGAGCGCTTCCAGCAGGATTTGCGGAGGATGGTTGAAGAAGTCAATTTGCAGTAAATGGAAAGCGGAAGGGAATCCCTTCCGCTTTTACCATCTCTATTGGTTCTTTTTTCTCTTTTTGTTGTTTTGCCTTTGCAGCTCTGTCAGCGGCTCATTGGAGAGTTCCTCATTGTAGCCTGCCCCTTTTCCCTGAGCGCTTGCAGCGTTCATTCCCGGAATGACATGATTCGCCTTTCTTTTGCCCAAGATCCTTCACCTCGCTTCCTGGTTTATCTCATGTATTTTGCCCCTAACGGGTGGTTCAATACTTTTTTGGAATAGTGTCCACGCTTGTGGCGGCGAAAACTTTATGTTATTTTGAATAGTGAAAACGCGTACATATTCATCTTTCCACAGTACTAATCTAGAATACTATAAGTTTCTCTTATCAAGGACAATAACAATCTTGTTATTTACTTATCAAGAAGGTTATATTAAGATTAGAATTGTGAGAAAAGTTACCATACGAATGAGAATTCAAACTTTTCGACAATTTCATTTATTTGGTTTATGATAGGTACGATTGAAGGGGGTAACAAGATGACTGAACAAAAGACGAACTTGGATGTATTTAAATCCCGCAGCTCTTTTGAATCCAGCGGGAAACGCTATCATTACTACCGTCTGTCTGCACTTGAAGAGGCAGGCCTGGGCAATGTATCCAAGCTTCCTTATTCCATTAAGGTATTGCTTGAATCCGTCCTGCGCCAATACGACGGCCGTGTCATCACGAAAGAGCATGTTGAAAACCTTGCTAAGTGGGGAACGAGCGAAGTACAGGAAATTGATGTTCCGTTCAAGCCTTCCCGTGTCATCCTTCAGGATTTCACAGGCGTTCCGGCAGTAGTTGACCTTGCTTCCCTGAGGAAGGCAATGGCCGACCTTGGCGGCAACCCTGATAAAATTAATCCTGAAAAGCCGGTTGACCTTGTTATTGACCACTCTGTACAGGTTGATAAGTATGGCACTCCAGATGCGCTTCAGGCGAATATGGACCTTGAATTTGAACGGAATGCCGAGCGTTACCAGTTCCTTAGCTGGGCACAGAAAGCATTCGACAACTACCGTGCAGTTCCGCCGGCGACAGGGATCGTCCACCAGGTAAACCTTGAATATCTTGCAAGCGTTGTCCATTCCGTACAGAATGAAGACGGCGAATTTGAAGCTTTCCCTGATTCACTTGTAGGTACAGACTCCCACACCACCATGATTAACGGAATCGGTGTTCTTGGATGGGGTGTCGGCGGTATCGAGGCAGAGGCAGGAATGCTTGGCCAGCCATCGTACTTCCCGGTTCCTGAAGTTGTCGGTGTGAAGCTTGTCGGCGAAATGCCAAACGGCACCACAGCGACCGACCTGGCGCTGAAAGTAACACAGGTTCTCCGCAGCCAGGGCGTTGTCGGGAAATTTGTCGAGTTCTTCGGGCCAGGAGTTGTCAAACTTCCGCTTGCAGACCGTGCAACTGTTGCCAACATGGCTCCGGAATACGGCGCAACTTGCGGTTTCTTCCCGGTTGACAGTGAAGCACTTGATTACATGCGCCTGACTGGACGTACAGAAGAGCAAATCCAGCTGGTAGAAGCATACTGCAAGGAAAATGGATTGTTCTTCGATCCAAGCCTTGAGCCAGTTTATACAAATGTGGTTGAAATCGACCTTTCCACAATCGAAGCCAACCTTTCCGGCCCTAAGCGTCCGCAGGATTTGATTCCTCTTTCCGAGATGAAGAAGAGCTTCAATGAGGCGCTGACGGCTCCTGCCGGAAACCAGGGCTTCGGTCTTGATAAAAAAGAAATCGAAAAAGAAGCAGTTGTTGAGTTTGCAAATGGCGACCAGACTGTCATGAAGACTGGCTCCATTGCGATCGCTGCAATCACAAGCTGTACGAACACTTCCAACCCGTACGTTCTTGTCGGTGCCGGTTTGGTGGCGAAAAAAGCGGTTGAACTTGGCATGGAAGTTCCAAAGTTTGTGAAAACTTCTTTGGCACCAGGATCCAAGGTTGTTACAGGCTACCTTCGTGATTCAGGCTTGCTGCCATACATGGAGTCTCTTGGATTCAACCTTGTAGGCTACGGCTGTACAACATGTATCGGAAACTCCGGTCCGCTTCGCCCAGAGATTGAAAAATCCGTTGCTGAAGCCGATCTTTTGGTAACATCTGTTCTTTCCGGTAACCGTAACTTTGAAGGACGTATCCATCCGCTTGTAAAAGCGAACTACCTGGCATCTCCGCCGCTGGTTGTTGCTTATGCGCTTGCTGGAACAGTTGATATCGACCTGCAAAACGACCCTATCGGAAAAGACAAGGATGGCAATGACGTATTCTTCAAGGATATCTGGCCATCTACTGCAGAAGTAAACGAAGTTGTACACAAGGTGGTAACACCTGAGCTGTTCCGCAGCGAATACGAGCATGTCTTCAGCGATAACGAGCGCTGGAACGAAATCCAGACCAGCAATGAGCCTCTTTATACATTTGATGAGGATTCGACTTACATTGCGAACCCGCCATTCTTTGAAGGGTTAAGCCCTGAACCGGGCACAGTCGAGCCATTGGCTGGCCTCCGTGTTGTCGGCAAGTTCGGCGACTCTGTTACAACGGACCATATTTCTCCTGCTGGCGCGATCGGCAAGGATACGCCTGCTGGAAAATACCTGCGTTCGAAAGGCGTTGAGCCACGCGACTTCAACTCCTATGGTTCCCGCCGAGGCAACCATGAAGTTATGATGCGCGGTACCTTTGCGAACATCCGCATCAAGAACCAGATTGCTCCTGGCACAGAAGGCGGCTTTACAACTTACTGGCCAACTGGCGAAGTCACTTCCATCTATGATGCATGCATGCAGTATAAGGAAGATGGCACTGGGCTGATGGTTCTTGCCGGCAAAGACTACGGCATGGGTTCTTCCCGTGACTGGGCAGCAAAAGGAACCAACCTTCTTGGAATCAAGACAGTACTTGCTGAAAGCTTTGAGCGTATCCACCGTTCAAACCTTGTGCTGATGGGTGTGCTTCCGCTTCAGTTCCAGGCTGGCGACAGCGCTGAAAGCCTTGGATTGTCCGGAAAGGAAACCTTCTCCGTACAGGTTGGCGAAAATGTCCGTCCGCGCGACCTTGTAAAGGTGACTGCGACTGACGAAGATGGCAATGTGACGGCTTTTGAAGTAGTTGTCCGTTTCGACTCCGAAGTGGAAATCGACTACTACCGTCACGGAGGCATCCTCCAAATGGTCCTTCGCGACAAGCTGAAAGCCTAATCATCCATTTAACCCCTATGTTTTGGCATAGGGGTTTTTGGCTTTATTTGAAAATAGTCATAAAATTAACACACTTTTTAACATGAAATATATTGAAAACGCTCCCAAAAAGTGTAAAGTTAAAGCAGGGATATTTATTAGGAGGGGAGCCATGTATTTATTCTCGATTGTCGCCAGGGAAGACTTCATTTCGATTGTCATGGACGCTTATCAAGTTGGCATGGAAGACAGTGAGGTACAGGAAGGCAGCTATTTTCGCGAGATCACTCCCGACCAATCCTTCTATATTTTTGAAGGGCCGGCGGATTTCGGCGAACTGGGATGGAACATTGCTGCGCAAATGTCCTGTGAAGGGGCCGATTTGAAGGACATCGCCTTAAGCATCCTGCAAAAGTGGCAGGAGTCCGGCCAGGAAGCGGAAATGGAAGCCGTCATTGGCGGAATGTCCGCGACCGGGGAGATTCAATATCACCTGATTTCAAACGAGAACATAACCTCTTATTTTCCGAAGGCAGGGGAGAGTCTCTATTATGCCAATGATCTGAGCTTCAAGGTGAGCCCGATGGAGGAGCTGTCGAGGACACTTATGATGAGGGGGATGTCGACCGTCAGCCAGGCGCAGTCCGCCCAATTCGATCTGTTTGACAAATTTGCAGGTTCCAGGCCAGGGGTCAGTTCCTTCGCCCAGTGCCTTGTGATTGAAAAAGCCGAATGAACCAGTTCAATAGATAAAAAAACAAAGCCCCGGGCGCAAATGCCGGGGCTTTGTTGCATTATAATGCATATTGAAGTACAAAGTTGCTGATAAACAGAATTGCGATCGCATATAGAGCCGGATGGATTTCCCGTCCCTTGCCCATCAGCACCTTGAGCAGCGGATAGAGGATGAAGCCAATCGCCATCCCATCGGCAATGCTGTAGGTCAGTGGAATCAAAACAATGACCAGAAGTGCCGGAAAGCTTTCGGACAAATCATGAAGCGGAATATTCACGATGTTTTGCAGCATCAGCACACCAATCAAAATCAAAACAGGAGAGACGGCACTTGCCGGAACCATCTTGATAAAAGGAATCAGCACAAGCGAGCCCAGAAACAGGAGGCCAGTCACAATGCTGGTAAGACCTGTCCGTCCTCCCGCTGTAATCCCTGCCGCACTTTCAACCGAAGCTACAGTCGGACTTGTTCCAAATATTCCGGAAGACAGAACGGAAACCGCTGTAGCCTGCAAGGATTTTGGCGCGCTTTCCGGCCGCTCGAACTGCTTGCTGTGGCCATGGATAAGGCCGATGTTCTCAAAGACAAGCACCATGGCCAGCGACAGAGTGGTCAGCCAGAAAATGAAGTTCCCCGCCTGTGCCCAGGAAAGCTGCCCAAACACGGAAAAGTATTCCTTGAAGGCTGGGGATTCCATAACGAGTCCCTGGGTGCCACTGCCGCCGAATACAATCGCCAGTGCCGATGTGATGAGAATGCTCAGCAGCAGGTTTCCGGGAACGTTTTTAAGAAATAAAATCAGCGTAATCACTAGCCCCGCAAAGGTAATCAAGGCTGAAGGACTGCTCAGGTCGCCGATTTCGAGAAGTGTATGCTCCGAGCTTGTGATGATGCCGCTGTTGTCAAACCCGATTAAAATCAGCAGTATGCCAATTCCGACCGTGATAGCTTCTTTTAGCGAGTCCGGAATCGAAGCTGTGATCGTCTTCGCCAATGGGGTAAACGCAATAATGATAAAAATCACTCCGGCCGCGAACACCATTGCAAGTGCTTCCTGCCATGTGAATCCGCCAGACTGGACAATCGTATACGTAAACATGGCGTTCAAGCCCATGCCAGGAATAAGCAGAATAGGCGTGTTGGCCCAGAGGCCCATAATCAGGCAGCCGAAAAAGCTGGTCAGGATGGTCGCGATGATGCCTGCTTCCATCGGGATTCCTGCGGCCGCCAGGATGGTCGCATTGACGATAATGATATACACCACAGTTATATAGCTGATAAGACCGGCAGAAACTTCCTTGCCCAAGGTGGTGTTGTGTTGCTTTAGTTTAAAAAAGTTTTCCAAAAAGAATCACCTTCCAAAATAGATATCCAGATAAAAACGAATGAAATTATCGTATCATAGACAACCGTATACGAAAAATATATAATTTATATGAAAACCATACTTTTTTTATATAGGAAGGAATGCAGAATGGATTTCAAACAACTGCGCTATTTTATTGCGATTGCCGAAGAAAGAAATATCACTGCGGCCGCAAGCAGGCTGCATATGTCACAGCCGCCCCTCAGCATGCAGCTGAAGCAGCTGGAGGAAGAGCTTGGGGTCAAGCTGGTCGAGAGAAACGGAAAGTCCCTGAGTTTGACGGACAAGGGAAATGTACTGTACAAACATGCCCTCCATCTAGTCAACTCGCTTGAAGAAGTGAAGAATGAAATAACAGAAACAGCGGAAGGAAGAAGGGGGAAGCTTTCAATCGGCGTCAATACCTTGTCCGTGCCTGGTTTTTCGGAATGGATTAAGGCTTTTAACACCCAGTATCCGCTAGTCATGATTAAAATTGTCCAGAATGACTCCGTCCACCTGTCCGAACTGGTAAAAAATAGGGAAATCGAACTCGCCTTTGTCCGTCTTCCCCTTGAGCATCAGGGTCTAGTCTACCAAAACCTGTTCAATGAGCGATTTGTCTTTGTCAGCAAGACAGCGGCTGATGGGATGACAATGGAGGAAATGAGCTCAGTTCCCTTGATTCTCCCAAGTACCGAAGGCCTCGGGAGCTACAACATCATTGTGGATGCTTTTTCAAAGCAAGGATACCAGCCGTCGGTCATCGGCGAGTGCTCCGACATGAAAGTACTGTTGGATATGGTTTCAGCAGGAATCGGGGCCACCATCGTCCCGCAATCCGTTTTGGAACTGCACTCACAGCTCGGGCTGCACGTCAGCCAAATTCCGGACGCGAGTATGACCTCCTCGTTGGGCGTCATCTGGCTGGAGCAGCATTTTATTTCGGCTCCCGGAAAGCATTTTCTTTCGCTGGTGGAGATATTCTTAAAGGAAGGCTTATCATAAATAGGGCCGTCGAGCGGGACTTATTTAAGTTGGGTTGATTGATTCGGACTGGTCAGGGCGCAAAGGGAGGGGGCGAGTCCGAATAGAGGGCTGATTCGGACTCGACAGGCAGACAAGGCGAAGGCCAAGTCCGAATGGAAGGCGGATTCAGACTACGCAGCGTACAAAGAGCGAGGCCAAGTCCGAATACAAGCTTGTTTCTGCCATGGCTAATAAAGCAATACAATACCATTGCTTTGGGGTAATTTAAGGAGGTGTGAGACATGGATGCTTTCCAGCTGGGTCCGCTGATTATCAAGTACACATGGATATTTGTTTTAGGGGCGGGCATTATTACATATTTTATGCTAAAAAGGATATTCAAGCAGGAAGAGGGCTTTAGGGAGTCTTTTCTTGATTCATTGATCAATTCAATTGTGATTGGGGTCATCGGCTACAAGGCCAGCATTTTGCTCTTCAGGCCTGAGTTGTGGACGAGCAATCCCCTCGGAGCCCTATACTTATCCGGAAGCTGGAGGGAGTATGCCACTGGTTTTTTGTTGGGCGGGCTATACCTTCTTTGGATGCATAAGAAGCATTCCTGGGAAGCCATTTTACTTGGAAGAGCGTTTGTTTACGGTATTGTCACATTTATCACCGCTTATTGGCTGTTACGCACCTTATTTTTTCTCTTTTTTTAGGATAAAATACCTGTAGGAAGGTTATCTAAAAGGAGTTTTTTATGGTGATAAAACCGTTAGCAATCAGTATGTTCGTTGGCGTTCTTATGCTAGCCCTGTTTGCAGCGATGGACAAGGGCAATCAGCCGGAGACGTCCAGCAGCCCCATTGTCCATGCAGCTGAAACCGGAAAGCCGGCTCCTTCCTTCAGTCTTGTCAATATGGAAGGAAAAGAAGTGAAGCTGGAGGACTATAAAGGCAAGAAAGTGATGCTTAATTTCTGGGCGACATGGTGCCCGCCATGCAAGGCGGAAATGCCCGCGATGCAGCAGCTGTATGAAAAAGCCGGCGGCAGCTTTGAAATTCTTGCCATCGCAATCGATCCTGACAACGATGTGGCCGGATTTGTAAACGAATATGAATTAACTTTTCCGATTCTTCTCGACAAAAACGGCACTGTCAACAACGATTATGGCATTATCTCCATCCCAACCACCTTTTTGATTGATGAGGATGGTAAAATGAAGAAAAAGCATATTGGCATGATGACTCTTGAGCAGATGGAAGAGTTTATGGAGCCATAGAAAAAGACATCAGGAAGCTACCTGATGTCTTTTTTTGTCACAGAAAACATCGCTTATGATTATAAATAGTGGGTATATAAATAATGCATTAAATTTTCAAAAAGTTGTAATAATTGAAACCGCTTCTGGGCATAATGACTGTTACAATAGTAACAAAGGAAGGTGAAAACAATGAGAAAGCCAAGAAAACGTTCTTTTGAAGAACTCGTTTTAGAAAATAAACGCGCAATCATGAATGATAGGGATGCAATGGAGAAGCTTGAAGCAAGACTTGAGCAAAAGCGCCTTAGCAAAGCAGAATAAAAGCATTCTTTTTCCATAAATGATTCCCTTCCTTACAGGAAAAACTGTAGGTAGAGGAGGGGAAAGCAATGGGTAATCCAAAACGCGACAGCAAACATTATGCTCCAAGCCACCTTGGTACACAGCCAAGAGGCTTTGGAGGAAATAAAGGGAAAAAGATGCAGGACACCTCTGGCGAACATGCCCAGGTAATCCAGACAAAAGGCGAATAGATCAACATTTTCGAGCCCGCCCTTAAAATTGGCGGGTTTAAGTTTGGTTTTGGGTGTTTACATAATATTATTATGTATATCTCTTCTAATGCGGGTGGCTAAAAAAAAGCCTGTCACTCTTTTCCTTCAATAAAATAGGCTGCGGCTTCACACACTATATACGATAAACCAAAGGGGGTTGACAAGATGGCTCATAAAAACACACCAAAGCCGGATGACCGCAGCGATAACGTCGAAAAATTGCAGTCGATGATCCACCATACGATTGAAAATATGGAGGAAGCCGAAGAGGCAATGGAATTTTCTTCGGCAGAAGACCGCGACCGGATTGAAGCGAAGAATGAAAGGCGCCGCCACAGTATAGAAGCATACCGTTCAGAAATAAGGGACGAAGCTGCACACGCACGCAAACAGTAATAAAAGTGTTGAAAGGCCTGCCGCAAAAGGCAGGTCTTTTCCTGTTTCCTATAAAATATGGTAAGATACGTTCTGAATCCTAATTAAAGAAGTGATGAAATGGAACAGCAGAGAAACAGGACAGAACTGGAGAAAAGACAGTCCCAATGGGAACAGGAGCTTCGGGAAACGGGTAAGATTGCCGATGAGGGGGCTCTTTTAAGCTATATAAAAACACTGGATGAACACTCAGATGCCGAGGCTAAAGGCGATCTTCTGGCCATGGCCGGCAAGTCGCGGGCGAACCGCGGCGGCCATGACGCCCTTGTGCTCAACTGGATGGAAATGGCCCTGGAGCTGAACCCGGCCAACAGGATTGCGCGCGGTTACCTTTTGGCCCACCAATGGAAAGGGATGGAAAGTCTGTTTGAGGCGGCCACTTTTCCTCCTCTGAGGGAAACCGACAACCGGGCGGCCAAGCGGAAGACCGCTGAGCAAATCATCCAGATCTGCCGGCAATTCCTTGACCAGGCGGAAACACATCTGGATGAGCTGGAGTCAGCTGCCAGCAGGAACGGCCAGGATGCACGCTACCAGGAATTGAAGAGAATACTGCAAGAAAGCATTGAAGAGAGCGCCCTGCTGCTGAAGGCGGCCGAAGGGTACGAACAATCCATCAGTGGAGTCTTCCATACTTCTGTTCATTATGATGAATTGAAAAACAGGATCAAAACGCTTGAAGAATGGAAGGCTGCATGGGCGAGCCAATTTGAGGGGACGAAGGAACAAGCGGAAGAAAATCCGCTGGAAGAGCTGAACAGCCTGATTGGCCTAAAGTCAGTCAAAGAAAGGGTCAGCTCTTTCTACAGCTTCCTGAAATACCAGAAAAAGCGGAGGGAACTCGGGTTTCAGACGAAGGACAGCCTAAGCTTGAACATGGTGCTGACGGGTAATCCGGGTACAGGCAAAACAACGATTGCCCGGCTTCTCGCGAAGATTTATTTTAAGCTTGGCGTACTGCCAAGGGCAGAAGTGATTGAGGCCGACCGCTCCCAGCTTGTCGGTGCCTATGTCGGCCAAACGGAGGAAAACGTCCGCAAGATGGTTGAAAAAGCTTTGGGCGGCGTATTGTTCATCGACGAAGCCTACAGCCTGAAACGGGAAGGCCAGACAGGTAACGACTATGGCCAAACGGCGATTGACACGCTGGTATCGCTGATGACCGGGCAGGAATATGGGGGAAGGTTTGCAGTTATCCTTGCGGGCTACCCGGAAGAAATGCGGCAATTTCTTGATGCCAACCCCGGGCTGAGAAGCCGTTTTCCGCAGTCCAATCTGATTCACCTCCCAGACTATGATAATGAAGAACTGATGCAGATTGGCGAACAGGCAGCCTCAGACAATGATTATGTTCTTTCCGAAGGGGCAAAGACGGAACTTCTGAAACGGATTGAACGGGAAAGAGTCGATGATACGTTCGGAAATGCGAGGAGCGTCATCAATATAATCCAGGACGCGATTTTTACCAAGGGAGCCAAAGTGGGCGGAGAAATGGATGTATTCTCTTACTCGCTTCTTGAAAAAGACGATTTTGCCCTTGAGCCGGACGGCGACAAAGAAGATGCGCGCGAACTGCTAAGCCAGCTGATCGGGCTTGATGTCGTCAAAGAGGAAGTACAGTCGCTGATATCGTTTGTGCGGATGCAGCAGTTGCGACGCGACAATGGGCTGCAGGCTGTTCCGATCCAGCTGCATTCAGTGTTTACCGGCAATCCCGGTACAGGCAAAACGACCATCGCCAAGATTTATGCCCAGCTTTTAAAAGACTGCGGTATTCTGAAGCGAGGCCACCTGATAGTCGGCAGCCGGGCCGATTTTGTCGCAGGATATGTCGGCCAGACCGCGATCAAGACAAAGAAAAAGATACGCGAAGCGCTTGGCGGTGTATTGTTCATTGATGAAGCCTACTCCCTGCTTAGCCAGGGAAATGGCGATTTTGGCAAAGAAGTAATCGATACGCTTGTTGATGAAATGACGAAGCATAACGAGAATCTGGTCGTCATCCTCGCGGGTTATCCTGTTCAGATGAACGAGCTGCTTGAAAGCAATCCGGGTCTGCGTTCAAGGTTCAAGAAGTTTTTCCACTTTCCCGACTATACAGCTTCGGAGCTGCTGGAAATCATGGAGAACTATGCGGCCAGCTATCAGTATAAATTATCTGAAAAGGCAAGGAGCTTTTTCATGGAAACTGTTTCGGCAGAAGGAGTTGCCGGAAACGGCCGCTTTGCGACCAATGTAATTGACGAAGCGGTGCAGGCGCAGGCCTTCAGGCTGATGGACAGCACGTCCCTGGAGGAATTTACGGAGGAAACTCTGTGCCTCCAGGAAGAGGATTTGAGGAGAGCGTTTGATAAAATGGGAAAAGGGGAATTTTAGATGCTTATTTCAACCAAGGAAATCGAAGTCAGGTATGCGGAAACCGACCAGATGGGCGTTGTGTACCATGCCAATTATTTAATATGGATGGAACTGGGCCGCACCAGCCTGATTCAGGATCTCGGCTTTAATTATGCCGAGATGGAGAAGGAAGGAATCATTTCCCCTGTGATTGATATCCAGGCGTCATACAAACAGCCTGTCCGCTATGGCCAGCAGGCGGTAATTAAGACATGGATCGAGGAGTATGACGGCTTAAGGGTTACATATGGGTATGAAGTGCTGAATGGTTCAGGGGAGCTGGCATTGACGGGGACCTCCCGCCATGTGTGTGTGAAAAAGGAATCATTCCGGCCAATTTCCATCAAGCGGGTTTATCCTGATTGGCATGAAGCGTACCTGAATGCGATGAAGCAGCCGGCAGGCCAGGAAGGCTAAAAAGGGATGGCGTTTGGAATCAACAGGGAGGAGCTCCGTCGCTGGAAAGCGGAGGTAGCCCGCGGTGAAATCGCGTTTCTCACCCATTATTGGCTCGACGACCGCTTTCCCGGGTGCAAAACTGTCACAAAGGTAGGCTGCAGCAATATGGAGAAACTCGCCGCCTGGGGGAAAAAGCACGGGCTTAGGCCAGAATGGATAGACCGGCGCAAGGCCGACTTGCCGCATTACGACCTTTTTGGGGAAAGACGGGACGAAATTTTAAGAAAAGAAGGCAAGGAACATCTGATTTGGTAGGGGCCGGTGCCCATTAATGATATTTTTAGCTGTTCTGTTACGGAGGGGTGTGTTAATCAGCGATTAACGCACCTTTTTTGTTGTTTGTGCTTGTGAATTATTGTCCGGTTAAATGTTCGCGTCTAATTGAGGAATGAAAATCGCCGAATAATGTGAGTACTAGCATTAAATAAACATTTATTGCTGGTAAGGGTTGATATAATGCTGGTTCGTGGGTATTTAATGCTGGTAAACGAAGATATAATGCTGGTAAGCGCAGGGATAATCCGAGTACTAGGTTTATAGCAGCGAATTTAATGCTTGTACTAGCATTAAATTGACCAGGTTTCGGCTTTTAAACCAAGTACTAGCATTAAATCGGTAAGCAAGGGAACGATTCTCGGGCTTCATCTTGCCCGGCCAGGATTATTTCCGCTGGACAAGGGAATAGGTAAATGGTGAAGCAAAAATAGAGAGGAGTTTTAGAGATGAGTGAGAAAGTATTTACAACATCTGTTTCCGCAGTTGGAGGAAGGGAAGGCCGTGTAGAATCCTCCAACGGAGTCATCAACATGGAACTCGCCATGCCAAATACCCCCAGAGCAAAGGAAAAGCCGGAGGCCACCAATCCGGAGCAGCTGTTTGCAGCAGGCTATGCGGCATGCTTTGATGGGGCCTTGCAATTGATGGCGAAAAAAGCCAGGGTCGAGTTCACGTCCGAGGTAACGGCCAATGTGAGTTTGCTGAAGGATGAACAGGATAATGGGTTCAAGATTGGGGTGCTGCTGCAGGTGAAAGGCGAAGGCATCGAAAAAAGCCAATTGGAAGACCTGGTTCATAAAGCCCACGAATTCTGTCCGTATTCAAAGGCTACAAGAGGGAATATTGACGTTCAGCTCGAAGTAGTATAACACAACAAGATGCCTTCCTAAAGGCATCTTTTCAACTTTTAAACAATGGAGGGAAAGAAGTGGCGAAAGAGATACAACAAGGAACAAGCAGTTTTTATATTGGCGAGGACGAGACCAATCCAACAGCTGAAATTCATTATGCTGAATCAGAGGATGGGAATTTGATTGTCGATCATACTTTTGTCTCCGAGGAACTTCGGGGGCAAGGTGTGGGGGAAAAGCTGGTGAAGGAAGTGGTACAGTTTGCCCGTGACAAGCAAAAGAAGATCATTCCTGAGTGCACGTATGCTCAAAAGCAGTTCGAACGTAATCAGGAATATGAGGACGTATTGCTTAAAAACTAATAGGAAGTTCAAAAAACGAGGCTCAGAAGGGTCTCGTTTTTCTTTTCCCTGGAAGGTAGATTATAAAATATACCGTTTAAAAACAGAAGTTTTGTGGTAAAAGAATGAAAGTGTGGAAGATTTGGCCATGAACGTGAAGATACATATTGAAATTCCACTGATTATTGTAAGCATCCTATCAAGTCAAAGATTTCAATGTAATGTAAATTGAGTTTTTTCTGAACGCCCTTGTTTCTACATATATTTTCCATTTTAAAGGAAAGATAAGGAAAACTAAAATTGAGGAGGTTTGCATTTTGGCAGAAAATGAAAACAATAAAGGTTCAAAGGGTCAGGACGAGAAACGGGAGACATTGACAAACCGCCAGGGCCATCCGGTGAGGGACAACCAAAACATCCGTACAGTCGGCAACCGCGGCCCAGCGACGCTTGAGAATTACCATTTCATTGAAAAAATCTCCCATTTTGACCGGGAAGAGATTCCTGAGCGTGTGGTTCACGCGCGAGGCACCGGGGCTTTTGGTTACTTTGAGACATATGGAAAAGTCGGCGATGAGCCGGTCGAGAAGTATACCCGTGCAAAAGTATTTTCGGGTGCAGGAAAGAAAACACCACTCATGGTACGTTTCTCTACAGTTGCGGGGGCAAAGGATTCGCCGGAAACGGCCCGTGACCCGCGTGGGTTTGCTGTTAAGATGTATACGGAAGATGGAAACTGGGATTTGGTCGGAAACAACCTGAAAATTTTCTTTATCCGCGATGCGATGAAGTTTCCGGATATGATTCATGCATTTAAAGCGGATCCGGCATCAAATGTTCCGAATCCGGAGCGGATGTTTGACTTCGTTTCCCGCTCGCCTGAAGCGACTCATATGATCACTTTCCTGTTCTCTCCATGGGGAATTCCAGCAACTTACCGCCATATGCAAGGATCCGGCGTCAACACGTATAAATGGGTGAATGACAAAGGGGAGGCTGTGCTGGTGAAGTATCACTGGGAGCCGAAGCAAGGAATCCGCAACCTGACACAGGAAGAGGCAAACGAGATTCAAGCGAAGAACGTCGGCCATGCGACGCAGGATTTGTATGAAGCGATTGAGCGCGGGGATTATCCGGAATGGGAGCTTTACGTGCAAATCATGGAGGATGACTATCATCCAGAACTCGATTTCGACCCGCTCGATGACACAAAACTTTGGCCGGAAGACAAGTTCCCATGGCTGCCGGTAGGGCGTATGGTCCTTGACCGAAATCCGGTCGACTATCATGCGGAGATTGAACAAGCCGCCTTCGGTACTGGCGTTCTGGTCGATGGAATGGATTTCTCTGATGATAAAATGCTTCAGGGCCGTACGTTCTCTTACTCGGATACACAGCGTTACCGGGTAGGCGCGAATTATCTGAAGCTCCCTGTGAACGCACCAAAAGCGCCTGTCCGCACAAACCAGCAGCGCGGCCAGATGGATATCCGCGACCCGCAAGAGTCCGGGGACAATCCGCATATCAACTATGAGCCATCGATGCTTGGCGGATTTGAGGAAGCGGGCAAGGAAAATCATCCGCCGCATCAGCCATCCTACAATGCCGCGGTAATGAGCGCACCGATTGACAGGCCGAACAATTACGGCCAGGCAGGCCATACTTACCGCAGCTTTGAGGACTGGGAGCGCGACGAATTGATCAAAAACCTGTCCGAGGCACTTGCTGTCTGCAACAAGAAAATTCAGGACGCGATGATTGAACATTTCACTCAAGCCGACGAAGAATATGGCCGCCGTGTGAAGGAAGGCATCGAAATGAAAGTGAAGGAAATGAAAGAAAAAGCGACGGAAAACAAGGTTCCGGGCCGCGAAGCAGGAAAATCGAAATATCAGGGAGGTCTCAGCAATTCAGCGGCAAACGAGGCAACTAAAGACGCCGTGAACAAAAGCCACGAAGCCGACCCGTATTAAAATAAACGAGTAAAAAAAGACTGTACAGGAAATCAGTGGAATGCTGATGGACTGGCAGTCTTTTTTTGTGAAAAGAAGGGGCCAGCTGCGGTAAATCACTTTGATTGTGTTTTGTGGCGTAAAAGAAAGAGGTAGAGCAGAGAAAATTGCCTCGACAGGACTTATTGGCGCAAAAAGAGAGAGGCCAGGCATACAAAATTGCGCTAACAATGCCTATTGGCGCAAAAAAGAAGAGATCGAGAGTGGAAAATTGCGCCAACAACGGTTATTAGCGAAAAAAGGGGAAGCTTGGCGGGAAAAAATGCGCCAACAGCGCTTATTAACGTAAAAAAGGAGAAGCCAGACGTGTGAAATTGCGTCAACATAGCATTACCGTTTTTCATGTTCAAATAAGAAAGATGACTGGTCTAAAGAGTTGGCAAAAAAGATAAACTGGTTTTACCGAAGTTTTCCAAATCAATTGGGCATACTTGCAGCAAATGAATATCCCACAGTTGACTGCGCTGCTCTTTAACAAATCCGTTTCCCATTAAGATAAAAAGGGAAATAAGTCTTTTAGAAAGGAAAAGCAGGAACTGAAAATCGCGATTCGTTAAGGAGATGCCGCCATGAACAGAGAACTATATGATTTAATGACAAAAATTCTAAGCGAAGTGGACAGTGTGAAATCCCATATTGAGGAAGCAAAACAAGAAAATGGTGTCAATCTGCAGGCAACGGAGAGAATCATAGACAGGCTAAAAATCATCGCACAGGAAGCTGATGACGAATTAAATGATACACTCATTAGGATTGAAGAAAACTTTGACATAGAACAAGCGAAATCTCGAAGAACCATTCACGATTAAAAGTGAAAAAACCTACCTGATAAACGAATAGAAGAGCAACGCTCAAAACTGCGTTGCTCTTCTTATTGGAACGGGTTGTTTGGTTGCGGAAGGATTTGTGAACTGGTTTATAGAATTTGAATTGTAATGCCACAATCAAGGGGGATGGTTGCTGAAGTTTGCCAAGAAACCTAAATGGGCATGTTTTCAGAAATTTTTCGGTACAAGGCGATCACCTCATCGCTTGTATTTTGATCGCTTGGGTTTGCCGGAATGCTGTAGGTACGTACCATTTCATTTAAAAGCTTTTGTAATTTAAGAGATTTTACACGATCAGACAGGTCCGAATCCATGATCTTCTCATAAACGGCATTTATCTGTTTTAATGTCCTCATGAAGACCCTCCGCATTGTCTAAGATGTATATCTCTTATACCCCTATATTAAGCTGGCTAAAAGGGTTTTATGCACAAGTTAATGGTGTGGATGAAACAAATTTAACCAATATAATATTGGGAAACTATTAAATACCTTGAAAATGAAGGAAGGGTGATTGTTGGTATGGCATCTGCAAGGATTGCATCCATTTGGAGATATCCTGTTAAATCGATGATGGGGGAAGAATTAAATGCTTGTGAAGTGACCGAAAAGGGCTTATTGGGAGACCGGGCCTACGGGCTCATTGATAACGAAACTGGAAAACTTGCCAATGCTAAAAATCCGAACAAATGGCCAAACATGTTTCAGTATCGTGCTAGTTTTACTAAGCTCCCGCAAAAGGATGCGGCCATTCCTCCCGTAAGAATCACTTTTCCAGACGGACGAGCCATGATGAGTACAGACGAAGAAAAAGATGCAATGCTTTCAAAGAGCTTTAACCGAACCGTCCATTTGTCTACTCCTTCTCCGATGGATGTTCAGTTTGAAGGTTATATTCCCAAAGAGATAGAGGAACTGGATAACAAAGGCTCGATTTTTACAAGGACTTCCCCGGAAGGTACGTTTTATGATATTGGTATGGTTCATATCATCACAACCTCTACCATCAACTATTTGAGGAGGCTGGCGCCGGAAAGCAGAATTGAGCCGCGGAGGTTCAGGCCAAATCTTATCATTGAAGTTCCGGATAGAGAAAACTTTGTGGAAAATGAATGGGTAGGGAAGACGTTGACGATTGGACAAGTCCAGCTAAAGGTTTCCCAGGAGACAAAGCGGTGTGTCATGACCACGCTGGCGCAGGGGGACCTCCCAAAAGACCTCAATGTATTAAAATCGATTGTGAGAAACAACGCAGGCAGCTTTGGGGTTTATGCTTCCGTCGTGAAACCAGGAAAGGTGAGTATCGGTGATACACTTGAACTACACTAAATGAAAATAAAAACAGCCCAGGGAGGGCTGTTTTTAAATGTTAGTTATATCGGTATTCCGGTTCCCCGGCGTTTTGGTTGAATTCGACTTGAAGGTCATGGCCGTCAAAATACCATAAATCCTTTTCAAGGATATAATAGGTGATGCCATTCTTTTTGATTTCGGCTCCGACTCCAGCTTCCGGCTCTTCGAGTGAGATTCCTAAGGAGAAGCCTTTCTGGACGGTGCTGCATCCTCCATATCTTGCAAAGAAGCGGACAAAGCTGCCTTCCTTGATGTCCATTTCCTCCACATACCATTCTGCTGCCTGATCGCTGATTTTTATCTCCATGACCGATCTCCTTCCGTGATGCTGTATAGGATTATTATAAAGTTGATGAACGCTGATGTCGAACAATCTGCTGTACTCTCTTATCGTATGCATAAAACAAAAGATAACTCCCGCCGGGGGAGTTATCTTTTGCCTAGTCCTCGATCTTCATATGTTCCGCAATTTCGGCGTATTTGGCCCCAGCGTCTTTGAGGCCGTGGCTTCCTGCGTCCTTCAGTGGGACTACTCGGTAATTTCGCTGTCCTTTGCTGGCAACAAAGGTGGGGTAAAAGGCCGGATTGGCGAGTTCAACGGATGTTTCGCCGGGAGTAACGGTTTTGATGACTTCAACCGAAGCCATACCGCCAATGTCCTTGTAATCCCACATTTGCCCGGACAGGAAGTTCCCGAGTGAGTAGACGACGAGTGATTTGCTTCCATCTTCAGCCGTCAGCCATTCCATCGGCTGCAGCACGTGGGGATGATGGCCGAAAACGATGTCCACTCCTTCATTGACGAGAAACTGTGCCAGCTCTTTCTGGATTTCATCCGGATGGCGCTGGTATTCATTTCCCCAGTGAATGCTCATCACCACTACATCCGCTTCCGTCTTTGCCCGATGCACTTCCTCCTTCATGGCGGCTTTATCAATCAGGTTGACAAGATAATCTTTTCCCTCCGGCACAGGAATGCCGTTCGTTCCGTATGTGTACGATAGGTAAGCAATGGAAATGCCGTTTTTATCGAGAATCCTAAGCCTCTTTTTATCTTCCTCATCCTTGAATGATCCTACATAAGGCAGCCCTGCCGCCGTCAGGTAGCTGATTGAATTTTGGGCGCCTTTTTCTCCTCTGTCCAGCGTATGGTTGTTCGCAGTCGAGACGATGTCCACCCCTGCATCAATCAGGGCGTCACCCACTTCATGCGGGCTGTTGAAGGAAGGGTAGCTGGATAAGCCCATTTCAACGCCGCCGAGGATGGTTTCCTGGTTGGCAAGCAGGAGGTCTGGCTTCTCCAGCTCGTCTTTGACAGCGGCGAGCATCGGTTTGAAATCAAATCCCTCTCCTGTCCGTGCATCTTCATAAACCCGGTCGTGAATCAAAATGTCCCCAATCGCGGCGATCGTCAGTTTTTGTTTGAACGTCTTGCCTTCCACACTGCAGCTTCGGTCATTATGCGTGGATAACACCAGTGGCTTTGCCACTTCTTCCACTCCAGCTTGCTGCTGGTAAACGAAAAATCCTGCTCCTAAAAGCATCAGGACAATGATAGTCAGTAAAGGCATCAGTCTGTTAATCTTCATAATACGGTCTTCCTTTCGTGCTTGAGCAGATTAATTTTTAATTCTCTTTGGATAATATAATATGAAGGTAGAAAATTGCGGTAAAATGGCGAAACGTTCATAAATAATTCACAAATGGCAAATCCAACCCATTTTTTTGTTGACCAACAGCAGGAGGTGGCTTAATGTTCAACATCACGGAAAGCGCTTATCAAGCTTTACAGGAAGCGCTAAGGCGCGAGCAGAACGAAAGTGAAAAGCTGTATGTCAGGCTGACCATGGGCATCGGCTGAGGAGGGCCCAAGCTCCAGCTGTCTCTGGAAGAGCAGCCACTAGAAGCCGACCACATCTTTGAATTTGATGAAATATCCATCGTGATCCACAAGGATGATCTGGTATATTTTGACGAAACGAAACTTGATTATGTTAAAGATGTTTTTCAGTCAGGGCGGTTCCACTTATTGAGAGTTTAATGGAAACAAAAGAGAGGCGGCTTGCCTCTCTTTTTCTCTAGCGCTTTTTTGACATCCAGGTTATTTTCGGCTCGGTTTTCGCCCGGATTCTCTTGATGTTCGCCCGGTGGCGGTAGACGACAAAGGTCGTCAGCACGGCGACCACGGCAATCAAAGCCGGATCTCTTGTGAGCAGTGCATAAGTAAATGTCGCAATGGCCGTAAGGATGGAGGATAACGATACATACTTTGTGGCAAATAGGCTAATAAGGAAGAAAGCAAGCATTAATACAAACATCAATGGAGCGTAGGCGAGCAAAATCCCGCCTGAAGTCGCTACGGCCTTGCCCCCCCTAAAGCCGGCAAAAATCGGATACATATGGCCAATGACGGCAAAAACACCAGCCATAAGCATATGGGTATCGGATCCGAAGAACAACGGAAGGCTGGCTGCGAGCGTTCCTTTCAGGATATCAGCAAGGGTGACAGCAATACCAGCCTTGACGCCAAGGGTTCGGAAAGTGTTGGTGCCTCCAAGGTTCCCGCTTCCATGCTCGCGGATATCCGTCTTGTAAAACAGTTTGCCAATGATCAGGCCCGAGGGGATCGATCCAAGCAAATAAGCTAATAAAAGTATAAGTCCAGTTACTGCCATAATTTTTCTCCTTTATGAATTATATCGATATTGTACCATGTAATGGTGAAAACTCCATGTTGAAATTTGCATCCCTTTCCCATCTGTGGCCGGATTGGATGAAAAAAACACTGTTGCGTCAGGAATTTGAATTTTTGAAAAGTTTAATGGTTGCTGACTATGTCTATAAGTATAGAAATGTAGACAGAGGAGCCATTTCATGAAAACATTGCTGACGAAGATAAAAAGTTATAAGGTACTAATCCCGCTGATTCTCCTTCTGATTGTCGCGGGTACCATTTTTTATCATACTACTAAAAGCATTCCGGATGGACTGTCCTACGAGGGAGAGGTCTATCAGACGGACAATGTCCGCTTTTTGTATGATTTAACCTATAAGGACAGTGATGGGAACACAAGGAAAGAACAGCAGATTTTTCAGCGTGTTTTTGAAGCGGTAGAAGAAGCCGAAGAATTTATTGTCCTCGATATGTTCTTGTTCAATAACTATGTAAATGAAGATAAAAACTATCCAAAAATAACGGAAACCCTGACCGCGGCCCTGATTGACATGAAGGAAGAAAAAGATGTCCAGGTCCATGTGATTACCGACCCCGTCAACCTTACATATGGATCCCATGCGACCGGCCATCTTCAGGAGATGAGGGATCATGGTATAGAGGTCATTTTCACCAACCTTGAGCCGCTTAGGGATTCAAACCCGTTATACTCCGGGGTGTGGAGGGTGTTTTTGCAGTGGTTTGGCCAATCAGGGGAAGGGTGGCTGCCGAACCCGATGGCATCAACAGCCCCGGATGTAACGCTGCGATCTTATTTGGAGCTTCTCAATGTCAAAGCGAATCACCGCAAAGTCCTTGTAACAGATCAGACAGCAATTGTTGCTTCGGCAAATCCCCACGACGAGAGCGGCTTCCATTCCAATATTGCTCTTGAAACAGACGGCAGCGTCATTGCCGACCTGCTTGAGACGGAGCAGGCTGTGGCTGATTTTTCAGGCGGCGGCAAGTTTCCTGAAGTGGAGAAAAAATCGGATAGCGGTTTCATGAATGTCCAAGCCCTGACGGAAGGGAAAATCCTCAAACATGTCGTGAACGAGCTGAATGATACACAGCCAGACGACAAGGTTTGGATTGGAATGTTCTATCTCGCCGAAAGGAAGGTCATTGATGCGATTGGCAAGGCTGCCGAGCGGGGGGCGGAGGTACGCATCGTTCTTGATCCGAACAAGAATGCTTTTGGGAATAAAAAAAGCGGGCTTCCGAATGTACCAGTTGCTGCGGAACTTGTCAGGATGGGCAATGACAATATTAAGGTAAAGTGGTACAACACGGGGGAAGAACAGTACCATACCAAATTGATTTATTTCGACAGGGGAGAAGAAAGAATGGTGATTGGCGGTTCGGCCAATTTTACACGGCGAAATCTCGATGACCTGAACCTTGAAACCAATTTGAAGGTTTGGGGTCCCTCGGATGCTGAATCCATGCAGGAAGTGGATTCCTATTTTAAGCGAATCTGGACCAACGAGGATGGGGAATATACGCTGGCCTATGATGAAAACGAGGACAAGCTGACAGCTGCAAAATATATTGTTTACTGGATTCAGAAACTGCTGCGCCTGACTACGTTCTAATACCGCAGGGAAGCACTGGGCACCAGCCTTCCTGGGATGGATCTGCCCATTTGCATGAATGGGGGAGCTAAAACAGGGTAAAAGCATGGTAGAACAATCGCCAGCAAAAAGCGGGGCAAACAGCACTTTGATACATTTCTTTCTGATGATGAGTTAATATTAAGGAGAAGAAGATAAAGGGAGTGAAGGTGAACAATGGAAATGCAGTATCCAAGCCGTTCAGAGATTGGAGAGATTCTGAAAAAGTCAAAGAGAATCGCTGTTGTCGGATTAAGCGACAACCCGGAGAGAACCTCCTACATGGTGTCAAAGGCAATGCAGGATGCCGGCTATGAAATCATTCCCGTCAATCCGACGGCAGATGAAATCCTCGGAGTAAAAGCGGTTTCTTCCCTTAAGGAGATTGAGGGACATATCGATATCGTCAATGTGTTCCGCCGCTCCGAACACCTGCCAGGCGTAGCGAAAGAGTTCGCCGAAATTGATGCGGATGTCTTTTGGGCGCAGCTAGGCCTTGAGAACGAAGAAGCCTACCAATTCCTCAAGGAGAAAGGCTATACGGTCATTATGGACCGCTGCATTAAAGTGGAGCATGCATTGACCAGGTAAGGCACATTTAAAAAGCGCGGAACAAGCTTCCGCGTTTTTTGTGTGGGCCTTCAATCGCATGACTGTGCATGTGCCCTTATAGTTCATACTAAACTAGAACAAATGAATTTTCCACACTATATGTAAAGTGCTGTCTCTTAAGGAGTGGTCATAATGAGTGAACAGAAGCAGAACGATCTGCAGGAAGAACAGAGCCGGGTTAAATGGATTGCGGAACTGATTGGCAGGAAAAAGAACACCCTGGAAAAGCATGCAGGAAAAATCGAGTCCGAAGCTCTCGAAATTCGGCGGACATTCTGGGAAGACGTCACAGTGAACGTGGATGAACCGGATGATCTTGCTGAAACGTACACAAGCATCAAGCAGCAGGCAGAGCTTCTTTCGGAGCGTGAGCGCAGCCAGAATACGCTCGACAAACAGCTGAAAACACTTGAAAGGCTTGAGCGGTCTCCCTATTTTGGACGCATCGATTTTCATGAGGAGGGCGAAGAAAGTGCACAATCCATATATATCGGCATCTCCTCCTTTCTAGATGAAAACGATGAAGATTTCCTTATCTATGACTGGCGGGCGCCAATTTCCAGCCTTTACTACGATTATCCGCCCGGTCCGGCCCAGTACGAAACAAGCCTGGAAAAAGTGACCGGCACGATTGAACTGAAACGGCAATTTGTCATCCGCGAAGCAAAAATCAAGGCGATGTTTGATACAGGTGTGACGATTGGCGATGAAATGCTCCAGGAGGTTCTTGGCAACAATGCCGATACGCAGATGAAAAGCATTGTCGCCACGATTCAAAAAGAACAGAACCAAATCATCCGCAATGAAAAAAGCAATCTTCTGATCGTCAAGGGCGTCGCTGGCAGCGGCAAGACATCGGCTGCGATGCAAAGGGTCGCTTACCTGCTTTATCGCTACCGGAACATCATCAAGTCGGAAAACATTATGCTGTTTTCCCCGAACCCGATGTTCAACAGCTATGTATCCACTGTTCTTCCTGAGCTTGGCGAAGAGAACATGCAGCAAGCCACCTTCCAGGAATATCTGCTATCCCGGCTGGGCAGGGACTTTGAGCTGGAAGACGTTTTCAGCCAAATGGAGTATTTGCTGTCAGGGAAAAATGACGGCCAATATGATGCCAGGCTTGAGAGCATTCGCTTTAAATCCGGACTTCGATTTAAAAAGCTGATTGACGACTATGCAGCCCGTTTATCCAATGGCGGACTGATTTTTAAAAATGTGACTTTCCGGAAAAATATTCTGTTCAGCAAGGAAGAGCTTTATGCCTATTTTTATTCCCTGGATCCTGCATTGCCGATTCCAAATCGCATTCAGCTGCTGAAAGAACACCTTTTAAAAGAATTGAAAAAGAAAGCGCGCCTTGAAGAAAAGGAAGAGTGGGTGGAGGAAGAAATCCAGTTTCTGGACAAAGAGGAATTCCTTGATGCCTATAAGCATCTTCAGGATAAAAAACGTTTCAACGAAGAAACCTTTGATGATTTTGAGCGTGAACAGAAATTTCTTTCGCGCTTGCTGGTTACGCAAAAATTCAAACCGGTCTTCAACGGTGTCAAGAGGCTGAGATTCATTGACAGGAAAGCCTTGTACAGCCAGCTGTTTGCAGGAGACCATTCCGTTGAACTACCAGGGAACTGGGAAGGCATCAAGTCACTGACGCTGAAGGAACTGAGGAAAGGCCATATCCTTTATGAGGATGCGACGCCATTTTTGTATCTCCAGGACCTTGTCGAGGGGCGCAAGTCCAACACCGGCATCCGCCATGTGTTCATTGATGAGGCTCAGGATTATACCCCATTTCAATTCGCGTTCATCCGCCAGCTGTTTCCTTATAGCAAAATGACACTTCTTGGGGATATGAACCAGGCCGTCTATTCGGGGCCGACGGGTTCCGAAACCATCCTTGCGGAAGATGCTCTCGGCATTGAGGAAAAAGAAGTGATTACCTTGTCGCGCACTTACCGGTCGACCAGGCAGATTGTTGAGTTTACCTCCCAGCTGATTGAAGGAGGAGACAAAATCCAGCCGTTCAACCGGAATGGCAGCAAGCCGAGGTTTACGCGGGTTGGTGAAACCGGGAAACTGGCGGATGCGGTACAGAAATCTTTGAAAAAATTGAAGGCTGATGGGCATAAAACGATTGCGATCATCTGCCGGACTGCGGGTGAAAGCAGGCATGCCTATGAAGAGATTGGGAGCGAAATTGAGGCCCGCCTGATTGAAAAAGGGACGATTGCCTATGAAAAGGGCATCAGCATCATTCCAGCCTACCTGGCAAAGGGAATCGAATTCGATGCCGTCATCATTTACAATGCTTCTTCCTATCGCGATGAAGGCGAACGCAAGCTATTTTATACAGCATGTACAAGGGCCATGCATGAACTGCATCTGTTTGGGGATGGCGATGCCCCGCTGCTAGCCGGAGTGGAGCCGGAGCTGTATGTGAGAGATTAAAGAGGGTGGCAGGATTCGTAGAGATTGTGCATTTGGGTAGAAAGAAGCGTAATGCAAGCTTGTTTTTTGGTGGAGGGTGCTCTCGGTGCCCGTTTTCAGGGATAGCGAGTGATTTCGGGTACTGACGGGTGGTCTCAGTGCCCGTTTTCAGGAGCAACCGGGGATTTTGGGTACAGACAGGCGCTCTCAGTGCCCGTTTTCAGGAGCTGCTAGTGATTTTGGGAACTGACGGGTGCTCTCAGTGCCCGTTTTTAGGAGCAACCG
>NZ_LIGG01000001.1:3997459-4051079 GCF_001273925.1 Bacillus sp. FJAT-27251 | reverse complement strand
GCTCTCAGTGCCCGTTTTCAAAGCAAATCATTGATTTTGCGCACTGACAGCCGCCTTCCCAAAATCCTATAAAAAACAAACCGGCCTTCCTCCAAGGACAGGCCGGTTTACAGTTTTACCTTAAAAACCAAAGCCGTTCGCGCACAGTTTTTTTCTTGCTTTTATCGGTTTCTACAGCTTTGGTCAGTGCTTTGTTCACGTCGATCAGTCCGTTCCCGAACTGAATGTCCTTGCCGCTTTTGCCGACGTCGATTGCGGTATCCTGGATGATGCTCATGATTTCCTTGCTGCCAAGCTTAGGATTGGCGGATTTGACCAGCCCGGCAAGTCCGGCGACGTGTGGCGCGGCCATGGAAGTCCCGGATAATTGAGCATACTGGTTTTGAAAATACGTGCTTGGAATGTAGACGCCTGGCGCAGTAACATTAATATAATCGCCATAGTTTGAAAACTCGGCAAGATTGCCGTCAAAGCTGATTGCGGATACACTTAGCACTTCAGGATAGGCCGCTGGGTACGAAGGCTGCCTGGAATTGTCATTTCCGGCTGCGGACACCATGACCACATCATGGTCGTAGGCATAGCGGACCGCCCTTTGCAGGATGTTGGATTCCTGGTAATTTCCCAGGCTCAGGTTGATCACATCGGCACCATTATCGACGGCCCAGATAATCCCTTTGGCAATATCAAAAGTGGTGCCATAACCTTTGGCGCCCATTGCTTTTACTGGCATGATCTTATTGTACCAGGTAACCCCGGCGGTGCCTTGATGGTTGTTTGTTTCCGAAGCGATGATGCCTGCCACATGGGTGCCGTGGCCATTATCATCATCAGGTTCATCGTTGTCATTCATTACGTTATAGCCGTCCACAAGGCGGTTTTTCAGATCAGGATGATCAAGGTCGACCCCCGTATCAATGACGGCAATGATGATGTCTTCATCTCCCCTGGAGATCCCCCAGCCGTCTTCCGTGCCGATTGCTGGCAGATTCCATTGGTATTTCTCCAGGTAAAGCTGGTCGTTTGGCATGTTCCTGCCAACCGGCCCCACATCGTTCTGCATGAGGATGTAATGAGGCTCCGCAAACTCTACCTGATCATTTTTTTGAAAAAAAGCCAGCATTTCAGGCGTTTCCATCGTGGTGGAGCGGAACAGGAAGGTCAATCCATCCTGCTTGACGACCCATCCGCTGATATCCTTCGTCAGTTTGTCAAGCTGCTCGCCAGAAGGCATTACCTTAAATTGCACGGCAGCTTCATGGTCATAGTAATGGCTGGTATCCTTATTGTTATGGTGTAAATGGGTGACTTCATTCTGGTTATCCAGCTTGGTTTTTAAATAATGGCCGCGCTCAATATTATTCACTTGCATAAACTGGCCAGGGCGGTTCCCGCCATAAGGAAGGATGATTCCCTCGCTTTCCACATCATGCAGCTTGACACCCTGCCTTTGCGGCGCAGCCTGCTGCCTTTGTTCACGATGGCGGTTCCATACCGTGCTGGATACAAGCATCAGCAGCAAGGCCGAGACGGCGATAAGCAATATGGTTCTTCTTTTTCTCAAAAAAGGGACACCTCCGTTAAATTCCTGTTATCCTTAGAGTGCGGCGGAGCAGGTAAAATTAGTTGCGGGAATGTCTGGAACGAAAGGAAAAACACCGGGCGTTTCCACTGTCCTATTAAAGGCGGAAATATGACAATGATTCCCCGGCGCAGGAAATCAATTTGCCAAATCACCAGAAATCGCTACAATAAAGCATATAAGTTTATAAAAAATATGGTAAAATTAATCAAGAACAAACGTTCCTCTCCTGTTCGGCCTTGTAAAGAGACCCAATCAGGAATAGGAATTTCAAACATTGACACTATACAAAGAACAGTCAATGTTGGCTTCAATGCAGGAAAGGAGTTTTTTTGTGGCTAAGAACCAGCAAGCATTTGAATACAACGATGATGCCATACAGGTACTGGAGGGGCTCGAAGCTGTAAGGAAGCGCCCGGGAATGTATATCGGCAGCACGGATACGAAAGGGCTTCACCATCTCGTCTATGAAATTGTGGACAACTCGGTGGACGAAGCCTTGGGGGGATACGGAAACCATATCATCGTGAAGATTCACAAGGACAATTCCATTTCCGTCCAGGACAAAGGCCGGGGGATGCCAACGGGAATGCACCGGCTCGGAAAACCGACACCCGAAGTGATTCTGACTGTGCTCCATGCCGGCGGGAAATTCGGCCAGGGCGGCTATAAAACAAGCGGCGGCCTGCACGGTGTAGGGGCTTCCGTCGTCAACGCGCTTTCCGAGAAGCTGACGGTGACCATCAAGCGGGATGGTTTTGTTTATGAACAGACTTTCGTTAACGGCGGCAAGCCGGTGACAACACTTGAGAAAATCGGAAAGACAAACCAGACAGGGACAACGATCCACTTCAAACCAGATCCCGAAATCTTTTCAACCCTCACCTATAATTACGACACTCTATGCGAACGCCTTCGCGAATCCGCATTCCTGCTTAAAGGGTTAAAAATTGAAATCATCGATGAACGCCATGACGCGAGGGAAATCTTCCACTATGACACAGGGATTCAGGCATTTGTGGAATACCTCAATGAGGAAAAGGACGTCTTGCATCCGGTAGTCAGCTTTGAAGGCGAAAATACCGGCATCGAAGTGGAATTTGCGTTCCAGTTTAACGATGGCTATTCGGAGAATGTGCTTAGCTTTGTCAATAATGTGCGCACGAAAGATGGCGGCACACACGAGGTCGGATTCCGGACAGCGATGACAAGAGCGTTCAACGACTATGCCCGCAAGGCAGGCCTTTTAAAAGAAAAAGATAAAAACCTTGATGGAGCGGATATCCGTGAAGGTCTGTCGGCCATCATTTCCGTCCGGATCCCTGAGGAGATGCTCCAGTTTGAAGGACAGACAAAAGGGAAGCTTGGGACGAGTGAAGCCAGGTCGGCGGTGGATGCGGTTGTATCAGCCAATCTGTCGTATTTCCTTGAGGAGAACCCGGATTCCAGTTCGCTCCTGATCAAAAAGGCCATCAAAGCCTACCAGGCACGGGAAGCGGCGCGAAAAGCCAGGGAAGACGCCCGCAGCGGCAAAAAACGGAAAAAATCCGAAGCGATGCTGTCCGGCAAGCTGACCCCGGCGCAAAGCAAAAACCCGGCCCGAAATGAAATATACCTGGTCGAGGGCGATTCTGCAGGCGGTTCGGCCAAGCAGGGCCGCGACCGGAAATTCCAGGCGGTTCTGCCGCTCCGCGGTAAGGTCGTCAATACGGAAAAAGCCAAGCTGCAGGATATCTTCAAAAACGAGGAAATCAATACGATCATCCATGCCATCGGCGCGGGCGTCGGAGCTGACTTCAATGTGGAAGATGCCAATTATGACAAAGTGGTCATCATGACCGATGCCGATACCGATGGAGCGCATATCCAGGTATTGCTGCTGACCTTCTTTTACCGCTATATGAAGCCGCTGATCGAAGCAGGGAAGGTGTTTATCGCCCTTCCGCCGCTCTACAAGGTCAGCAAGGGCAGCGGCAAAAAAGAAGTGATCGAATATGCATGGAGCGATGAAGAGCTTCAAGGGGCGATCAAGAAGGTTGGAAAAGGATACATCATCCAGCGCTATAAGGGGCTTGGTGAAATGAACGCCGACCAGCTTTGGGATACGACCATGAATCCTGAGACCAGGACATTGATCCGGGTCCGGATCGATGATGCCGCACGGGCGGAACGCCGTGTGACCACGCTGATGGGCGACAAGGTGGAACCGCGCCGCAAATGGATTGAATCCAATGTAGCCTTCAGCCTTGAGGAAGGCGATACCATTCTTGAAAATGAAAACATTACCGTGGCTGAGGAGGTTACAGAAGCATGAGCTCAGTAGAGAAATTTCGTGACCTGCCTCTTGAGGAAGTCCTCGGCGACCGTTTTGGGCGCTACAGCAAATACATTATCCAGGAGCGCGCACTGCCTGATGCCCGCGACGGCCTGAAGCCGGTGCAGCGGCGGATTTTATACGCGATGCATGTGGAAGGAAATACGCATGACAAAGGCTTCCGCAAGTCGGCAAAAACAGTCGGGAACGTAATCGGTAACTATCATCCGCATGGAGATTCGTCCGTTTACGAAGCGATGGTGCGGATGAGCCAGGACTGGAAGCTTCGCCAGCTGCTTGTCGAAATGCATGGGAACAACGGAAGCATTGACGGCGACCCTCCGGCAGCGATGCGTTATACAGAGGCAAGGATTTCCGCCATCGCTTCCGAGCTTTTGCGGGATATCGACAAGAAGACCGTCGAGCTCATTCCCAATTTCGATGATACTTCTATGGAGCCGACTGTGCTGCCGGCGATGTTCCCGAATCTTCTGGTGAATGGTTCCACAGGGATTTCCGCCGGGTATGCGACAGATATTCCGCCCCATTCCCTCGGGGAGGTCATTGACGGGGTCATCATGCGCATGGACAAACCGGATTGCACGGTGAAAGACCTGATGACCGTGATCAAGGGCCCTGATTTCCCGACCGGGGGAATCATCCAGGGAGTCGACGGCATTGCAAAAGCCTATGAAACCGGCAAAGGAAAAATCATTGTCCGCGGAAAAACCGAAATTGAAACCATCCGCGGGGGACGCCAGCAGATTGTCATAACGGAAATTCCGTTCGAGGTTAATAAAGCCAATCTGGTTAAGCGCATGGATGAACTGCGGCTCGACCGCAAAGTGGAAGGCATCGCCGAAGTGCGTGATGAGACAGACCGAACCGGCCTTAGGATTGTCATCGAATTGAAGAAGGAAGCCGATGCGGAAGGCGTTCTGAATTATTTTTACAAGAACACCGACCTCCAGGTTCCTTATAACTTCAATATGGTGGCCATCCATAATAAGCGGCCGATGCTGATGGGCATTTCTGCGATGCTCGATGCCTACATCGACCACCAGAAGGATGTTGTCACAAAGCGTTCGGAGTTCGATCTGAAAAAGGCGAGGGAGCGCCAGCATATCGTCGAGGGGCTGATCAAGGCCCTGTCGATTCTGGACCAGGTGATTGCCACCATTCGGGCTTCCAAGGACAAGCGGGATGCCAAAAACAACCTGATTACGGAGTTTGAGTTCACGGAAGCCCAGTCGGAAGCCATCGTCTCTTTGCAGCTTTACCGGTTGACCAATACCGATGTGACGGCATTAAGATCCGAGCAGGAAGAGCTGGCGAAAAAAATCGCCGAGCTATCGGCCATCCTGGAAAGTGAAAAGAAATTGATAGCGGTGATTAAGAAAGAGCTAAAGGATGTCAAAAAGCGGTTTGCCGATGAGCGCCGGACGAACATCCAGGCAGAGATCGAAGAAATCAAAATCAATCTTGACGTGCTTATTGCCAGCGAAGACGTGATTGTGACGATAACAAAGGACGGCTATATCAAGCGCACAAGCCAGCGGTCCTTTGCTGCCTCCAACGGCCAGGATCTTGCCATGAAGGACACCGACAGGCTCCTTGCCCAGCTGGATATGAACACAAAAGATGTTCTCTTGCTGTTCACGAACAAAGGCAGTTACATGTATCTTCCGGTCCATGAGCTCCCGGACATCCGCTGGAAAGATCTTGGCCAGCATATCGCGAACATCGTCCCGCTGGACAGAAGTGAAAACATCATCAGGGCCATCCCGGTCAGCGGCTTTGAACAGAATTTGTTCCTTCTGTTCGTAACCCGTAACGGCATGGTTAAGAAAACGGAATTGAAGCAATACCAGGCGACACGCTATTCGAAAACATTGACGGCCATCAACCTGAAGGGCGAAGATGAGGTGGTCGACATCCACCTGACTGACGGAAACGCGAGCCTGTTCCTGGCGACCCGCTTTGGCTACGCGCTCTGGTTTGCGGAAGAGGAAGTCAGCCCGATTGGCATCAGGGCAGCCGGGGTAAAAGGAATCAACCTGAAGGAAGGTGATTTCGTCATTGCCGGCAAGCTCGTGGAAGACGAGAAGGAGCAGTCTGTCATCCTTGTGACCCAGCGCGGCGCCGTCAAAAAGATGAAACTCTCAGAATTCGAGAAGAGTTCCAGGGCAAAGCGGGGAGTGGTCATGCTCCGCGAATTGAAGGCCAAGCCGCATAAAGTGGCAGGAATGCAGGTTGCCAGAGGCGGAGATATGATCTTCCTGTTATCAGAAAAACAAAAGCTCGCCACGATTGCACCTGCTTCCATCAATTACAGCGACCGCTACTCGAACGGCTCTTTCATCCTTGACGAGAATGAAAGCGGCAAGGTAATGGAAGTTTGGAAAACTGAACCGTCAAGGGAATGATATCAATCATAAATTGGACCTCTGCTATTTGTATTAGCAGAGGTTTCATTTTTAAAGGACTGGGAATATTTAAACGATTAAAGTGCAGGTGGCATGTTTGTATTACACGACCATGATATAGGATGCCAATTTCCTGCCATTGTCGTTCAGGCGGCAATCTGGTACATTAAAACTTGTGCAGGGAAAGTGCTTACAAAAAAAGTGGGAAAAGGAGTTTTGCAATGGAGTTATTCAATAGCATCATTAACTTTTTTAATGACCTTCTGTGGTCATATGTGTTAATTGCCGTTCTGGTATTGACCGGTCTTTATTTTTCTTTTAGAACGAAATTTGTCCAGTTTACATACTTTTTTGAAATGTTCCGTGTTATTGCCGAAAAATCAACAGTCTCTGCAGCTGGGAAAAGAGGGCGTTCTTCTTTCCAGGCATTCACCATTTCGGCTGCTTCCCGTGTGGGAACAGGAAACCTTGCAGGGGTGGCGACAGCGATCGCAGCAGGCGGACCGGGAGCGGTTTTCTGGATGTGGCTGATTGCCTTCATTGGCGCAGGCTCCAGTTTTGTCGAGAGCACACTGGCGCAGATTTACAAGGTTAAGGACAAGGACGAGTACCGCGGAGGTCCTGCCTATTATATGGAAAAAGGCCTGAACAAGAGATGGATGGGGATTCTGTTTGCCGTTATCATCACATTCTGCTTCGGACTTGTGTTCAACTCCGTCCAGTCCAATACGATTTCGCTGGCAGTCCATGAGGCATACGGCATTGAACGCTTTTGGGTTGGAATTGTCCTTGCAGTCCTGACTGCAGCTGTCATTTTTGGCGGCGTTAAGCGTGTCGCGCATGTTTCCCAGGTGATTGTGCCAATCATGGCGGTTCTTTACCTGATTCTGGCCTTATATATCGTTATCACCAATTTCACCGAGGTGCCCGCGATGATCGGCTTGATTGTGAGCAGTGCTTTTGGCCTCCAGGAAGCGGCCGGCGGAGCAATGGGTGCGGCTGTACTATGGGGAATTAAGCGCGGATTGTTCTCCAATGAAGCCGGTATGGGTAGTGCGCCAAATGCGGCGGCCACAGCTGCTGTTTCCCACCCTGCGAAACAGGGTCTGATCCAGACGCTGGGTGTGTTCGTGGATACGATTTTGATTTGTTCCGCTACGGCGTTCATCATTATTCTTTCAGGTGTGTACACGGATCCGGATTTGAACGGAATCCAGCTTACACAGGCAGCTTTAAGCACCCATGTTGGTGCATGGGCGCCATCGTTTATTTCCGTGGCGATTTTCCTGTTTGCCTTTTCTTCAATCATCGGAAATTACTATTATGGAGAAACCAATATTGAGTTTATTAAACAAAGCAAACCAGCGATGCTCGTATACCGGTTAGCCGTTGTCGGCATGGTGATGTTTGGAGCGCTTGTGGACCTGGCGGTTGTATGGAACCTTGCCGATTTGTTCATGGGAATCATGGCGCTGATCAACCTGGTTGCGATTACCCTGCTTGTCAATATTGCACTGGCTGCCCTGAAGGATTATACAGCACAGCGCAAGCAAGGCAAGGACCCGGTATTTTTTGCTGACAGCATTCCTGGCCTAAAAGGAATCGAGTCCTGGGAAAACCGGCCGCAAGAAAAGAAAAATTCCTGATGCATTAACCCCCTGATCATGAATCAGGGGGTTTTTCACTATTGCTATCATACAATGGGAATACAAGCATGCTTTATTAAGTACTGGTCTGCATATTCCTTCCAGTTATGGGCATCTTAAGTGGTACTGGGTATGTTAGGAGGGAGCCATACTTGAAGAAGAAATTACTGATTCCATTCGGGCTGATTTTCGCTCTTTCGTTATCAGCCATTACAGGTGCCTACGCAACGGATGATAAGAAGGAAAAAAAGACGCCGGCATACAAAACAATCAAGCATAAACAGGATGTTACCGGTGATGGCAAGGCAGACTATGTTACGCTAAACGGCAAACCTTATGAAGAAGATCCTCATTTTTTAAAAGAAATCCTGCTAAAGGTGAAAACCTCCGAAGGCAAAAAATTCAACATAAAATTTGAAGGCGGCCAACAACCAAAAGTCGTAATTGGAGACGTGAACGGCGATTCGGTGAAAGACATTCTTATCAGTGCTAAAACAGGTAAAGACAGCGACACATCCCACTATCATTTGTACTCCTTTAAAAATGGCATTGAAACCGACTTGGGAGTTCCGGATCCTTTGATGGTCAGCAGTCAGTTCCAGGAAGATTACCAGGCATTTTTAAAAATTGAAAACAGTAACGAATCCTATTCCTTTGACCTGTCCTCCCGAAAAAGAGAATACAATACGCTAGGGCTGTACCAAAATGGAAAACTGAACGAGCCCATGGAATTGCAGGTTATGCCCTACAGCTCGCTGAAACCGGTGATCCTCGAAGGCGGAAGGAAGGGGCTTAGAGGTGTACAAAGATTCTGCGGGGCGGGGAGCGAGGATACCATTGGTTATATCCATTCAGTCTGGTTCGATGATAATGGCGAATGGACACTCGCCGGCACTGAAGTGAAACTAGTAAAAGAAGACAAGTAGGCGGATGTCACAAAAAGAGGACGATAGCATAGGATATGGTAAGAATAGTCAGCATTGCCTGGGAAGGAGAATTCTTACCATGACTGAATTTAACCCTGAAAAACTCCATGTGACCTTTGAGCCTCCCACAACCAGTTTTAGTCCAATACAGGGGAGAAAATATACATTGACTCACAGCGATGAAACGGGTGAACTATTTCTAGCTGTTGGAAAAAGGTATGATCTTGATGCGACTGATCAAAAACTGCGGGATGAAGTCCTGGCTGAATGGAAGACCAGAAATGGGGAATATGTGCTGATGGGGAAGGTTCATATCAGCACAGGTGAATTTGATGAAAAGCTGGCCAAAATCCGCTACATGATTTTCAAAAAGGAAATGAACTTGGCCCTCACCGGCATGGTCTATGGCGACCGTGAGTTTTATGTCCACAACCCCTGGCTGCTGGACAGTCCCATCCTCGTCCATTTCGAATCCGTTTTCCCGGAATTCAATGAAGTCCTGTACTTTGGAACACCAAGATACTACCTGGCATCAGCCACCGCCAAGAGAGTGACTACGAGAACACAGGTGTAGGAAGGGTATTTAGCCGGGGTAATCCGAGCAACGGAAGATGTTGCTCGGTTATTTTTGTTTGGAGGGCGCAATCGGACAGGTGAATTTTAAAATAAGCGGAGAAATTTCCGTTATATCCAGAATGAGGCTCGTTTCTGTTTAAATAACGGTAGGTTTTCCGGTTATGCCAAGAAAAGTCTCCTGTTTTTACATTTTTTAGATCAATAGGCGGAAACATTCCGTCTATTTACGCCTTTTTTAAGAAGAAATATGGAATAAGCGAATAATTTCCGTCTATGTCCACCTCCAAAGATAAAAAAATTTCTAATAAGCGAAGTTTTTCCGGCTATTTATCAGCCACGGTGCTTAGCCATGTCCACTAACCGGGAATTGTGCTCCTAGTCCGGGGAAATAGCTGCTTTTATCGAAAATGCGTTGAATCCAGGAAGGATTCACGCATTTTTATGTGGAATTTTTACATAGATAAAGATTGATTATGGGGGTTGGATGATGGCTGAGGAAAAAATTGTGATTGGGGCAGGGACGAAGCATCCGCTGGATGGTATGCTGACCATGCCTGATGACCGGAATGGACTGCTTCCTGCTGTTGTATTGGTTCAGGGCTCTGGGGCCAGCAATATGGATGAACAGATTGGGGAGAACCGACCTTTCAAGGACATTGCCGAAGGGCTGTCGCGGAAAGGGATTGCCGCCGTACGGTATGACAAAAGAACTTTTGTGTACGGAAAGCAAATGAAAGACGATCCTGGTTTGTCGGTAAAGGAAGAAACCGTTGACGATGCGATTTTGGCTGCTGAATTTTTGCGGAATGATGCAAGAATAGATAAAAACCGGATTTTTATCATTGGGCATAGTCAGGGTGGCATGCTTGCCCCGAGAATTGATGCGGAAGGAGGGGACTTCGCCGGCCTGATTATCATGGCAGGCTCTCCGCGCAAATTGGAAGAAATCATGATGCACCAAAATCACATGCTGTTAAACTCCCTGAATAGGTTTTTAGGTTTCATTGTAAAAAAACAGATAGCCGGATTAGCATCCAAGCTGGAAAATATATATGATCTAAGTGATGAAGAAGCAAAGTCTGCCAAAGTGATTGGCAAATACATGCGGGCCTACTATTTTAAAGAAATGGGTGAATATCCAACAGTCCAATATCTCCGTGAATTGGATAAGCCGGTGTTGATTTTGCAGGGGGAAAAGGATGTGCAATCTTCCCTGGAAAAAGATTTTGGTGGATACAAGGAAATCCTGGGTGGAAAAAGCAATGTGACATTCAAGAGCTACCCCAATCTGAATCATTTGTTCATGCCTGCCATATACGGGGACCTCATGAAAATAAAGAAAGAATACAAGGTACCACAGCATGTCGACCAACAGGTTATTAAGGACATTTCCGACTGGATCCTCTCTGTTCATGATGAGTAGAATCCTATAAAAATTTAACCTATTCATTTGATATAAAAAGGGCACAATAGTAGTAATTAAAACTTTGGAGCCCAAATTATGCACATAGTATTTAATGCATTATTCCTTTTGGCAGCTATTAAATGGGGGGATTGGAAAAGGTGGAAGGTTTATTATCCGACCATCTTGTTCCTTATTAGTGTTGATTCGATTAAGAACTTCCTGCTCTATAAGCATATGATGTGGACATATCAGGAAGTGTTCTTTGGAAAAGCCTTATTGCAAAACCATACGTTTATTAACCTTATGATCATGGCGATTGTATATCCGGCGACAATTTTGATTTATCTTGGCCGCTTCCCGAAAGGAAGGTGGAAACAAACACTTTGGGTATCACTGTGGATATTTCTGTACTGGCTAATTGAATATATCAATTTGAGGTTTCTGAACCTAATAAATCATCATAATGGCTGGAATATGTGGTGGTCATTATTGTTCCTTGCAGTTATGTTTCCGATGCTTAGGATTCACCACAAAAATCCTCTTTTGGCATGGGGGTTGTCTGTCCTATTTACTGTATTTTTGTGGAATGTGTTTCAGGTTCCGATTAAAATATTAAAATGACACTTGGATTGAAGCAACAATAGTGATAATGGAAGGGCGGTTGATCCAGGAGGATGTACGGCCCTTTATTTGTCCTGTTATTTTACAATAAAATGATTATAATCCCATATTTTACAAACCATAATAGCGAGGTGATACCATGTCAATATTGGAATTCAGTGAAATTATTCTCCGGTCATTCGCTGCATTTACGATTTTATTTATTGCGGCAAGGATTTTAGGAAAGCAGACTATCTCGCAAATGACCATATTTGATTTTATTGCAGCCATCACCTTGGGCGGAATAACCGCCAACTTGGCATCAAATACTAAAATACCTATTCACCACCCAGTGATTGGTTTCTCGACCTTCGTTCTGATCATATTTACTATGGCCATTATTTCCTTGCGAAACAAAAAGGGGCGCAAATTATTTGCGGGTGACCCGACTGTTGTCATTGAAAATGGAAAAATACTCGAATCCAATATGAAAAAAATGCGTTATACCCTGGATTATTTAAACCAGCAATTAAGGCAGAAGGATGTGTTTGATATTGGGACAATTCAATTTGCCCTGGTTGAAACGAATGGTAACCTTAGTGTGTTAAAGAAACCAGAATATAGGACGCCCATTAATAAAGACTTTTCTATTCATTCAGGCGCGCAAGAAAGACTCCCCATTGAATTGATTATGGATGGAACTATTATCAATAAGAATTTAGCGGAAAATAACCTTTCGCATAAATGGTTATACTCGGAATTGAATAAGCGCAAGGTTCAACCCAAGGAGGTTGTATATGCTGTCCTGGCTCCAAATAATAAAGTGTATCTGGACACCTACAGGGACAACATCGATTCCCCGGTTGACATAGAATAAAAACTAAACAACAAAAGGACGTGCACACCAAATGGAGGTATTTCCGGTAATCCATACAAATTTTTGGGATGCGATCATTGCAGTGCCAGTGATAATGGTAATAACTCAAGCAATTAAGATAGGTTTGAAAATACCAAAGAAGTTTGTCCCTCTAGTGGCCTTATTTCTTGGCCTGTGCATTTCAATCTTTATTAGCCATCGCCATCACCTATTTGCTGGTTTTTTTATGGGCTGGTTCTATGGATACGCAGCTATAGGAAATTATGCGGCACTGAAAACGTCCATTAAAGCCTACAGAGGTGGAGAGTAGGTTGCGTACGGTCATTATTTATAGGGTGGAATTACAAATGCGGATAGCCAATAGGGGGGCAAGATAGGCACATTTAGGCACAGTCTTACATATAGTATGAAAAATAGTGTATAGAAAGGTGTCCGAATATGACTTCTTGTGTGGTCAATGTATATTACTTGAAGATCAATAGCATTTCCGGGAATGGCTCGATCACGATTGGAGAAGCTTCTCATAATAGTCCTACGTCCAACAGCAAACTACAGGGAACCAATTCGTCATTTGGTGATTATTCAGCATCGGATGCAATGATGGAAAACCTTTTAAATGACCCTGATATTATGGATCAGTCCGGTCTTGGAACCGTAGATGCTACTAACATCCTCAAAGAAGGATCGCCAGTAGTGCCACTATAGAAATTAAAGGAGTATTTTTATGCCATACCAAATCAATATTTTCAATATAAAGGTAAATGGAGCAAATCAGAATGGCAATATCGATATCGGGCCAACCGTACAAAACAGTCATACGGCGAATAGCAAGTTTATAGGGGCGAACTTTTCTTTAGGGGATTTTTCACCGCCTACATCCTTGCAGAACTCAGGGAATTTGGATACTGATGTTAGCGACCAGGATCAGATTTTGAACCCGTCCATGCCGATCGCCAATCAAATTTAAGGGAGAGCCAGGATGGATAAAGAAAAAATCAAAAAATGGCTGGAGATTACCAATCAAGGCGGCAAGAATGAGTTCTGGACCCATGTTCTAAGGAGTAAGCATCCAGAAGCATTTATTGATCCCCAGGAAGAAACTCCAGCCTTTAATGTCTATCAGGATGGTCAATATAATTATATAATTGTTGAAATACCGGGAGTGCTGGCAGAGAACCTTTTTCTTAAATTACTGTCTAACAAACAATTGCGAATCTCCGGTAAGAGAACCCCATACCTTCCGGAAGAACTGGAATTAAAAAGAGAAAGTCTTTACGGTGATTTTGAACGGATTATCGAACTGCCGGAAGAAACATCTCCCCATTTACTCACCATTCAAATGCATATGGGCTTATTGTACATCTCTTATCCTCGCTCCGAGGCATCGGTCGTCACAATACCAGGTTATTGAAACGGATAATAGCATCTCAAGGACTTTAAGAAAAGAACCTGCTGAATTTCAGCAGGTTCAAGTCATTGGTCCCCCTCCATCTCCTCCTGAGCCTGGTGGAATCAGAAAGACATCTTTCTTAGCCCTTTCACTCTCCGCCATCGCATGCTCCGTGTTATCATTTCCTTCGGCGGGATGGCCCATTGTCCTTTTGCGGTCCAGATAGAGAACGAAGGGGATAAGGATAAACAATGGTGTCAGAATTACGAGCCAAATCATTAAAACGCCTCCCTTGATTGGATTCAATCCATAATGGTAGCGGTGTGCATGCTTATTTAAATGCTAAATGTATTTATTTCCTTGTTATGTCATTATAAAGCAAAAAAAGACCGAAAAGTCGGTCTTTTTCAATATTTATAGGTATTTTTTTAATGTATCCTGAAGGGTGCCTTTTGTTTCTGCATCTTTTTCGAACCGGATTCCAGAGTGCACCATTTTTCTTACCAGTTCTGGACGAAGGCCGGTTAGAATGGTTTTACAGCCCATCATAGAAACTCCAGCCAGGATCTTCTCAAAATAATCGATTACGTCCGTTTCCATTGTCGCAACGCCTGAGAGGTCGATAACCAGAGTTTGAATTCTAATTTTGGCAATTTCGTTCAACACTTTTTCCTCGATGATTTTAATCCTGTAGGAGTCGATAGCGCCGATAAGAGGCAAAACAGAAACCGTTTCTCTCACTGGAATGATTGGAACCGATAAATGTTCTACCATTTCCCGCTGCTTAAGCAGCATTTCGTCTTTATACTTAGAATAGCTTAGGAAGAAGCTGTTAAGAAATTGGTCAATCTGGCTATTGATTCTTTCTTCCAGTTCGTATAACTCCGAACGGCTTTGGGTAAGGTCTTTTTCATGGTCAAGATTACTGATGATCCTCCACAATGTCCTTCTGATTGCCTGGACCCATTCCAATTTTAAGGAAAGCGTCAAGGAATGCCCAGCCCAGGCGATACCTTCCTGTTCAGCAAAAGCGACCAAATCTTCATGTTGGCGGTCGACAATGTAGTATATTAATTTTCGGGCATTCTGTAATAAATCAATGTTCCCCATTTCCAGAATGTGTTTAATTTTACCTGAAACATTGACAGCTTCAGATAGCAAACCATTTTCAAACTGTACTCCATTCTCTTTGATGTATAGTTTGAGTTCCTCCGCTAAGAAATCGTTTGTTTTCATTTCTTTCTCCCCCTGTTAATACTCCGATAAGTAGAACAATGTCTTAATTATACCCGCCGATGGGAAATTAAAACCTTTTTAAACAAAAATTGATGGCTGCATGAATTGAACGCAATCATTTTCCGCTTTATAATAAAGAAAATTATATAAGGAAGGATTAATCATGTCCAAACATAGAATTTATACAATGAGTTTCGCAAGCGTCTACCCCCATTATGTTGCCAAGGCCGAAAAAAAGGGGCGTACGAAAGCAGAAGTCGATAAAATCATCACCTGGCTGACAGGCTATAGCGAGGAAGAGTTAGCAGCACAGCTGGAAAAGCAGACAAACTTTGAAACCTTCTTAGCGGAAGCTCCCCGACTGAATCCTTCACGGGCTTTGATTAAAGGTGTGATTTGCGGCGTCCGGGTGGAGGACATTGAAGAACCAACGATGCAGGAAATCCGCTATTTGGATAAGCTGATTGATGAATTAGCAAAGGGAAAAGCGATGGAGAAGATTTTGCGGACATAATGGAAATAGAACAATCAGAAAGCCACCCGTATTTGACGAAGCTTATGATCGAGTCTTAACTTCAGATGTGAAATACCGGTTTGTAATTGATATTAGCATGATGTAAGGTGGTAAGTTCGGAAGGTAAGGTGTCCCAGGTTTGGGGGACACCTTATTTAATTGTCAATTTCAAACACATTGATTTTACTATTTTTATAGGATATCTTATTACAATCCCTTATGCTTTCCAGGAATGAAAATAAGCGATTGGAAACAGGATTATTTATTTGGTTCCAAAGCCTGTGCCTTGACCTTATGTTGAATGCAAATAACCAGAAAAGGTAAGAGAGGTTCAATATGGCAACATTGCTATTAATCATTATTTATTTGGCTTTTATCAGCCTGGGGCTGCCTGATTCATTGCTGGGTGCCGCATGGCCGGTCATGCAGTCCGACTTGAATGCGCCCCTGGAAATGGCAGGATTCCTGTTTATGACGATTGCGGGCGGTACGATTCTTTCGAGTTTGGTTAGCGGGAAGGTCCTTAAACGGTTCGGGACCGGAAAGGTAACTTTTGTAAGCACCTTAATGACAGCAGGGTCTTTACTGGGCTTTTATTTTGCTCCTTCTGTTATGTGGCTGTTTCTCTTCGCCATCCCTCTTGGATTGGGGGCTGGAGCCATTGATGCGGGATTGAACGATTATGTAGCGACACATTACAAGGCCCATCATATGAGTTGGCTCCATAGCTTCTGGGGAGTAGGAGCTACTCTTGGGCCGGTGATCATGGCCCAGTATATTGCGGGTCAAAATTCCTGGAGCAGCGGGTATTTTGCCATTGCCGGAATTCAATTTGTGCTGGCGGTCATCCTTTTGTTTACTTTGCCTTTGTGGGGCAAAGTGAAAAGCAGCCAAATTCATATCAAGGAAGCCCCAGAAAAGAGCAATGAAGGATTAGAGTATGAAGGTAATGAAAGAATAAAGCCCCTGCAAATAAAAGGAGTCAAACTGGCTCTCGCCTCTTTCTTGTTTTATTGCGGCATCGAAGCCACAATGGGCCTTTGGGGGAGCAGCTATTTGGTGAATATCAAGGGGCTGACCGCAGCTACAGCGGCACAATGGGTTTCCCTTTATTACGGCGGAATCACCATTGGCCGGTTCATAACCGGCTTTATTACCTTCAAGGTGAATAACGTTACCCTTATTCGAGCGGGCCAAATCATAGCCCTTGGAGGTGCCATCCTTCTATTCCTCCCATTGCCATCCATTTTTGCGCTGGCAGGTTTTGTGCTGGTTGGATTCGGGCTGGCTCCAATCTTTCCGTGCATGCTGCACGAAACGCCAGCTCGTTTTGGGAAAAAGCATTCCCAGACTATTATGGGCTACCAAATGGCTGTTGCCTATACTGGCAGCACCTTTATACCACCTCTAATAGGGTTCATCGCCTCCAAATCAACGATAGGAATTTTTCCGCTATGGATGGTTTTATTTGTCGCTGCCATGTATCTAAGTTCTGAAAAATTGAATCGAAGGGCCGGGTCACCTGCCTCGATTTAAAATTCTTTGTGAACACACTTATTAAACTGCAGAAAAATTTATTTAATGGAATCTCCTGATAGGAGGTTCTATTTTTTTAAGGTTCATTTAAGGTACGGCCAATTAAGCGTTAAGGTTGGGGCGTTATTATGGAGGTATGACAAGGAGTGGAGGGAAATGATGTCTGCCAATATTATTGATACAAACCAGCTGACGAAGAAGTTTGGAAAGTTTGTCGCCGTTGAAGGGGTCAGTTTGCGAGTCCCGGAGGGGGGGATTTACGGTTTTCTCGGCCCGAATGGAGCCGGAAAATCAACGACCATCCGCATGCTGCTTGGCTTGATAGGAGCAACAAAAGGGGAGGTTCATATATTTGGGAAGTCTATCAAGGAAGAGCGGCTCGCGATTTTGCAGCGAATTGGCTCGATGGTGGAAACTCCTTCTTACTATGGGCATTTAACGGGTTATGAAAACCTGGAGATTACCAGAAGAATCCTGAACGTCGACAAAAAAGAAATTGCACGGGTACTCGAAATCGTCAAACTAACGGACGTGCAGAAAAAAGCGGTAAAGAAGTTTTCCCTTGGGATGAAACAGAGGCTTGGAATCGCCCAGGCTCTTTTGGGCAGCCCCGATCTTCTGATCCTCGATGAACCAACCAATGGCCTGGATCCTTCCGGCATTATCGAAATCCGCGAGTTGATTAAGAGCTTGCCAAAGGATTACGGCATCACGGTATTGCTGTCCTCCCATATTTTAAGTGAAATAGAATTAATGGCGACCCATGTGGGAATCATCCATAACGGAAAATTGCTGTTTCAGGGATCGATGGCTGATCTGCAGGATAGGCAAAACGCGGTTATCGAGATGGTCGTTGAACCGAGAAAGGACGTTGAAACCTATTTAACCGAAGTGGGGGTTCCCTTTAAAGGGGATGAAAACTATCTTTATGTAGATTCAGGCGTCCAACCGGCGAAATTAAACCGTGAGCTGATCCTGAACGGCTACGATGTCCACCGGCTGGTGATGAAACAGGAGTCCCTTGAAGAAATCTTTCTTTCCGTTACGGGGCAGGAGGGCAGGAGATGAAGCTGCATACCTTAATTTGGCTGGAAGGCTACAAGCAGAAAAAAGGGTTGATCTGGCTGTTTTTGCTCGTCATACCTGCCGGGACGACGATGGCCATGTTCCTGGATTTCCAGATCCGTTATGATTACCTTCTTGATACGGTCCGCCCTGGCCACACATCTTGGGACTTATTGCTGATGGAAAACCACCGGGTGCTTGGATGGGGCATGTTTTTGCCCATGTTTGTCGGCATAATTTACGCCCTCCTTTACCAGGTGGAGGAATCACGCAACAGCTGGAAACAGCTTCTAAGCTTACCCGTCCGGCGGGAAGAATTTTATCTGGCCAAATTTGTGGCAGGCTGGATTTTCAGCGTCCTGCTGATTGTCCTGAATGTCTCGGGCCTAATACTGGTTGGTTTTATAATGGATTTTCCTGAGGCCATGGAATGGAAAAGTTATAGCATCTATGCGGGAAAACAAATAGTGCTGATTTTGGCCGTCGCCGGTTTGCATAATTGGCTGAGCTTTTCTTTTAAAAACTCGGTGATCGGAATTGTGATTGGGTTTGCAGGAGTGATTTTATCCTCCATCGTTATTTTTATGTTTCCGGAGTGGGTAAAAATCTACCCATATGCCTACACGTTTTTTACGGATGGGTATGATGGGGGGAGCATCACAGAGATGATCTTTAATAATTTTATTATGCTGGGCGTTTTCTTTGGATTAGGGTTGTGGCAATTTAAACGCAGAGATGTGCTTTAGGGAGGGGAAACCATGATGAAGACATTGATAATGACAGAGTTCTATAAATTAAGGCGCACGCGGATAGGGTTGATAACAACAGCATTAACATTGTTTGCCCTTTTGCAGGGCTGGCAATTTGCGAAACTGGACCGGGCAAGAGAAGCTGAGGATCTTTTTCGCGCCTTTTTGTATCAGGGAAGCATGGCCGTGTACAGCTGGCTGATTTTCCCGCTGATCATTACGATTGTGCTGGCGATGATGGCCAGGATGGAGCACAGCCAGAACGGCTGGAAGCAGCTATTTGCATTGCCAGTAGAGCGGGTAGTGGTATACAGTGCCAAATTGATCGTGGGTATGACAGTTATCACTTTCAGCCTCATTCTCCTTTATGCTGGATTAATTGCGGCAGGCCATCTTCTGGCCATCGAAAATATTCCTTATCTGTGGATGATGAAGAGATTTCTTGTTTTATTTCTTGCTTCCCTGGCCATCATCGGGACCCTCTTTTATTTGAGCTTCCAGTTTGCCCATGTTGCTGTCCCAATGGCCGTAGGGGCTGGGCTGGCCTTTCCTTCCATGTTGGTGGCGAATTCAGAGAAGTATTGGATTTTTTACCCGTGGGATTATCCAATTGTCGCCTCAATGAATTATGTGTTTGATATGGGCGGGAAAAATCTTCACATGCTAGGTGTTTCCGTCCTTATCTTTTGTGTGTTTGTTTTTATAGGATTTTCCAGTTTCTGCAGAAAAGATATACTATAAGAGTAGCAGAAGAAAAGAGGGATCCTAATGATGCCATTAAAAGGACTTGGTAATAACAGAGTATTGCTTGTAGATGATGAAGTGGAGATTTTGGATTTGCTTGAAACGGTGCTGAGGAAGGAAGGGTTTCAGCAAATCGACAAGGCCGTAAGTGGACAGGAGGCCATTGCTCTGTCCAGGAAACAAAATCATGATGTGATTGTCCTTGATATCATGCTGCCGGATATGGATGGATATCAAGTCTGTCAGGAAATAAGAAAGGTTACGTTTGCGCCGATTATTTTTCTGTCGGCCAAATCGGATGAGATTGATAAACTTCTCGGCCTTGGGATCGGCGGAGATGACTATGTGACGAAGCCTTTCAGCCCGCAGGAAGTTTTATACAGGATCAAGGCCCAGATGCGCAGAACCGAGTATTTGTCGGAAAGCACTGCAGGAGACCAAAAAATCACCTTTGGGGATATTACCATTATTCCTGATACTGGAGAGGTCCTTAAAGGGAAGCAGCCTTTAACCCTGACGGCCAAGGAACTTCAATTGCTGATCTATTTAGCCGGCCATCCAAACAAAATTTTCAGCAAAAGCCGAATTTGTGAAGCGGTTTGGGGCGAGGATTATATCGGCTTAGATAATACGATCATGGTCCATATCCGCAGGCTGCGTGAAAAAATTGAGGACGACCCGGGCAGTCCCAAATGGATTAAAACAGTGAAAGGGCTGGGATATAAGCTGGAAGTCCGGGATTCTTCAACATGAAGTGGAAAATCACCGCGCAATTCCTCCTCTTTATGAGCCTGAGCTTATTGATCTCCTTCTTCCTGTTTCTCGTTTTGAATTTTGTCTTTTTATACAGCAATCTGGCACAGCAGGACCGGATTTTTCCTTATCAAAACCCTGGTTCGTATACATTGGGATTTGCCGGGAATATTGGTTTTGACAATGGGGAGATTTCGATACCAGCCGAGGAACTGCAGGAGCTGCGAAAGGCGGATATATGGATTCAGGTTCTAGACGAAAATGGGTCAGAAGTGTACAGCAGGTTCAAACCTGAAAACGTCCCTGCCAAGTATACACCAGCCCAATTGGTTCAGTTTTATAAGTACACGGGCGCCCTTGAGCATTCTACTATTTTTGTTGGTATGCTGGATGAAGGAGACCGTCAATTAAGCTATATAATGGGCTTTCCGGAACAAGTGATTGGAAAAACAATTCTTCACTACCGTACGGAAACGCTTATCCGCGACGGCCTGCTTGTCATTGGAATTGTGATCATATCGGTTACCCTTATTGCTTTATTGATTGGCTATTTTTTCAGCAAACGTTTGGCGAAGCCGCTTGTCCAAATTATCGAAGGCATTCAAAGCCTGTCCAGGGGGCACTTTCAACACGCCTTTCAGGCGAAGGGGATTTACAAAAGCGTATTCCAGAACCTGAATCACTTGGCATCGGCTCTTCAGTCCAGTGAAATCGAACGAAGAAAAATGGAAAAGACGAGGGAGGAGTGGGTTGCCAATATTTCGCATGATATAAAAACCCCGCTTGCCTCCATAAAAGGATATGCCGAGCTGCTTCAGGAATATGAGCTGGAAAAGGCCGAAAAGGAACGATATTTCGATATTATCCAGGATAAGTCACATTATATCGAAAGGCTTATAGACGACCTTAACCTGACTTACCGATTAAAGAGCACATCTTTCCCACTGAAAAAGAAGCAGGCGGATTTGGTCGAAGTTGTAAGGGAAGCCGTAATCCAAGTATTGAATCATCCATCCTTTGAAGAAGTCAATCTGCAATTCTCCTCCAAGCTTGAAAGGCAGCCTTATTGCTGTGATGTCGAATTACTGCAGCGTGCGGTCATGAATTTGATTTTCAACGCTATTGTCCATAATCCGCCAGGTACCGATATTTCCGTGAAGATACAAAGTGCAGGGAATCTCGTTTCGATAATAATAGAGGACAATGGGAAAGGCATTGCTCCTGATGACATAACGAAACTATTCACCCGCTACTATCGCGGAACCAATACAGGGAAAACCCATAAAGGAAGCGGTTTGGGCCTTGCAATCGCGAAACAGGTCACAGAGGCTCACGGCGGGAGCATAACCGTTGAAAGTGAAATCGATCAAGGCACAAGGATATCATTATCTTTACCTTTAAAGAGTTGAGTGAGGACGGAATAGGAATTGAATCAATGGGGAAATTACTCTTAACTGAAATGAGGGGGAGGCCCATGGATACAATTAAGCCAATAAAAGTAGGTTCGACCAAATCAAGTACATATGAAAAACTTACATCAGCCGAAATGGGAAAACTTTGGGCAACCTATATGGGCAACAGTATGTCAAATTGCATCTTAAGGTATTTCTTCCAACACGCAGAGGATAAGGAAATCAAAAACCTATTAGAGAACTCACTAAAATTGACGGAACAATTCATGAAAGCCATCAAAGAAATATTTGAAAAAGACAACTTCCCTGTTCCTATAGGTTTTAATGAGAATGACGTCAATCTTGGTGCTCCAAGATTGTTTGAGGATGAGTACTATGTCCATTACTTAAAGTATACGGCGAAAGCAGGTATGAGCATATATAATGTAGGTATACCCATTGTTTATAGAAAGGATGTAAAGGATTTTTTCACTTATTGTATGGAATCCGTTATGGACTTAATGGAGCAGATAAAAGAAATTCAAATGGCTAAAGGATTAATCATTAAGCCGCCTATCATTCCAATTCCGGAAAAGGCTGAATTCGTCCAACAGGATTTTTTAAATGGTTTCTTTGGACATGTCCGTCCTATGCATGCACTGGAAATTGCCCATTTTTACGATAATATTGAAAATAACGTTACAAGCAAAGCTCTCATCATGGCTTTTGCCCAAGTCGTGAAAGATGAAAAGATTCGGCACTTATTTGAAAAAGGGAGAGACATGACAACGGCAGATATTGAACATTTCATGAAAATGCTACATAACGAAAACCTGCCATCTCCATCCTTTTTGGATGATCTCGTTACTGCGTCAACATTTTCACCGTTTTCTGATAAGCTTATGTTATATCATAAAATGGATATGTTCTCTTTGAAAATAAGAGCTTTTGGCAATTCAGCTGCAGTAAACGGAAGGCATGACATTGGGTTGCTTTATGGTAAATCGCTCATGAAAATAACGACATTTGTTGAAAGTGCAGCAAAAATCATGATTGAGAAAGGGTGGATGGAGCAGCCGCCCCAAGCCGCTGACAGGGGACACCTGGCCTCTAAATAAAACAGCCTGGAGAATCCACCACATGGAAGCGACTCCCAGGTAAGGATTGCTGAAGACAAAAGAGAAGGCAGCCATCATCTGCAATGGCTGCCTTCTCTTTATTTCATTCCCAATGCTTTCTTGGTGGCCGGTCCGACAATTCCATCCGCCTTCAGTTTCTTGGCTTTTTGGAATTTCTTGACGGCTGCTTCTGTAGCTGGTCCGAATATTCCGTCTATTCCCTTTGTGCTATAGCCTTTGTTGGTGAGAATTTGCTGCAGGTTTCTAACTTCGGCACCTCTCATCCCTTTTTTCAGGACGGTGCTTGAAGAAGGGACACCTGTTACTGGAACGGAAGCGCCTCCTGAAACTTTATATCCATTTGCGGCAGCGATGGAATTAAAGGAGCTTTTGGAGGTGGTGATAATGACCGGCGTATTTACACTCACCTGGCTATAAAGCCATTCCACTTCCTCATCGTACATCCTGATGCAGCCGCCGCTTACATATCCGCCAATCGAATTAGGGTTATTGTTGCCATGGATAGCATAGGTGGTTCCCCAGGTACCTCTGGCATTTAGGCCAAGCCACCGGTTTCCAAGGGGATTCCTTGGGTCGCCACCAGGGATGTTCCCGCTGTAATAAGGGCGATTCTTAATCTTGTTCACGATTTTAAATTTGCCCTCCGGTGTGTAGGAAGGCTGCCGGCCAGTTCCCACCTTAAACGTTTTTACCAGTTTACTCTGTTTGTAATAAGCCAGCTGGTTGTTCGACTTATTGATGATGATAAATTCCCCGCCAGCCGCCTCTGCAGGTGCCTCAAAGAACACCAGTGATACAAGAAGCATAAAAGCGATAAAGATTTTTTTCATTCCCCATCCCCCCAGTTTTATATTTGCAAGTCCCGTATTCCTGCAAGCAGGGAGGGACGTGCTTTATATAAAACGTTATTTATACTAAAATAGACTCCCCCACACCTTAATAGTTACATATTTTACCTTTTTATGGGTATTAATTCTTTCTTGTTTTTATGACAAAAGACCTATTAAAATGTCGGTATTTGTAAATCTGGAGAAATGCTCCCGAACTCAGACTATAAATATTATCTTTAATTAAAAACAATTTACATCAAGGTAATTGACATTACAATATGGCCGTGATACATTTATCTCGAATTAAAAATATCTTAAATCAAAATTTTGATATGAAAAAAGAATTTTAAGCTCAGATCGGTAAAAAAGGTATTTTTATGGAAGGAAGATACCAGACTAATAAAAGCTGCTTAGCATCCTATTTTATTTATGGAGGTACAGAAAATGGGTTTTCTCTCCAAACTATTTGGAAATTCAAAAACAAAGGAGAATGAAAAAATGGAAAAGGTAAAATTAGCGGTAATATTCTACAGCATGGGTGGAACCAACTATCAATTGGCAAAATGGGCTGAAGAAGGAGCGAAGGAAGCTGGCGCAGAAGTCAGAGTCCTGAAAGTGGAAGAACTGGCTCCAGAATCTGTTGTACAGGGAAATGAAGTCTGGAAAGCGACAACAGAAGCGACAAAAAATGTTCCAGTGGCTAAAGGCGATGATATTGAATGGGCAGATGCGGTGATCTTCAGTGTGCCGACCCGCTTCGGCAACATGCCTTCGCAAATGAAGCAATTCCTTGATACACAAGGCGGACTATGGGCAACCGGCAAAACCGTCAACAAGGTTGTGAGCGCAATGACGTCTGCGCAAAATCCGCATGGCGGCCAGGAAGCGACTCTTCTGTCCCTCTATACCTCAATGATGCACTGGGGAGCGATCATTGCGACTCCCGGCTATACCGATCCAGTCATCTTCGGCGCAGGCGGAAATCCTTACGGAACAAGCGTCACAGTAGGTGAGAATGGTAAAATGATCGAAGACGTTGAAGCAGCCGTCAAGCATCAGGCAAAACGCACCGTCACCGTAGCAGAATGGGTCAAAAAAGGAAAATAAGCAGGGGGACGGTTCTCCTGCATCAATAACAGACCAAAGAGCATGGGGACCCCCATGCTCTTTCGCGTTGTGGATGTCCCCATGCTCCAAGGCTTAGTTCATAAGGTATAAGCAGGAGTTTAATTTGTCGGAATCTTAATTCTATTAGCACATTTACTTTGCAAGCCGGAAACAGGCACAATAATAGTAATTCGGATTCCGAATCAAATTGCAAGCGGGAGGTTAAATGATGAAGAAAAAGCAATTATGGAAGGTACTAAGCTCGGCGGCACTGGCTGCCTCCATCCTTGTTCCCCAGGTAGGATTCGCTGAGGGGGCAAAACCGATTACCGAAGAGACCGCATCCGTGAAGGGCTATATTGATTATGGGGAACTGAAACAAAGGCTAAGCCAAATCGAGAAGGCTTCCAATGGACTGGTACAGGTGGAATCAGCGGGGAAAACCAATCAGGGAAGAGATATCTTTACTGCCCGGGTTGGCCAGGGGGATAAAGTGGTTTTAGTCCAAAGCGAGATTCATGGAAATGAAAAGACAGGAACAGAGGCTTTGTTAAACATTCTGCAATATCTGGGCTCCAGCCAGTCTCCCGAAGCAAAAAAGATAAGGGAAGAACTCACCATTGTGGCCATTCCGATGATGAATGCGGATGGATCCGAACTGGACAGGCGCGGCAATGTCATGAGATGGGAGGAAGTGGTCGAGGACTTCCCGCAATTGCAAAACTCCAGGCCTACCTGGAATTATTATAACCGGACCCTTCAGGGAGATGATTATACTTCAAATCCTGGTTTCGATGTAAACCGTGATTTTAACCCTGACCTGAATTATGTTCCGAAACCGGCAGATTTTCCGGGGAATTCTGCCACAGCCGGCTGGTATATCACACCGGAAGCTCAAACCGTCCGTGACGTGTACAAAAGCCTGAAAGAAGAGTTTGGGAATGTAGAGGTGTTCATGGACCTGCATCACCAAAACTTCTATACGGTCGAAGGGACTGACAGGGAAGTCACCATGTCAATCTCAGCGGATTTTGTTCCGGATCCAAACAATCCAAGAGGAGCGAAATATAGCCAGTACGCGGACCAGTTCCGTTTTGACTTTTCACGCCAGCTGAATGTGGCCCTGTATGATGCAATCCAGGAAAAAGGAAATTCCATTTTCACGAACATCACCCTGTATGACCAAGGTCTGGATCTTCCGGGAACAGCCCTGGGCGCATTTTCCCTGAACGGCAGCGGCATCGTCATTTTTGAGGTAAAGGGACAAACCCAGAACTTTGGCCAAAAAATGAAAGGCCAGCTGGTTAAAACCGTCGAAACTGGCTTGATGGGCGTGATGAATGGAGTAGCGGACGGAAGCGTGTACGAGCTGAATCCACAGGAGTATCATGATATCCCGAATCGAATGAGGAAGTAACAGGACGACAAAAAAGCTGGCCCAGAAACTTTTGGCCAGCTTTTTCATTACAAAGGTATGTCCCCATCCTTTTTAGTTCGCAAGGTCGATGATTCTTCCTTCCACCTGCGGATTTACCGTACGATTTTCCTGTGCATAAACATATTCCGTGAAAACCTCCCAATCAACAAACCCTGGTTCGCTTACACGGCCTTCGCTGTAAGCTTTAGCGAAGATTTCATATCCGTCTCCGCCCTTGGCCGTGAAAATGTTTGTTGCTACTGTATACGTCTTATCTGGGTTCAGAGGTGCAAAGTTGGCTCCGTCTCCCTTTACTTCCACTGTCTGCACCCGCTGTCCAGCAGGCAGGCTGCTATCGTATGTGAATTTCAAACCTGATACTTGCAGGAAGCCTCCGTTAGCAGTAGGGGCAAGCCTTACACTATGCTCCAATGCGGCTTTGATTTCAGAACCTGTAAGCTGCATGATGCCTAAAGCGTTCCCGAAAGGCATAACCTCCAGCACCTTAGCCAGGGTGAACTCGCCGGCTGGGATGGATGTACGGATGCCGCCGCCATTTTGCAGGGCAATGACCGTATTTGGATTGATGGTTTTTGCTTTATCGAGCATTCCATCGGTAATCAGGTTTCCGAGGTTCGTTTCGGCGATACGAGCAGGAGGATTACCGCCAATCAGGTCTGACATTGTGGTTCCTACAACCCTTTTCTTCATTTCATCGACCGCTGGTTTATACTTTTCGTTCAGGATTTTTGCTGCCTTTGCGTCGTCCTGGTAGTCTTCAATTTTCAAAAGTTTACCAGCGTGCTCGATGACTTTTCCGTTTTTATCAAACACAACGTCCACGGTACCAAGGAACTTGTTGTATTCATTTGCCTGGACAATGACAGTAGGCTCCTTGCCGGCATCGACGACCATCGGCTGTTTGAGTTCAACATGGGTGTGGCCGCCGACAATCACATCAATTCCGTCCACTTCTTCGGCCAGTGTCAGGTCATTGTCGCCGCCGCCATCATTTAAGCCGATATGGGTAAGGGCGATGACTTTATTGATTCCCTGTTTTTCAAACGCTTGGACGGCATTTTTTGCCTCTTCGATATAATCCGTAAATTCCACATCCGGACCAGGGCTGGAAATGTCGACTGTTTCAGCTGTCGTCAATCCGAATATCCCGATTTTCTCTCCATTTACTTCTTTTACAATTCCCTTGTAGATATTACCATCCTGCGGCTTGCTGGCAATTCGGTCATGGGTGTATTTCTTTATGTTTTTGTCTTTTTTAAAGTTTACATTCGCCGACACAATTGGAAATTGCGCATCCTTTACAAAATTTGCGAGAACGGAAGTACCTGAGTCGAATTCATGATTTCCGAGAGTCATAGCATCATAGCCAGCCAGGTTCATGAATTCCAGATCAGCAAGACCCAGATAGTTGTTAAAATACAAAGTGCCCGAGAAAACATCTCCAGCGTCAAGAAGTAAGGTGTTGGCATTTTCATCCCGAACCTCTTTAATTGCCGTGATCCGCTTTGCGACCGTATCCAAATGGGCGTGCGTATCATTGGTGTGCATGATGGTCAGCTCATAAGGCTGGTCCTTCACAGGTTTGCCAGGCTTCACACCCTTCATGCTGGCGGAAGCGGCAGGAACAGCAACCGTAGACAAGAGCGCGGCAGCAGTAACTACGGATAATAATTTCCGGTAAAACTTATTCTTGTAGTTCATATTGACCCCCCTAGATAGAGTGTTATGTTACTAGTAAAATAGTAACAGACCCATCCTTATTCTATCAAAAAAGTGGACAGAATGTTTGGATATTTTGAAACGAAGCTAGGAAGATTTAGGTAGAAGGGGGTGATTTTTTTATGAAATTCCGAAGGGTTTTGAAACTTTTTCCAGCCCTCTCCGTATTTATAGCTAAATACTGATTTTTGAGAGGGGAAAAAGATTATGTCTGAAAAAGGTTGTATAAAATGCGGAAGCCAGGATGCCGGAGAGAAGGAAGTGGCCATGACGGGAACAGGATTATCCAAGTTCTTTGATGTCCAGCATAATCAGTTTATAGTGGTGTACTGCAAAAACTGTGGATACTCAGAATTTTATAATAAGGAATCATCTGCCTCCTCCAACCTGCTCGATTTGTTCTTTGGGTAAATTGAAATGAAGTAGGAGGGAGAGAGCGTCGGTGTCAGATCCATTTTTCATGAATGATTTTATGTTTCAATTTGCCCCAGTTTTTATAGGAATCATTTTTGTCATTGTAATCGGCAGTATTTTGTTAACAGTTTTCAAAGGAATAGGAGAGTGGCATCAAAATGAGCAGTCTCCAAAATTAAGTGTCCCTGCAATTGTAAAGACAAAACGAACGCATGTTTCAAAGAGCTCCAATATGCATCATCATCATGACCAGCATATCCACAATTCCTCAAGCACTCACACCAATTATTATGTCACGTTTGAGTTCGAAAGTGGGGATCGAAGCGAATTTCGGGTACACGGCAAGGAGTACGGCCTGCTCTCCGACGGCGACGAGGGAATCTTAACCTTTCAGGGAACCCGATACTTAGGTTTTGAGAGGCAAAAGGACGGTTCTCCTGCTTCATAACCCTGCATGTATAAGCATTCTCCTTTCTATAGATAATATAACGGACATGATAAAGGAGATGATTTTAATGAAAACAAAAGATGATGTTTCAACTGGTGCAAAGGTCACGAAGGATAACCAAATTTATGGTACACCAAATAGCAAGGCCAAAAATGGCACCGGCGACTCCCCGAATGATAATGTCGGCGGTAAAAGCAAGGGACTCGGCCACTAAACGGCAGCCAAGATTTTTGGCTGTTTTTTTATGTTTGCACATTATGGAGGGAATTTTTATGAAATGTAGCTGGGGAGGCATCGGCTGAAATCCGAATGCTGTGCTTATTCGGACTCGAGGAGAGAGAAAGGAGGGCATCAAGTCCGAATCCCGTCTTTATTCGGACAGGATCGAAGGGAGATTGCTGTGGGAAGTCCGAATGCTGTCCTCATTCGGACTCAAGGAGAGGAAAAGGAAGGCATCAAGTCCGAATCCTGGCTTCATTCGGACAGGATCGAAGGAAGATTGCTTTGGGAAATCCGAATGCTGTCCTCATTCGGACTCGAGGAGAGGAAAAGAAGGCATCAAGTCCGAATCCCGGCTTCATTCGGACACTACCAAAAGGGAATTGCCGACTGTGGTCCGAATGATTTAGGGATTCCTGGCCAATGCATAAAATTCCTCATCATCATTGCTTTTATTGTCGATGAGCAAATGGTATAATGAATAGCTTAGATAAACTACAACTATTGCTCATTGGACGGATGCCATAAAGGCCTTCGCCGATGATAACACTTGAGGTGTAAAAAGAATGAACAAACGATGGACAATCGATAAAATTAAAGAGTTTGTCGAGAAAAATTCGGACAGCAAGCTGCTTAGCACAGAATATCATGGATTTTCACAAAAGCTGTTATTTAAGTGTGCATGTGGCAGCAATTTTGAAAAGACATTTACCAAGTTTAAAAATAACCATCAGCGTAAATGTGACGTGTGCCAGCCTCCAAAAGTGTCGCGCTGACCAAGCAAGCGAAATATCAAAGTGCCGATTTGATGACAATGGATTGGCGCTTTTTTATATGGAACGGGAGCAGCAAAAAAATCATGAAAAGGTATAAGCTAAAAAATAATTTCAAAGGCTTAAAAAAAGGGACCCTATTTTATTTAGTTGTTGAATCTGAATTTATCGGAATCAAGGAGTTTGTGTTGCGAACAGAGGATTTCAAAATCAGAATGGCGATCAATGAAAAGGAGCTCCACAAATATTTTGTTCAGTTTTAGATTTTCCAGATTAACATACGGTTTGAAATTTTCAATAATACCCGATAAAAAGTCGGACAAGAATAAGGGAGCTGATTTTATGAGTAAAGCTAAAAGCAAGGGCGGAACAGGCAGAGGCACAGGCAAGAAAGGCTGGAATCGTTGGCAGGCTGGTGCGAAAAAAGCCAAAAGTGCGAAACCTTATCAAAGCAAAGGGGTTAAACATGGGACAAAAACCAGCAATGAAGAGGCCTTTTCAAAAGAGTAACTGCAGCAATAGCTCTGTCGAAAGCGTTAATCCAAGAGGATTGACGCTTTTTTTTGATGGACAGAAGCAGGGGGATAAATTGTAAATATTTGAGAAATATAAAAGTAAAAACAAGGGGGCAGTAATGAGAAGGAAGCAAAAAACAAGTAGGAAGCATTTCTGGCTGATCCTTAGCGTTTTGTTATTAAATGTTTTCCTAAAAATCTTATCGTCAATTTCCAAAATATCACAAAAACCTTCTATACGTCAGTTCTTTTAATTTCCTATATTATTGGCTTTGTAAACGGCATCTTGTTTGGGAGTTCATACCTGTTGGTTTGAACTGGAAGGTGGTTAGATACATACATACCTTCATAGTGAGTCCATTATTGGTCCTGGCATTCCTGGCTAACATCCCAAATTCATTTGGTAAGCAGGCCATTTATTTAGGTAAGTGGGTAATAATGGCCACTGTTGTTGAATATTACATCTATCGCAAGAAGCTTATTCTTTATGCACATGGCTGGAATGTATTTTGGTCCGGTTTCTTATACGCATTGATGTTCTTTTTTAGTCACCTATTTACAAAAAGGCCAATCAAAACGTTGTTCCTGTCTTTTTGCTTCACTGTTTTTTTTATTATTAAATTCAGGGTGCCTTTGAAAAGGAAGCACCTTTCAAGAAATTTCGACCGTTTGGTTGATGTTTATTACCACACTTTTTTAGAAGATATAGTGAGTTATTGGAAATATTGACAGGGGCGTTGTTCATGGATTAACGTCTTTTTATTTAACAGCTTGATTCCATAAAGGAGTATGGCCGCTTTGATACTTGGGTGTATAATGCAAGGGGGGAAGAAAGCAATTTGTATCATGCGGGATACGGAATGCACGAGCGTTTTTATTTCAGAATTCCATTTTTGACTCATTTCTTATTATGCTTGTTTAACATAGCATAAAATAAATAGGAATTCTGGGGGCTCTTATGTGTAATCAAATTAATATTGGCAAAATTTATGTAAACGGGATCGCACAAAATGCAAGCATTAATATAGGAAAAACATTGCACAATAGCCATACTTCCAACGTAAAATTATTTGGCGCCAATTTTTCAATGGGGGATGGTTCACCTGCTAGTTCACTCATTGATACAATGATTCAGGACTCGGATATCAGCGACCAGGGTCAAACTGAAAATCCTTCTTCAGCAGAAAATAGTTAATGAGCATTATCCGATACCATTGAAGCGAATGAACCCTTGGAGTTAGCCTTCATAATTTGCGGAGCATCATTATTTATCCACAAAATATAAGAGGGTCGCTTCTTCAGGCGTGTCCTGAAAATGGAAGTGTTTTTTGGCTGCATGTTTGGGCAGGATGAGGAGCGCATCATCCTTGCTCAATATCTTGCTGTTCCTCGCCGTTTTAAATACAAGGTCACTTACCACCTCAATCGATGAAGCGGTGATAACCCCAACTGGATAAGATTTGGTTCTTCTCTTCGTTGAATTCTTCTGGTAAACTATTACATATTTCATAATATTTCCATCCCCTCGGCTTTCTGTTTTATTCCCGTCTTTGCCAAGGCTGAAACCAAATTTATGGTGAGTGCACATGCAGCCTATTGTTTTTATCCACGTTAAATGATGTAATGCAGCTACATATGATTCTATCAATTTGAAGGCAAGGATGCTCACATGAGCTTTTACTGTATGGCATCCTTGAAAAGGTGACTTAATGGTTAGGACAGTCTATAAACTCAGGCCTGCAGCCTATTGGCGAATCGCCGAGCATGAAAGCTGGTTTTCCGACATGGCGGCTAAGGGATACCATCTAAAAAAGGKGGGATTGCATTTTGCTAAGTTTGTTAAAGGGGAGCCAAAAATTACGAGGTACAGGATAGAAGCTTCCAGCAAAAAGAAGGTGGAGCCAGGAAAAATACAGGAAAACAGTGAAAAAGGGTGGGACTATGTCGATGGCTATCAACATTTTCATGTGTTTTCCTCTCCTGCAGAGCTCAATGCCCTCGAGCTTCATCAAGATCCCTTGGAGTATTCGTCCCAATTAAAAGATGTTGAAAGCCATTTATCCGCGAAGGCTAGCATTTCTTTTTTTGGATTTTTTCTAATGATGCTGCTGATAGCTTCGTTTTGGTTTATTGATAGGACGCCTATGCTGGTTTTGATCGAAGGAGTGGTCATTCCGCAAACAGTTTTAACGTTATTCATTGCAAACACGACTTGGAATCTGCAGCGCGCAGCGAGTTCAATCTCTGCTTTGCGAAGGGATTTGAGAGAAGGAAAGCCAATAGGACATGGCGCTCCCGCAAAGAAGCACCACCGCTTAAGTGCGATAACTGCTTTCATTTTTACATTAATCATTGGTTTAAGCGCTATCCTGCCCATTATCCAGCTTGTGGAAAGCGAAGCAAGTACTTTGCCGGAAACAAGTGATAGCCTGCCGATTGTCCGTTTGGCAGAAGTGGACCAGACCCCGGGGCTCGTGAGGCCGGAGTCTTCCGATATCGATGAAGATATTGACTGGGGCAACTATTACTCCGTCCAATGGAGTCCGTTTGCTCCTGTGCATTATGAAGCATACGAGACAGGTGTGATATCCGGGGAATTGTGGAAGGACGACAGCGGCGAATATTCACCTACCATCCATTCAAGAGTCTTTCAGCTCCGGTTTTCAGGAATGGAAGACCGCCTAATGGCTGACTTAATGAAAAGATACAGTTACGGCTCCAGTGAAAAAAGTTACGCTGAAATAAACCACCCGGATGTTGATTCCCTGGTGATTCATGAAGCAGGGGATTTAAAAGAGGTATTTGCTTCCAAAGGAAAAACGGTCCTATATGTGCAGTATTTCGGTCATGCAGAAATGGAAACCATCATTGAACACAGCATAGGGACGGTTCTTCTTCAGTAGTTTCAGGCCTAACGAAAAAAGAAAGCATTTACTTCCGTCTCCCATAAAAATGCAGCAAGAGAGCCGTCCCCATGTTTCATAATATTTTCCGAATGGGAAAAAATAATCAGAAGAAAGGAGGGATTATGAATGTCTGTGAAAAAGTGGGTAACAGGATTGTTCGTTTTACTTGCAATGATTGTAGTGTTGACAGTTCAAGGATCATTTGGTGTGTTTGCCGAAACTAGTGTTGAAACCCAGCCTATGGAGAGGGTAAATCCTTTTGAGGTCGTGCTAAACGACGATTATTTTAACCCGAAAGTTATTACTATTCCTAGTGGCGCCACAACAACGTTAATATTAAAAAACAAAGGCAAAAAAGAACATACCTTTACAGTGGAAAAGCTTGGAATTGACGCCGAGGTGCGGCCGGGAACAGAAAAAACCATAACCGTTAAACCGAAACAGCCCGGTACCTACGAACTAATATGCCGGTACCATTTCCAGGAAGGGATGGTTGGAAAAGTAGTAGTTAAATAAAAAGCAGGGCAATTTGCCTTGCTTTTTTAATTGGCAAAAATATGCTTATTTTTATTCAGATATTGTAGCAGCAAACTTTTCAGAAGCAGATGGTCACTCGTTTTTTATTAAAATGGGAAATTGAAGTTAGGATGATTAATAACGTTCCACCTTTAATAACGACAAATATAATTATAATGTATTGAACATTCAAGCCATTATAATGAGGTGGAACGATGTATTTTAAGCGGGATATTTCTGTTGAAGTTCGCTTGTTTCAAAAGTCATTCAAAAACCAAAAAAGAACGATAAAACTCATTTTAGGAGCTAATTTGGTTGGGATTGCCGCTATAATGCAAGCTGCCGGCGGCTTTTTACCAGGTATCGGGTATTTAATTAGCCCGCTTGCAACAGCACCTATCCTGATATGCTCCATGTTTTCCATTCCCTTTGGTTTCATGTCCTACCTTTTGACAATTATGATGTTATTCATGCTGCAGCCAGCTGAGCTAATGGTTTTTCCATTAACAACAGGGTTGCTGGGACTTGGGGTTGGGGCATCTTTTTCCGTTTTTAGAAAGAGATTGAGTATTATTTCTGCTGGTGCCATTTCTTTATTATTAGGTATTATGAGTCTACTATACCTTTTTCGTTTTCCGATTCTCGGTCCAGCTTTCTCCGGGTCCTTTTCCATCCTCGCAGCTGGAGGCATTTTTGTATTCGCTTTCTTTTATAGCTGGCTATGGGTTGAGATGGCTCTGTTCTTATTTAAAAGGTTAAAGGTGTTCCGTTAGAATTTATGGTACGATTTCAAAGACTCCGCCCTGGTTAAGGTCGGTAACTTTCGCAGATCCATAAACTCCCAGATAAAGTTTAGTTTGGTTCAGGTTTGTTCCGAGGCTGACAAAATGGGCGGGTTGATTCCCGAATTCATAATCAGTGTTGATCACATGAAAATCATTCTGCTTCCCATTAGGTTTAACCGATGTATAAGCCAACGCCCCTCTGACAGGCTTGGAGTTTTTCCAGGCAAAATCGGTAAACACAACGCTTCCTGTCAGACCAGGAATGCTTCTTCCCAAATACGCTTGCACACCAGTCAGTGCTGTTCCTGCAAACTTTTCGGTCCGGTCATCCTGGTGATAGTAGCTGGTTAATGGATGCAGACGGGAAGATGCAAGTGACACAGCTTCCTGGTAATAAGCCATTGTCTTTTCATCCAAAGGCTGGTTTTCATTACACGCTCTTAGGACTATAGCGGGAAGATCGCCTTCCCAGCCTCTCCAGCCAAAGTTGATCAAACCCTTTGTGTTGTTGGATGTTGCCTGTGTGAGCAGAGGGACGGGAACCGGTTGATAGTGGGTGAATGAAAAAATCGACTCAATCAGTTCCTGCCCGACATTGCCTGCATATTTAATAAACTGATTATGAAACCTTTGGTAGGAAATTCCCGGGATATTGCGCACCCCTTTGGCGATTACCGTCAGCGTTGCCTGTATTGCTGAAGGAAGTTCGTCAAATCGGGTGACAACGGGAAGGTCGCCGGCGGGCGGATTTTTCCTTACATCGATTTCAATGATTTTCCCTGCGATTTCGAGATTATCCTGGCTTAAGTTAAAAGGGTCAAACCCTGAGCCGCCATCTCCTGTTGTCAAAACAAGCCTGCCGGATTCAGGTGAAAAGGTTAAACTGTTGACCCCGTTATGATTAAAAAACGGCCTGCGCAAATGAAGCAATGGCCGCCGCTTGCGGGGCTGGCCATTGGACGGCAGAACCCATTCTTCAACGGTATCGATATGATCATATTGAGTCCCGCGATCGGTCCATCGCAGGTTTAATGAAGCGGGGTCACAAGGATTGGGCTGAAAGGAATCGGAAAGGGCGCCTGGTCCCTGTGTTCCAGCGGCCGAATAATGAATGTAAAACAGCCCGTTATCATAAAATCCGGGATGGAAAGCGAGCCCAAGCAAGCCCCGTTCATCATATCCCCCACCGGAAGCCCCCAGCTTGATGATCCTCGGACGAATATCCAAAAAAGGCCTTAAGCCAGAATCTCCTATGTAAAAGATCTCTCCAACCTGGGTGGCGATAAACAGCCTTTCCATGGAGTCGCCCGGAAGGACCGCTGTTTTTATAACAGTGGGCAAATTAATGTTCCTGGCGAGTGGGCTTAAACCAACCTTCAATTTTCTCAACTCAGCTCGCACTCCTTTTAAAATGTTTTTTATAAGAATATGAGGCAAACGAGCTAAGGAGAATGATAATCTTTGAATGAAGCCGGCTGCCAATGGAAAAAAGCCGATCCAGCGAATCGGCATCCTTCATTTTATGATTCAATTATGAACTTATGCACTGTACGTTTTTGGTTTTGGTGCTTGTTGAATAACAATCCGGCGATTATAAAAATCCAGCAAGAGGCCCATTCCAAACATGCACAGAACCGTACCGATGCCAAGGCCTGTCACATGCCGCTGAAAGAGCATGATAAAAAGGCTGATGGAAATAGGGATGCTCATAAAAAGAATGTTTCCCATTGTATAATTGTTCATCCGCTGTCCAAACGCTTTCAGCAGATAGTCCGGCGGCAAATACACATCGCTTGCCTGAAAGTAAATGCATAGGGCGAGGGCCACAAGATTGATTCCGATGAATAAGTATAAGCCACGGACCCAAATATTCTCAGGGACATAGAGCATGTGATGCAGGTACATAAACAAATCGATCGACAATCCAAAAGCAAAGGCAAGAGCCAAACTTTTAATAACGAGACCCAAAGTGAATTCGACCTTCATTAAGCGGCTAAGGATGAAGGAAAAGAGATTCAATAAAATAATGCACACACCAACAGAGAACGGCAGTACGGTTTCAAGGTTTTGCCCGGCAGCAGTCCACGGGGCGCTTCCCAGGTCGGCAGTGATCATAAAGCTGTTTCCGAGAGCGTTTAATGATATCGAAAATATAAATAATAATGTATTCACAGGCAGATTTTTCATTATGACCTCCGATTTGTCGCGGTGTAAACTTCTAAACCCTGTCAGGAAGGTACCTAAACCTTTAGTTCTAAAAGGTGCTAATGATGATCATTAAAGTGTTCACACATAAAAAAGCATGGGTTTTAATTAGAATACCATGCTTTTTGGTGTATTAAGCCTGTCTATTTATCTTCACGCAGCAAGTAGGTGTTTCCGTCCTGGTCCTTAAAGGTGAACATGGTGCCAAAAGGCATTCTTTGCAATTCGTCCACTTCTACTCCATTTTGATTCATTTTTTCGTAAGCAGACTCTATATCCGTTGTACTGAACAGAATGGAAGGATGGGAAACAGCAGGAGGATTTTGTTGTTCCATTGCTGATATTGAGTATAGAACCAGCGTGGTAAATTCCTCATCACTTGGTCCCACTTCAATCCAAGACATGTTCAGTCCCATTGCTTGTTCGAATTTCAGGGCAAAGCTAACCTTGTTAAGCCAAAAATCTTTTGCCTGTTCCTGATCATTTACATAAACCGTTACTTTACCGATTTTATTAATCCTAAAAGAAAGCTCCTTTAATGTTATATCCTTTATCAAAAATAATTTTACCATTTCATCGATAACAATAGAAGCGCAGGGAGGGTTCTCGTGCATCAACTCATAAGCCCCGCGGCTCCTAATGTACATAAGAAGGGGAATACTCGGGGAACACCGAATTATATTTCTGATAGGTCAAAATATGTATTGGGGGAAAAAGCATGAGGATTCTAATCCTGGGCGGTACGCGGTTTTTGGGAAAAGCACTTGTAGAGGAAGGGCTGAAGAGGGGGCATGATATTACGCTGTTCAATCGCGGGAATCACCGCATCACGGTTCCTGAAGTGAAGCAGCTGATTGGTGACCGGGACGGCGATGTGTCACAGCTGGAAAATCAGAAGTTTGACCTTGTCATGGACACATGCGGCTTCGCTCCGCACCATATCAGGAAAATCGCGGCTGTACTAGATAAGAATATCGAGCATTATACGTACATATCCAGCATTTCCGTTTATAAGGATTGGATTCCTCTCCAAATCACGGAAGATTACAACTTACAGAGCATGACCACGGAGCAGCTGAAAGAGGTAGAAGAAGGACGTGTCTCCCCGTACGAGCATTACGGTGCATTGAAAGTCCTCTGTGAGAAGGAAGCAGAAACACACTGGCCTGGGCGCGTGCTCCAGGTAAGGGCGGGGCAGCTTGTGGGGCAATTTGATTATACAGACAGGCTCCCATACTGGGTTCAACGGACTGAAAAAGGCGGAAGCATCCTCGTGCCAGGACGGCCAGAGCGCCCCGTCCAACTGATTGACATCAAGGATGTGGCCTTATGGGTGTTCAGGATGGCCGAAAATAGAAAAGCTGGCGTTTTTAATGTTACAGGACCAGATTTTGAGTTGACGATGGAAGAACTGTTAAACACATGCAAAAGCGTAACCAACAGCGATGCCACATTCGTCTGGCCACATGAAAAATTTGTGTTGGAACAGAAAATTCAACCATGGACAGAAATTCCCTTATGGATTCCCGAAGAATATCCTTTACCAGGACAAACGCAGCCGTGGAAAGGCGCGAACAGCATCTCCATTAAAAAAGCCTTGGACGCAGGACTTTCTTTTAGGCCTCTTTCAGAAACCATTAACGATGTCCATCAATGGGAAAAAACAAGGGAGTATATAGAAAGGAAAGCAGGAATTCCACGCGAAAAAGAGGAAGAAGTGCTAATCAAGCATTGGCACAGTTCTTCAGTTCATCCAAATAAAAACTGAGACAGAAGAACCGTCCCCATGCATCAGGAGGGATTTGAAGATGAGGTATGAGCAGGTGCAGTTTAGTGATGAACTTAAGCAGAGGATTGAACACACGGAGCGGGCTTTGCAGTCTTATATCGATGCGCTGCTGAGCGAGTATAAACAGGCTTTTGCGGATTTAGAACTGGAGTTTGAGGCTGGTTTGGAGCGGGAAGGAACCGACCCCTTTCAGCCAGGCTACAATTCCTCGGTTTCGATAGGGATTATTGATATAGATGGTGAAGTGCCGTATATACATTTTATTAATATATGGCAATGTGAGCGTACTTTTCTTGGACTTCCGATTTCGATGAACATTCCCGGCAGCAAGGTAACTGGGGAAATGCTTGACGAGACGATAGAAGAAATAAAGGAGGAGCTGAAGGAATTTCTCGAAGAAGTACTGGCGGATGAACGTGAATCACGCGCTTAATGAACAGGGGCTTCAGGCAAGAAAGCTCAGGTTTTAATACCAAACACGTGAAACCTCCATACCGTTAAATCGTATGGTAAATAAAGGGGTGTTTACTATGGATAGCAGGGTCTACTTCAAGGATCAAATGTTTTCGACAGGAAGAACGGATATATATAATGAAAGCCAGGAAAAGGTTGGGGAGCTGGACTTGAAAAGTGCTTTTACTTCCAGCATGAGCGTGGAGAATGCAAATGGGGAACTCCTTGTGGAAGGCAGCTTTCCGTTCCTTTCCGGCAAATGGCTCGTTAAAAGACCTGATGGCACGGAACTGGGGCGAGTTCGTGGGGCGTTTACTTTTTTCTCGAAAAAATATTACTATGAAAAAGATTATGAGAGCTTTGAAATCGAGTCGCCAGCCTTTTCCAGGGAGTACACGATCCTTGATGCCAGCAGGCAAGAGGTAGCAAGCTTCAAAAAGGTGAATGGTTTCTTCCAGTCGGCCGCCTTTGAATTGAATAATGTTTCAGACTCCCTGCTGACAGAAGAGCTGATTGCCATAGTGATGGGGGTCAATGAAATCGAAAAACGCCGAAGAAATGCCAGTGCAAACGGAGGAGCATGAAAGAACGGTTCTCCGGCTTTCTCCAGGATAAGGAATAAAGCAGGAGAACCGTACCCGTGTATCATTTGACTAATTTCATACCAAAGCTTAAGATTTCGAAGCTGGTTTTGAGGATGAACCCGTAATTTTTTTTATGGTCGATGACAATATCTTCATCGAGATGACGGATCACGTCAGGTTGGATGAGGATGGTAATGCCATCGATTGTAAAGGCTTCATCGTTTTCGGACTGCTCAACCTGAGCAAGTTCATACACGTAGGTGGCACTTCAACCAGCCGTCTGGTACTCGTTAAGGCGAACGACTGGATTTTCTCCAAGCAAATCCTTGATTTGCTGGTCCGCATTCTTTGTTAGGGTCACTTTCATTCTGTTTCACCTCTATATATATATTTCCTCTCCTGGCCTAAAAAAAACTTAAGTATGTAATTGGGAGAGGAAGGTCCATTCATTAGTGGACGATGGAAGTATAACATGAATCATCTTTAGGAAGGGGATATAAAGATCTTTGATAGCCGGTCTGTCTGGCGCAAACCCTCCTAGAAGATTTTGGCTGCGAGCATTTTTCTTTGCCATCGTTTAAAAACAGGTTTATAATACGATAATAGTGATAATTAAGCTAGGACCCAGGGCTCTATCATGTCGTGGTCCTTTTTTCATTTAGATTTAGAATTAGGTGGTAGAAGAAATGGAAAAATCTCCTTATCGTGTTTTGCTTTATTATAAATACGTGGCAATTGAAAATCCGGAAGAGTTTACGGCGGAGCATTTGCGTTTTTGCAAGGAGCTTGGCCTGAAGGGACGGATTCTGGTGGCGTCTGAAGGGATCAACGGAACGGTTTCCGGAACCTACGAGGCTACAGAACAATATATGCAGGCAATGAAGCAGGACCCTCGATTTGCTGATATGGTCTATAAAATCGACGATGCAGAAGAGCATGCCTTCAAGAAAATGCATGTCCGCCATCGCCCGGAACTTGTGACCCTAAGGCTGGAGGATGATGTGAATCCACTCGAGCTGACAGGCAACTACCTTGAACCAAAAGAGTTTTATGAAAAGATGCAGGAAGAAGATACCATTGTCATTGACGCGCGCAATGATTATGAATACGACATCGGCCATTTCCAGGGAGCGGTCAAGCCGGAAATCAAATCCTTCCGTGAATTGCCGGACTGGATCAAGGAAAACAAGGAAATGCTTGAAGGCAAAAAGATCCTAACCTACTGCACCGGAGGAGTTCGCTGCGAAAAGTTCTCCGGCTGGCTGAAGAAGGAAGGCTTTGACGATGTTTCCCAGCTTCATGGCGGAATCGTGACGTATGGCAAGGATCCGGAAGTCAAAGGCCAGTTATGGAATGGGCAATGCTATGTGTTTGATAACCGCATCAGCGTTCCAGTCAACCGGGTCGAGCACGTGGTGGTCGGAAAAGACTACTTCACCGGAGAACCATGTGAACGCTATGTGAATTGCGCAAACCCTGAGTGCAACAAGCAAATCCTCGTATCCGAGGAAAACGAACACCGCTATCTAAGAGGCTGCAGCCATGAATGCCGGACACATCCAAGAAACAGATATATCGCCGAGCATAACCTAACAGAAGAAGAAGTAGCTGCCCGCCTGGAGAAAATTAGGTAAACATAGGGGCGGTTCTGCTGCTTCATATGCAGGTCCAGCGAAATCAATATGTTGTTATTCACAAGTTGGACACGGGTTTTTCAAAAAAGCCGAAGAATTGATGCAATTCTTCCGATAATTGAAGCATAACGGTCCGTAATTGATGCAATTCTCCCAGGAATTGATGCAATCAAGCCAAAACAGGGGAGCCGGGCGTGCACGAAACCGGCAATTCCCCAATTTTCTTTGCGAAAGACCCTATATAAATTCACTAACAGGCTGCCAGTCGAAAATCTGGCTGCCTATTTCTTTTGATTATCGTCACATTACAGCCCGAATCATCCCGGAAACCGCAAAAATAAGAGGAAAAGTGAAAAAGATGAAGATACAAAAAGAAAATGCAGAATAATCAGATATAATGGCTGAATTCAGCGAAATTAGACGTTTGTCCTGGGGTAAAATATCTTTTATAGTAAGGGCAAACATCAGATTTCACCTTAGGGAGGGATTGGCATGGAAGATTATTGTGTCTTTTGTGGAATGGAACTCCCGTCCTGGCAAAGGGACGGCCCCTCATGCCAGAACTGCAGGGATGCCATCAGCCAGGCGGCGTATCCAGGCGACCTTTATGGTGGCAATGACGAATTCGACTATGAACCGTTAAATTATGATCGATAAAGCGAAGCACTAAGAAGTCGTCATAATAAATTCCTGAAGGAGGAGTTCAAATTGGCCGCAAAAGGTGGACGTAGGCGCAAAAAGATCGAACGGTTTCTTCAGAAAGAATTTTATCGATTAAAGGGCAATCTTCAAAATGAGAGCCTTACTGCCAACCATATCAAAGAACACACCAGAAAACCCGAATTACAGGAAACCCCACTAAATGCCCTGTGAGCCAAATCCAGATTAAAGAGGTTCAGCTTCATAAGAGGCTGGAGCAGCTTCCTAGAGATAAAGAAAGGTTCAGTGAGACGATTAAGCCTCACTGAACCTTTTTTATTCATCAGTATTCCTGAGCGATTCATTCCGTCCCGTTAAAAACGGGGCACGAAATGGGGGGCGGATAAATCCTTGGGAAGATAACCAGGCACCCTGAACGGCGGAGCTTGCCGGCCTTCGGTTCCACTGGCGGGTAATGAGCCAGGCTATAAAACTGACACCAATCAAAATGCCTTCCAATGAGAAGATATACCAAGGATAAGGTCCGAGTATATCCAATATACTATGGCTGCTTGGTTTATGGCGCAAAAACCAGTAGTTCCCTTCTGACACGTTGTTCATGAATAAAATGGCTGGTAAAAGCAGGTTAATAAACCCGACTATCTTAAGAACAGACATGAAGGAGATGAAATATCCCTTCGCCCAGACAAAGTATAAGGTGACCCATACAACCATCATATGGCTATAGAAAAAATGGAAAAAACGGAAATGCGGGAAACCGTACGTCAAGGCAGGTGTGATGATGGCTTGTGACGCGCCTGCCAGGGCAAGGAAGAATAACAGTTCAAATACAAGTCTGTTTTTTGTCAGCAGCAGGATGACGCTCAGGATGACGGCAATATTGCACAATTCCAGCGGCAGTGACCGGCCCAGCTTCCACAACCCATGCTTGTACATCCAGAAATGATTCACAGCTTCAAATAAAATAAACGAACAAGTGATCAGGATTTCACTTTTCCTCCACTGCCCTTCCCGCAATATTTTTCTGCAGAGGAAAAGGGCAGAAATAATGGAAACAAAGACTCCCAACACAGCGAAATGACTAACCGAAAACATACCGAACTCAAAAAATGCATTGCTGGCTCCAAACCAATCCACATGTACCACCCTCCGGTAAAGGATGAACATAAGTTTTCCATACCAGGAAGTTTTTATGCGAAGTAAGGGGACGGTTCCGCTGCCTCATTGACTTGCGGGCATATAGGAATATTTAAAAAAGACTATCTCGAACTTTAAGATAAAAGCATTTTTTTGTAAGAAAGAAAGTTTCTGTGATATGAGTTTGAAAATAAGCGGAGAAATTCCGCTAAAGTTGGGGAAATACCAACATTTCCCGCAATATAAGGGAAGCTTTTCCGGTTATTTGAATAAAATCCTTAGATTTTGTGCTTTTTAGAGTGGTTAATCGGAAAATCTCCGCTTATTTATGCTTCTTAACCCACTTCTATTTACATTAACCGGAATTTCTCCGCCTATGAATGCCATGCCTGCACGAAAGACAACACCGTAATAACCCCTTCTTGAAAATCATGAGTTCCTCTTCATTCTCATGACCTGGCTTATGGCACCCAAGTCATTTTTTAAAACATCAACAGCATGAAAAATATGGTAAAATGAGCTTGTAAATTAAATAGAATAAGCGCCATAAAAAAGGGAGAATAAACATGTTTCCAACATTAGAAACGGAAAGATTAAGGCTAAGGGAAATAACAAATGATGATGCGGGCGGTATATTCGCCTGCTTTTCAAATGAAAAGGTCCTTCGGTTTTATGGGCAGGATGCTTTCGAGCATATAGAGCAGGCAGAGGCACTAGTTGAATTTTTTGCAAACAGCTACAAGGAGAAAAAAGGCATCAGATGGGGAATTGAGATCAAAGGACAGCAAGGAATAATCGGGACCATTGGATATAATGCCTGGTCTCCGAAGCATAAAAGAGCCGAAATAGGCTACGAGATTCATCCTGATCACTGGAGGAAAGGCTATACCTTTGAAGCGCTCTCCAAAGTGATTGAGTACGGATTTAATGGTTTCGGCCTAACCCGCATAGGAGCCGTTGTTTTCATTGATAATCAGGCATCCAATGAATTGCTGGCGAAGGCCGGTTTCCAGCAGGAAGGGATATTGAGAGATTATATGTACCAAAATGGCGTGGCCCATGATACTTATGTTTATTCCCTGATTAAGGCTAGCAGATTATAATAAGGGGCACCGGAAGATATTTTTTAACAATATTGAGTTATTGGGAGTTGGAAAGTTGAAAAATAGAAAAAGTAAAAAAGACAGGAAGAATGGCTTTTTTAAAGAAATTCTAATTGAATGCAGGGATTCAATCTTATTTGAAGCAGCTTGGAACATCTTGCTGTTTATGCCAAGAATAATGATTCGCTTTATAAAAAACCTTTGGTAAAAGGGTATTTAAAAAAGCTGATTCTCAAATAAAGGATTAATTTCTCAACTAATATTAGGAGGTAACATGTTTGATAAAATTAAGAGCTGGGCGAAAAAATTAAAACAGCAGATATTTATTCTTTACTATGCTTGCAAAGATGATCGAGTACCTTGGTATGTCAAAGCCTTTACTGGTTTTGTTGTCGCTTATGCGTTTAGCCCCATTGACCTAATACCGGATTTCATCCCCATTCTTGGCTATTTAGATGATGTAATTCTGCTTCCGTTAGGGATCTTGTTGGCCTTGAAAATGATCCCAAAGGATGTATTATCTGACTGTGAAATGAAGGCAGAAATAATGATGAGAAACGGTAGGCCGAAGAATTGGATAGGCGGTTTCATTATAATATTTATATGGGTTCTAATTGCAGTTTTGGCCGTGATAAAAATTTATCCTCTATTTACCTGAACGGGTGCTTTGACCTAAAAAAGGATAAGGCGTCTTTTTTTATGAAACGAAAGGTGCTCTTATCCTTTGGCATTTCCCAGATTGTTTAATCCCGCATTGCTCCTGCCTCTCGGGAAGTCATTGAACCTTGTCCTTCACTCACATCTTTTTGAATTTGTTGTTTTACTTTTTGGGGGTCAGTTCCCGCAAAACCTTGTTTCATTATAGAACCCGCATTCTCTTTGCCTTGGTGATTCTGCTGCATAGAAATCCTCCTTAGTTTGTTATTTGACAATCTTATTGTTTGAAAAAATCAACCGGTATATTCAGGGCTAATAAATGAAATATTTGAATGTAAAAACTTAACCTTTACCATTCATAGACCGGCTAGTCTCCCGGTCTATTTTCACTTACTGGTAACTTCCCCGTCTATTGACTCCTTACCAATTTGTTTTCTAATAGTAAACTTTAATTCATACTAATGAAAATTTTATTGACAATCCAAATCTGATTTGGTATTTTACATGGGAACAAAGTTTCATATTAAAAAACTCTAAAACCACAAAAATCTTTATAATGTATGATTTTTTTTATAAAAACAAGATATCTAATAGGAGGTATTACAGATGCAAACTGAAATAATTTATGAACTTCGCCGTCCTAAGAATATGATTCCTGGGAAAAAGTACCCAGCATTGTTTGTCATGCATGGTATAGGAAGCAACGAACAAAATATGCTCTCCCTCGTTAATGGACTGGAGGATTCCTTCTTTATTTTTAGTGTTAGGGGACATTTAACCMATGGAATGGGATTTGCCTACTTTACCATCCAGGGCTTTKGAAAACCACATCGGGAAGTATTCGATGACGGAATCAAAAGAGTAGCTGATTTTATTGATGATGCATCAATCAATTATGAAATAGACCCACAGCAAATATACTTGATGGGCTTTAGCCAGGGAGCCATTGTTTCCATGACCTTGGCACTCACGCTTGGAAAGGTTAAGGGTGTTGTGGCTCTAAGTGGTTATATCCCTCAATTTGTAAAGGAAGAATATAAAATTAACACAGGTAATCTATTATCGGTGTTTATATCACACGGAGAATATGATCAGGTTCTGCCATATGAGTGGGGAAACGAAAATGTCGATTATTTTACGAAGCTTGGGGTGCCCGTGACTTTTAAACTTTATCCGGAAGGGCACACAGTTTCCGCAAAAAACCTTCAGGATTTCCAAGCCTGGATTTTGAATGATTTACGAAAATAAATAAATACGAAAGTTCAAATGAAGATGAAGATCGATTTAACTGTCATTTAACAATCAAAAAGCGCCATGAGTTTCATGGCGCTTTTTGATATGTATTCTTAATGAATCGCAATAGTTAGCCAACAGAAGGGGCAGTAAAGTTGACGAATAAGAAAACTGAAAATATACTTTAATTCAAAAATGGGAAATGGAAAAGAAGAGAATGATAGATGTTTAAAAGATTAGGCCTAGTAATTGTATTATAATAGGGGGTTATTTTTTGATTAAAGGCTTATATGAATCGCATTTACCTGTCAGTAATCTTGAAAACTCGATTGAGTTTTATAAAAAATTGGACTTGGAAATTGCTTATAAACAAGAAAACTTAGTGTTTTTCTGGATTGATAAAGGGAGAAGCTGGCTGGGATTGTGGGAGACCGATAAAGTTCATACACCTTACCATCCTTCCTTAAGACATGTTGCCTTGCAAGTTGATGCAGAGGATATGAACAATATTAAGGGATGGCTGGAAGAAAGAGGGATAGCCGTCTCCACAAATTTTGGATTCCCTCCTGAAAAACAGCCGCTCGTATTACCTAACAATCCTCATGCGCATGCAGCTGTTTACTTTAAGGACCCCGATGGCAATAGTATTGAATTGATTGCTCCGCTAAGGCTGGATTTTCAAGAGGAGTTTAAAATGATGACTTTAAAAGAATGGGAACAAAAAGCCAAGAGTGTGAAGTAATGTGCCTAAACGAAGGCTGAGTTGATCCGAAAAATCGTATAAACAACAACGCCATGAAACTCATGGCGTTTTTTCAATGTTATAGGCAGCAATAATTTTGTACTTTCGAATGGAAAATGGATTAATATAGAAATATAGGATAAATTTTCACAATAAACTAAAGGGAGGGCGGCTATGAATAAATATCTAAAACTCATACTTGGTTTTTTGGCTGCCATCTTATTCGGGATTGGGCTGCTTGTAGCGGTCTTTATATTTGAAATGAAGCCTGATAAAGATGCGGAAGAAAAGATGATGATTCAAGCGGAGCAGTATTTGAATGAAAAATTTAATGAGGACTTCGAGATATATGACGTTTTGTATGACAATATGGGAAACTTTGAATTTGAATATGCTGCCAAGGCGAGGGATAAGAAAACCCATACTCAATTTTTGATTTACTATGATAGTGAAACCAATCAAATGGTCGATACCTATAGGACTGATAAATGGGAAGATGATTTAGGAACTGAAATACGTCCATTTATTAAAGAAACCTTTGGGGAGACAACGGAAGTGTTTGTTTTCTTTACCAATGAAAATATTGGGCAGGAATATAATAAGGATCCTATTAACATTGGAAGTTATAAAGAGGTGGATGCGGCACCGACAATCCGTATCAGGATTCCCCGAGAAAGGAGTGCCATGGACGATAAAAATCTTAATGAAGTACTCTCTTTTCTGAAAAGTGAAGTTCAATTGCAAAGCGGTTCGGTTTTCATTGAATATATCGCTGATAATGGTGAAATTTTGGATGAAGAATGGTGGAGGGAATTTTAGTTGCTTCTTAAAACGGAGCCTAAAGCCTAAATAGGTAGCTGCTCTTTTCACCTGAATGAATGTTTCAGTCCCCTCTATTTTAGGGCGTGGGGGACTGAACTCACACAGCGACAGCGTGGCAGGTTCACCTTTTCCTTGCGTGAAACTGACGATGGAGATCACGGACTTGCTCCGCCAGTTCAGGAACAGGTCCGTCTATTGGCGTATCAGTGATAACTTCCTGGATGGAAAGGTTCCGAACGCGCGAAGCAGAAACCCCCATTTCACTCAGCCATTGTGCCAGCTGATCGGACGAACTTGCATAAACGATCCGGCCTAATCCAACCCAGCCATGGGCCGCAGCGCACATAGGGCAATGTTCTCCTGATGTATATACTGTCGCGGCACTTCTTTCTTCGGGTGTCATGTTGGCGGCAGCCCAGCGCGCCAGAGCGAATTCAGGGTGCTGGGTATGGTCACCGCCAGCAACATGGTTATGGTCTTCTGCAAGCACGTCTCCATTGGCCGACACCAGGACAGAACCGAATGGCTCGTCCCCTTTTTCAAGCGCGGTTTTTGCCAATTCAATACAACGTCGAAGGTGTTTCAAATCGGAATCACTTAGCATATTTCAATCCTCCTAGTGCTTTTCATATTTAATCATCAGAGAAGTAATGAAACCTATAAAACAACCATACCACTTTCCACATAAGCGTCAAACTAAGAACCATCAGGAGGGATTAAATGAAGAATGAAAATAACCTGAAAACGATTAACTGGACTATTTTTATCATCGTTTTAGTGACGGCGGTGATTACTGCAACGATCACACTATATGACCTAACCAACACTCATGCGATTGGTGAAGAGGCACAGTCCCGTGCAGGGTTCCGTTGGGGGACGCTCCATTTTATCATCTCCATTGCCATGTTGATCATTTCCATCTTTTTAGCAAAAGGCTGGAAACAGTTATTTCCGTTTAACGTTCCTATTGCTATCATTCTTGTAGGTTTTTCATATGTATTGTTTTTCCTTACCTTTACGATTGGATGGGTCGGTATACTAGGAATGCTTGGCTTCCTGATTGCCATGTTAATAGCCCTGATTTTAATCAGTTCCTATTCCATTTATTTTCTAATGAAACGCCGCAAGACTGCGAAGCAAGGGGACGGTTCTGCTGCCTCATTAAATAGAAAGGGTGATTGAGTGAACTTTATAAAGGGGAAATATAAGAGATTTGATCAATTGGCCAATCATTTGAATTCCGCTGCTGACACTACAAACACCTATCTCGTTGGAATTGATGGCTTTGGCGGTTCAGGAAAAAGTACATTGGCGGCTAAAATAGCTGAACATTGTGCGGATGTCACTATTGTGCACATGGATGACTTTTATCTTCCATCAGCAGAAATCATCCAAGCACATCCCACTGAAAAACCGATCGGAGCCGATTTTGATTGGCAGCGTCTATTAAAACAAGTGATCGAACCGCTGAGCCAAGAACAGGAAGGCCATTACCAGCGATATGATTGGGGAAGTGATGCCCTGGCAGAATGGCACAGGGTCCCGCTTGGCGGAATTGTCATCATTGAAGGCGTTTACACTTTACGGGAGGAGTTATCACACCATTATGATTTAAAGATTTGGGTGGACTGTCCGCGTGAAATAAGGCTCTCCAGGGGTATTGAAAGAGATGGAGAAGAAGCCCGCGATATGTGGGAAAAGAATTGGATGCTATCTGAGGATCTTTATTTTGAAAAGCAGAAACCGATTTTAAGGGCTGAGCTTGTTGTCGAAGGTACAAGTTAAACATTGTGTAAATATTATTTCTATTAAAAAAGCATTCATGTGATGTATGAATGCTTTTTATATTTTTAAGTGAAATTAAATATCCTTCTTTAAAAATGTTTACTAAGGAGGCAAAAAAGAGGACAATATAAATATTCTTTTTCTTCTTGTATTTGTTTTAATTCCAAAATTTGACATAGGGGTTAACTTTGTATGGATAAAATGAAAAGGAATTTTGAACATTTATCACCGGCTCAAATCATTGTAACTTTTTATTTGATTGCAGCGTTCATAGCGGTAGCTCTTTTCAGCTTGCCTTTCGCCACCAAACCGGGTGTGGAGCTTGCCTTTCTGGATGTATTGTTCACTGCGGTGAGTGCAATCAGTGTAACCGGGCTGGCCGTAGTCTCCACTCCCGACACCTTCAGTACAGCGGGGATTTTCATCCTGATGTTTGTCTTGCAATTCGGGGGAATTGGAATCATGACTCTCGGAACGTTTTTTTGGCTGATCCTCGGAAGGAAGATCGGGCTGAAGGAAAGGCGGCTAATCATGACGGACCAGAACCAGTCGACATTGGCGGGGCTTGTCCGGCTGATGAAGAATATTTTGTTCATTATCCTGGCCATTGAACTGGTTGGTGCTGCCATACTGGGGACTTATTTTTTAGCGTATTTTCCAACCTGGCAGGAAGCGTATCTGCAAGGTTTGTTCGCCTCAGTGAGCGCAACGACGAATGCCGGTTTTGATATTACCGGGGAATCCTTGGTGCCTTTTGCAAGTGATTATTTCGTTCAGATCATTAATATCCTGCTCCTGACGCTCGGGGCAATTGGCTTTCCCGTTCTGATCGAGATAAAGGATTATGTGAAAAACAGGAAACTCAATCGATCCAATCATTTTTCATTATATACAAAACTGACCACAACCACGTTTTTTACGTTAATGTTTGTTGGAACTGCTGCCATTTTACTATTGGAATCCGGACGTTTTTTTGGCGATAAATCCTGGCATGAGTCATTCTTTTATGCATTCTTTCAATCGGCTACGACCAGAAATGGCGGTTTGGCCACGATGGACGTTAGCCAATTTTCAGAGCCAACCCTGCTTGTGATTTGCTTGTTAATGTTCGTCGGGGCTTCACCAAGCTCTGTGGGAGGCGGAGTGCGGACCACCACCTTTGCGATCACTATCCTATACATATATAACTTTTCAAGGGGGCGGAAAAGCCTGAAAATCTTCCGTCGCGAATTGCTTCAGGAGGATATCCAAAAATCAATGGCGATTATGCATACTGCGCTTGCGATCTGTTTTCTCTCTGTGATAGCCCTTAGATTTACGGAGCCTTTTTCCTTAATGGAGATTTTGTTCGAGGTATGCTCTGCTTTTGGGACTACTGGCTTATCAATGGGAATAACATCTGAGCTCAGCAGTGTTGGCAAGACGATTATTATTATGCTGATGTTCATAGGCCGGATTGGAATTCTTTCCTTCATCTTTATTTTTACAAAGAAGCAAACCGAGGAACATTTCCATTATCCGAAGGAGAGGGTCATCATTGGATAATTGTTCATGGAATATACCGTTAGTGGAATTTAAAAGGAGAATAAGGGAGCTGGAATGATGATTGATTATAATGGGCGAAAATTTGTTTCTACCGAAAATACCGAAAACGGGGAGGTTTCTTCAAAAACGATTTTTGAATATAAGCAAGAGGGGAACATTATTTCGGCTGCATACAGTGGAGGACAAATTGTCAAAGGCGCATTGGTAGGGATTGTGAAAGAGAACGACTGCCTGGAGTTCAGATATAATCATGTGAATAGGAATAATGAAATTAGAGGAGGGAAATGTGTTTCCACTCCTGAAATCCTGCCTGATGGCAGGATCAGGCTGTTGGAAAAATGGCAATGGCTGGATGCCGAAAAGACGGAGGGAAGTTCCGTTATCGAGGAAATTAAATAAGCAGCGCTGGGGGGCGGTTCTCCTGCTTCATATGAATTATGAAGCAGGAGAACCGTCCCTTTGTTTCAATAAAAAAATGATAAGAAAGGATAAATATTTATTGAAAAACGATAAATTTGGTGGTAAATTAGATTCATAACGTAGAGGTGAGGTGTTTTGAGATGAAACGAGGTTCAACCCTGTTTTTAAAAATGGCGGTTATTCTTATAGGAGCTCCGGTTCTTGCTTTGGGGATATTCGGGCTGTTTTGGCTGTCCAGGAATCCGGCAAATCCTGATTATGCCCATATCTTGTATCCAATTGTCATAGGCATGTATGTATCCGTGATTCCTTTTTTTGCTGCCTTGTATCAGGCTTTTAAACTTTTAAGCTATATTGACAAAAACCAGGCATTTTCTGATTTGTCTGTTCAAGCTTTAAAGAGGATCAAATACTGTGCGATAACCATCAGTGGTTTGTATGTGGTCATATTGCCATTTGTCTATATAGTAGCGGAGCTCGACGATGCACCGGGGCTTATCATCATTGGAATGGTTCCCGTTTTTGCTTCCCTGGTCATCGCTGTATTTGCTGCTGTCCTTCAGATGCTTTTAAATGAGGCGATTGAAATAAAATCGGAAAATGACTTAATAGTCTGAGGTGAAAACAATGGCCATTATAATCAATATTGACGTGATGCTGGCGAAGAGGAAAATGAGTGTGACAGAACTTTCGGAGAAGGTTGGAATTACCATGGCCAACCTGTCCATTTTGAAAAATGGAAAAGCAAAAGCCATCAGGTTCTCCACATTAGAAGCGATTTGCAAGGCTTTGGACTGCCAGCCGGGAGATATACTGGAATACCGGAGGGACGAAGATTCGATATAATGCTGGATGGCGGCAGGCGTATTTTGAAGCAGGGATTTCTCCTGCTTCTTTTTTTAGTTTATCGATAACACTGCAGCCATAAAATAATATAGGAATACAGCTGCCCCATTCGTTGCAGCAAAATTAGGACCCGTATACAGTAAGAATGTTATAATAAAATTTATTCTTTCAAACCTACAAGGTGTCGAAATGGGAAATTAGTAAATATTAATTCAAGTCAAAAAGGTGGATACAGGATGAATGGACGTTTACCCATTAGCATAAATGGCACCGATGCCCTCAATAGTATTGGAGAAAATATTATTATCGCGGATAAAGACTATAAAATCGTTTGGTTTAATTCAAGAGCAAAGGAATTGTTCGTTTCTTTAGCTCCATTATATAACCTAAAGAACGTAGATGAAGTGATTGGCATGAGTATGGATTTCTTCCATGAGCACCCTTCACACCAGCGGCAAATCATGGCAGGGCTGCAAGATGGGCATAGGGCAAGGATTCATATAAAAAATAGCTTTGTCGCAGATATCGTAATATCTCCCATAAGGAGCACCGATAACCAAAACCAGGATGTTGAAGGTTACATGGTCATGCTCATGGATGTGACAACTCAAGCAGAAGAAGAAAAGAATATGAGGAAGAAAATCAGGGAGTTATCTGCTCCAATTTTAAATATATGGGATAAAACCATCGCGATTACCCTTGTTGGGGAACTTGACATGGACAGGGGGGAACGATTATTCCGGCAGTTTTGGAAGAGGGCAGTTCAACGGGAATAGAATATGTCATGATCAGTTTCAGGGGTGTAAAGCAATTTGATGAAAGTGTAAGGCAAACGGTACTAAATTTACATAATTGCTTAAAGCTATTGGGTGTCCAGTGTATAGTGGTAGGGATTAAGCCAGAATTAGCAATAAGCATTGGAGAGCTGAATAATATCGCTACTTTTAGAGATGCCCATGAAGGATTGAAGTATGTGATGAAGCTTCAAGAAACCCATTAACAAAAGCATCTTTTCCATTAAAAAACAGCTTGCACTGCCCAAAAGTGCAAGCTGTTTTCCTTTCTGCCGAACGGCTAAATCAAATTCATCCTTAATCCCTTTATAATTAATTCCCAATGTACTGTACAGGGCGTAAGCAGCCTGGTTAAAAAGGGCGCAGGAGGAGTGGGACAGGGAATGAGCTGACCCCCAAATGTTAGAGTTTTGATTATGCAGCTAATTGGCTGGTATGGTTCCGGTATTGAACCGGGCTCATACCAGCCAATTTTTGCTTAATACGTTTGTTATTATAATAATCTATATATCTCCCAATTCTCTCAGTTAACTCTTTAACCGTACACAATGCCTCGCCATAATACATCTCTTGTTTTAGAATGCCAAAAAAGTTCTCCATGGGGGAGTTGTCTAAACAGTTTCCTTTTCGTGACATACTTTGAAAAACCTTATTTTCCTTAAGTGCCTTAAC
>NZ_LIGG01000001.1:3976096-3996719 GCF_001273925.1 Bacillus sp. FJAT-27251 | reverse complement strand
AGCACCAAATCTCTCATATACTTTTATCCACCTGTCAACTTCTGACTTTGACTTGATCCCATGCTTCCTGGCCAGTGGTCTAATTCCTAATTTCCCCTTTTGATATTCTCTGACCACCATTAATTTCAAATCATCACTATATTTTTTAGTCAAAAGAAACACCCCAAAAGATTAGATTTTGACTCTAACTTTTGGGGTGCACGCCAGAACCTGTCCCCATGTCCTGAAAAAATATTTTTGCGTTATTTATGTACATATAGTGATAACTTGTTGTCTTTATTATTCAAATAATAAAATTGTAGCCAGTCATATATGGAAAACACTATAATTACAGTGGAAAGAATAAATATTAGAATAATAGTTTGTGAAATTGTTATCTATTTCATGAAAATTTAGAATATATTTACAACGTTTTAAATGTATGTTAATTTATTACTAACATAATATAACATTTAAATAAAATGTAACGAATAAAGTGTTATATTAAATTCCGGTAAAGGGGAGAAAGGTCTTTGATCATTCATAAAGAGGAAACTTTTTCGACAGATGAAATGAAAACGCTTCAATTGGAAAGATTAAAGAAAACGGTTGAAAAGGTTTATAAAAATGTTGCCTTTTATCAAACCAAATTTAAAAAAGCAAATCTAACTCCTGAAAGTGTTAAGTCAATTGATGATTTACAGAAGTTTCCTTTTACTGTTAAAAAGGATCTTAGGGATCACTATCCATATGGTTTGTTTGCTGTTGATACAAAGGATATTGTACGAATTCACGCTTCGTCTGGTACGAGTGGAAAACCAACGACTGTAGCCTATACGCAAAAGGATATTGATAACTGGGCTGATATGGTTGCGCGTGCCATTGCCCTTGCCGGCGGTGAGCCTGAGGGAATCTTCCAAAATGCATATGGGTACGGTTTGTTTACCGGTGGTTTAGGGCTTCATTATGGTGCAGAAAGACTCGGAATGGCAACAGTTCCCATCTCCGGAGGGAATACCGACCGGCAAATTACCGTTATAGAAGATTATAAGCCTACGGTAATTGCTGGTACTCCGTCATATATCTTAAAAGTAGGAGAAGAATTAAAGGCACAAGGGTATGATCCCAGAAATACTTCATTGAAATATGGTATTTTCGGCGCTGAGCCATGGTCAGAGGAAATGAGAAAATTACTAGAAGACACCTTCGATATAAAAGCGTGTGATATTTATGGCTTAAGTGAAGTAATGGGGCCGGGTGTTGCGATGGAATGCCATGAAGCGCAAGATGGGCTGCACATTGCTGAAGATCATTTTATTGTAGAAGTAATCAACCCCGATACACTTGAGCGTGTGCCAGATGGGGAAGAAGGGGAATTGGTTTTCACAAGTTTAACGAAAGAAGCGTTTCCTGTTATACGTTACCGGACAGGCGATATTGCTTCGATTACAAGGGAAAAATGTAAATGCGGTAGAACGACAACCAGAATGTCCCGTGTAAAAGGCCGGATTGATGATATGTTAATCATACGTGGGGTCAATGTTTTCCCTTCGGAAATTGAGCATTACCTCATTCAAATCAATCAATTGGCCCCGCACTATCAAGTACATCTGATGAAAGAAAGAAACCTTGATATTGTGGAACTTCACGTAGAGTTAACAGAAGAAATTTTTGGACAAATCAATGGAAATATGCAACATGAGATTATCCCAACCATCAGGAAACTCGTTCAGCATTCAATGAAAAACCATTGTTTAATCAGTATGAATGTAAAAGTGCTTCCTCCAAGAAGTATTCCAAGATCGGAAGGGAAAGCTGTCCGGGTTATTGACCGCAGAACGGAGGCGCTGCCTATATGAAATTCGGAAAGTGACGAACATAATGACACCAACAGTATTCAGAATCTTGGGAAAATAAGGGGTACAATGGGCAGAAATCAAACAATTAAGTAACGGTTTAGGGGATGGTGATGTTACAGGAGTACTCCGTGTAGCGCCGTCTCCTTTTTTTATGCGACAAACGATAAGCTCCCGATCGTACCTGCCTTATTTTAAATGGCTTATAAGGCTAAAAAGACATAACAGAAAAATATAAAATTCTAAAAAAAGCAAAATGATATTTGGAATGGTAGGAAGCGAATAGTTTAAATCTCTGCAGCACTAAGGTAAAACCTTTGATTTTAAAAATAAAAAATTATCAGAAAAGGTTTGCAATATGTATAACATTAAAATATAATTACGTTATAAACATGTTATATAAAATAAAGGAGGCAATGAAATGATTGCTATGTCCTCAACGACTGAAGATTCTGTTAAACTGGAACAGTTTGTTCAAAAGATTGAAAGCGGAGAAAAGATTGAAGCGGATGACTGGATGCCTGAGGAATATAGAGTGGCTTTAATTAAGTTAATCTCCATGCATGGAATCAGCGAAATTATGGGAGCGCTTCCGGAAAAAGAGTGGGTTCCCAAAGCACCATCGCTTTACCGCAAACTTGGTATTATGGCAAAGGTTCAGGATGAGATGGGCCACGGTCAATTGCTGCTGCGTGTTGCAGAAGATCTGTTGAAACCTTACGGAAAAAACAGAGGGGACTTGATGGAGGATTTATTCAGAGGAGACCTAAAGTTCCATAATGTTTTCCATATGGCAACAAAATCCTGGGGGGACGCTGGTTTAATTGGCTGGCTCGTGGATGGGGCAGCAATCATTACTCAAACCAATATGCTGAATGCTTCCTATGGTCCATATGCAAGAGCTTTGCACCGCATCTGTGCGGAAGAGGTTTTCCACGCCCAACACGGAGAAGCCATCATTATGGCTTTGGCCGAGGGAACCGAAGAGCAAAAAGAAATGGTTCAGGATGCTTTAAATCGGTGGTGGCCAGCTCTTCTGATGTTCTTCGGTCCTGCCAGCAGCGAAACAACTGGAGCATCGAAACAAGATGTGACCATCAAATATAAAATTCGTACCAAATCAAATGAACAACTCCGCCAGGATTTCTTTACGAAATATATTCCAAGAATTCTTTCGCTCGGATTAACGATTCCGGATCCAACGATTCATTTTGATGAAGAAAAGCAGACCTGGATTTATCAACAGCCTGATTGGAACGAATTTAAACAAATTATTAGAAATAACGGTCCGCGTTCACAAGCGCGATTGAATTTGCGCCGGACCTCCTATGAAAGAAATGCCTGGGTACGAAATGCACTTGCCGCAGTCGTAAGCGAATAAAAAGTAGGGGAATGAAGACAAATGGGTACTGAAAATAAAACTTTTTATCAAGAATATGAAGTATTTAGCAAAAGAACACCTTCTGCTTCGTTTCAACATCAATTCAGTCTTCTTGCGCCGAATGAGCAAATGGCATTGGTGATGGCCCAAGAAAACTTCATGAGAAGAGAGCCGGTTTATGATATCTGGGTGGTCAATCGTTCGAATATTAGGGGCCTTAGCCAAGAGGAGAAACAAACGCTAGACCGGATTGATAACAAGGAATATCGAACAACAAAAGGATATGGTTATTTAAAGAAAAAATGGCGCCATTACGAGCAACAAATGTTGGATGAAAAAGAAATCCTGTCTTGGGGAAAGGAGAAAGTCAATGGTTGAAAACACATTCAATCCAGGAAATAAACCAATTATTGAATTATTGTACCAACTAGCAGATGATGATTTTCTTTACGCTTATCGGAATTCAGAATGGCTTGGACTTGCCCCGCATATTGAAGAAGATGTGGCTTCTTCTTCCATCAGCCAGGACAGCATGGGGCATGCTGCGATGTTTTATCGGCTGCTTGAAGAATTAGGGGAAGGGAATGCAGATGCTTTGGCACATGCTCGTCCCGCCAGTGAAAGAAAGAATTGTATTTTAGTAGAAAGAGTGAACGGGCCAGGAAATTATATGGAAGAGCCAGATTATGACTGGGCTTATGCCGTTGTTCGAAACTATCTGTACACTACGGCAAAAAAGACGAAAATCCAATCGTTAAAACAAAGCTCCTATCAGCCATTAGCTGATGTTGCGGTCAAGGTGGACATGGAATTGCATTACCACTTGCTTCACTGGAAGACCTGGTTTATTCAACTATTAAGTTCAACAGAAGAGGCAAAAGAACGAATGAAAGCGGCATTTGAAAAAGTAATCAATGATTTTTCTGATGTATTTTCTTTAGGGAAAGAATCAGAACAAATATCAGACTACCATTTGATTGAAAAAGAAAGCGTTTTAAAAGGAAAATGGATCGATTCGATTAAGCCTGTGTTAGAATCCGTTAACTTGATCTTGCCTGAAGAATTTGAAAAAGAAAGCCTAAACGGCAGAAATGGGAAGCATTCCAAAGAGCTGGATGAGGCACTTGCCGTATTATCCGAGGTGTATAATTTAAATCCTGCAGCTTCCTGGTAAATAAATGAAGAAAAGTGGTGGGAAACCATGAAAACACCTGTTCAAATTTCTAAAGAAGACGTGTTACATGCATTGGAAACGGTGAAGGATCCCGAAATTGATACCGTGAGTATTATTGATTTGGGTATGGTTGAAACCATTACAATTGATAGAGGCACAGTAAATATTGATATATTGCCAACCTTTGTTGGGTGTCCTGSTTTAGAAATTATCCGAGGTAATATTGTCACAGCTGTTAGACGGTTGGAAGGCGTAGAGGAGACAACCGTGAAGTTTATCAATTCTCCTCCTTGGACTTCCAATCGTGTAACGGAGAAAGGGCTGCAGGGACTGAAAGAGTTTGGGATTGCCCCGCCGCCAAAACATTTTAAAGAGGATGGTTCCTGGCATGTGGATTGTCCCTATTGCGGCTCTACCTATGTCACTCTGGATAACCTTTTCGGGCCAACTGCCTGTCGAAGCATTCTTTATTGTAAAAGCTGCAAAAATCCATTTGAAGCGATGAAGCTGATTTCAAATACGTTGTAGAAGAGGATGATAACGATGGTAAAACTGATCGCATTTTATAAACAACCTGAAAACAAAGCAGCATTTGATGAGCATTATTTCAATGTGCATGTTCCGATTACAGAAAAAATCCCTGGTTTACGCAAGATGAAGGTGACCAAAGGAACGGGTTCCCCAATGGGCGGCGAAGCCAAATATTATTTAATTTGTGAAATGTATTATGACAGCATAGAGGATTTGAAGGCAGGCTTAAAGTCTCCTGAAGGAAAAGCATCAAGCAAGGATGTGATGGGTTTCGCAGGTAATATTGTTTCATTTATGATTGGTGAGGACGTCGCCGAATGAATGGGTTTCACTATATTGAAAGATTCATCGAAGATCGGGTAGGGGTGGTCAAGCTAAATCGTCCGAAGCAGTTAAATGCATTGAATCGGCAAATGGTGAGGGAAATCATCACGGCTCTTGAAGAGTTTGATCAGAATGATGAAGTTGGGACCATCCTGCTGACGGGAAATGGCCGTGCTTTTTCCGCGGGAGCCGATATTGATGAAATGGCTGGAACGGACTCGATACAAATGGAACTGCTAAATCAGTTTGCTGATTGGGATCGCATTACGCTTATAAAAAAGCCGATCATTGGAGCCGTAAAAGGATTTGTATTTGGCGGGGGCTTTGAGCTGGCACTAAGCTTGGATCTATTAATTGCCGCAAGAGGAACGCAGTTCTCTTTTCCTGAAGTCCAGCTGGGCGTTATGCCGGGAGCGGGCGGCACCCAACGGCTCACGAAAATCGTGGGCCGGGCAAAAGCTTTGGAATGGATCTGGACGGGGGATCGCATTCCCGCGGAAACGGCTTTGGAGAATGGGATTATTAATAGGATTGTTTCTGAAGAGATATTAATGGAAGAAAGTATGAAACTGGCGAAAAGATTAGCGAACCAGCCTCCTTTATCTTTACGGCTGATTAAAGATTCCGTTAATAAAGCCGTAGACTATACCTTATATGAAGGGATGCAATACGAACGGAAGAATTTTTACTTATTGTTTTCATCCCAAGATCAAAAAGAAGGAATGCAGGCTTTTATCGAAAAAAGAAAAGCGGAATTCCAAGGGAAATAAGGAGGTGTTACACCATGTATGAAACGATTGAATACACACTGACGGGTGGAGTGGCAACGATTACATTATCCCGGCCCGATAAATTAAATGCGTTTAACCGCACAATGATCCGTGAAATCTCAGCGGCGGTAAAAGAAGCCGGAAAAGACCATCAAGTGAGATGTCTCGTCTTTACTGGAGCAGGGCGTGGCTTTTGTTCAGGCCAGGACCTGGCTGATGTCGATGAGAATATGGACCATGGCCAAGTGCTGCGGGAGCAATATGGGCCAATGATCAAACAAATCATGAGCCTGGAAAAACCGGTTGTAGCTGCAGTGAATGGTGTAGCTGCCGGCGCAGGATTTAGTCTTGCATTAGCTTGTGATTTCAGACTGGCCTCCGAAAAATCAAGCTTTGTAAATGCTTTCATTCACGTCGGGTTGATTCCCGACTCCGGCAATCTTTATTTCTTGCAAAACCTGGTAGGTTATTCAAAAGCAGCGGAACTGTCTATCCTGGGCGAGAAAATTCCGGCAGATAAGGCATTGGAGTTAGGACTTGTCACAAAGGTCATCCCAGCAGATTCGTGGGACGAAGAAACAGTAGAATTTACCGAACATTTGGCTCAACTCCCAACGAAAGCCATTGGTTTGATCAAACGGAATTTAAAACAAGCAAATTCGGTTTCATTTGAAGAGTATTTAGAAGCTGAAGCACAAGGACAGAGAATCGCAGGTTTAACGAAAGATCATCAAGAAGGTGTCCAAGCTTTTATTGAAAAAAGAAAACCAAGTTTCATTGGCAGCTAAAATTAGACATGATAAGGAGTGCAGGTATATGTCAACAACTCAACAAACCATTACAGATGAAAAAACAATGAAGAGATCATTCTATCATTTAATTATAAACGGTGAAAAAGTCGAAAGCAGTGATGGGGGAACGATTAAAACGTATAATCCCGCTACAGGTGAATTAATTGCCGAAGTGGCCAAAGCGACAAAAGAAGATGCAGAAAAAGCGGTGCAGGCAGCACGTAATGCCTTTGATTATGGGAAGTGGAAAAAGTTCCCTGTCAATAAACGATCACGTGTAATGAATAAAATCGCTGCCATCATGCGTTCCCGTTTTAACGAATTAGTAGAGCTGGAGATGCTGGATACAGGTAAAAGCTTAGCCACTGCACAAGGACAAGTGAACCAGGCGATTGAAGACTTTGAATTTTACGCCGGTGCTATTGTTTCACATGGCGGACGCGTCAACCCATTGCCAGGTCAATTCCATAACTACACGGAAAAAGAACCGGTTGGAGTGTGTGCTCAAATCATTCCATGGAACTATCCATTAATGATGGCCGCATGGAAGGTTGCCCCTGCAATTGCTACAGGTTGTTCAATTGTAGTGAAACCAGCTTCTTTAACCCCGCTTACAGCGATTATCCTGGGTGAAATTTGCCTGGAAGCAGGAGTTCCGGAGGGCGTTGTGAACATTGTTCCCGGATCAGGTTCTGATGTAGGAAATTATTTAGTGGAACATGAACAAGTCGATAAGGTTGCGTTTACAGGCTCCACACCAATTGGGAAAAACATCATGGCAAGAGCTTCCMAGACGTTGAAGCGGGTCACATTGGAGCTTGGCGGAAAATCTCCTAATCTCGTATTTGAAGATGCAGACATCGATGCGGCCGTTGACGGTTCGCTTTACGGAATCTTCTATAACACAGGTCAATCCTGTGAAGCCCGTTCCCGTCTTTATGTTCATGAAGACATTTATGATGAATTTGTCAGCAAGTTCGTTGAAAAAACAAAGAAAATAAAGCTTGGGGATCCGTTTGATAAGGAAACACATGTAGGAGCCATTATTGACCAAAACCAAGTAGAAGTGATTGATGGCTATGTGAAATCAGCCATTGAAGATGGCGCGGAGATTTTGGCAGGTGGAAAGCCGGCTGTTGTTGAAGGGTTTGAAAACGGATTCTGGTATGAGCCAACCGTCATTGCCAATGTGAACCACGATATGAAAGCCGTAAAAGAAGAAATCTTTGGCCCGGTTGTCGTTGTCATGAAGTTTAAAGATGAGAAAGAAGCGATCAAGTTAGCCAATGATACGGAATTTGGATTAGGTTCCGCGATTTGGACGCAAAATGGAGCTCGTGCCCAGCGGGTTGCCGGACAAATCCAGGCAGGAATCGTCATGGTGAACTGCCCATTCTCAGCGATGCCAGGAACCCCATTTGGCGGTTATAAACAATCAGGCTTCGGAAGGGAATTGTCCATTGAAACGCTGGACCTTTATACAGAAACAAAGAGTATTATTTCCTACTATGGAAATCGTCCACTAAATCCAATGGGTATTTAAGCCAGACAAAACGGAGTACGAATCACCATTCATAGAGGGTGATTCGTACTCCTTTACATAATCGAAAAAGGAAGAGGGAGAAGCGATGATTGAGACAATCCTGGTTGTAGGCTCTGGTGTGATGGGAAGAGGAATTGCCTACGCGGCAGCAGCGGGAGGCTTCAAGGTCCGCTTGCATGATGCCAATGAAGCCGCTTTATCCAATGCACAACAAGAACTGGACAAAATCTTTGATAAAGGGGTAGCACGCGGGAAAGTCACGGCTGAAGCCGCAGATGCCGCAAAGAAAAATCTTCTATATGTATCACATTTGCACGAAGCGGCAAGAGGTGCCGACCTGGTGATTGAAGCCGTTCCTGAAAAGGCTGAAATTAAAAAAGCTGTTTTTGAGTCTCTCGAACAATATGTCCCCGAACATTGCCTTTTTGCCACAAATACATCCACAATGAGTCCGACAGAAATAGGGTCGTATGGAAATCGTGCCGAAAAAACCATCGCGATGCATTTCTTTAACCCGGTCCATAAAATGCCGCTTGTGGAAATTATCCGCGGACTTGAAACAAGTGACGAGACCGCAGAGGCTGCCCGAAGCGTTGCCCGGCAAATGGGGAAAGAAACGGTTGTAATCAATGAATTTCCGGGATTTGTGACGAGCCGGATTTCCTGTTTGGTGGGAAATGAAGCGTTTTATATGCTACAGGAAGGCCTTGGAACACCGGAGGAAATTGATAAAGCCATTAAATTGGGATTGAATTATCCGATGGGCCCATTTGAATTGGTCGATCTCGTCGGCTTGGATGCCCGTTTGAATAATTTAAAATATTTACACGAAAAATTGGGGGAAAAATATCGCCCGGCGCCATTGCTGGAGCAATATGTAAAAGCAGGCCGCCTTGGACGGAAGTCAGGCAAAGGGGTTTATGACTATACAAGCAAGGAAAAAGAGGTGCTGTCAAAATGAGGGAAGTGGTCATTGTAGATGCCGTCCGGACACCGATTGGGCGGTATAAAGGTGCATTGAAAAGCGTTCGTCCGGATGATTTGGGGGCAGTTGTGATTAAGGCCTTAATCGAACGCAATCCAAATCTTCCGGCCGGGGAAATTGAAGAAGTGGTTTTAGGAAATGCCAACCAAGCTGGAGAAGACAATCGTAATGTAGCCAGAATGTCTGCCCTTCTGGCTGGTCTGCCGATATCAGTTGGGGGCACAACCGTCAACCGCCTGTGCGGTTCAGGTCTGGATGCGGTGATGTATGCGGCAAGAGCGATTGCGATTGGTGAAGGAGATATCTTTATTGCCGGCGGCACGGAAAGCATGACGCGTGCACCGTTTGTGATGGGGAAACCGGAAGTCGACTATCCGCGCGGGTCAATGGAATTGCAGGATACGACAATTGGATGGAGGTTTACGAATCCCGCTTTAGAAAAAATGTACGGTTCGGAAACGATGCCCAAAACGGCTGAGAATGTCGCACAAGACTATAAAATCTCCCGTAAAGCACAAGACCAATTTGCCCTGGAAAGCCAGAAGCGGGCGAAGGAGGCAATGGAAGAAAATCGCTTCGAAAATGAAATCGTTCCAGTGATCGTGAAGGATCGAAAAGGAAATGAAACGATTGTGGAGAAGGATGAACATCCTCGTCCAGATACGTCCATAGAAAAGCTAAGTAAACTAAGGCCTATCTTTGAAGGCGGAACGGTGACTGCAGGAAATGCTTCAGGTGTAAATGATGGAGCTTCCGCGCTCTTGCTGATGAGTGCCGAAAAGGCAAAAGAATTAAATTTGAAACCGCTGGTCAAATATGTTGTTGGTGCTACAGCAGGATTGGAACCGCGAGTCATGGGGCTCGGGCCGATTCATGCGTCAAGAAAAGCATTGCAAAGAGCCGATTTGACTTCTCAAGATTTAGGCTTGATTGAATTAAATGAGGCGTTTGCCTCACAATCGCTGGAGTGCATCCGCCAATTAGAGCTTGATCCATCAAAGGTCAATGTAAACGGGGGGGCAATCGCATTTGGCCATCCGCTTGGCGCAAGTGGCGCGAGAATTTTAACCACGTTAATCCATGAAATGAAAAAGCGTGAGGTTCAATATGGTCTTGCGACGATGTGCATTGGCGTCGGGCAAGGGATTGCTGCGATTGTTGAGAATATCACAGACTAACCGCCTGAAAATACCTAATTCCGAAAAAGGAGTTTAAGAACATGTCCAAAGTTTTATATAGCGTGGAGGACCATATTGCTGTCGTAACAATTAATCGTCCGGATGTGCTGAATTGTTTTGATTACGAGACCTTGGAGCAATTGGCTGAAGTGGTCGGGCGCATTCATTTAGACCCGGATGTCCGAGTGGCTATCTTTACAGGAGCGGGCGAAAAGGCGTTTAGTGCTGGGGCTGATTTAAAGGAACGGAAAACATTATCTGAACAAGAAGTTCGGAGGAATGTAAAAGCGATAAGGGATGTTTTTAATCAGATTGCCCAGCTTCCGCAGCCAACGATTGCAGCTGTTAATGGCTATGCATTTGGCGGCGGGKTTGAATTAATTTTGGCTTGTGACTTTGCCATTGCGGTTCCTGAAGCTAAAGTGGGCCTTACCGAGACTAGTTGGGCGATTATCCCCGGTGCAGGTGGAACACAGCGTTTGCCGCGATTGATTGGGGAAATGAAAGCGAAAGAACTCATTTTCACGGCGAAAAAACTGACAGCACAAGAAGCGTATGAGTGGGGGATTTTAACAAGCGTGGCCAGCGATGAAAACGTTGTGGCGGCGTGCAAATCATTTGCAGGAGAGATGCTGAAGAATGGTCCGGTTGCCTTGAGACAGGCGAAGTACGCTATATGCAATGGGATGAATGCGGATCTACAAACAGGGTTGGCGATTGAGTCAAAAGCTTATGAATTAACGATTCCGACGGAAGACCGCCTGGAAGCACTAGCCGCCTTTAGTGAAAAAAGACCGCCTGCTTTTATAGGCAAATAGAGTTGCCAGAAGATTAGAAGTTTCGCTATGATTAAAGTAACTCCCAATAATTGAAATGTTAACTGGTGAATTATTTCATTTTCCGATTTACAAGGGGGGGTGAAGCGAATATCAGAAAAGAGTGATGTCACATGAGTAAAACTACATCGATGATTTTAACCATCTATGGTGATTACATTAGCCATTATGGAAATAAGATTTGGATTGGCAGTCTAATCCAGTTAATGAAACCATTTGGACATAATGAACAGGCTGTTCGAGTTGCCGTTTCCAGGATGATGAAGCAAGGACTGCTTCACTCTGAAAAAAAAGGAAACAGGAGCTATTATGAGCTTACGGAAAGAGGAGTAAGCCGAATCAATGAAGCAGCAAGGAGAATCTATAAGCTCGATCCGCATGAATGGGATGGGAAGTGGAGAGTCATTATGTATAGCATCCCTGAGGAGAAAAGACAAATCAGGGATGAACTCAGAAAAGAATTGGAATGGAGCGGATTTGGAAACTTATCGAATGGCTGCTGGATTTCACCCAATAACTTTGAAAAAGAAATTCACCTGTTAATTAGTAAATATCACATTGAAGAATATGTTCAACTTTTTCTATCCAAGCATACCGGTCCGCAGCCAGACTTTGCTCTCGTGGAAAAATGTTGGCCTTTACAGGAAATAGAGAAAAAATATGATCATTTTATCGATGTATACAGCAAAAAGTACATTATTCATCAAAGCATGATTGGAAGCGGCGATATGACGGATGAAGAATGTTTTATCGCAAGAGCGAACCTGGTTCATGAATACCGCAAGTTTTTGTTTGTCGACCCTTTTCTTCCGAAAGAATTATTGCCAGAACGCTGGAGTGGAAATCATGCTGCGTTATTATTCAATCAATATTATAAGCTGTTAGCTGAACCTGCGAGTCATTTTTTCGAGGACGTTTTTCAGGAGGAAAACGATTTGGAAAAAAAAGATAAGGATTATAATGCAGGGGAATTTTCTTTATTGAGTGGAATTGAGGAGGAAAACCATTCATAAAAACGCAGGTGAAACATGGTTAAGGCATCACAATAAGCAACAGAAAGAAAAGCGTTGTGATGCCTCATTTTTATTTACTTAAAAATATCATTATATATGTAACTTTTTTCAACATAAGTATCAATGGATAGTTGAATCAATTCCAAATCTTTTTCGCCAAGTTCCCGAATGACCTTTCCTGGCGAGCCTACAACGAGGGAACGGGGGGGAATGATTTTACCAGAAGGAACTAGCGTATTCGCACCTATGATGCATTCTTCCCCGATTACAGCCCCATCCAGTATGGTGGAGCCCATTCCAATAATGCTTCTTTTTTTAATCGTACAGCCATGGAGAATCACATTATGACCAACAGTTACTTCATCTTCCACTACGACTGGAGAGCCTTCAAATAAATGGATGGTGGAATTATCCTGAATACTGCAGCGGTCTCCGATGGTAATACTGTCTTCGTCACCGCGTAAAACGGCATTGAACCAAATAGAGGTTTCATGGCCAACGTGAACATCACCGATCAGACAAGCGCTTGGCGCCAAAAATGCGGTGTCGTGCACGACTGGCTTATTATCTTTAAGGGGAACTAGCATAATAAAATCTCCTTTCTATTAATTGAATTTTCACATTAGTATAACATATTTAAACGCACTTGATAAGGTGGGATATATCATGAACTTAATTTGTGAACAGCTATTGATTAAGTACCCGATCATTCAAGGCGGGATGGGAAATATAAGCCATGCGGCCCTGACAGCCGCTGTATCAGAAGCCGGAGGCCTTGGCACCATTGGCTGTGGAACGATGAAGCCCATTGAGGTGGAAAAAAAGATCCTGGAGACAAAAGAAAGGACTTGTAAGCCTTTTGCCATCAATATCGCACTAACCGTAAACCCTTATGCGTCTGAATTAGTCCAATTAGCCATTAAACACCAGATACCTGTCGTGTCATTGTCTGCCGGGAACCCGGCTCCATACATTCCGGCCCTCCATGAACATGGAATTAAAGTAATCGTGGTCGCAGCTTCGGTCAAACATGCCCAAAAAGCGGAAACTGCAGGTGCGGACATACTGGTGGCTGAAGGCTATGAGGCGGCAGGAATCAATTCCAGCCTTGAACTAACCACCTTCACATTAATTCCGCAACTCGCCAAGGCTGTGTCGATTCCTGTGATTGCTGCGGGTGGAGTCGGTGACGGGAAAGGATTGGCTGCAGCCTTGATGCTAGGAGCCAGCGGTGTCCAAATGGGGACGCGTTTCATTGCAACAAAAGAAGCCCAGTTACATGACAATTATAAAGAAAAACTTCTCGAGGCAAGCGGAACTGATACGAGGATTATTGGCCGTTCTGTCGGCCGCGTAAGAAGGGTCCTGCAATCAGGCTATGTGGATAAAATAGTCTTGGCGGAAAAAGACGGAATCGGATTGGAAGAATTTAATGAAATCACTTCAGAAGACTACCATATTAAGGGCGCTGTTTTAGGGGATTTGGAGAATGGGTATTTAAACAGCGGACAAGTCGCCGGTTTGATTACAACAATCCCAACGGTTCAAGAACTTTTAGAGTCGATGATGGAAGAGGCGAAAGGGCAAATGAGAGCAGCGGCACAACTGCTGGGAGAGGTACAGAGGAAATAAACGAGCTGGTGTAAATGGACCCCTGGCGGAGAACAGTGGTCAATAAAATATAAAGGTGGAAGTTTACTTGATAACCAATTTAACAGAACAGGAAATACATGAAAATTATTATGATGACATTTTTAAGCATTTTGTAGAGGAACCATATGCCCGTTTTTTGGGAATCAAACTTCAAGACCTTGGCTTAGGGACGGCAACGGCAGAATTAGAGATTCAAGATCATATGTTAAACTCCCATGGCACCGTCCATGGAGCAGTTATCTTTGCTTTGGCTGATTATGTCTTTGCAGCCGCGTGTAATTCTTATGGAAAAACCGCTGTCGGTTTGTCGACAACGGTTCAGTTCATGGCTCCTGGCTTGAAAGGTTCAAAGATAAAAGCCAAAGCAATCGAAGAAAAGAAAAACCACCGGCTTTCATGGTACAAGATTCAAATCGAAAGTGAAGGGGAACTTTTAGCTTCCATGGAAGCTGTGGCCTACCGGAAGAATAACTATTTTATTTCAATTGAGGATTAGGGACAGGGGGACAGGCACTCTGTCCCTTGTTTGTTTATGTAAATGGCAGGCGAAGGGACCTGTCCCTCCCTGTGTCCCTTAACTTACTTTCTCTTCCTGAATTTCCGTTTCTTTAACCATTGGTAAATTTTCTTTATTTCGTCCGATTAGCAGCATATATAATAGGGTGCCAATCCCGATTCCCCACGCTGCTCCTAAAGTGGCACACAGCATACCGATCATTAATACTAACCCGCGCGAAATATTATTTGTAACCATTGACATCGCTATATAGGCACAAGCAAATCCTGTGAGCAGGATCGTGACCGATAGAGCGACTGGAAATAACGGCGTAATGATCCCCATTACCGGCAAAAGGAAACCCAATGGAAGCGCTAACAAATAGAAGTTGGCAACACCAGAGAAAATGGAATCCATCACATGACGACCTTTTTTATAACGCTGGATCAAGAAGACTTGCACCCCAGTCCAAATGGGTCCATGCAGCCAGGGCATTGGCCCTGCTGTTAAAATCTGTGCCAGATTTCGGAGTGCCAGTACATAGTGGCTTCGGTTCATATTAATATCAATTTTTTCATCTTTCCTGGCTTCATCAGCGTCTTTCAACATCGTTTGAGCGACAAGCAGATCGCCAAATACCAAAATATAAAACATTAGCCCAATCGGTATCACAGAAATAATCATTTCCCATGGGGGCAAACCAATGGACCAGATGGACATCGCAGAAAACACTTCACCAATAGGAGGAATAAAAATTCCCCACTTAAGATCAAATGTAACCTCACCAGTAAAGAAACCTACAACAGCAGCTACTGCAAACGCAATTAATAATGCATTCGAACCGGCGAAGACTTTTGCATTTGTATCTGGCAAACTGGCAAACGGGATGGAAAACATTAATAGAAGGACGATGACCCAAGCTGTCACCAACGTAATGGGCATCGTTGGTAAACGGCCAAGCTCACTTTGAAATGCCGCAATGGCTGCTCCCATAATAATCCCTGCTTTTAGCGATGCAGGAATTAAATTATTAAACTTTTCCCCCAAACTTGTCACACCAAAGAACAGGAACAATGCAATCACTACAATGGATATGGCGATCATTCCATGTATCGCTTCAATTCCAGGTGTAAGCGTATTCAAATAAACGATTGTTAATGGAAGTGCAGGTGTAATGGCACCCGCAGCATAAACGTCACCAAATAAAAGAGTTTGAGCGATGACCCAAACCAAAAAGACCAGACTTACTGTCCATGCAACGCCTAAAGAGATGTCAAAATATTTCATCGCCAGAGGAGTGATCGCCCCACACGTCGCTAGCAGCAGCAACCCGCCGTGAAGATGCTGGCTAGGAGTTATTTCGAGATGAACCCCTGGAACCCTCATTGTAAAGGGACCCCATTTAAATCCAGGATGAACTTGACCCTCTTTCCTCTTTATTAGCATTAAACAATACCTCCCAATACAAGTAGATTTTTAACACCCAACATTCATTTTATAAAACAATAATAAAACGAAGGTTAATAAAAGTGATATATATCACTCTTTTTAAAATTTATCATAGACAAGCCATTAAGTAAATCTAAAATTTGCGAATTATTAAAAAACTCTGACCTTTCGGGGATTCATCCGGGGAGGATGCGCTGTATACGAGTCAGGCAATGCTACAAGAGAATAAAAACAAATGATTACCGGCTAAGCACCCTTGAAACGATAGATAAAAAAGGATAACAAATTTCGGTTTAATAAAATAACTAATGTTATCTTTAACGCTTTAACGCATTGAGGGTCAGGCACCTTTTTTTGGGGGCAGGTAAATGTTGTTTATAATGAATGGAGTAAAACTGGAGGTGAGTGGAATGGGGGATATAAATTCATTGTTTCGTGAAAGGGTAGGAATCCCGGCAGATGAAGTGATTTCGTTTGAAACGTTGGATAGGATTCTTGAGAAAACGGCATTAAGTATTCCGTTCGAGAATCTGTGTATCATGGAAAACCGTACAAGGAAGCTTACGTTAGACAATCTAATGGATAAAATCCTGCAGCAGCGGGAAGGGGGCCTTTGTTATGAGCTCAACTCGGTTCTCTATCTATTTTTAAAAGAGAACGGCTTTGACACGGCATTAATCCGCGGAGTGGTTTTTGACCCTATTAGGCAGGAATGGAGCAGGACCGGGAAAACACACGTAGCAAATTTGGTTAGGCACAACGGAGAGACATATCTTGTGGACACTGGATTCGGAGGGAACCTGCCGCTAAAACCGGTGCCGTTGACTGGGGAAGTGGTTACTTCTCGTAATGGAGATTTTCGCGCCGAGCGTGCCGAAACTGAACATGGTGATTTTGTTTTTTACATGAAGTTAAAACATAAAAATCAACAGTGGAAAATTGGGTATGCGTTTGATTCGCACGATCGCGTGCAGAATGTCGAGACGTTGAACGAAATCCAGACTATCGTTGCGGACCATCCGGAGTCGGCTTTTAATAAGCGGACATTGATCACCAAATTAACGGAAACAGGGAATGTGACCTTAACAGCTGGCTCGTTTACAGAGTGGGCAGATGGGCAAGAGAAAAAGGCGGAAGTGGATGAAAATCAGTTTAATGAGTTCAAGAAAACGTATTTTGGATTGAAGTAAAGCGGGCCGGATTACCAAGATGTATGAATGAACATCCGAAATCCAGCAGAATATCATTGCGGCACAACTTAAAAAGCAATGCCTTTGATTTCAAAAAGGAGATGGAGAAAGGACACCATCTCCTTCTATTGTTCTTGATTAAGAAACCTTCGTTTTTCCTTGTCTTCTTTTGATAGATTTAGACCTGTTTTCTTTGAACCAGTAGACAATTTCCAATAAACTTATGCACAAAACCAGCCAGACGAATCCGGCCGTGTAGCCTGCCAGCACATCGGAAGGATAATGCACCCCCAAGTAAATCCGGCTAATGCCTATCAATAAAATAAGGGAACCAAACAAGATGACCAGACCCATCTTTGAAAGCGGGTTGCGTTTGCTCCGAAGCGCTAAATAGCTTAAAAAACCGTAAAAAGTCATGCTGCCCATGGAATGGCCGCTGGGGAAACTAAACCCATCCGCCTCGACAATTCGATGGACGCCAGGACGCTCTCTTGCAAAATAGCTCTTTAGCAAAAGGTTTAAAAGGCCTCCTCCTGCGACAGCCATGAAAAAAAATAGCATAGACCATACATTTTTCCGTTTAACGTACAGCCAAATCATACTAATTAAGAGTAAAAGGCCAAGCATGAACGTGGATCCCAGTTCTGTTATCCATTGCATGAATACATCCACTGCCGGAGAAGCAGTCAATCTGACAGTATCAATGATTCTCTGATCGAAAAGGAAAGGGCTCTTTTTCATTAAATCGCTGGATAAACGAAAAAACAGGTATAAACAAGCCCCGGAAAAAATCAAACCGGTTAATCCCCAAATGGTTATGAAAGGGGAAACCCTCAATCCCTCTTTGCGTTTTCCAAACAACATACATCACTCCTGAAGCTTAGTAGAATCACCTCTATAAACGTGAAAGGACCTTTACTGTGTATAGTAAAGGTCCTTGAAAATAAAAAGACCTTTACCAAACAAAGCGGTAAAGGTCTCGCTAACAATTGACATTGCTAACAAAGCCGAGGATTTTCATCCCGAACTGACGACTTTGCTATAAAAGCTACTCCCCTTTAGAGAAACTTGCTCATTTAAATTACTAGTATTGTACCGTTCGAAAAGTTATAAAGTCAAAAGTTTTAGTGACGGCGATTTCAGGTTGACAAATAAATGAAAAAATTTTACACTTTGGATAGCTACCATGTATTACAAAGTAGCTTCTTTTTAAATAAGCTATCTTGTTTTGCAAAGTACTAAAGGACACTTTATTTACGGTCAACTACCTTGTTTAACATGTTAGAGAAGAAAGGATCAGGATGATGTCAATAAGAAGCCAATTGTTAAAGGGAATTTTGGACGGCTGTGTATTGGCTGTCATTGAAAAGGAGCCTGTTTATGGCTATGAGCTTTCCCAAAAGCTGCTGAATATTGGCTTGGCTGAAGTGAGTGAAGGAACGATTTACCCCATTCTTCTGCGGCTTCAAAAGAATGGACTCATCCGGGGCGAAATGCGGCCCTCCGAATCAGGACCCAATCGGAAGTATTATTTTTTAACGGAAGCGGGGCAGGAGGCGTTAGAGAACATCACCGGGGAATGGAAGCAAATTTCAAAGCCAGTAAATCAATTACTGACCGGGAGGAGAGAAGGATGAACGCGCAAAAATTGATTGAAGAAAACAATCGGAAGAGGGAAATGCTGACAGCTGAAAATGAGGCTTATTATGGTGATTTGCTTATTTATATTCGACTTCAATTTACCCTCTCGGAACAGCAATCCGAAGAAGTACTGATGGAACTGCTCGATCATTTGCTGGAGGGACAAAAGGCAGGGAATACAGCGAAGGACATCTTTGGTGATGACCCAAGAGGCTTTGCAGATGAGCTGATTGAACATCTGCCAAAAGAGGAGAAACGAAAGCTGATTCCGTTTATAGGTGGAATCATTGGAGATATTGTCGGTTGGCTTTTGATCATAAGGGGTGTACTTTTCCTGGTGTTATCCCAATTTACAGAGGTGGATACAAAGGTATATCCGCTATCAGCGTTGTTGATTGCCCTAATGATTGCCGGCTTTGTCACTATCACGATCGTTTATGTCTTCAAGCTAGTGGAACGCTCGTTGTTCAAGGAAAAACGTAATACACGTAAGGACACCATTAAAGCAGGGTTCGCTGGCGCCGGCGGAATGGCTGCCGTAATGCTCATCACCAAATTCCTGCCTGAAATGGGCCCGTCATTTGAATTTTCCTGGTGGGCATCGTTACTTGTTGGCGTGGTTTTGGCAGGATCCATTTATCTTGGGAAGAAAAGAAAAGCGGCATAAGGGGAAAGCACCTTGTGCATAGCCTTTGTGCACCTTCAATAAAATGAGGGTGCATTCTTTGAAGGCACAATACTTAAATTTGCAAGTAAATTATGATGAATATATACTTATTTAATAAATGCAAATTCTGCAACTGTTGCTTACACAGAATGGCACAATTAAAAGGTGGAGGATATGAATAAAATGAATGAAAATAGTTTCCCGAAGGATGCTATACGTCTATTAAAAGAAACAAGCCGTACATTTTATATTCCAATTACCTTTTTGCAAAAGGAGTTAAAAAATACGGTTGCCTCAGCTTATTTGGTATTTCGGGCAATTGATGAGATTGAAGATCATGAAGAAATTGACAATGAACTAAAACACACGATTTTAATGCAAGTGAGTGAACTGTTCAAGCATCCTTTCAATGAACAAACGTATTTACACATACTTGAACCGGTAAAAGATGCAATGCCTGAAGTTACACTCCGTTTAGGTGAGTGGATACAGGCTTGTCCAAAAAACACACTGCAAATTGTTATGGATGCTGCGAATGAAATGGCATGGGGCATGGCAAAATGGGCAAAAGCAAATTGGACAATCCGCACACGTGAGGATTTGGATGATTATACATATTACGTTGCAGGGCTTGTTGGAGTCATGCTTTCAGACTTATGGGAGGTTTGTGCTGGTGTAAAAACAGACCGTGACCTTGCCATTGGGTATGGACGTGGACTTCAAGCTGTAAATATTTTGCGAAATGAGCAGGAAGACTTGGTTGAACGCGGTGTAAGTTTTGTACCTGATAATTGGACTCGCGCAGAGCTATTTGCTTATGCGGATGAAAACCTGGCGAAAGCGGACGACTATATGAAGTCGCTGAATAAGAAAAGCATTTTATTATTCTGCCGTTTACCACTTGCACTAGCTCATAAAACCTTGAAAGCGATGAAAGATGGCCGCGAAAAAATTACGCGTGACGAGGTCGAGCAAACAGTAAAAGAAATTCAGGTTGATTAGCATATAAAAAACTTCCCGGCCAAAGAGGTCCGGGAAGTTTTTTTGTGGTGGCAGATTTTTGGTTAATTATGAGACGAGAGACCGTCCCGCTGCTTCTTAAATAGGGCCGGCTAATAGAAACGGGAAATCGGCAAATAGAATGCGAGAACTGGCAAATAGAATGC
>NZ_LIGG01000001.1:3812658-3975715 GCF_001273925.1 Bacillus sp. FJAT-27251 | reverse complement strand
CTGGACAATAAAAATGGTGCTGGCAAATAGAAAAGGCAAATCGGCAAATAGAACTCGAAAACTAACAAATAGAAGTGCAGAAACAGCAAATAGAATCAGGAAACCGGACAATAAAACAGCTCATCTCAAAAAGAAAAGGCAACTTATGATGCACCAGAACCGACCCCCTGCCTCAAATAAGAGTTGACAGAAAAAACGAAATTGTTTTAAAGTAAGAGTATACAGTAAATTTACGAATGGTATTCGATAATGTCGAATACAACACAAACTGAGGGTGGTACCTATTACAGAACGTTTGATTCAGTCCATTGAAAGAGCAGCCGATGTCCTCGAGCTGTTTCTGTCAAGTGATCAATACCTGAGTGTCAAAGAAATCAGCGATAGGCTTGGCTTATCAAAAAGTACGGTTCATGGCATCATCAAAACCCTGGAGTTCAGGGGATACCTGAAGCAAAATCCTGCTGACCAAAAATACAAACTGGGAATGAAGCTTTTTGAGCTTGGCAATCAGGTCAGCCAGCAGATCAATATCGCAGAAATTGCCCGGCCTGTCATAAAGGAACTTGTGCAGAGCATGCAAGAAACCGTCCATCTTGTTGTGTATGAAAATGGAGAGGTCATTTATGTTGAAAAGCTCGACGGCCCCAGGGCCTTAAGGATTTATTCCCATATTGGCAAGAGAGCTCCGATTCATTGTACAGGGGTGGGCAAGGCCATTCTTGCACATCTGGATGATGCCAAGGTAGAAGAACTTTTATCAAACGATGATTTAAAACCGTTCACAGAACATACGATGACAGACAAACAGCAAGTCAAGCAGCAGCTGGAAAGCATTCGCGAGCGGGGCTATGCGGTAGACGATGAAGAAATCGAATTGGGACTTCAATGCGTGGCCGCTCCGATTTTTGACCATAAAGGGAAGGCGGTTGCTGCCATCAGCTGCGCCGCACCAAAGATGAGGCTTGATCAGGAAAAGCTGAATCTGGCCATCATCCAAATCAAGGGTGCTGCCTCCAGAATATCGGCAAGCCTGGGATATAAAGCCTAGCTGCCATCAAGCGGCTGGATGATTTATATAAAAAAGACCCACCTGAGGAGGAGAAGAATTTGTCTAAAGTGAAAGTTGCGATACTTGGTTCAGGAAATATTGGAACCGATCTTATGATCAAGCTGGGGCGTTCAGAGGTACTCGAGCTCACAGCGGTGATTGGAATTGATCCGGAGTCGGATGGATTGCGCCGTGCGAAGGAAGCCGGATATACTGCGATTGATACCGGGATTGACGGTTTCCTTGAGCGCTCAGAGCTGGCTGATATTGTTTTTGACGCCACATCGGCAAAAGCCCATGTCCGCCATGCGAAACTGCTGAAAGAAGCAGGCAAGAAAGTCATTGATATGACACCTGCGGCAAGGGGAGTATTGGTGGTTCCCCCTGTGAACATGGAAGAAAACCTGGATGCCGAAAATATCAACCTCATTACTTGCGGCGGTCAGGCTACTATCCCGATGGTCCATGCTGTGAACCGGGTAAGTCCGGTCGAATATGCAGAAATAGTTGCCACGATATCCAGCCGCAGTGCCGGACCGGGAACACGAGCCAATATTGATGAATTCACACAAACCACGGCACGGGCGATCGAAGAAGTCGGGGGAGCAGTGAAGGGAAAAGCCATCATTATTTTAAATCCTGCCGAACCGCCAATCCTGATGCGTGATACTGTTCATGTGCTTGTAAAAGAAGGAACGCTGGATGAAGCAAAAATTTCCCAATCATTGAAAGAGATGGAGCAAGCTGTCCAGTCCTATGTCCCGGGCTATCGCCTGCGCACGGAGCCAATGTTTGACGGAAACAAAGTCACGATTTTTATTGAAGTAGAGGGAGCCGGGGATTACCTGCCAACGTATTCCGGAAACCTGGATATTATGACGGCTGCAGGTGTAAAGGTAGCAGAAGAGTTTGCGAAAAATGAGCTTGCCAAACAGCTTGTTTAACAAGAAGGGAGAGGGATTGAACATGACAATTGCAAGAGATCTTTTCATTACCGAAGTGGCTTTAAGGGATGGCAGCCACGCCATTTCCCACCAGTTTACGGTCGACCAGGTTTTACAGGTAACAAAGGCGTTGAATGATGCCGGCGTTCCTTATATTGAGGTATCCCATGGAGACGGTCTATCCGGTTCATCTCTTCAATATGGCTTTTCAAAAACGAATGAAATGGAATTGATCGAGGCGGCTGTTTCCGTTGCCGATCAAGCCAAGATCGCTGTCCTTCTTCTTCCTGGAATCGGAACGGTAAAAGACTTGAAGGAAGCGGCCGGCCTTGGGGCGAAAATGGCCAGAATTGCGACTCATGTCACTGAAGCCGATGTGGCCCCGCAGCATATCCATGCCGCTAAAGAGCTTGGGATGGAAACGGTCGGATTTTTGATGATGTCCCATATGGCTGAGGTAGATAAGCTAGTTGAACAGGCAAAATTGATGGAAAGCTATGGAGCTGATAGTGTGTATGTGGTCGATTCGGCCGGTGCCCTGCTTCCTGATGGTGTCCGCCAGCGCATTCGTGCCCTTAAACAGAGTGTTGGCATCAATATTGGGTTCCATGCGCACAACAATCTGTCCTTGGCGATGGCGAACACGTTGGTGGCAATCGAGGAAGGAGCAACACGCATTGACGGCAGTGTCCGCTGCCTTGGGGCCGGAGCAGGCAATACTCAGACAGAGGTGCTTGTTGCCGTGCTTGATAAAATGGGAGTGAAAACGGGCGTGGATGTGTATAAGATGATGGATTTAGCCGAGGAAATTGTCGCGCCAATCCTGCAGACTCCTCAGGAAATCACAAGGGAGAGCTTGACGCTAGGGTATGCTGGGGTCTACTCAAGTTTTGCCCTTCACGCTAAACGTGCTGCGGCCCGGTTTGGGGTTGATTCCCGCGACATCCTGACAGAGCTGGGGAAACGAAAAGTCGTCGGCGGCCAGGAAGACATGATTTGGGATGTAGCCGAAGAAATTGCCGCTTCAGCCAAAAGTCCGGCCAAAGTGTAATATAATGAGAGGAAAGAAGCGAACCAGTAACTAGCCTAAAAATTAATAAAACTGCCTGGAAAGGAGTTCCCGTCCTAATTTCAGGCAGTTTTTATTTTATTCGAACACCGATTGTAGAAGAACTGGAAGTTACCTATGAACAATTGCTTGAGCAAAAAGCTGGTCACAAAGCTGGCCAATCTTCAGAAAATCCTTACAGAAGAGATTCAAACGGAGTGATTTGAAAACATTGTCTAAATGGCTTATTCGGTTGGAACCATCCCGATTGTGATTGAGGATACCCAGCACCGGAAATTCGCATTATCCGGTTGACAGAAGAAGACTATTTGTTCCTAGAAGAAGACATCCATAACCATCTTCAGAATGTGTAAAGGGAGGGGTTTATGCCGTTATAAATCGGTTAATGTAATAAATCCCTCTTTTCGTCAACGTAGAGGGTACCGTCTTTTTGAACTTCAGCGTAAAAAACATCTGAAATGGATTGTATGCCCAGTGATGTCAATTGTTGATTTAACCATTGTGTATCAAGGTTTAATTTTTCCAAATTGGATGAGAGGATTCTGCCTTCATTAATCACTTCGGTCGGAACAGGGTAGGCAGTGGGCTGACTCTTTATGTGTAAATCTGATTTTAAGACAGGCTGTTTAGACTCCTTTTTCATGACAGATAGCTTTCCATCCGTTTCGAAAATGGCATATTCAACCTCTGCAACGGAAAACACATTTTTTTGCCGTAAAAGGGCATTCAAAGCATCGACGTCCATACGGACTTTATGAAGTTCTTTTTCCATTATTTTGCCGTTTTTAATCAGGATTCTTGGTTGGCCTGAAATGAGATTCCGGGCTTTTTTTGATTTTAAATCAATAAAACCCAAAAGGAGTGTGATGACAGTCCAGCCTGCCAATGCCAAAACACCCTTTAAAATGCTCACATCAGGATCCATGACAAGGACAGCTGCAATCGCTCCAATTGTGATGGCTGAAACAAAATTAATAAAAGTTAACTGGGATATTTCTTTTCTTCCCATAACCCTCGTTAAAATTAAAAGCGTAACAAATGCGATAATAATCCGGAGAGTTAAATCCATAATCAATATTCCATACTCCTTTATATGTTTTTCAACAATATTTATATAAATCCCTAAATGTAGAAATTGATGTATATTAAATATTGGAAAACACATGGAAGTATAGAAGCGTCCTTCACTAGCAGCTAAAGTAAGGATGGGGGATTCTACTCGTCCCCGATGACAAATTTTTCTATTGTGTCAACAGTAAAATCTTCTTTATTATAGGTGAAAATGTAAGTTGTTTTTGAATCGGCGCTCCAATTTCCTGACAGGGAGATGACAGCATATAAATCGCCATTTTCAATCAAGCGGGCGGTGTTGGTTAGTTGTTCACCATCGATTTCAGCGACATAAACATTCGTTTTATATTCTTCACCAACTTGCACAGGGGTATCAAACAAGATTTTCTTTTTGTCTGGAGACAGCTTATAGGAAGGAGTCCACTTTCCTTCTTCATCTTCACCTCCAGCAACCAATAACTTCGCTTCCTTATTATTTAAATCTTTTATATAAATCCCTGTTTGATCATTGACACTTCCGGAAAAAATGATGGATTTAGAAGAGAGGAAGTCAAAAGAATCAACCATTAAACCGTTATCAAAAGTTGCCACTTGCTTTACTTCATTCCCATCAAGGATTTGATAAAGCCCGTAAGCTCCATCCGAATTTTCTCCAGTAACGTAAATGCCGTTATCCGCTTTTTTTGCAGCCATCATTAAATTGTTTTGTGCTAACTGATCGGTTGTTGACCAGCTTTTTTTCGCTTTGTTTTCTACATTGATTAGCTCAAAAACGAAATCTTCATTGTCGCCTTCATAAATGTGAAACACTTCGGTACCTTCATCATTTGCAAATGACACCATTTCCTTTAAATGGGTAGCGGAAATTTTGGTTTTTTCTCCCGTTTCCAGGTCGATGACATATGACACATCCTCTATAGAAGTAAGGGCATGCTTGCCATTTTTAGAAACTTCATAGAAGTCTCCGTCCATTACTTTCCCGTAGTTTTCACTCTCAGCATCAAACAAGTAGATCCCGTCATCCGAGTTCAAATAAAACTTTTGCCCCAAAAATCCAGCATAGGAGGCTTCAGCTGATAATCCTTCAGGTAAAGGGATGGAATGATGCTCAATCGGAAGTGTGCTGTCGGCCAAAGAGCTTTCCAGCTGGACATTACTGTTGATGGTGATTGTCCGTTCCATCTGTGCTTCGCTGCTTTGTGAGCATCCTGTCACCATTCCTGCCAATGCCAGACTCAATAGTGCGATGGTAATTTTCTTCATGTAAAAATCCTCCTTCAATTGGTATAAGCCTAATGTACAGAAGAATTGTGTCTAGCTTTCACCTGAATGTTGCCGAGTTGTTGCCAAAATGATTTCAACAGAAACTACTTGATTCTCATAAGTAAAAGAAAGGGTGCCGCCATTTAATTCTGTCACCTGCTTGGCGATAAACAATCCAAGCCCGTGACTTTGTTTATGCTGGCGGTGGACAAAAGGCTCGAACAGATGCTGCAGGATCCCTGGAGGAATCTCTTCGCAGCGGTTAGTTACAACAATGCTCTGATCCACTGTAACTGTGACTGGCTGCTGTCCATGCTTCAATGCGTTTCCTATAACATTGACCAAGACGCGCTCCAGTTCCTCTGGAACACCTTTTACATAGAGTGGAACGCCTTTGAAACGAATTTCCTGGCCGCTTGTGAACTGAAGTTCTTCCACCACCGACTTCACAAGCGGGGTGATCGGAAAATGCTGCGGCTTCCGGATTGTACTTTGAGATTTCGAGAATTCAAGGAGCTCGTTAATCATTGTATTGAGTCTTGTACTCTCTGAATAAATTTTAGCGGCTGCTTTTTGTAAAAAGAGTTTGTCATCAAAGTCCTCTTCACCAATAAGTTGGGCATATCCTGAAATGGCCGTCAGAGGTGTTTTCAGTTCATGGGTAACGTTTTGGAAAAGGCGTGTGCGTTCCTTTTCAAGCTGCAATACCTTTTCTTTTTCTTCTTCAATTTTTGAGACATAACGATTGATTTCATCTTGCATAGCAGTAAAGTGTTTCGCCAGTTCGCCAACTTCATCTGTTGATGGTTTCATCCTTACAGCATTAAATGTTCGATTGGCTACTCGCTTTGTTGCCTCGGTCAACGTCTTCAACGGTTTAATAATTTGCTGAGTCAGCCATAACGCAATGCAAAACACGCCGAAAAACAGAATGATGGCAAGGAAGCGAAAATGCTGAATCAACTGCTCGTTATGTGAAAAAAGATTGGTGTAGTCAGCTGTAAAGCGGACAACTCCATAAAATTCATCTTGCAAGTAAACTGGGTAGGCAAACCTTACAATACTCCCTCCATCAAGGTGGGCAATCGTATAGGAGGCCTTATTATCAAAAGCGTTCCGCAGCTCGGTGCTGCTAGTGTGATCGACGTTTGGCTCATGCTTTTTTTGTGACATTAAAAGCGTGGAGTCAACCGGAACCGCTTCCGTAATGAAATGGCCCTCAGGCGTATAAAGGGCAACACTTTGGCCGTACAGCTCACTTAAGGTGCGGGATAAAGGCTGGCCATGGACAGAAAAAATAGCCGTTTCACCGGGGTGGAGCTCCTGGAATTGTTTCAGATATTCCCTGGTGGTATGCTGCAATTTAAGGACGTCATTCTCAATCGTTGCCAGCGCCTGTTCTTCGATAAAATTGCTAAGGAAAGAGGTAAATAAAATCGCTGCAACCGTAAAAAGAATCAAAAAACTCACTGTGAATTTTTTTCGGATTGTCCATCTCATAGGCTGCCCCGCATTCGATAGCCCGTCCCAAAAACCGTTTCAATAATGGCTGGTTCCAGCTTTTTACGGATTCTTTGGACATGTACATCAACGGTCCGGTATCCACCTTCAAAATCCATGTCCCAAACAGTATCAAGTATTTCATCGCGTGAAAAAACGCGGTTTTTATTTTGGGTAAATAATAATAAAAGTTCATATTCTTTCGGTTTTAAATGAACCGGTTCGTTATGTTTGAACACTTCATGCGAGATTGGATCGATAAAGATTCCATTTGTGATGAATAGTTTTTTCGAAGCTGCTTGATGATTGCGGCGAAGCAGGACTTTAATACGTGCCAAAAGCTCACGGATATCAAAGGGCTTTGTCATATAATCTTCTGCACCCAGCTCTAAACCGAGTACTTTATCAACGATATCATTCCGGGCTGTCAGCATGAGAATCGGAACGGAACTCATGGCTGTCAGCTGTTTGCAAAGGTCAAAACCGGTCGCATCAGGCAGCATAAGATCAAGGATGACCAGGTTAATCTCCAATCCCTGAAATTTCTCGATTGCCTGCTTTCCCGTCAGGGCAGTGTGGACGGTATAACCTTCCTTTCGTAAACTGTAGGTTAGGATATCCACGATGGACTCTTCGTCTTCGACAATTAAAATAGTTTGCTTCAAGGTTTCTCATTCCCTTCCTTGTACAATTATACAAAAAAGTTGTTGCTGGAAAGTTGCCAAAGTGAAATTTAAATGGGTATTATGGCGCTTGTCTAAAGTGAAGTAATAATCGGGCTTGCATTTTCGTTTAATTCGCACTTTACAGGTAGGAATAATAAGATTATAATAAAAACAACCTATAAAAACTCAATAGTCAAGTAACTGAAAAAATTCAAGGAGTGGTCCTGATGAGGAATTCCATCGAAAATAGACGGCAAAAGCTTATCAATAAACTCATTTTATTGAACGTGTATAGCAAAGAAGATAAACAGCTTTATGAAATGACACTATCAAGGCTGGAATATGAATATAAAAGATATAAATTGCTTAACCATCCCCATGGTGAGTTTAGTTCCATCCAATGGGTTTAAATAAAGAAGCATAGGGAATGTTCTCGTGTATCACTGAGGGTGAGACCGCAATAAAATAAATGGATGAATTGCAAGACGACAGTAATTTAAATGAAAAAACACAAAAAGAGACATTGTGCATGTCTCTTTTTGTGTTTTTTTAAATTTCGTCATGTGAAATGATTCTGAATTGCAGCTCTTTATCAGCATTCAATGCCCCTACTACAATTTGATTATCTTCCGTAATAGTTATGTATCGGAATAAGTCACCGCCGAAAACCAGCAAATCAGGGTTGCTTTGGGTATTTTCCATTTTCGCAAAAACATCTTCTGTGTACTCAAGGTGGTTAAAATCCTCGGATCCTTTGGCTGAACTGCCTTTCCAGGTGAACAGGAAGTTTTTTAGCGAGATTTTTTCAATTTCCGATAATTGTTTTTTAAAACGCAACTTATCCACTGTTATGGTTTGCATTTACTTTCACTCCTTCATAAGTATTCATTGTATAGATAGAGGTGCACAGGTTCAACGCTATTCCCGTATCATTCTTTTTACAATTTAGTTACTAAACAAACACAGGGACGGATCTGATGCATCATTTATGAAAGAGGTGCAAATCCTTCTCGACCGCTTTGGTTTTTTTGGCTTGCTGGGAATTTAAAGCAGGACAGAGGCGAACAATAGACAATAACGTCACTTTGCTAGGCTTATCACTGATGCCCCTTGCTGAGGGTTAGTATTTTTGTGAAAAAACAATTCAACTATTGAAGGAGAGAAAAAAATGAAAAAGCGCACTTCATTTTTAACACTATTTCTATTCATAACATTCACCTTGATTTTAAGTGCATGCGGCACCAGCAATGATCACGAAAACACCGAGAATGCCGTGGAACAGACAGGCTTGCTGCAGGAAATCAAGGACCGCGGAGTGATGCGTGTCGGTGTGATGGGTACCTATCAGCCATACAACTTCCTTAACGAGAACAAGGAAATGGACGGCTTTGATGTGGATATCGCCAAGGAAATAGCGAAACGCCTCGGCGTGAAAGCGGAATTTGTCGCCCAGGAGTTTTCCGGAATGATTGCCGGCTTGCAAGCGGAAAAATTCGATGTGGTGATCTCCCAGATGACCATCACGGACGAGCGTAAAGAACAAATGGATTTTTCCGACCCATACATAACGAACAGCGTAAAAGTGATTGTCCATGAAGACAACAACAGCATAAAATCGGTTGAGGACTTCCCAGGCAAGAACATAGGGGTTGGCCTTGGAACTAACGATGAAACCTATCTTCGTACGAAACTCCTTCCTGAAGTAGGGGAATTTAAGATCATGACCTATGATGATGTCATCACTTCCCTGAAAGACCTTGATGCCGGCCGAATCGACGCGACCATCAACAATATGTACGCGATTAAGCCAGTGGTGGAGAAGAATGGTTTTAATATTAAAGCTGTCGGGGAACCGGTTAAATCCGACAAAGCGGCCGTTGCTACCAGAAAGGGAAATGAAGAGTTGATTAATGAAATCAACAAAGCCCTTTCCGACATGAAAAAAGACGGAACCTATCGTGAAATCTTTGTTAAATGGTTCGACGAAGAGCCTCAGGATGTATAAGGACAGGAAAGGACTTTTAACATAAATGGACCTCGTACTGGACAACCTGCCATTTTTATTGCAAGGAGCGTATTATACACTCCTCATTACCATTGTATCGATGTTTTTTGGCAGCATCATCGCTGTTTTTGTCGCGATTGCCAGGCTGAAAGGGAACCGCCCCATCCGGTGGCTGGCGCGTTCCTATGTTTCCATCATCAGGGGAACGCCGACCTTGGTGCAAATTGTCATTGTGTATTACGGCCTTGCGGAATATGGCATCAAGCTCGGACCGTTGACGGCCGCCTATATTGCCTTGAGCATCAGCATCGGCGCGTATTTATCGGAAACGCTGAGGGGAGCGCTGCTGTCGATACCGAAAGGACAGATGGAAGCGGCCTATGCCTCGGGAATGACTCCCTATCAGACGATGAAACGAATCATCCTGCCACAGGCAATTCGGGTCGCAATCCCGCCGGCCGGAAATACGTTTATCGGAATGCTGAAGGAAACATCGCTCGTTTCCGTTATCACCGTGACCGAGCTGCTGCGTTCCGCACAGTTATTGATCGCCCAGTATTATGTGTACATGCCATTTTATTTGGCCATTGCCATCATGTACTGGATTATGAGCACCGGCTTTTCTTACCTGCTGGAAAGACTTGAGAAACGTTTATCAATTTATGTATAAGTTGGGGATTTGCCATGATTAAAACAAATAAGTTATCAAAAAGCTTTAATCAGCTGGATGTGCTGAAAGAGATCGACCTTCATGTGAACAGCGGCGAAGTCGTTGCGATTCTCGGTCCCAGCGGTTCGGGAAAAAGTACCTTGCTGCGCTGCCTGAACGGACTGGAAGAGATGACAGGAGGCAGTCTGGAAGTTTCAGGAATCAAGGTCGACAGCGCTCTAAGCAAGAAAGAATATACAAAAAAGATACGTGAAATCCGCTTGCATACCGGGATGGTGTTTCAGCAATTCAATTTATACCCTCATAAAACCGTATTGCAAAACGTCATCGAGGCCTTGCTCGTCGTAAAAAAATGGCCGGAGGAAAAGGCGGTAGATAAGGGTGAGGCCCTCCTTTCCAGAGTGGGCATGATTGAAAAGAGGAATGTGTATCCGTCCAGATTGTCCGGGGGACAGCAGCAGAGGGTGGCGATTGCCCGGGCGCTCGCGATGGAACCGGATGTGATGCTCTTTGACGAACCGACATCAGCACTTGATCCGGAATTGGTCGATGAAGTGCTAAGCGTTATCAAGGAGCTGGCAAAAGAGGGAATGACCATGGTGATTGTGACCCATGAAATGCAATTTGCCCGTGAAGTCGCCGACCGGATTGTCTTCATGGCGGACGGAGTCATCGTCGAGGAAAGTGCACCGGAACCATTCTTCACCAATCCACAAGCAGAACGCGCGAGGAAATTTTTAAAGAAGATGTAATCAGAGTACAATCATGAGCTTCAGGATAAGACTGAAAAGGAGCTGAATCTATTTATGAAAGTACATACAAAATGGCAAGGGCAGCGCGCCTTTACAGCGGTAGGGGATTCCGGCTATGAAATCAAGATGGATGCAACGGAAGCATACGGCGGGGAAGGGAACGGGGTCACTCCTACGGAAATGCTCCTGGCCTCTGTGGCCGGATGCATCGGCATCGATGTGACGATGATTCTCAGGCCGCACCTGGATTCTATTGAAAAGCTGGAAATCGAAACCGACGGCACCAGGAAGGAAGAATTGCCAAAGGGATTCACCTCCATTCACATCACCTTTAAAATCGATGGTGACATCGACAGCAAAAAAATCTGGCGGGCCATCGACCTCGGCAAGGAAAAATACTGCGCCGTATCCGACTCGCTAAAAGCCACAGTCAGTTTCAGTTTAATATTGAACGGCGAAGAACAGCAGAGATGAAGCGGGGGGCGGTTCTCCCACTTCATTTTAAAGAGATTTGATTACTATTTTACGATGTTTTTTATAAAATTGATTTGACAAAAAAAGCCTGCGACTGAACTCGCGGGCTTTTTTGTCTATAAAATATCAGAATTTTCGTAGTATAATAGACAGGAGAGGGAAACTTTACTATCTAGCTGGGGAGTGTGACGGATGAAGCTTGTATCTTTCTATCGAGATGATGAATTAAGATTAGGGATTGGAAAGGAAGAGGGAGTAATTGATGTTAAAGCCGCTTCTGAGAACTCAGGGATTTCCGCCCCTGAAACAGTAATCGATGTTATCAAAGGGGGAGCCGATGCTTTGGAGGTGTTGGAGAAAATTCAAAAGTCTTCCCAAGAGGTTACCAGGGAAGAAGAAGTGGAGTTTGCAGCGGCGATTCCCAATGCAGGCAAAGTCATTTGTGTCGGCGCCAATTACCGCAAGCATGCCATTGAATCGGGCTTGGCTATACCGGAGAATCCTATTTATTTTGCCAAATATGCCAACAGTTTGTCAGGACACCGTGAACAAGTGGCTATACCGAGTTTAGTAAAAGAAGTGGACTACGAAGTGGAACTAGTGGCTGTCATTGGCAAACCGGCAAAAAATGTGAAAGTGGATGATGCTTTAGATTATGTATTTGGCTATGCAACAGGAAATGATCTATCTGCTCGCGATCTTCAATTCCGAAGCAATCAATGGATGTACGGAAAAGCGATTGATCAATTTGCACCGTTCGGGCCATACATTGTAACAGCGGATGAAGTGCCCAATCCGGAAAACTTGAATTTAAAAACCTGGGTAAATGGGGAACTTCGCCAGGATTCCAATACGGAAGACATGATTTTCTCCGTGGCGGAGCTAGTAAGTGATTTATCACAAATTATGACGCTGGAACCCGGGGATGTGATTTATACCGGGACTCCAGAGGGCGTAATTCTCGGAATGAAGGAAAAAGTATGGCTCAAGCCAGGAGATGAAGTAGTCTGTGAAATTGAGGGTCTTGGGCGCTTGGTAAACAAACTGAAATAAAATTTCAAGAAGATGTCAAAAAAACCGCACGAGCAGAAGCTGGGATGTGGACATCCAAATAAGTCAGTGGACCTTACATGTCACTGGCTTATTTGTCGTAGACGATGTGATGCTGCTAACAACCAATAAACAAGACATAGTTACACATCCTCGTTTCACTCGATTTAGAGCCCTGAGGAGGAAGCTTCATCGTAACCCAAAGGTTAGGACCATTGTTTGCTTTCTGTTTATAAACCATCAATTTTCTAAATATGAGTGGTTATTCATTTTGGGAAAAGATATAATTAGACTATTATTATAACAAAAAATGGCAGAGCCAATTATAAAGGGGGAAGAAGAAGATGGAATTAGATCCTAGGAATCCAGTACCATTGCATATTCAGCTGAAAAACAAGATTGAGGAAATGATTAACAGCGGTTCCTTTAAGGAGAAAATCCCCAGTGAGAGAGAGCTAATGAGTACCTTTAAGGTGAGCCGAAGCACGGTGAGGGAAGCCGTTTCTCATCTTGTTCATGCTGGGGTTCTTGAAAAAGTTCATGGTAAAGGGACATTCATCTCCACAAAACCCATACAGGATTGGCTTGGCCACCTAAGCAGTACGACCGAAATTATCAGCCTGATGGGGATGAAGCCGGATGCAAAGCTTGTCTCCCATGGAATTGTGAAGCCTGCCCGGGAAATTGTCGATGCGAGCGGATTACATGAGGCTTATTTTATTAAGCGGATACGTTATGCTGACAAATGGCCGTTTGCTGTCGAACTTCAGTATTATCCAGTTGAACTTGGCAAAGAACTTGCCAAGCATGATATTGATAAAGGGACTTTGTACGATTTACTTGAACAAAAAATGGGACTTAAGCTTGCAGAAGCGGAACAGATTATTACGAGCACTAACTTCACTGAGGAAGACGCCGAATTATTACAGCTCCATGGAAAATCCAATGCCCTTCATATAGAGAGGCTACTTTCCGATAGTCATGGTAGCTTAATAGAATACTATTCAGGTTTTTTTCGATCCGATATGTACTCCTTTAAGATTCGGCTTTCAAGAAAAAATTTCTAATGAATTATTAAAAATATAAATAAATATTATTAGTAGTTTTAATAATTTAAATTTTGAGAAAATATTGATAACTATATTTACTTATGTTTTAATTAAATTATGCCATAACTGGTACTGACGTCCTGATGTCTAAATTTGAATGAAACCAGACAAGGAAGGGAGATGAGTTCGCCGGAGGGTTGTAAAAAATGTGTGGGAGGATGTGAAGGAATGATTATTGGAGTACCAAAGGAAATTAAAAATAATGAACATCGTGTTGCTGTTGTTCCTGCAAGCGTTTCAGCGTTTATCGCAGCAGGGCATAAGGTCCTCATTGAATCGGATGCAGGCGTTGACAGCGGTATACCAAATGAACAATATCAAGCAGCCGGGGCACAAATTGTGGCCACTGCAAAAGAAGCCTGGAGTGCGGAGATGGTGATGAAAGTCAAGGAACCGCAGCTGCAGGAATATCAGTATTTTCGCAAAGGATTAATCCTCTTCACCTACCTGCATCTAGCTGCAGAGCCGGAACTTGCGCAAGCCTTGATAGAAAAAGAAGTGACAGCTGTCGCATATGAAACCATCCAGCTTGAAAACAAATCCCTGCCATTGTTAACACCCATGAGTGAAGTAGCAGGAAGGATGTCTGTCCAGCTTGGCGCGCAATTCCTCGAAAAAATCCATGGCGGAAAGGGTATCCTCCTGGGAGGCGTTCCTGGAGTGAGACCTGGCAAGGTGGTCATCGTTGGTGGCGGCGTGGTAGGCACAAATGCGGCAAAGATGGCAATTGGCCTTGGAGCAGAAGTAAGCATCATTGATATAAGTCCGGATAGGCTGCGTCAACTGGACGATCTCTTTTCTGGAAGAGTGAAAACCGTTATGTCCAACCACTTTAATATCGCTGAAGAAACTAAAAGGGCTGACTTAGTAATCGGTGCCGTGTTAATTCCCGGTGCCAAAGCCCCTCAATTGGTTACGGAAGGCATGGTCAAACAAATGGAGAAAAACTCTGTCATTATTGATGTGGCCATCGACCAGGGCGGGTCCATAGAAACAATCGATCATATTACCTCACACGATGCCCCTACTTACGTAAAACATGGTGTATTACATTATGCTGTTCCGAATATCCCCGGAGCAGTGGCGAGAACCTCTACTTATGCTCTTGCAAACACCACAGCACCATATGCTTTACTCATTGCAAATAATGGAATTGAAGCATCGGTTTTACACCATCCTCCCATTGAAAAAGGGGTCAACACCATGAGGGGAAAAGTCACTCATAAGGGTGTTGCAGAAGCACATCATTATTCTTATACTCCGGTCTGTGATTTGTTTAAAAGTGTAGAACTTATGTAAAGAAAGACAATTTTTAGGATGAATATTCCCAATATTCCCAATACTCTTTAAGAAAAGGGAGGAGCAAACATGTGTGCGTTGAAAGTAAACGAGAATCAATTGCTTGCACAACTGGACCAACAACACCTTTGGCATGCCATGAACCGCCATACTGAAGGCAGCAATCCGATGATTGCCCAATCGGGGGAAGGCTCATGGTTCACAGATTTGGATGGCAATCGCTATTTGGATGGTGTATCTGGTCTTTGGTGCCTTAATTTGGGACACGGGCGGAAAGAAATTGTGGAGGCAGCCGCCAGACAAATGATGCAGCTCTCCTATTCCCCCCTTACTTTGAGCCATACCCCAGCCATCCAATTATCTGCTAAAATCAGCGAATTGCTGGGTGGGTCGTATAAAACTTTTTTCTCAAACAGTGGCTCGGAAGCAAATGAAACCGCATTCAAAATTACCCGGCAGTATCATAATCAAAATGGACAGCCTGGCAAATATAAATTTATTTCAAGATACCGTGCCTATCATGGTTCCACCCTCGGGGCATTAAGCGCAACAGCCCAGGCAAATAGAAGGGTGAAATATGATCCCGGGATGCCAGGATTCCTCCATGTACCGCCTCCCTATAGTTATCGCTGCCCATTTGGAGAAGAGGTCAAGGACTGTGACAAAGTTGCAGCTGACATGATTGACCAGGTGATTCAATGGGAGGGAGCCGACACCGTTGCCGCAGTAATTATGGAACCATTTATTTCAGGAGGCGGCGTTATCATTCCTTCTCCGGAATACATGCAGCGCGTTGCGGAAATTTGTAAAAAGCATGATGTTTTGCTTATTGTCGACGAAGTAGTATCAGGCTTCGGGCGTACCGGGAAAATGTTTGGGTTCATGCATTCTGAGGGTGTTCAGCCCGATATTGTCACCATGGCAAAGGGATTGACGAGCGGTTATCTGCCTTTGGGCGCGACGGCTGTAAGCACACATATTTATGAAAAATTCAAGCAGGAAGGCAAAGACAATCACTTTCGCCATGTCTCCACCTATGGAGGCCATCCAGCAAGCTGTGCTGTCGCATTGAAGAACATAGAAATAATCGAAAGAGAAAACATTGTCAGCAGAGTGGCGACGCTCGGAGAAAGTATCTTAGGAAAGTTAAAGGATTTGAGCACACATAAGAATGTTGGCGAAGTCCGCAATGTCGGTTTTCTGTATGGAATCGAGATGGTCGAGGATAAGGATTCCAAACAGCCAGCCTCGGACGAGTTAATGGCCAAAGTAATCGGCTTTTGTAAGGAGAAAGGTCTAATCATTGGCAGAAATGGAGATACCGTTCCGGGCTATAACAATGTGCTCATCATTGCCCCTCCGCTTTCGTCAACGGAGGAAGACCTCAGCTTTATCGTTCAGACTGTTAAAAATGCCATAAACGAGATTTAGAGGACCAGTTTCTTGTTTGTGCGAAATACTTTCAAAATCCACTAGTTTATAAAACGGGAAGGGAAGTGCTGTAAATGGCAAAACTGGAAAAAGAACTAGCAAATATCGAGACAAAAAAGGTGAAAATGACCCCGAGTGAGGCAATCGTGGAAACACTTGTCCAGGAAGGCGTTACCCATATATCCGGGATACTGGGCTCCGCGTTCATGGATTTATTGGACCTTCTGCCGACTGCAGGCATCCGGTTTATCGGGGTCAGGCATGAACAAAGTGCGGCCCATATGGAAGATGCCTACACCCGGGTCAGCGGGGTTGCTGGTGTTGTCATCGGCCAAAACGGACCGGGAATCACCAATATGGTTACATCGGTTGCCGCCGCAAACCAGGCGCACACACCAATGGTAGTCATTTCCCCGTCAGCAGGCACTCCTACCGTGGGCTGGGACGGGTTCCAGGAGTGCGATCAGGTTTCTGTGTTTAAAGCAATTACAAAGGAAACCGTTCGAGTGACACACCCTAGCCGTGTGGCCGATTGCCTGAGAACGGCCTTCCGAATTGCTTATGCAGAAAGAGGTCCAGTACTCTTTGATATTCCACGTGATTATTTTTACGGAGAAATTGAAGATGTGATCCTCAAGCCGCATCAATACCGTGTTGACAACAGGGGCTGCGGATCTTTGGAACAGATCGGAGCAGCGGCAGAGCTGCTGGCTTCGGCCCAAAATCCGGTCATCATTTCCGGCAGGGGTGTGGTGGATTCAGATGGAATTGAGGCGGTGAAAAAGATTGCCGACCACCTGACCATTCCTGTGGCCGTCTCGTACATGCACAATGATGCTTTCCCTGCCAATGATCCCTTGGCTGTGGGCCCAATCGGATACATGGGCTCGAAAGCAGCAATGAACACGTTAAAGGATGCCGACGTTGTCCTGGCTATTGGCACCCGGCTGTCCGTGTTTGGAACATTGCCATGCTATGATATTGATTACTTCCCGAAGTCGGCAAAAATTATTCAAATCGATATTAACCCACGAAATATTGCCAGGACACATCCGGTCGAAATCGGAATCATCGGTGACGCAAAAGCCGCTGCTATCGAAATTGGCAAAGCTTTAAAAGAAAGGGTGCCTAACCGCCGGCTAAACCAGGAGAGAATGGCCAAGGTAGCCGATGAAAAAGAGAAGTGGGAAAAAGAACTTGTAGACCTGGCTATGGTGGATGGAAACCCAATCAATCCGCGACGCGCGCTTCTGGAGCTGACTAAGGTGCTTCCTGAAAACACGATAGTTACTACGGATATCGGAAATGTATCATCTACTGCCAATGCCTATTTGAAATTCAACTCTGGCCGGCAGCACATCGCTGCACTGACGTTTGGCAATACAGGCTTTGCCTATCCTTCTGCTCTGGGAGCAAAGTTGGCCAATCCACACAGCCCGGTTGTGGCCATTGTGGGGGATGGCGCTTGGGGAATGAGCCTGCATGAGGTCAGCACGGCGGTTGAAGAAAATATTCCAGTTGTCGCCTGCGTTTTTAACAATAATGCCTGGTGTGCAGAAAAGAAAAACCAAGTAGATTTTTATAATAACCGTTTTGTTGGTGCAGACATCCAGAATCCCGATTTTGCCGAGGTTGCCAGATCGATGGGTGCCCAAGGAATCAGCGTTAATCGGCCAGAAGACGTTGGTCCTGCAATCCAAAGGGCCATTGAGTCAAATAAACCGACTGTCCTTGACATTCAGGTGGATGGAAGCCAGTTGGCTCCTCCTTTCCGGAAAGACGCCCTTAAGATGCCGACACGCCTATTGCCAAAGTATGCCCACCTTGATCATAGAAACTGGTAAGAATCACGTTAGAGGAGCTTAATAGATTGAACATTAAGCTCCTTTTCTTATAAAATCGCTTTCTATATAGTATGAAATATTAGGAGCTATTGGAAGAATGAATTGCACCTTTAATTATCGGAATATTATAAATTTAAAAGGAGGAAGTTGATGAGCTGGTATTTTGGATATATCCTTGCCTATTTTATCTTCATGTTTGCTGTTGGAATCTATTACTTTACGAAGATCAAGACCTCCGATAGTTACCTTATAGCTGGATGGAATATGGGTTTTTGGAATATCGTCGGGACAATTATCAGTACTAATTGCGGGGCAGCTGTTTTTATCGGCTGGATTGGTATGGGATTTACCATGGGGGTTTCGGGTTTCTTTAAATTTGCTTTGCCGGCCATGATGGTCAGTATGCTGCTGATTTTTTTCTTTAGCCGGCCTTTGAGACGGCAAAAGCTGTATACTCTCGCAGATCTCTTTAGTGAGAGATTTGGCTCCAGGACAGGAATTATCCCTTCGGTGCTGTCAGCCTTCATCTATTCCGTCCCAACCACGGCCTTACAAATTGTAGGAATGAGCACGGTCTTCAGTATTGCCTTCAAAATTGACGTAAAGACAGGGATCCTATTATCCTTTGTCCTAATCTTGGGTTTTACTATACTGGGCGGTCTGGTTGCAACCATCGTAACGGATGCTATCCAAAGTGTCATCCTCATAATTGGGATCATTATGCTAGCGTTCGCGGCCCTGCAGTTCGGCGGCGGTTTTGACTATATCATCAACAATACACCTAATGACTACTTAACTCCTCTCGGTGCAAATGGGCTGGGTGATGTCCTGCTTTTTGCCATATCAGTCGCTCCTTTTTATCTGGTATGGCAGTCCACATGGCAGCGGATTTTTGCATCAAGAACGGAAGACATCGCTATTAAAGCTGGATTAACAGGGTATATGATCACCTTATGCATATCAGTCCTTCCATACAGTATCGGAATAATGGCCCGCCAGTTCGTCCCTGCCGATATTCATCCTGACTTAATCTTTTCATATGTAACGGTGGAAATGCTCCCGCCATATTTAGGGGGAATCATCCTTATCGGGCTCCTATCGGCACTTATGACAGGCGCAGATTCCTTTATTCTTCAAGGCAGTTCGAATATCACACAGGATTTGTATCACCGTCTGATTAACCCCCGGGCAACTGAAAAACAGATGATGTTCGTCTCGCGTTTAAGCGTGGTAATCATATCGGTATTAGCCTTGATGGTTGCGTTTGTGTTAACAGATATTGTCAGTATGTACCAATGGGCTTTAAGACTATCGGCTACAACACTTGTTTTTCCTTTTCTGGCGATTATGTTCTGGAAAAGAACGACCAATGCCGGTGTGGTTTCCAGTATGATACTCGCCTGTACAACAACCGTTTTTTGGCCTCTGCTTCAAACGGGTGTGGATCAAACCATCCCGGGGTTTATCGTTTCACTCACTATTCTGGTACTTGTCAGCCTTTGGACCAAGCATTCGCCTTCTGAAAATATCAGGGCCGTATATTGGGAGGATCTTCCTTCTGCTCAAAGAAACATGGAACCGATTGACACTGTTGAAGACAAAGTTGTTTGATAGGAGGGGTCCAATTGAATTCACTAATCATTAAAAATGCTAATATTATTACTCTTGATAAGCAGAATACCAGAGCAGAATCCTTGCTGATCCGGGATGGAATCATTGAACGGATCTGGAATACATCAGAACCTGACCCTGCTGATTCTAAGGAATGTGCTGGTGTGGAAGTATTGGATCTGGAGGGAGGGGTCCTGCTTCCGGGTTTTATTGATACCCACAGCCATTTGCTCATGTATGGCCAAATGTTAAATTACGTGGATTGCCGTTCACCATTCAATAAAAGTATTGAAAACATTAAGGCCCGAATCAGTGAGGAGGCGGCTATAAAATCATCGGGAGAATGGATTCTGGGCTGGGGATATGATGATACACTCCTCTTGGAGAAAAGGCATCCGACAAGGAAGGATTTAGACATGGCGGCACCCGATCACCCTGTCTTTATCCGCCACATCTCGGGACATTTTGGCACGGCCAACTCCAAAGCGCTGGAGATGGCGGGAATTGGAGAAGATATCGTTAACCCGCATGGAGGCTATTTTACCAGAGATGAAAACGGCCAGTTGGATGGAGTCATCCATGAAATTCCTGCTTTAGAGTATATCTTCCCCTTTTTGCCATCCCCGACTAATGATGAACAAATATCGAACATAGAAAATGCTGCTAAGGAGTATGTATCTCAGGGGATAACGACCTGCACGGACGCTGGAGTAGGGCTTGACAGGGGTGAAGAGGAATTAAATGCACATATCGCGGCAATTAATTCCGGCAAAAATCCCATGAATATGAGATTGATGATTCTCCACCATTTATTAAGGAAAGACGGCCCATTTTCAGGATATACTTCAGACCAGTTAGATAAGGAATTAAAAAGGCGCACCCAGAATAAAATCTCACTGGACAGTGCCAAACTGTTCCAGGATGGATCCATTCAAGGACTGACTGGCGCTTTAAGGGAACCGTATTTCTGTGATGGAACAATAAAAGGGGAACTTCTTCATGAACAACAGGCGTTTACCGAGGAAATGCTTGACCTTCATAAAAGGGGGTTTAGAATCGCCATTCATGGCAACGGGGACCGGGCGATAGACTCCATCCTTGACGCCTTTGAAGCAGTTTTGTCCAAAAGTCCGAAGGCAGACCATCGGCATCGAATTGAACATGTGCAAACAGCCCTAAACGAGGATTTGGACCGGATGCAAAGGCTTGGAGTGGCAGCCTCGTTTTTTATAAACCATGTGTATTTCTGGGGAGAACGCCACCGAAGAATATTTTTGGGGCCAGAGCGGGCCTCCAGGATAAATCCATTGTCAGCTGCAGTTGAGCGTAACTTGCTATTCACACTCCATTCTGACTGTCCTATAACACCAATATCCCCACTTTTCTCGATCTGGGCGGCCGTGAATAGAGTGACAAGTGAGGGAAAAGTGCTGGGAGAAAATCAAAAAATCGATGTGCTGGAAGCTTTAAAATCGATGACATCCTACGGTGCGAGGTTAAACTTTGAAGAAGAAGTTACAGGTACAATAGAAATTGGAAAGCGAGCAGATTTCGTGGTCCTTGATAAAGACCCGCTCACTTGTCCGAAAATGGAAATCAAAGATATCGGGGTGCTAAAGACAATTATCTCGGGAGAAGTAGTTTGGCAAGCAGAGCAAAAGACCTATACAAACTCCTGAAAGTAAGAAAACAAGGTGTAATGAAAGGAAGGAATTAGGGGCAAAACGGACAAACCCTATCCGGATTTACACTTGTCCCCAATCTGTAATTGTTAATTCGCAATGCAGGCAGGTATTGTTCTATCCTAAAAAACAAACCGTTAACCTGGAGGGATAGCATGGAAGAGAGGGTGCAGCTGGAAAAAACGTTTAAGCCGCAATGGATTTGGGCAATCGCCTTAGGATCAGCTATTGGGTGGGGAGCATTTATTTTGCCGACTTCATGGATGGGGAAGGCGGGGCCTTTGGGGGCCATTATCGGTTTAGGCATTGGTGGTTTGCTTATGATGGTAATCGCTGTTAGCTATGGAGTGTTAATTGAGAAATATCCTGTTTCAGGAGGAGAGTTTGCCTATGCCTATATCGGTTTTGGCAGAAACCATGCTTTTGTATGCGGATGGTTTCTGACCCTGGGATATATTTGCATCGTGGCACTGAATGCCTCCGCGCTGGCACTACTGGGGAAATTCCTGCTGCCTTCAATTACGAATGTCGTTTTTTTATACGAGATTGGGGGATGGGAAGTGTATTTGGGGGAGGTTGTGATTGCGACAGCTGCACTTCTCCTTTTCGGGTATTTAAATATAAGGGGAGCTTCGATCTCGGGAAGACTTCAGTACCTATTCTGTATTATCCTGGTTGCGGGAGTTTGCCTGCTTACCATCAGCATGCTGCTCAGCCCTGCAACCGACCTCGCTAATATGCGGCCATTTTTCAAACCTGAAATTCCTGCATTGACAGGGATAATCGCCATCATCGCGATTGCTCCATGGGCCTATGTCGGATTCGACAATATCCCGCAAGCGGCCGAAGAATTCAACTTTCCTCCCAAGCAAGCTTTTAAGCTGATTATCTACTCGCTAATTTTTGCCTTCGCCTTGTATTCCTTTATGGTAATTGCAACAGCAGTCGCCATGCCTTGGCAGAATCTGGTGCAAGGGCAACCGGTATGGGGAACAGGTGATGTAATTTCGGATACCCTTGGGGCAATCGGGGTGATGCTGCTGGCAGTCTCTCTCTGTATGGGGATATTTACTGGCTTAAACGGCTTCTATGTATCTTCTAGCCGGCTAATGTTCGCCATGGGAAGGGCAAAGGTTTTGCCACAAGTATTTTCGAAGCTTCATCCTAAATACAGGACACCCTATTTTGGTATCTCTTTCAGCTGTGCCCTTTGTATGCTTGCACCATGGTTCGGGCGTCCAGTATTATTATGGATTGTAGATATGTCTGCAACAGGAGTCACGATTGCCTACTTCTACACTTGCATGACCGCTTATAAGAAATTCAGCTGGAGTGAATCAGGACAGCTAGATGGAATCACCGCAGGGCCAGGAAAGAAACTAGTGGCCCTTATGGGAGCACTTAGCGGAATAGGATTCTTAGGGTTGCTGCTCTATCCCGGCTCTCCCTCCGCTTTAGGAACCCCATCCATGATTGCCCTAGCTGTATGGACTGCTCTCGGATTTGCCTTTTACCTGCTAAAAAGAGCCGAATTCAACCAAATTCCGAAAGGCACGCTTGATTATTATATCCTGGGAAAAGCCATTCCCGAACCGCCTTCTACCAAATATGCTGAACAGCTTCCGGTGAAAGTGGATCTGTAACCAGAACACCCTCTACTAAGATTGTAAGTTAAAAAGCTTATCAACACGTGAATGTTGACAGGCTTTTTAGCGGGTTAATCACCTGAAACATATAGAGCACGGAACCAGTAGAGATTGAGGGTAAGTAAAGCAGTTGTACGGTTTCTCGTGCATCAATTGCTATAATCGAAGTATCTTATATTTCCCGACCGTTTGGTGGTACACCGCCAGCGGTTTTTTTATTTTAGAAGCCAACTCATATTCAAATTTTCAACATAGAAAAATGTATATTTCTGGATGAAACCATGATATAAAGAATCTAAAACAATTATAAATAGGGGGATATACATGAAGTACGGGGCCATAATCCCAGCCGTAATCCTTGAACTCGCTGCTGTTTATTGTGTTCATATGGCATTGACCTTGAATCAAGGGACCGCGCCTTTCATCCTTCGAATTATAGCGGCATTAATATTGGGGTATTTCGGCTATGTTTGTTATAGGGACTTTCAAAAAACCAGGGAAACCCATTTAAGGAAATGGTGTGAAAAGGACCGTGAAAAGGGAGTTTTAGTGTATGCCCTTATTCACGGGGTATTAGGTTATGGCATACCAGTGGGGTATATCTCCTGGGTGCTGCAGACCGAATTTGAATATACTCAAGATCCATTGCTGTTTTCTGCAATTTTAACGTTAATCCCATTTTCCCTTATGGGCTTTTTTATTGGATGGTACACCTGGTCTCAATTAAAGAAAGAAGCGGAAAAATTAGGACTGTGTTAAAAGGGCCACACACAGTCCGTTTACCTTACTTCTCTATTAATAGACGAAATTCTGCCTCTGTTTCGTAGTGGGTGACTTCCAGATTCAAAATGAACTTCAATATGTCGTCTGCGGCATGCTGATTTGAGAAGGTTCGCTGGGATTGAATGATTTGCCTGAGTTTCTCGCTGTCATTGATGAGCAAATCTGATAATGAATCTCGTATGTCATTCGGATTTCTGCATACAATCCCCAATTGATTATTTTCCGCAAACTTCGGATTATCGGCTTCCTGGCCAGGCAGCGCCCCCGTGATGACAAGCGGGGTGTTTGAGGCAACCGCTTCGTACATGACATTGGGGCTCGCCCTGGTAAAAATAAGATCGGAATGGAGCATCAATTGATGGATCCTCTCGGTAAAGCCATAAATATGAACCCTGTCTCCGTATCGCTTCTTTAAGGATAGCTCCAGATTCGATTTCAGTTTCTCGTTTCGTCCTGCAACAATGCGGACATTGCAGTCAAAATGATCGAGGAGATTTTTGGCGATTTTCTTCATGTTTCCTGCCCCTTCGCCGCCGCCCATGACCAGGCAGCTCAAGGGTGCCGTTGGATGAGGACCCGTTTTTTTACTGCTGGTTGCTGGATAAAACCTGGAACGGACAGGCAAGCCGAAAACACCAATTCGGCCGGGAGATATCCCATATTTTCCGATGCACAATTGTTTAGCTTCCATGGTTGGGCTAATGATAAAATCGGCTCTTTTATCCACCCATAGCGGGTAAATATTGACCAGGTCGGCAATATGGACGACAAAAGGAATTTTAATCCTCTTCTTCTCCATGATGTTTAGTACAGACCCTACAAAATTGGGGTGGACGGACAAAATAATATCCGGCTTCAGCTCCTTTACAAGCGCCAGGAACTTTTCTTCAATCAAGGCTTCGACCAGATGGTCCACAATGGAAGGGGCCATAGCGGACAAATTCCATATCACATTCCATAATGATTCAGCTCTTCTCGTAATCGGGCCATAAGCTTTTCCGATCTTCTCCAAAGCCCTGCCACCCAGCGAAAATCCATCCACCACATGGATCTCGGCATGGCGGTATTCCCCAATTTTTTCAGATAAGGCCTCAGTTATGCTCTTATGCCCATGTCCAGTGTATTCTGAAGAAATGATAAGAATCTTTTTCGTCATTTTATCAGCCTCTCGTCAATGCCTTATATGACTGCATAATATCAGAAGCTCACGGGTTTTTTATCGTTTCAACAGAATCTTAATGCGAACTTTACATGGTTTTCCTGGAGCGAACAATTCGTTAACGATTTTTACTTAAGAAGCCATCCTGACACTAAAAGGAGGACAATTGGTGGGAGACAGGAGTTGAAATATCTACTAAAATAACACTATTGATAAAAAAGGGAGATTTTCGAATGTTAGAGCCATTTATTCATGGATTTATCCTGGCACTGGGACTCATTCTGCCAATTGGTGTTCAAAATGTATTTGTTTTTAATCAAGGGGCGCTTCAGCCGCGTCTAGTTAAGGCACTGCCGGTTGTGATTACCGCATCTTTGTGTGACACCCTTCTTATATTGGTGTCGGTTTTGGGTGTTTCGCTCCTGGTCTTAGGGTCATTCTGGCTGAAAACCATTCTTTTAGGGGCAGGTATTATCTTTTTGATTTACATGGGCTGGACGACCTGGAACAGCGAGACAGGCAGTGGAAAAGATGAAGCTTCGCGGACGTTTTCGCTGAAGAAACAAGTACTCTTCGCTGCATCTGTTTCGCTGCTCAACCCGCATGCCATAATGGACACGGTCGGGGTCATCGGACCAAGCTCATTAAAATACGAGGGGGAGGAAAAGGCGATTTTTACCGCTGCATGTATCCTTGTTTCGTGGATTTGCTTTTTGGGGCTGGCCATCATGGGAAGAATAAGCGGGAAGCTCGATAAATCTGGTAGGTTTATGTTGATATTGAATAAAATATCCGCTATCGTCATGTGGGCAGCAGCCGTTTATCTAGGAATCTCGCTGATTCAGCAATAGTCTGGGGTGGTGGCTGTTCGAAGGTGGAGGTGATTCGGACTGGGCTTCTGGTTTGGGTTGGAAAGTTGTCCGAATGCGGGGGTCATTCGGACATGACCAGGTGTATTTATGGGAAAGTTGTCCGAATGAGGGGTTCATTCGGACTCGAACTCAGGTTTTCGTTGGAGAGCTGTCCGAATGCAGGGTTCATTCGGACTCGAACTCAGGTTTTCGTAGGAAAGTAGTCCGAATGAATGGTTGATTCGGACTCGGCTCCTGGTTTTCGTAGGAGAGTTGTCCGAAAGCTGGGTTGATTCGGACTCGACCTCAGGTTTTCGTTGTAGAGTTGTCCGAAAGCTGGGTTGATTCGGACTCGACCTCAGGTTTTCGTTGTAGAGTTGTCCGAATGAATGGTTGATTCGGACTCGGCTCCTGGTTTTCGTAGGAGAGCTGTCCGAATGCAGGGTTGATTCGGACTCGAACCCAGGTTTTCGTTGTAGAGTTGTCCGAAAGAGGGGGTGATTCGGACTCGAACCCCGGTTTTAGTAGGAAAGTTGTCCGAATCCAATTTTCATCCGGTTTCAACAGTCACTTAGTTTTAAATTCGTGTGGGAATCATCTTCTTCGGAACTTATCACATTAAAACAATTGAGGCCGATAAGCACTCAGTAGCTACTCTAAAGGTTGAAGGGGGAGAGGTTAGTATATTGGTGAAGATGAATAAAAGTGTGACGGTGAATTTATTAAAAGAGAAATGCCCACCCTACATACTGTTCAAATTTTTATTGTCCAATACAACCACCTTTTCAGTTGTTGTTCTTCCAACCTTTTTGGTATACTCCACTACCTTCATAACATCGTTACAACACTGTTTTGCACCGATTACAAGTAATGGCACACCAATGAAATCCAATCCTAGTCCCCTTGAGAAAAAGCCCCCCATTGTCATCGCAAAAGGAACAGTTGGCGAAGTATTGGAGAAAATGATCCTTTCCTGGTTGTTGTTTTTGTCTAGAAGGATTAAACAAAGATCTTCCAAAGCCGGAATAACCAGTTTTTCTCTTTTTCTTCCTATGGTATAGACCGGATTTCCTTCATCATCAATTCCATGAAAGAAAATCTTCCCGAAGTCTGCTTTGGTTAATTTGTTAAAGTAGTTAACATTCAATATTTCTTCTTTAGTCAATTTCCGGTCCGTCGGCAATTGCTTTAAATGATAGGCTGCAGCTAGTGAAGTACTATGTGTTCCAGCGTAATCATCATATATGTAAATCACAGAATCATCCTCTTTTATCTAAAGGTTATCATTATTGTTACCATAACCAACAATATTAAAAAGGAATTAATACAAGGATTAAGCTTTTTGTGTAAGCAAACGGTTATGAGTAGAAGGATAATACAAATAATAAGGCAGCAAAGGAGTAGTGAGTAAAATGGAGGATCAACATTCAAAAGAAGTCCAGGCAGTTTATAAGGAGCTAATAGAGGCGTGGAATCATCAAAACGCACGCGGAATGGCAGATTTATTTGCAGAAAACGGTGAAAGCATTGGTTTTGATGGAAGCGAGTCAATAGGCAGAGAACAAATATTTTCGCACCTGGATCCCATCTTTGAGCACCATCAAACGGCCCGATTTGTCAGCAAAGTAAAAAATGTGCACTTTTTAAGTTCGGACATTGTTATGATCAGAGCCATTGCCGGGATGGTTCCGCCCCAGTCATCCGACATTAATCCTAACGTAAATACGCATCACACTCTTATTTTAGTAAAAAAGGATGGAAATTGGTGCATCCAACTATTCCAAAATACACCTGCCCAGTTTCACGGCAGGCCGGAATTAGTGGAACGGATGACACAAGAGTTAAGGGATTTGTTAACATAGGAAGGGTGACAGAAGTGCCGCTATTTTGTTAGGCCAAATTTTTAAGGCGGCTGTCGAGTTTGATTATTGTCCGATCTGTGTCATTATTAATTGAAAGTCTTTTTACATTATGAACGAAGGAGTCGATGGTTTGTGGAAAAAGTTACACCTTTTTTAATGTTCCAGGAGGGAAATGCGGAAGAAGCCATGAATTTTTATACTTCACTAATAGAGGATTCGGAAATTATGAGCATCACCCGGTATGGAGCGAATGGACCTGGGGACGAGGGAACGGTGATGCAGGCCACCTTCTCCTTAAAAGGGCAGGAATTTATGTGCATTGACAGCAATGTGAAGCATCAGTTTTCGTTTACCCCTTCCTTCTCCATCTTTCTTACTTGTGATTCAGAAGAGGAGCTGGACAACCTTTATGAGAAATTGCTCGAAGGCGGCCAGGCGCTTATGCCAATTGGCAATTATGGGTTCAGCAAAAAGTTTGGCTGGATCAATGATCGCTTCGGAGTCTCTTGGCAATTGAATCTTCCGTTGTAAATTATTAGTTTTTAAACCACAAGGTAATCAGTTAATCTCAAAAAGTGCACCAGAGAATGATGCCATACATCATTCCCAAAGCCCAATTTCCCGCAGTAACAATGGGAAATTGGGTTTTTCTTTTGAAAAACACTCAAAAAGGGCATGTAAATTTAATTGTTGTTGTATCCACAATAGTGTATGATACATAGTATAAACCATATAGTGTATGTCATATAGTATATAAAATTGAGGTGGGTGAATGAGTACTTTACTAAATTCGTTAACGACAGAGCTAAGGAGAGGGACGTTGACATTAGCCGTTTTAAGTCAATTGCGAACACCGCAGTATGGATATTCCCTTGTTCAATTATTGGAGTCATCAGGAATTACTATCGATCAAAGCACCTTATATCCATTGCTTCGGCGTTTAGAAAAGCAAGAGCTGGTAACGAGCAGTTGGKATACATCGGAAAGCAGGCCCCGGAAGTATTATGTTTTAAGTGAATATGGCCTGGAGATCTTTTTGCAGCTAAAAGAGGAATGGATCAGTAATTCGAAGATACTTTATGGTTTATTAAAAGGGGATGGGGAAGATGAACTTGATTGAAGTGTATATTCATGAAGTCACTCGCAGACTGCCTGAGAAAAGCCGTGCAGATATTGCTCTCGAGCTGCGTTCAACCATTGAGGATACATTGCCTGATGATTATAGCGAGAAAGATGTTAAGACGGTCCTTGAAAAATTAGGCAATCCGGCAGCATTAGCGAGCAGGTACCGGGATCAGCCTATGCATCTTATAGGCCCACGATACTTTGATGTATATGTTTCGCTATTGAAAATGATTTTGCCAATTGCGGCTGTGGTCGCGCTGATTTCCATGGTTGCGGAATACTTTATTGGTTACAGTGGGGAAGATGCGATTGTAAATATTGTTCTCACCATTTTAGGGAAAGGAATAGCGATGATCATCGAAGTGGGAATTCAAGTCTTTTTCTGGTTAACCCTCACATTCGCAGTAATCGAACGAACGGATAAAGGAAAAGATCAGGTGCCCTTATCATCCAGCCTTAAAAAATGGACACCTGATGATTTGAAAAACATCGCTTATATTCCTAAGAAAAAAGCAATCTTAAAGTGCGAGGTATTTGGAAGCTTAATGTGGACGGCGATTTGGGCGAGCCTTTATTTTTATGCGGATCATCTTATGGGCATTTATAGAAACAGCGGAGATGGGCTTGAATTCGTCATCCCAGCATTAAATCAGGAAGTTTTACTTCGGTATTGGCCAATCGTGATCATGATCATCGCACTCGAAATTGGCTTGGCTCTTTACAAATTATTCAAAGGGCAGTGGACAAATAGAATGGCTGTCTTTAATACGGCTCATGAGCTATTCGCAACCATTGCATTCATTGTTATACTAACCAATCCCAACTTAATGAACCAGGAATTTATATCGTACATGAGTGAATTATTTACAATAACAACCAGGCAATTTGAAATCTGGTTCATTGGCGGCGTGATCATTATATTTATTTTATCTGCGGTCTTCAATATATTCGATGGGTTCCGCAAGGCTAGAATTCGTTAATTTTCTCATAAAAAATAAGACCCTTGGAAAATCAAGGGTCTTTTCGCAATCTAATGATGAGCCTTCTCTAGAGCCAATTTAATTCCAAAACCGATGAGGATCGTGCCTGTGATTCCTTCAATCATATTTTGTGTTCGAGGCTTTTTCATAAAAGCACTAATCTGGTCAATCAGGTAGACATAAAGGAAAAACCATACCGCCGTCAATACCGTATAAGTGAACCCCATTATAAGAAACGGTACAAAATTATTGCTGCCGGAATCCACGAACTGGGGCAAAAAGGTTAAGAAAAAAACAGCCACTTTCGGGTTTAGGATATTGGTAAGAAACCCTTGTTTAAAACAAGAGGTATTTGCGAACTGGCTTTTTGCGGTCAATTCAACGCTTGCTGCTTGACCTTTCTTCATCGCCCATAAAGTCTTAGCCCCCAAATAAATGAGGTAAACGGCACCGACGTATTTGAAGACGGAAAACAAAAACGATGATTTCACAATGATGGCTGAAAGTCCGAGTACAGCAGCAGAAGTATGTATAAGAAGAGCACAGCAAGTACCCAGAGCTGTTTTAAGTCCTCCGGCTCTCCCTAAGCTGATCGTATTTTTTGTCGCGATGGCCGTATCAGGACCGGGTAAAATAATGAGAAGGATGCACATAATGACAAACAGATAAAAATTTTCCATTTTATTACCCCCTTATGTAATAAGTTTTAAGTTTGCAATTCTTATAATGTATTATAAATAATTCGGGTTTGGATGAATATACAAATTTGTTGGTTAAAGGGATGCTGCGGGGGTAGTCAGCACCAACATCAACCTTACTGATCAAAGTCATCTATGAATGACAACCCTGGTACCAATTTTAACTTTAGCCGATAAATCCAGAACATGTTGATTAAACATTCTAATACACCCATGTGAGACATCCTTGCCAATTGAAGCTGGGTTGTTTGTTCCGTGTATACCATAATGGGGCTTTGATAATCCCATCCAAAGCACTCCAAATGGTCCGCCGGGATTTGGTTGTTTATTAACAATCGTATAGGTTCCATAGGGTGTTGGTGATAATATTTTTCCAACCGCAATGGGGTAGGTTTTTATCAGTCTGTTTCCATTAAAAAGTTTTAATTGGTGTTTTGATGTAGAAACATCAATCCAATTTACCATGAAAACCAACTCCTTAATTTTCGAACATTATATGAAGTAATGCAGTCATTTGTTAATTGGCGGTAAATACATGTAAGTTATTGAACAAGAAATATAAAGTCAATACTTAAAATTAAAATGTAGCATTGGTGAAATGGAATCGTATTAATTACAAAAAAATAAAGGAAGAAACCAGTAGGCTTCCTCCTTCAATGCCACTTCTTAGCGAGTGTTTTATAATATTCTTCCCTGATAGCTCTTCTATCCAGCAGCTGCTGGATTCTTTTTTGGTTAGCTTCGGACATCGATTTTTCTTGGTCATTCAAAAGAAAATTGTGATGATTGATAAGGCTTCCTTTAAGTGCTTCATTGACCCTGTCCGAATCGTAGGCACAAACAGAGAGAAGTTTTTTGTCATTTACAATGATACAAGCTTCTTTTTCAGAGTTTGATAATTTTTTATGCACTTCAGCCTCATCTCCCCATTCTACGTGAGCCCAGCTTAGGACAGAAAATCCTTCCTCTGAATAGCCTTCAATTAATTTGGGGAGATATTCGAAGATGGAATTACATTGAAAATCTCCCTTAACATAATAAAAATCATAATTATTGATGATCATCACTTTATTTAGTTGGTCTTTGCTCAGCATAGGTGCAAGATGTTTTTTCAGCATTAGATTTATTCGATCATTTTCAATTATTAGTGAATATTGATTCTGTTCCAAGCCGCACATAACAAAGTCCACTACATTTTTAATATACTTTTCTAGGTTTTCGAAAATATATAATATATGTCCCTCGGTAAGGTTTTTAAGGTGCTTGACCGTTTTAAAATGCGTTTTCTCCAATACAGCACCCCATTCTACTTTCAACGACTTTCTTCATCTTAAACCAGTAAAAAAAACTTCCCTCCGTTATTTGGGAGAAGTATAGCAACAAGGTCCTCTTAAATACCTTTCAGCTACATATATATTAAAGCATACCACTGATTCGAATTAATTGTATGAAAATTTAGAAAAAAGGTTAATATGGTGGATGCATCACTGGATTTCGTGAAAATTCACGTGTAAAATTAATATTCAATATGATCATAATATTATGTTTTTAAAAAAGGGGGATATTATGATTCAAGGTTCATGGCGGGCGTTACTGTGGATCGGATTGGCTGAATTATGCGCATTAAGCTTATGGTTCAGTGCTTCGGTTATAGCTCCCGAACTAATTCAGGCTTGGAATGTTAGCTCCGACTCGGAAGCCTGGCTGTCTGCTTCTGTTCCAATGGGTTTTGTCATAGGTGCATTAATCAGTTCCTATTTGGGGATTGCGGATCGTTTTAATCCCCGAAGGGTTCTTGCACTTTCAGCGTTCCTGGGCGCCCTAGTGAATGTCTCACTTATACTGGTTGAACATGCTTTTTTCGGTATCCTGCTTAGGGTCTTAACTGGTGCGGCACTTGCTGGTGTCTACCCGACAGCTGTAAAAATTTTATCACAATGGTTTCCGAAAAAGCGCGGGCTTGCAATTGGAATCTTAATTGCCGCATTAACTTTAGGCTCCTCTTTGCCACACTTTATTGTTATCTTTTTTTCATCTTTAAATTGGAAATTAGTGATTATTTGCAGTTCAATATTGGCCCTGCTGGCTGCTATCATTGTGAATTGGGTTTTAGAAGATTCTCCGGAAGCAACAAAAAAACAACCTTTCTCTTTTAAATTAATAAAAAAGGTCGTTTGTAATAAACCAGTCATGCTTGCGAACTACGGCTATTTTGGCCATATGTGGGAATTGTATGCGATGTGGACTTGGATTCCGATTTTTTTGACCGCAAGTTTTTCAAGCTATTCACCAGGGATATCTCCTTGGTTCATTGCATTGTCCTCTTTTGTGACAATAGGAATTGCAGGGGGAATTGGCTGTGTAGTTGGTGGCCTGGTTTCTGATAAAATCGGAAGAGCCAACCTAACGATTATCTCTATGTTAATCAGTGCTATTTGCTGTGTTTTGATTGGTTTTACTTTCGGCCAATCGATTTGGTTAACCCTTCTTCTTGCTATTATTTGGGGAATGTCTGTCATCTCGGATTCTGCCCAGTTCTCCGCCGCCGTTTCCGAAGTTGCAGAAGTGGAATATGTGGGAACAGCCTTGACTTTTCAAATGTGCATTGGTTTCCTCATCACCATATTTTCGATAAACCTGATCCCGATTATTCAAAGGATTATTGGCTGGGAATGGGTATTTGCTTGTTTAGCAATCGGACCGATTCTCGGCATCGTATCCATGGTAAAATATAAACGCCATGAAGTTAGAGTGGAAAATCGGTCATTTTAAACCCATGATCCATGTGGTGCTTCTTAAATAAGTGGGCATTTATCTTGGTAAAAAAATGTTTCTGGACAGGTAACAATGCTTTGATAAAAAAGGAGGAAAAAAATGATCCTGGAAGCAGTAATGCTGCAAGTTAAGGAAGGCAAGGAAATAGAATATGAAGAAGCATTTCGTGCTGCATCAAAAATTATCTCTTCGATGAAAGGGTACATATCCCACGAATTGCAACGATGTTTGGAAGTTGAGGGGAAATACTTATTGCTGGTTCAATGGGAATCTTTAGAAGCCCATACAGTTGGATTTAGAGAATCCCAGGAATATCAGGAATGGAAAAAGCTACTGCATCATTTTTATTACCCATTCCCAATCGTTGAACATTTTGAAAAAGTTCAGCTTTAATTGTACCGCCTCGAAGATTCTGCAGGGGCGAGCTTGATTAATTGTATTTGTTTACGGAAAAAACTAATACGAAAAACAGGATGAGGGGTTTACTTGATTAGAAAAATCGACATTCGCAATAGCAAAAACGCTGAAGCTGTTTTAAAGATTCAATTACCAGCCTATAAAGTAGAGGCGGAAATAATTGGTTCTTATGAAATACCAGCACTAAAGGATACCATTTATACTTTGCAACATTGCGGAGAGACTTTCTTTGGTTATTATGTAAATGAAGAATTATCCGGAGTAATATCTTTAAAAGCAGATGATGAATATGTTGATATACATAGATTAATTGTACATCCAAACCATTTCAGAAAAGGAATTGCCCAGCTGCTTTTAAATTTCATAGAAAGTAAGTTCACGGTTGAAACAATAAAAGTAGCGACAGGTTCTAAAAATATTCCAGCAGTGAGTTTATATGAAAAAAATGGATTTCGAAACATGAAAGAAGTCATTATAAATGAAAAACTATCCTTAACCTTTTTTGAAAAGAAAAGGTAATTGTCTTATTGAAGTAAAGGGGGGGAACCTGCACAGCTGTTCCAGCTTCACTATCGTTGGGGCCCAACTTGGCATGGTTAAAAAGAACATTTAGAGGAATTGGGAGAGGTTTCATTATCAGAAACGAGCACTCCTTATTCGATTTGAGTCAACCATACATCTAAAAGAAGCTATTTTTGCCAATACCCCTTGGATTTAGTGTGATTTTCTTCATTGGCATACCTGGCGGCGTATCAGATAATACGAGTACTCGTAATAAAAATTCATTTAATGCTGGTTAGGAGTAATATAATGCTGGTAAGTGGAGATTTATTGCTGGTAGGCGAAGAGATAATGCGCGTACTAGGTTTATAGGAGCGAATTTAATGCTAGTAATAGAATTAAATTAACGTTGATTCAGCGTTTAAACCGAGTACTCGCATTAAAACGAGTTAGGGGGAATCATGATGGATATCGTAGTCACGAATGTCAGTAAAAGCTTTGTTCAAAAGCAAGTCATAAAAGATGTCTCGTTTGCGATTCCGGCGGGAGAAATTTGTTGTTTGCTTGGCCCTTCCGGTTCGGGTAAAACAACCTTGATCCGCCTGATGATTGGCGCCATTCCTGCAGATCAGGGGAGGATTGAAATTGGCGGCGTGCAAATGCCTAACATGAACATGCTGGAAAAGATAGGATTCATGCCCCAGAATGACGCGCTGTATGACGATTTGTCAGCAGAAGCCAATTTGCGGTTCTTTGGCGGGCTTTACCATATGGAAAAAGGCAAATTGGAGAAGCGAATCGATGAAGTGCTTGCCATGGTGGATTTAAAAGAGCATGAGAAGAAGCTGGTGAAGAACTTCTCTGGCGGCATGAAAAAGCGGCTTTCGCTTGCAGCTGCGATTTTGCACTCCCCGGAAATCCTGTTTCTGGATGAACCAACAGCAGGCATCGACCCGGTTCTGCGGCGCAAAATTTGGGAGCAATTCCAGGATATTAAAAATGCTGGGACAACCATCATTGTTTCCACGCATGTGATGGATGAAGTTACAGAGTGTGATAAGGCCGCCCTCATTTATAACGGCACATTGATTGAATATGATTCGGTGGCAAATCTGCTTCAAAAAACGCAAAATGGACGGGTAGAGGAGCTATTTTTCATGGCTTCAAGTCAATCAATGGGTGGTGCTGAACAATGATCCATTTAGCCAAACGCGTCATCATTCAAACGATAAACGACAAACGAAGTGTGATGATGATCTTTGCTGCTCCACTCTTAATCTTGACATTGGTCTATTTTTTATTGGGAGATTCCGATTATGTTTCAACAGTTGGAATCGACAAGAATGCGGTACCAGGTCCTCTCGTTTCTGCATTGGAAGAGCAGGAATTGAATGTGATGGAGGTAACAGGCGATGATGCCCAACATGCCAAAGAATATCTGAAGGATCACCAACAGGTTGACGCGATTATCAGCTTTTCTCAAAATTCGGGTATGACGATTACCTTGTACGAACCTTCCACTAAAGGATCGAAGGCTGTCAGGGAAATTCAAGCAGCCATGACTTCCTTAAATCCTGCTGCAAAAGTGGATCTATCCTATGTGTACGGGACACAGGACCAGTCCACGTTTGATTCCCTTGGCTATGTGTTCCTTGCCTTATTCTCGTTCTTCCTGGTGTTTATCATTTCGGGGATGGCTCTTGTGAGAGAGCGGAGCGGCGGTACATTGGAACGGTTATTGATGACGCCGATTAAACGCGGAGAGGTCATTCTTGGCTACACGGCAGGATTTGGGGTTTTTGCCGTCATCCAAGCCATCCTCATCGTTCTTTATTCCATCTTTGTGCTGAAATTAAGCTCCGAGGGAAACATAGGGTGGGTCTTGCTCACGATGGTTTTGTTAGCAGTGACAGCCGTTTCATTTGGTGCGGCCATTTCCGTTTTTGCCAGTTCAGAACTGCAAGTGGTCCAAATGATTCCGTTTACCATCATTCCACAAGTCTTTTTTTCCGGACTGATTCCTTTGGACCTGATACCTTATCATCTCGGAAACTTGTCCTACATCATGCCCATTTATTACGGGGCAGCAGCAATTAAAGGCGTCATGGTATACGGTGATGGCTTCCTCCAAATCTGGGGTTATCTCCTTGGGTTAATCTTATATTCCTTCCTCCTGTACCTACTGAACACACAAGCATTGAAGAAATTCAGGAAACTGTAGAGCGAGGACGGTTCTCCTGCATCAATTTTGGGATCCTGGAGCCGTTTAAGTACCTATAAGACTGGAAAGGGAAAATGGTCCTCCATCAGGTGAATGGAGGACCACAATTGAATCAGAATCCGAAAAACGGTCCTCCATCGGGTGAATGGAGGACCAAAAGTGAAACAGAATCTGAAAAAGGTCCTCCATCAGGCGAATGGAGGACCACAATTGAATCAGAATCCGAAAAACGGAACTCCATCTGATGAATAGAATCATTTACTTTTAAGAAACTTTTTATCTACTAACTCGTATTCCAATTAAAGCCAAAAAAACGCAATGGAGGAGAAGGCAGTGTTCGGAGAGAAACCAAAGTGTCATGTTTGCAGCAAAGAAATCAAAGGCAATGACGTTGTCTACGTTAAAATGCGGTACCCAAGCTATAAAGGGATGACGGAAATCACAGCTTACTTAAGAAATGAAGGCAGTTTCGTGTGCGAGGATTGTTTCGAAAAAAAATGAAACAATAGGCTGCTAGATTTGTTTGGAGTTTTTTATAAATGAAAGGAAGGAATCCATTATGCCAACCTGCAGCAGCTGCAACAGGAAGTGGACCTGGAAACAAACGATGAAAAAATCATTTAGCCTTGATATAGGGTTGGACTGCCCTCACTGTGGGGCTAAACAATTTATAACAGCCAAAACAAGAAAAAGAAGCGCTGGCCTAAATTTCATTCCGCCGCTATGCCTTTTGCTTCCGATTCTCTTTGATGTCCCCACCACAGCGGCCCTAAGCCTTTTGGTAACAGCCGGCATCCTGAACTTCAGCCTGTATCCCTTTTATCTTGAATTAACAAGCAAAGAAGAAGCCCTGTGGTAGAGCAGGGGGAGGGTTCACCTGTGTCATTTGTCAATGTGTCAGGGAAAAAATGACATCCACGCAATCCTATAAAATGGTAAAATTACCATTGGGGGGTGAAAGGATGAAAAAATACAGTATAGGATCTATTAGCCTGATCCTCATAGGAATAATCCTATATGGAGTCAATTGGATGACGGGGATATTTTATGAGCCCATTGTCCTTTTAGGCCTAGTTTCTCTTTTAGTTGGAGTGGTCTTGAGTTTTGCAGCTATTGCTAAACAGGAAAAAGGGAATTTAAAGTTCTTATCGATCATTTCTTTCTTCGTTGTACTGGCAATCATCACTTGGTTTGAACCTTTTCAGATTGTCCGCATGCTTACATGGCTCAAAAATATAAGTTAATGTAAAAGAAGCAATCTTACTATCCGCCCTATAAGAGTTCCCTGCACATCCGGAAGGAACTCTTTTGGCATTTATTGTGATATAGTTGTCACAAAGTTTTAATGAACAAAAGTCAAAAATGGGTTACAATGTTATATGTGAGGAACATTGATAGGCAGAACATCCTTTGCTCCTCATGCTTATTGATTGATAGGAAGGGGAGAGGACAAACCGGCTTATACGTCAATTTGGAAACGATCAGCGCAGTTATTGGATAATTATGTGAAAAAATGAACAAAGCGAGGGAACATTTATGTGGGTAATTAGTGTGTATGAAGAAAACGATATTCATATGTTTGAATTCGATAATCAAGAAGAGGCAAAAGAATCTTTCAAGAAACTAAAAGGAAACAAAGTCCTTAGCGAGGTTATTTACTATAACGACTTTGATTCAAAAGAAATCGAAGAAGCGTACGTAAACGCAAAAGTTTCTTAAAAAGAGAAAATCCTTTTTTTCACTTACTTACTACCAACCATAATAAAGTTTCCAAATTTCTAAATCGCCGAAACCATAGAGTGCGGGGGAACCATCTGGACCTAAAAAATCCAAGGGGTGAATCCTTTTGTAAAGGTAGGGCTACTCATGGCCCGAATCCGACAGCTAACCTCGTAAGCGTTATAGAGAAGGAAGGTGGAGCTTATGGCATCCATGGAAAGTGTGTCTGCAATTCATTTAATAAAATGAACTTGCAGACACTTTTTTTATTTCAGGAGATTATTATATTGTGTGGACGAAATCTTAGGAGAACAGCTGGACTGGAAGGATTGGCGCAAAAAGCTGGAGGGAAGAGGGTGATAATTGCGCTAACAGCCCTTATTGGCGCAAAAAGCGAGAAGCAAGAGAAGGGAAATTGCGCTAACAGCCCTTATTGGCGCAAAAAGTGAGCGGCAAGAGAAAGAAAATTGCGCCAACAGCCCTTATTGACGTAAAAAGCGAGAGACAAGAGAAGGAAAATTGCGCTAACAGCCCTTATTGGCGCAAAAAGCGAGAAGCAAGAGAAGGGAAATTGCGCTAACAGCCCTTATTGGTGCAAAAAGTGAGCGGCAAGTGAAGTAAAACTGCGCTAACAGCCTCTATTAGCGCAAAAAAAGAGTGGCAAGTGCAAAAAAATTGCGCCAACGGCAATTATTGGAGTGCAGATTCTCCCGTTTCACTAGACAAGCAACCTACTCCCTGAAGGAAATCTTCCCTTTATGTTAGAATGGAAGAAAAGTGTCAAAGGGAGAAGAAGGAGCATGGAGATCAAAACAGTTTCAATCATCGGATTGGGTGCATTGGGCATTTTATACGCGCACCATCTATCCAAGCATATGCCAAAGGCCAATCTGCGCATCATTGCGGACGAGGAAAGGATCAAGCGGTATGAAACAGAAGGCATCTATTGCAATGGAGAGCGCTGCGAGTTCACGTACATAACCCCTGAAACACCGTGTGAACCAGCGGATCTAATTCTTTTTACCGTTAAATATGATGGCTTGAAAGAGGCCGTCACCTCTGTAAAAAATCATGTTGGCGAACATACAGTAATGCTGTCAGCTTTAAATGGAATCACAAGCGAGGCCGTCATTGGCGAGGTTTACGGAATGGACAAGGTCCTCTATTGTGTCGCCCAGGGAATGGATGCTGTCAAAGCCGGGAATCAGCTAACATATGAGAATATGGGAATGCTCTGCTTTGGTKACAGGGAGCCTGGTGCCCCAACGGATCAGGTGAAGGGAGTTGCCGCATTCTTTGATCAAGTGAACGTGCCCTACGAAATTGTCCCGGACATGTACCGGAAATTATGGAGCAAATTTATGCTGAACGTTGGAGTCAATCAAACGGTCGCGGTTTACCAAGGCTATTACGGTGATATCCATCGGGAAGGTCCGGCAAGGGAAATGATGATTGCCGCGATGAGAGAAGTTATGCTTTTATCTGAAAAAGAGGGAATTCATTTAACGGAAGCTGACATCCATTACTGGCTGGACGTCCTCGATACCCTGAGTCCGGAAGGGAAGCCATCGATGGCACAGGATGTGGATGCAAAGCGCCATAGTGAAGTAGAGCTATTCGCTGGCACCGTCTTAAAATTAGGGGAGAAACATGGCATCGCCACACCCGTCAATCAGGAGCTATATGAAAAAATAAAATCCATGGAAGCAAGCTATTAATCACAAAAAAAGCTCATTCGGCATGAAATGAGCTTTTTTATTGTCAATAAGCCCTTTTCGAAACTCCCCTGCATTCTTTACATCGGCTTAATATGCTCTAAGTATTTGAATTATATAATGAGGATAAAAACATGACGAGGTGAAGAGATTGAAAAGGGGAGTAGACCTGTATCAGCTTGAATGTCATTTGTTTTACTTGATCAACCATCATTATGACCGTAAAAGGTGGAATTCCTTTTTTCACTTTTACACGCATGCAGGAGGAGCAAGATTTACGATTGGAGTCACTCTTTGCGTACTTCTGTCCTCGCTTTTATACACGCATCAGCTTGGGCTGCAAATGGCGGCCGCACTTGCTGCCAGTCATCTTCCCGTCGCGATTATGAAGAAATGCTATCCCCGGAAGCGGCCATACCTTGTGTTAAGTGAAACGAAAGTGAGTGATAACCCACTTAGTGACCATTCCTTTCCTTCCGGGCATACAACCGCTATATTTTCGATTGTCACTCCAGTTGTGATCCAGCTGCCGCTGCTCGGCGCACTGCTACTTCCGGTTGCCTTTTTAGTTGGAGTATCGAGAATTTTCCTTGGATTGCATTACCCCTCCGATGTCTTCGTCGGGGTGATCCTTGGAACCCTGGCAGGAGTATGTTCGGTCCTCTTGATTTAGAGCATGGGGACGGTTCTTCTGCCTCATGTCCCAGTTGCAATATGCCGTTAACCACTGTCCCCGCTTGAGTTTGTCTACCTATCCTCTAATGCCCGACCGCGTGGTGTGTCCAGCACCAGCGGTCTTTTTTGATCCGTCCCTGTGATGGATCCCGTCCTCCAGATTAAAATTTCTATATATAAAAGATGAAGACAAGAAGTTCGGCTAAGGGGGAGAATGGAATCATGCCAGAACACAATGTTTTTAACACGACTTCTAAAACGGGTTTCCCAGGAAGTCCTCGGCCAGGCGACCCCGCACATCCCTGGACGAAGGAAAGCCTAAATTATCATCCTTTGAGAAAGCCGATGGAGCTGCCGTCTTTTCAAACCGCAATCGTCCGGCGTGCAATCGATGGGGACACGATTGAACTGACCAGCCGGGAAAGGGTGCGGCTCATTGGTGTCAACACCCCTGAATCCACCTATAAAATGGAAACATTCGGGAAGGAAGCGAAAGACTTTACAGAGGAAAAACTGACAGGCAAGGCCATCTGGCTGCAAAGAGACGTATCGGAACATGACCGGTATGGAAGGCTCCTCCGGTATGTGTGGCTGGAGCTGCCTTGGGAACAAAATTTGGAAACCGAAATCCGGAGGAAAATGTTCAATGCCCATTTAATTTTAAATGGATATGCCGAACTTTCCACCTTTCCGCCTGATGTTCTGTACTACTCCTATTTTCGGCAATTTGCCCGCGAAGCACGCAGGATTAAAGCTGGCCTGTGGGGATTTGCCATGAAGAATTCCACATCTTTACAGATTTAATGTACAAGGGATGAATGTTAAAAAAGTAGGATTGACAGTTCCATGCTTTACCCTTAAAGTTGCTTATGATGCAAATTAAAACGGAGGCGAACTAATGCAATTCATTAACAACATGCTTCTGGATATGGAATTGGACCCTATTGTAGTAAAATATCTTGCGGCCACCATCAAGGTTTTGCTAATAGGACTTCTCTGTATCATAGCAAACTTTATCTCAAAGAGAATCGTAATCAGGATTATTACTCGTGTTGTGACGAATTCCAAGGTCACCTGGGGTAAAATGCTCCTTGATAGGCAAGTTTTTCGAAAGCTGTCCCATATCGTTCCGGCGATCATTATTTATTCGTTTGCTTCAACCTTTCCAAACTATCAAAGTGTCATTGAGAAATTGGCCGTTACCTATATCATTATTGTCGGGTTAGTGTTTATTCAAAGTTTACTAAATGCAATAAATGATATTTATAAAACTTTTGAGATTTCAAAGGTAAAGCCTATTAAAGGATATATCCAGGTAATTAACATCATTTTCATGACGATCGGGATCATTTTAATGATTTCGAATCTGATTGGGGAAAGTCCTCTTATCCTCTTAAGCGGTATCGGTGCCCTCTCGGCTGTTTTAATGCTGGTATTTAAGGATTCATTATTAGGACTAGTGGCGGGGATCCAGTTAACCGCTAATGATATGGTCCGCGTTGGTGACTGGATCGAGATGCCAAAATACGGAGCAGACGGGGATGTCATCGATATTTCTTTAAATACCGTACAGGTCCAAAATTTTGATAAAACAATTACGATGATCCCAAGCTATGCCCTTATTTCCGATTCCTTTATCAACTGGAGGGGAATGCAAAGCTCGGGCGGCCGTCGACTCAAGCGCTCCTTGTACATTGATACAAGCTCCATCAAGTTTTGCACCGAGGAAATGATTGAGAAATTTATCAAGGTTCATTACCTTTCCGACTACATTATTCAAAAGGAAAAGGAAATTGAGGAGTACAATGCCAAAAATCAAATCAATAGGGACAATCCGGTGAATGGCAGGGCCCTTACCAATATCGGTGTTTTCAGGGCGTATATCAGCAATTATCTCAAAAATCACGAGGGCATCCACAAGAATATGACCTCAATGGTCAGACAGCTGGAACCAAGTGAACACGGGCTGCCAATCGAAATTTATGCCTTTACCAATTCCGTCGAGTGGGCCGTGTATGAAACCGTGCAATCCGATATCTTTGACCATCTATTTGCCGTTGCGCCGGAGTTTGGACTCAGAGTATTCCAGAATCCATCCGGGGCAGATTTAAGAGTCATGGCAGAGGAATCGGACAAAAAAGCCCTTGTTGGGGAAAGAAGCTACTAAAATAAAAAACAAAACCGGCTATGTGTCATTCACAGCCGGTTTTTGTTTATTTAATGGCTAACACATTCTCATTTGTACAAACAAGAATTCCCATTAAGACCCCTTAACACAAAACGATTATTCTATAGGGGGTGGTTTGAGCGGGGATACTTTTTGTGGCAGATCCATAGATCACAATCAAATCCCGGTTCGCTGGATTTCTTGAAAATGCTTGCCCATTGGTTAACAACACTTTAGTGAATGGAGTTATATCCAACCGCAATCGTCCATCACTGCTTACCAACTGACTATTGAAATAATCCACTTTTACATTCTGATACGGGCTATCTTTAACCATAGCAAGTGCGCGGTATTGTGGAGGGTAAATTAAAAGGGCAGGTGCATCTCCGTCATAATATCCAGTCACCCGATCTCCAACTGATAACATAACATGGTCTACAAAGTAAGTGGCCGGTGACACCACAAAATTTACTACAGCTCCCAATCCGTTTTCTACAGAAATTAATTTATAACAGCCTTCTCTCACACCAGCTTGACCCGTAATAAAGTCACGAATCGAAGTGACAGTCCCATGAAAAGAATAAAAATTTGTCATACAATACCTCCATCGGTTGACACAGATAGTATTTTAAAGGAATTACTTTGTGTACCCTATGTAGGTAAATACATAAATGACATTGTTGGTGCCTAATAAATGTACACATATAGTTATGTATTGAATCTCGGTGGGACCCATCATAATGCAACTACCAATAGCTGCAATACGAAAGGCAGCTTAAAATAAAAGGTTAGTGCTATGATAAAATGAGGTAAAAAGGAATTCACACGGAAGGACGAGGAGAAAATGTATCAAGATTATCTATCATTTGCGATAGACCTGGGGAAAGAAGCGGGGGAGTTTATCAAGCCGTTTGCCGGCAAGGCGGGCGGGGAGACATTGAAGGCGGCAAAGGACTTTGTTACGGAAATGGATCTGAAGGTGGAGGCGCTGATCATTGACCGGATTACGACGAAGTATCCCGACCACAGGATCTTCAGTGAAGAAGCCGGGGCCGTAGGCGGCCAAAGTGACTTTGAATGGGTAATCGATCCAATTGACGGAACGATCAATTACAGCATGGGTGTTCCTTTGTACGGAGTATCCATTGCATTGACCTATAAAAATGAACCGGTTGTTGCCGTGATTTCTTTGCCGGGGCTGAACGAAGTATATTGGGCCTCAAAAGGCGGCGGGACCTATAAGGATGGTGAGCGTGTTTCAGTGCGTGATGCCAGCCTAGCGGAATCCTTCATTTCACACAGCGATTTTGCCAAAGACGGCAATAAAGACACGAATGTCCAGCGGCTTGACACGCTCGGAAAGATTGTGAATGATGTCTATCGGGTGCGCATTATTGGCACGGCTGCCGTGACACTATCCTACATTGCAGCAGGTCGGCTTGATGCCGCGATTTACACAAATCCGGAATATTACGATGTAGCTGCAGGCGAACTGCTCATCACTGAAGCCGGCGGAATAAAAGGCGGTGCAGGTCCATACACCATATTTGGCCAAAAACAGGCCGTGAATGGACTGGAGCACCTCCTCGGAGAAATCAAGCAGGGGGACGGTTCCGCTGCCTCAAAATAATGAAGCAGCAGAACCGTCCCCTTGATCTAAAGGGAAGGGTTGACAACATGACTTTTTTGGAAAAAATTAAACCACATTTATTCAGCGATGAATTTTTGATACAACAAACGGTGCTGCAGGCCATTCACGATTATCCTTTTTTGCCGAATGAATGGACAAATGAGCTGTTGAAAAGAGCTTTTTCACATAAAGAATCCTTAGGCCCGATTCTAATGTATATTGATAACCAGTCCTTAAGCGAGGAATCATTACAGATCCTTCTGGAACAGATTCCAGGGATGGACAGGTCTTTTGTTCATTTAGCGATAAGGTTGTTGAACAAGCTGGAACCGGAACTCGCCCTGCAATATAAGGAACAGCTGGAACCGTACATATCAAAAGATACATGGTCTTTGTACGAACTGTTGGTAAATGGAACAGAGGAAGAGGTTTATAGTGAATATGGACTAGCACTGAACGCTCTTGAACGAGAACAGTACCATACTCAGGGTCCATACAGGAGAGCAAAGAAGCTGGCAGCTTGCATCGTGAAAAACGGCTGGATCACGGCAAAGGAAATCGACAACGTGATGCAGAAGCAATTAAAAGAAAGATGGTTTTCTTATAACGGAATTTTACACGTTTATATGATTGGTTTATTAAAATTGGACAAGTATATTCCCGTACTGGCAAGCTTATTGGATCGGGATGAGGATGTCTTGCTGGAAGAGACAGCGGCAGCGTTAATAAGCTTCCAATCGGACGAGGTTGTACAGGAAGTGAGTCCGTATTTAAAGAAAGAAGAATCCATCATTTTTGCCACTTCAGTCATTGAAAATATCAAATCTGACCTGGCCGTTGCGGCATTAAGGAAAGCGTATCGAAATACAACAGTCTATGATGGACAAGACCTTATTACCGAGGCGCTTTGCCATCAGTTATCTGCAGAAGCTTTGCCTGAAATCAGCGACCATATGGAACAGGGATTATTTTCAAACCTGGTTGATATCGAACCGACGGCATATGGCTATTTTTCCATTTTAGGCATGAAACATCCGGATATGGAGTTGTGGAGAAAAGCCGCCATGGATGAAGAAATGCATTATCGGAAAGTGAGCCAGGAGGGGAGCATCCTTCCAAATACTCCGGTTCGTAACGAAAAGAAAGTTGGACGAAATGACCCATGCCCTTGTGGAAGCGGGAAGAAATATAAAAAATGCTGCGGGAAATGAGACTATAGAAGAAGACTACAATTGCGGCAGAGATGTTAACAACCCCCGATGCCAAAGAGTATCCAACCAAAGAAATGCCCACGGAAGCAACTATCAATCCAGAGGTACCCCATGGCTATTTAGATTATAAGGATATTTAGCAGCACCCACTTACGAAATGGGTGCTGCTATTATTTTTGGAAGGACAAAGGGACAGGCACGCTGTCCCGAAGCCGTGTTAGTTGGTGGGAAGATGAACCTGTCCCTGTGTCCCGCGAACTCCGAAGCACCTAAATAGAAGGCGCTGATCCAACATCGAAAAGGAAAACGAATGGATTGGATGAGCATACAAGCAGATGATAAACTGGTATACAGGGACAAGGGGACAGGTCAACTAACCCATTTGATTCAGCCGCTGGGACATGGAACCTGTCCCTGTGTCCCAGCAGGAGATCAAACAGAAACGGTGATAACATGTCTGAAAGAAAAGATGAAATTATTTTAAGAGGCCTTAAAGAAAATAATTTAAAAAATATAGATTTAACGATTCCAAAAGAAAAAATAATCGTATTTACCGGCCTTTCCGGTTCAGGTAAGAGTTCGGTTGTGTTTAACACATTAGCAACTGAAAGCAGAAGGCAAATGACTGCTAACTATCCTCAATATGTCAGATATCAAATGCCAAGGTACGAAAGGCCTCACGCTGATCTTATGCAAAACCTAAGCCCGGTTGTCGTTGTAGAACAAAGACCTGCAGGGAGCCATTCCGGCTCAACAGTAGGCACCTATATGGATCTTCATCCATTAATCAGACTTTTGTTCTCAAGGATCGGAACACCATCAATAGGTTCTGCCACTGACTTTTCGAGCCAAAGCTCCTTCGGCCGATGTCCGGAATGCGGGGGATTTGGGGAAGTCATTGTGCCAGACCTCACTAAGATGATTGATTTCGACAAGTCACTTCGGGATTATGCAGTGAAATTCAAGCCATTATCGCCATCAGGCTGGCAAGGCAGATGGATGATGACCGGTGGTTTATTCGATCCTGACCTGCCGATTAAGGACTACCCGGAAGAAAAACTGCACCTGCTTTTATATGGTCCCAGGGAAGGGGAAAAAGTCTATGCGCCGTTCCATACAAAAAACGGACCTCAACAGCATGAGTGGGACGGGTTATTGCCCAGATTTACGCGCCTTTATATCAATCGAGATCTCTCAAAGCTAAAAGAAGTAACCCAGGAAGACGTCTTAACAGTTTCAACACAAACACTATGTCCAAACTGCCAAGGTTCAGGACTGAACCCAAAGGTATTGGAATGCAGAATCAATGGCTTAAATATTGCAGAATATGATCAATTAGAGCTAACAGACCTGCTGGAGGAACTAACGAACATAAAAGGTCCGATTGGAGAGGCTATCGCACGACAAGCAATTCCACCTGTCGTACAACTAATCGAAATGGGATTAGGTTATCTGAGTCTATCAAGGAAAATGGGAACCTTGTCCGGCGGAGAAGCCCAAAGGGTAAAAATCGCTCGTCATTTAGGCAGCAGCCTCAACAATCTTACCTACATTTTCGACGAACCAAGTGCGGGACTTCATCCAGAAGAAGTGGACATGGTCATCCAAATGATGAAAAAGATAAAAGCCGAGCATAACACTGTCATTGTCATCGAACACGATCTATCCGTCATAAAAGCAGCGGATGAAATCATCGAAATGGGACCAGGAGCAGGTGTAAATGGCGGAGAAGTTGTCTATCAAGGAAAGTTAGCAGGACTAACAAACTCAAAAGCTGCAACAAACCTGCACCACAAGCTGAAAATCAACACAAATCCAAGGAGTATAGAAAATTACTTTTCAATACAAAGCGCGAACAACAATAATTTGAAAAATATAAACGTTGATATTCCCAAAAATGTCTTAGTCTCTATATGCGGCGTATCTGGTTCAGGGAAAAGCTCCCTAATGTTCGGGGCATTCGCAGAAAGGTATCCCGAGACAATTATGGTAGGGCAAGGCAGTATTGGAATCTCCAATCGTTCAACCCTCGCCACCTATATGGGAATTATGGACGATATCCGCTCCATCTTTTCAAAAGAAACTGGGCAGCCGGCAGGTTTGTTCAGCTTTAACTCTTTAGGCGCATGTCCGATTTGCAAAGGGAAAGGAGTCCTGAAGCCAGACGTTGCATTTGCTGACCCGGTTACAATCACATGTGAAGCGTGTGAAGGGACGAGATATTCAGACGAAGCGCTTGCCTATCAGTATCAAGATAAAAATATAGTAGAAATTTTAGATTTAACGATCGACGAGGCGATGAACGATTTTCACATGCCAAGGATCATAAACAGAGTAAAGACACTAAAAGAGGTAGGTCTTGGGTATCTGACTCTTGGACAGACAACAAGTTCCCTGAGCGGTGGAGAAATCCAGCGGCTCAAACTTGCAAGCCACTTACAAAAGGAAGGACAAATCTACTTATTGGACGAACCATCCTTAGGGCTGCACACAAAAGATAATGGCAAACTCTTGGAACTCTTTCAAAAGCTAGTCAACAATGGGAATTCAGTCATCCTCATTGAACACAATCCAGACTTTATTGCGGCAAGCGATTGGGTCATCGAAATGGGCCCAGGCGGCGGCAAACAAGGCGGCCATATTATCTTTGAGGGCACCCCGGAAAAGATGCTGGAGGCAGAAACCCTAACAGCGAAATGGTTAAAGGGACAAGGGGACAGGTAAACTGTCCCGGCTTTGTTCAGGTGTTGGGACAATGTACCTGTCCCTGCGTCCCATGCCACCTACGTCCCATGGAACACTAATCATTTAGGTGAATATCCTGTATGGGAGGTGTTTCATTTGAAAAACTCGATCAAGAAGGTAGCTCAACAGTTTATCGTTTCCCACTATCCCGAATCAGATATAGCCTGGGTAGGTGGAAGTGCTGCTTCTGGAAATTTAACAACAGAATCTGATATTGATTTAGTTATAATTGATGAAACAGAGACCCCAAGGCTTGAATGTTATCACTTTCTTGGGTGGAAAATAGAAGCGTTTATTTATAATTCTTTATCTCTAGAGATTGAATTTCAAACAGCTCGATATAGAGGGATGCCCACCATCATTAAAATGTGTGCCGAAGGCCAACTTATAAAAGATAAACAAGGGAAAGGGAAGGAAGTTCAAAGAGAGGCAAAAAAACTTTATGAACAGGGTCCAGAACTTTGGGATGAGGAAAAAATAAATGAAGCAAGCTATCAAATTACAGATTTTTTGTCAGACTTTAGAAGTTCAGAAGAATTTGAAGAAAGTTTATTTATTTTAAATAAATTAATAGATATGTTAACTGAATTGGTTTTAAGGGCAAATGGCAATTGGGTTGGTGAAGGAAAGTGGAGGGTTAGAAGCCTTAAATCATATGATAATGATATGTGTGATAAACTGGTTAAATATACAAAAATATACATGAATACAAATGATAAGGCTGAACTAATTTCATTCATTCAATCTATCCTCGACAATTATAGTGGAGAATTGTTTGCTGGTTATAAAAAATTCTTTTTGTAGATAAAATTTACTGGGTATTAACCTTACCTTTTGATGAGTACCCTTTTGTTCCGTACCTTCACTCAAAACCAAATATTTTACTTGTTTATTATTTTCTCCACATTTGTCCCAATCCCCGAGCACCTAAGTGGCATAACCTAAAATATCATACAATAAAGGAGGAATTTTATTATGCCTTTCTTCTTAGGTGGTTTCGGTGGTGGCCCTCGTTTTGGTTTCCGTCGAGGTCCCGTTTTTGGTCCTCGCTTTCGTTTTCGCCGTGGTCCTGGTTTTCGTTTTCGCCGGGGCCGATTTTTCTATTAATGGTTGACAGTTTTCTCACTATTCAATCTCCGTAAAGTGTTTCACACAACTCATTTTAAGGAGGCATCTAATCCTTACACTAGTTGTCTTTTACGTATCTTGTTTTGAAGCTGCCCCCCTTGCAGGAACTTCAATTGCATTGACCGTTTGGTGTGACCAGCACCACGGTCTTTTTTATTTATGTGATTATCTGAGTCATCCACCCTCGAGCTTCGCAGACTTCGTCCCTATGGCAATTATGTGTGATGGCGGAGCATATGGATGTGGATGTAACGGGATGATTAAAACGAGCATATAATCTAAAACAAACTGGAGGTATGTTGAACATTTAACGGCAGCTGAAAGCCTAGGGGAAAGAGGGTTTTTTCCAGCCAAACTTGATCCCAGTGCCTAAAGTGAGGTGAAACGATGAAAATTCTTATTTCAGAATTTCTACCGCAATCTGGAATAAATCATTTGAGAAATATAGCAGATGTGGAGTTTTTACCAGATTTATGGAAAAGCAAGGGCGGATTGATTGAAAAAGTTAGGGATGCAGATGCCTTAATTATCCGAAACCAGACCGTTGTTGATCAGAATGTGCTATATGCAGGAAAGAATTTGAAGGTAATTGGTAGATTGGGCACCGGTCTCGATAATATTGATTTATTTACAGTGAATCAAAAAAATATAAAAGTGGTGTCTGCAAAAAATGCAAATGCGATATCGGTAGCTGAATATGTCATGACGGCTATTCTTACATCCTCCAGGAATATCCTGGAAGCAGGAGGAGATGTTAAAAAAGGGAATTGGAATAGAAATCTTTTTACCGGAAATGAGGTGTTTTGTAAAACATTAGGATTAATCGGGACAGGAGAAATTGGTCACCGACTTGCAAAGAGGGCCCTCGCATTTGGAATGAAGGTAATGGGATATGATCCTTATGTTAGGCACTTAGATTATCCATTTGTAGAAACCGGGATCATGAAGGCTGATTTCGAGAAAGTGTTAAGAGAGTCGGATTTTATTAGTATCCATATTCCATTAACGAGTGAAACCCATTATTTATTTAGTACAAAAGAATTTAAATCCATGAAAAAAAATGCAGTCATCATCAACACTTCGCGTGGTGGAATTATCGATGAAGCGGCTTTATTTGAAGCAGTCACATCAGGATTGATTGCTGGCGCCTATCTGGATGTACTTGAGAATGAGCCTATTACAAGGGACCACTTTTTACTAAAGAATAACAATATCTCCATCACCCCTCATATTGCTGGATTAACGGAAGAATCACAAGAAAGAATATCGACCATTATTTCAAACGAAATTATAAAGGTCCTTAATGGGGAAGATTCACTATTTTTATTAGACAATCTATAACGTTAAAGAACGGATCTTCAGTGAGGAAGCGGGCAGGTAATAAGCGGAGATTTTCCGGTTAAATGAAAAATGGAGCTGATTTCAGGGGAAATAAGGGGAAGTTTTCCGGTTAAATGAAAAAAGGAGCTAATTTCGGGGTAAATAAGGGGAGGATTTCCGGTTATGCAAAGAAAAAACTCCCATTTTCGTATTTTTTGAGTCAATAGGCGGATTTTCTCCGTCTATTTTAGCTGTTTTTAATGGTAATTACTAATTAGGCGGAATTTTTCCGTCTATTTATCATATCCGGTGCTAGCCTGACCTCCAAACTGTTAAAGCGCTCCTACACTCAGAAAATCATCCACCCTTGGGATTCACAGCGAGGTAGATGATCCCCACTTTTGAATTGTTTAGCTAACAGCGTACTTTCTATTTTACTAACCGTTTGGTGTTCCATCACCAGCGGTCTTTTTTATGTGTCTAAAAGGATTCAATCTCCAGTTCTGCTTTTAAAAAAATTTTGTCCCACCATGTCCTCTTCGTCTCTTTTTCCCTATATAGAAAGTGAAGGATTAATACATAGGAAAATGGGGTGCGGTGGTATGTGCGGTTGGGTGAAGCTTTCTCGGGATATTGTCGATACGGAGCTGTGGCGGGAGGTGGTGCCATTCCGTTTGTTTGTGTTTCTCTTGATCAAGGCATCAAGGGAAGAACGGGTGGTGAATGGCTTTATGCTGAAGCGCGGGCAGTATATCCGGGCCTATTCGAAACTCGCGGAGGATTTGGGCTACCGGGAGGGGAGAGGCGAAAAGCTCTACTCGAAAAGCACGATTAAGCGGGCCAGTGACAAGCTGGTGAAAAAAGGGCTGGTTGCAGTGGAAGAAACAGCGGTTGGAACGCTGTTTACGGTACTTGCTTATGATGACATCCAGGACAGCGGGTTTGTTGAATTTTTTTACCCTTCTTTTCGCGGAACGGAGAAAGAACCTTCCAGTAACCAAAACGGACAGAAGAGTAAACCATATCAAGAAGAAGAGAAGAAAGTGGAGAAGGTAAAGAAGAAGAATGATGATGGTCCGCGGGAACCCCAGCATGGCGGCCAGGCCGGTGATGCAAGGGTGGCCGCCTTGACGGAAAAGTTCCTGTCCCTTCGCGGCCGGGGTACCACATTGTCGCCAAGTGACATGAATGCGATAGAAAGAGTGGCTGCGCTTCAAGTTCCACTTGAACAGCTGCTCCTCTGGATGGACGAAATCCACGCTGCTTATGCTTCCCAGTCTCCAGGAGAGTCAATCAGCAGCATGAAGTACTATGAAGCTGCCATCTCGACGAAATCGAGAAAGTCCAGAATGAAAAGCCAACCTGACTCCCAATCGTTAAAGGAGCGGATCCTTCTGCTTGAGCGGCAGGGAAAAATAGAGCCAGGAGAGGGAGATGGCCATGGGCAGCGATGAAGTATCTAGCATCCTAGTTAAGATCCAGTCGGCTTATCCACACTTTAAAGTGTGTGACGACACCCTGCTTCTTTGGATGAAGATGGGCAGGGAGATGGATTTCAGCCTGGTGATGCGCAAGCTGCTTCTCCATATCGCCAGAAGTCCATATCCTCCTTCGATTGCCGAGATTGCGGCATACAGGGAGACAGAAAATTCGTTTCTTGAAAAAAACATCCAGTGGGAACGGGAAGGGCGTGAGCGGATTGAACATGACAAAAAGAGCGGAAAGCGAAAGCCAGAGCCAGCATGGATATCCTTACAAGGCAGAAAATGAACTATTAAAAGCGGAGAATATGGTGCTTGGTGCGGTCTTCCTTGAGCCTAAAATCATCAATGAACTTATCCTCGAACACCGCCACTTTTCGACCATTCGCAATCAGATGATTTACCAGGCCATGCTTCGGCTTCGGGAAAAAGGCCGGCCCATCGACATGGTCACGATGATTGCTGAACTTGGCGACGAGCTAGGTAATGTTGGCGGCGTCAGCTATCTGACTTCGGTGGCCGTTTTGTGTCCTACCACAGCGCATGTGGAACACTACCAGGAAATCGTCCTGGAACATTTCAAAATCCGTGAAATCAAGCTCGCTGCGGCAGGATTCTGCCACAATGGAACTCCTGAGGAAGCAGAGAACCTTTACCAGACCTTCATCGCGATGCAGGAACTCGGCATGAAGCGGGGACGGTCGAAAGAAGATGTACTGATGGAAATCCATGATGAACTGTATCAGGACCAAGCCAATCAGAAGGGCGTGAATACGGGCTTTGTATCGCTCAACCGAATGACAGGGGGATGGAATAAAGGGGATTTAATCATATTAGCGGCCCGACCATCCATGGGTAAAACAGCGTTCGCCCTCAATCTAGCAATGAACTGCAGTAAAAACGGAGGCACGGTCGACTTTTTTTCGCTGGAAATGCCGGATATCCAGCTGGTCAAACGGATGCTGAGCAGCATAACTGCCATCGACGGGGCGAAATGGCGGGATGCCTATCATCTTTTTACGGAAAGGGACCAAACATCTGCAGAGCAGGCAATGAATCTGTACCTGAAATGGAATATTCAGATTCATGACCAGTCACGGCAGACGGTAGCGGATATCCGCGCGAGAATCCAGAAAACCCGGCGCCAGTTTCCTGACAGCGAGTATCTGGTCGTCATCGATTATCTTCAGCTCATTGCCCAAACCGGCAAGCACGACCGGCATGACCTCGCGATCGCGGCTATTACGAAAGAACTCAAGCAAATCGCCAGACAGTACCATGTGCCAATCATCCTCCTGTCCCAGCTGTCAAGGGGAGTCGAGCAGCGAATGGATAAGCGGCCGATCATGTCCGACCTGCGGGACTCCGGAAGCATCGAACAGGACGCCGACGTCATCCTGCTCCTGTATCGGGACGAATACTACAACACCGACAGCAAAGGGAGCAACATCATCGAAATCGACATCGCCAAGCAGCGCAACGGCCCAGTGGGAATCGTGAAGCTGGCGTTTGAGAAGGAAGTCGGGAGGTTTGTGGAGGTGTGAGGGGGCTCTAGCTTCATTTTTTATAATATTATTTAGGAGTATTCTTAACTGAGGAATTAGCGGAAGGAAATAAGCGGAGATTTTCCGGTAATATGCAGAATGGAGCTTGTTTTGGGGGTGAATAAGCGGAGATTTTCCGGCTATGCAAAGAAAAATGTCCCATTTTCGAATTTTTCAGGTTGATAGACGGAATTTCTCCGTCTATTTAAGTCTTTTTTATTAAAAATTATTGATTAAGGGAAATTTCTCCGCTTATTTTTACGATCGGGTGCTAACAAAAATGGGGACTTCAATCCCTCACTTTTAATCTCTTTTATAGAATGAAGAATCTTAGTTTCTTATATAAAAGGGCCAGCCACCATCCAAGAAAAAGGATAGTGACTGGCACTTTTCAGTTAACGATCAAACGATTCAAAAAGAAAGGATTGTCCTTGTCGATAAAATCGCGGATCATAAACACCGATTTGTTCATCATCATCCACAATGACAACAAATGGTGACCACTCGTATAGAGTTTTGGCAGCCGGGTTATTTGCGAACAGATAGTCCAGGTCCGCATCCTCCCGGGATTCAAGTACATACAGAGTTTGTTTCGGCTGGAAAATGCCGTCTTCATATATGGTCACAGTCTCTTCCTGTTTCGTGATCACCTGAAAGGTTGTAGGGATAAAACCGGCCGATAGAGCCACTTGCTCATACTCATGGCTGTATTTTTGATGAAAATAATAGCCTTGGAAGCTTTGGAGTGCTACGTGAAGAGCAATGAGGATCCAGGCAGCCCGGAAATATACAGGCCTTTTTCCAATCGGCTTCTTCCTGGATAAAAGATAAGCACTGGCCATCAGGATCCAAAAAACAAAATCAATAATCGGAATCGTTCCAAAGGTAATTCGCATTTGCGAAAAGGGCTCCAGATAGCCTGTACCCCAGGCATTAAAGAGATCGCTTGTCACATGGATAATGGATGCAAGCCAACCCAGGAAAAACAATCGACGGTCTTTTACTTTAAAGAAAACCAAACACAGAACATAAAAAAGGGCCGCCCATAACGGTGTCAGAAAAATAGAATGGGTAAGTCCGCGATGCCACATTTGATATAAGCCTTCCGTATCCCAAAGTTGTGAAATCACATCAATGTCAGGAATCTGGCTTGCTCCAACCGCGGTGACTAAATAAGCCATTCTTGTTCTGCGGTCCATTTTTTCTTTATTAACGGAACCATATAAAGAAAGTCCAAAAAGTGTATGAGTAACCGAATCCACAGCTTTATCCTCCGAAATTGTGGGGCATGGGGGCGGTTCTCTTGCCTCACTAGTAGACAGATACAAAGAAAGAGAACCTATGTTCGTTTAAAAATGGTATAATAAAAAAGCAATAGAATAGGAAACTCAAGGGTGGTCAGCTCATCCCCAAAGGAAAGGGGGTGGTGCTGAGACGGTATTCGAAGCATTAATGTTTGCATGTACGTTTGCAAGCTTAATCATTGAATCCTGTCTTTTAACCAAAGAAAATAATCCACCCTTGAGCTTGGCAGCCTGGTGGATTATTCCCATTTTTTAAGCTGTCCCCCTTGCAGGGAACTTTCTATTGCACTGACCGTTGGTGTTACAGCACCAACGGTCTTTTTTAATATATGTGTTTATGTGACTTTATTATACCCGAAACGGGAAGCAATGAAAACCAAAAGGTTGTTTTGTAAAAGGGCTTATTGATCTGGTTAGGCCGAATCACATTATAGATCGGAAATCATACCACCATCGACAACAAATTGGGCTCCGGTTGAATAGCTGGAATCGTCAGAAGCAAGGTAGACAACCAAATTAGAAACTTCTTCAACTTCTGCTCTTCTTCTCAGTGGAATATCCTGTTCAAGCTGCTTTAGGTATTCTTCCACATCCGGCTGGTCTGCCATAGGGGTTTTGATAATTCCTGGGTGGACAGAGTTTACACGGATGTTATGCTGTCCAAGCTCAGTAGCCGCGCCCTTAGTCATACCGGTGACAGCATGTTTGGAAGCACTATAGGCGATAGCCGTTGGCGCACTCACCAGGCCATCTACGGATGAAATATTGACAATCGAACCTACACCAGCTTTTTTCATCGAAGGCAATGTTTTTTGCATTCCCAGGAAGACACCAAGCTCATCTACCTTAAAGGTTAATTCAAAGTCTTTTACAGTCAGTTCTTCCAACGTTTTGAAGATTCCAATTCCCGCGTTGTTGACTAAAACGTTGATAGGACCAAATGCTTCTTCTGTTTTTGCGACAACTTCGATCCAGTTTTCTTCATTAGCAACATCCAATTTAAGGGCGATTGCGTTGTCTCCCAATTCATCTGCCAGTTTTTGAGCACCTTCAAGGTTAAGGTCGGTAATCGCTACTTTCGCGCCTTCTTCCACGAATTTGCGAGCATGCATGGCGCCCATGCCTTGTGCTGCACCTGTGATGATCGCAATTTTCCCATCTAATTTACCCATGTTAATCGTTCTCCTTTCAAAGTCCACATCGTTATAGAGGATGGACAATTTTTAATATAAATACTCTCCCTACAACTTAATAGTAAATCTTCTGATAATTATTTTCAAACAAAGTGTCTCGAAGTAAAAATATTTTAAAATAGTAAATTAATGGATGCCTTTTGATCTGGCTCTCTTCGTGGTAGTCTTTATTCCCATTAACTTTGCTGCTAAGGGCTAAAGACCTAGGAAAAATCTTATGGAACTTATCGGGAATTTTCGTGATTTGAAACGGCAGCGAAACGTTATGATTCTTTGTTGGATGGGAACAGTAAGCGGCTGCTGTTCAGTCGGATGAAACACAAACTATTTAAATTAATAGATATGAAAAAAGGGCAAACTAATAAGAATGATCTGTATTTCCTATTATTTTATGGGAAAATAGGGTTTTTTTGTATCTTTTTGTAGTTATTTACAGGGTAAAAAGTTCCATAAATAGTAAAAAATAACTAATTTTCATAAATTTCTCAACATTCAGTGTTTTATATGGTAAAGTATTCATAAAGATAGGTTTGGAAAATATGTAAAATAATACCACTGATACATTCTTTTATTAAAGGGGGTGTTAAACATAATTTTTTCGAAGTCTAATATAAACGACTCTAAAGAAATGGCGTTTATGGATCATTTCAAGGAATTAAGAAAAAGACTAACTTACATTGTAATAGCATTTGTTCTGTTTTTTATCTTATCTTCTCTATCAACTCCTTATTTAATTAGTCTGCTTAAGAGTAATGCGATCAATCATTCTATTGATTTAAACTTATTTAAAATGAATGAGGCTGTAACTATTCACATCAAATTAATGCTTTTTCAAGCAATAATATTATCTTGTCCCATTATCGTCACTCAAATTTATCAATATGTAAAACCTGCCTTAGATTTACATACTCAAAAATTGTGTACAAAAATCATCCCCGTAGTTTCACTTCTGTTTTTAGTAGGATCTCTTTTAGGATATATCTTGATCGTACCTTTATTAACATCCTTTTTTCTTTTTGTCGCTAACGAAACTGGCTTGAATACCATGTTTAATTTCACTGATTATTTAAACCTTGTTTTAACTATAACGCTCATTTTCGGACTAATATTAGAGGTTCCTGCATTTTTGGGGTTTTTAACCACATTGGGGATTCTCCAAACGGATGTATTGAGAAAGCTTCGAAGGGTTTCATACGTAGTTCTTTGTGTTTTTTCCCTTGTTATAACGCCTCCAGATTTTATTTCCGATTTAATCGTAACCTTACTTATGTTTTCTTTGTATGAAATTAGTATTTTAATTTCATCACACATAGAAAAGAGAAGAGAAGTATTCCATCTAAAAAAGAGAGGGGATGAGATAGGTTGAGTCAAATAGGTGTGCCTGGGTTAATTTTTTTAGTCATACTGTTGATCTTTTTGTTTGGCTCTAAAAATCTTCCTGATATTGGAAGGTCTTTGGGGAAGGGACTAAATGAGTTTAAAGCTGCGATAAATAATTCTAAAACCCACACAATAGAAAAAAACAACCACAACTCTGCGGATAAAGAAGCAAACAGGGAGTAAAAGTATGATTAGTATTGTTAATGTTTTACTAACTATGGTTTTTACAGTATTTGCAATTTCTTCTCTCCCAAAATTAATTAGCCTTAAACACTTTGCTAAATTGGTTGCAGATTATCAAATCGTCCCAAGAAAAGCATCCATGATAATTGGTTTTACTTTACCCTTTTTCGAAGTGTTATCTTGTATCTTTTTGTTTGCAGATGGATTTATATTAACAGCATCTTTTGCCTTTTTGTTGTTATTGATTGCCTTTAGTTTCGCGGTTTTCAAAAGTCTCGCTGCTGGAAAAAAGATCCACTGTGGATGCTATGGAAAGTTTATCGATAGCGAAGCTGATTCTTTTACCATTTTCAAGTTAATTAGTTTATTAGTTTCCATGGTAATTGTGCTAATATCTTTTACCTTTGTACCAATGGAAAATTTAAAATTCGAATTTCATATAATAGGGTTTGCTTTAGGTTTAATGCTATTAGTTTTACAAATTTTATGGACATCTCATAGAAGAAGACTTCAAATTTTAAGTCAATAAAAAATAAATAAAGATGAGAGGGATGGTAAAGATGAGTGAGTTCCTGCTGTACTCCAATATCCTGCTTTGGATTGTAGTATTGGTATTTTTGGTCTTGTTTTTTATGATTTTCAGACAGTTTGGAGAAGTTTATCTTTCTACTTCCGAGGGGATCTCCCGTGATGGAATCCCGGTAGGAGAATCCTTTCCTAAATTTCCTGAACAAGTTGTTTTAAAAAGTAAGGAGTCTACTAATTCCATTACAAACCTTCCAGAACTTGTGGTTTTTGTTAGCCCGAACTGTGGAGCGTGTAAAGATCTCCTTTCAGATTGGAATAAGTATAGCTCTAATTACAAAAATTTGTTGAACTTAACAGTTGTTATTTATGGTACCAGGGAAGAATCGCAAAAGATGCTGGAGAAAACACAGCTAAAAGGGAAAATTGTTTTGGATGAAAACGGTGAATTAACTGATAACTATAAAGTTCGGGTTACACCGTTTGCATTTATACTTGATGAGAAGGGGGTAGTTAAGGCAAAGGGACTTTGTAATGGAGAAGATCATATCAAAGGATTAATGACTATGCTTAACAAGGAGAGTATAGCCATATAATCCAAGTTAACAGGAGGTGTACTATGAGGATTTTGGATAAACTGGATAATTTATTCAAACTTTTGTCAGAGCAAACGTCTCGAACAGTTGACAGAAAAAACTTTTTGAAGATTACTGGTGCAACAATTTTCACTTCCTTAATGGGCTTTACATTAAATCCTGCTACTGCTTTAGGCGCTAGTAGTTCATGGTGCCAAGTGACTGGAAGTACAATGCAATCATGCAGCCCGCCTAACGGAAAATATTGCTCTGGATGTCAAAGCAGTTCCAAGTGTCCATCAGGATATAAAGTTTCTTATGCGTGGGGATATGCCAGTACCGGGTGCTGGTGTTATAAAGGACTATATAATACCAGATATTGCTGCGATTGCACTCTAAATAATCAATACACCAGATATTCTTCAGACTGTGGGTGCAGCCACTATGTAACGACCAAATGGTAATATAAAATGGGGACAAAATATAGTATTGCCTGGTCTTCCTAGCGATACTATATTTTGTTTTGTAGGGGGGATAAAAAATGGAATTGAGTATCGGGTTAATACTTGCCGTTGTAGCGGGGATCTCTACATTACCAACAGTCTGAGGGATCAATGTATCCCTTGCGGTAAATCCTCTCGGGCAGAGGATTAATACGAGAGAATTTTTAAGTAGATTGACCACCTATATATTGTCCATAACAATATCCGGTGCTCTATTTGGATTTTTATTTACGCTTATTATTTATGTTTTTAGTTACCCTTTAACTCAAAATATAAAATCTGTCTTATTAGGGATCATAATTATCCTGTATATTGTAAAGGATTTTGGCGTTGCCACAATTAAGATCCCTCAGAGAAGATGGCAAATCCCTGATCATTGGGTTTCTCATGAAAATGTCCATAAAAACATGATGGTTTGGGGAGGTATATTAGGGGGAGGTATATTCACATATATTCCTCATGCTTCGTTTTATATTTTGTATCTTTATTCCGGGTTCTTCTTAAATCCTATATACGGTTTAGCATTAGGAGCCCTTTATGGATTTTCCAGGACACTGCCTATTATAATTATGCGAATACTATATTTTCTTATTGGACAAAACAGTTTAGAGCTAGCTATTTCCAAAAGGCTTGAGGTCTTAAATAGAGCTATTAATATCTCTGCATTAGCCATAAGTATGTTTATTTTAGTTCATCAATTTTGAATAAACTCTTAATAAATATATAAGGAGCATGCAATGAAGAAAAATTTTATATTTTTGATTTTAATAGGAATTCTAATTATGGGCTGCAGTAACGAGGATACAAAAGTAAATGCTAATGGCTCTAACGAAGAAATAGAAAATAAGATTATAAATGATGTAAAAAGAATGAATAGTGTGAACTGGGAGCCTACGGGAACATTTAAAAGTGAAGAATACGTTATGAGAGGAATACCAAATGAGATAGGATTCATCGATGAAACATTTACGGCTGGGGTGACCAAAAAGTACATGTGGCATTTTTGGGGTGAATCCCTTGAAGGAAATTTAAGAATTGTAGCAGTTAAGGAAGGGGAATTGCGACCAACTCCTGTACTAGTTAAAGATGAGGAACAGGTTTGGACATATAATAAACCATTAGCTGGTATTAACGGAGCTGATATCCATATCCCATCTAATATGAAAATTCCCGAATCAGGAAAGTGGGCTTTGTTAGTCTATTTGGGAGAGAAGTATATCAATACAATAGTAGTCGAAGTAGAATAAGGCGAATGCCATTAATTAATTATGCTAGAGCAATGTTTACGCTAAATAAATGGCTATATTCCCTTGTGGACCTAACAATCAAGCAGTCTTTGTACTGATTCTGGGACACTATCAATGTGTCTAAAATCAGAAATCCAAAGGCTGCTTTTTTTGTTTGTCTGCGGAAAGAGGTAGCTGGAAGATCCAATATTAGAATGGATGTAGACATAACCCGCTCTGTGTTTTGAACGGGATACAGGACATCTCCTTTGTTCTGTCTTGTTTCTTCTAACTGAGACTCGAGCTCCCTAAGTTTTTCAATTATTTTAGCGTATTTGGATTCTTTTGTATCTGCATATGAGCCTTGAGCTTTTCAATCTGTTGCTCATTTCCTCCTCAACACACCTTTTTTCACAAGATTAATAAGCGTCCCTTTATTTTTATACCGCTGATAGGCGATGAGGCGGTTTAAATCCTTTATGGTCAGCTGCGATGGTTCGATGGCCAGTTCGAATTCACGATTGAGCTTTTCAATTAAAGAGAGCGCATAATCGATTTGTTTAGCGGATAAAGTATAATCTTCTTCGATTTCTACTTGTGAGGCCGAAGCTTGTTCGGCTAATGAAGATTGCAAAGAGGCCGTGTGTTCCTTGACCTTGGCATCCACCAAAGCCTCTATTTCTGATTGGCTGTACGTCTTTTCATTGGCAACTTGAGCGGGCTTAAAAAACTTTTCGATAATCCCCTTAAGCATTGGTTTCACTTCACTTTCAATTGGTCCTTTCTTACTATTATCAAAAGAATCTCGCGGAAAAACAATAGCTAAATTACATTTTATTGATAGATTTACCTAAAAACCCCAGACGCAGGGGATTCATAGTCCAGGAGGAATAGGAAGTAAGTTATCAATTACTGTATAATTTTGGAGGATTAACTAGATTTTTGTAGTATAATAAAGGAAAATGACATGTGGAGCGTATTTTTATGGCGATTACGATACCGGATTACATTCGGTCTTCAGCTACTGCTGGAGAACGGCTATTTTTCCGCACACTTAAAAACTATCTGCCGGATGATTATATTGTCTACTATGAACCTGAGATATTAGGAAAGCGGCCTGACTTTGTGATTATCGGCCCAGAGTTGGGAATCGTTGTTATAGAAGTAAAAGATTATACAAAGAACACCTTGCTGCAAGTCAATCATGAGGAATGGCATATTGTCGCTTCCAACGGGGAGCAATCTGTCCAAAAAAGTCCATTGAAACAGGCAAGAGATAATATGTTTCATGTGGTCGACGTACTGAAAAAGGATAAAAACCTGGTTCAATTGGAAGGGAAGTATAAATTTCAGTTGAAATTTCTTTATGGACATGGCGTTGTTTTTACCCGGCTCTACTCTAAAGATTTTATTGAAGAAGGGTTGTATTCCGTGATTGCTCCCGAATTTTGCCTGACAAKGGATGAAATTGATCCGGATAAGGAGAGCTTTTCGGAAGAGGTTCTCATGGAAAAAATCCTGAACATGTTTGTCGTCCCTTACCGTTTGCGTGAACCACTATCATTCGAAGACATCAATGCAATCCGCTATCATCTGTTTCCAGAGGTTCGGATCAGTGCGGAGTTCAAGCCGCCGGTTCCATATCAGGATCAGTTGCTGCTGTCTCTGCATGATATCAAAACCATGGATCTGCACCAGGAAAACCTGGCAAAGCAAATTGGGGACAAAAACCGTTTAATCCGCGGTGTGGCAGGAAGCGGCAAGACCATTATCCTGGCGAGCAGGGCGAAAATGCTGGCGAAGCAACATCCTGATTGGAAAATCCTGATTCTTTGCTATAACATTTCGCTTTCGAACTCCATTCAGCAAATGATTTTGCACATGCTGAATGAACCAGAGGATTTGTTTGATTTCGATTTTTCCGCCGAGAAGCCTGAAAACCCTACGAGCAGCAAGAATATTCTCGTCCGAAATTTTCACTCTTGGCTAAAAAATGATTTAAAGATTCATGAGCGCCAAATCCCTGTGCTGCTGGAAAAACTTAAGAACAAAGAAGCCATTCTTCCTACTTATGATGCGATTTTAATTGATGAGGGCCAGGATTTTGAAGCGGATTGGCTAAGTCTTGTCAGCTCTGTATTAAACGAAAACACCCAATCACTATTATTAGTGGAAGACCGGGCCCAAAGCATTTATAAACGGAAACGCTCTCTGGTCCAGGATACCGGGCTTAGCTTTCAAGGGCGATCAAAGGTTCTCTCCATTAATTACCGAAACACAAAGCAAATCGTTAAGTTTGCCTGGGACTTTTACCGTAAGCACTCCATGTTTAAAAAGAAAGTGGTCAATCGTGATCTGGAAGGGGAAATTATTGCACCGCAAAGTACCAAGCGGAAAGGTCCGGAGCCTGGAATACTCAAAACGAAGAACTTTCCGGAAGAGATGCAGCTGGTGGCCAGGATGATCCGGAAGCTTCATCAACAACGAAATGTGCCCCTACATGAAATGTTAATCCTTTACCGTGTAAAGAAAACCCACAATCACCATATTATTGACACGATTAAACGGACCTTGGCAGCTGCAGACCTGCCTTTCTATTGGATTACCGAAAATGAAAATTCGAAGCGGTCGTTTGAAAAAGAAGATAACCGCGTCAAAATAAGTACAATCGACAGCAGCAAAGGACTGGATTTTCAAGCCGTGTTCATCGTCAATGTCGATTCGATGCCTTTTCCTTTAGAAGAAAACAAGGAACGGGAAGTGTCCCTCTTCTATATTGGCATGACTAGAGCGAAAGAATATCTTTGCCTGTCCTATTCAGGTGTCTCGGAGTTTACTCAATATCTGGATACTGTAAAAGAAGAACGGGAAGGAAGCAAGGGGACGGTTCGCGTGCGTCATTTGACATGAATTTTCTCTTTTTTCACTTATCCGGGATTTATCAGAATAAGTTGGTGAACTAGACAGCAATTCTTATACAAACAACTTACACAAGCGTAGGCAGTTCTTGTTTGTCCAAAAGAATAAAGGGTAAAAACCTATAGGTATCGTCAAAGCATGGTTAAAATATGGGAAGTTAAATTCTTTAACTGTTGACAATTTGTTGTAAATTTTTGAGGCTTGTTGAAAATATTGTCTGTTTTTTGTATAATTTTTCTATATACTTGCACACTATGCCTGTTTTAACATAGTTAAAAGAGGTGATTTAGGATGTGCAACGAGGAGGAAAAAGATATGGCTACGAGTACTATTTTTGACCCATATACTCTGACTGAATCTGATGTGCAAAAACTACTCAAAACTCCCAGGACTAAAATACCTGAAACAAACTTATTTAATGATATAAAATTGAGCAATAAAGACAGAATACGTCATGCAGAAAGTATTCTGAAGTCAAGAAAATGCAAATAATAAGTTTAGAAAGTTTAATTAAAGCATCTGAAGAAGAGAGTGAGGTTAGAGAATTTCTCTCTTCTTTTAAATGCGTAAAAAATAAAGATGTCGAATTATTTTTACATACTAAAGCAATTGAAAATGAAAAAAGATCGTTCACTCGGACAAGTCTTGTCTTAGATGAAGAAAACAACAATGAAATTGTGGGATACTTTTCCTTAATGATTAAACACTTTAACTTTCATGATGTATCAAAAACGTCAAAGAAATTATTAACCGGTAATAAGAACGCAGATATTTTCAATTCCATTCTAATAGCTCAACTAGGAAGATCTGATCTTTACAAAGGAAAAGTCGAAGGTAAGAAAATTTTACTGTTGGCACTGGGAAATTGTTTATTAATCAATAAACTTTCAGGCATAAGGATTGTCTGTGTAGAGTATGATGATGAGCCGATCCTTAATGACTTTTATTTAGGCAATGATTTTAAAATCTTACAGACAAATGCTTCTAAAAAGATATTGGCTTATATGAGATTATAGATATTAAACTAGCATCCTAACAATTAGGATGTTTTTTTCTTTTTCTCCGTTAACCCTAATAATTGATTTAATGGTAAATCACAAAAAGCTGCAAGCTAAAAACCTCCTCCTAATATTTGTTATAATAAGGGTAAAAACCCACCCAGAGGTGTTCACATGAAACAAGGAATCTACGAGGAGATTATCAATCAACAACTAAAAAACGAATTAGAAACTCTCGACCTTGAAGAATTCGAAATCGGTACTGAACAAATCGATCCTGAGGAAGCGAGAAAGCTCCTTTCTACCTATATATCTGCGATTACCAGAAAAGCTTTAAAGTTCGTCCGAGATAATGGGAGCGATGGAAACCAAGCGCTCATGGACCAAATCAGAACGTGCAATTTTTCATTCAGATTTGGAGACACTATAGGAATTAGTATATAAATTATTTTTAGAAAATTATTATTATGATAAAATTGCTTTTTTTAAAAACTGATCTATTCGATTAACTGTACTATCAAATTCCAACTTAAGATCGTGCTCCCACACACGAAGGACCTTCCATCCTTTATCCAAGTAAAATCTTGTCACTTCTTCATCTCTTAATTTATTTCTTTCTAGTTTTTTTAACCAATATTGTTGGTTTGTTTTTGGCATATTTCCATGTATTGAGCAACTATGCCAAAAACAAGAATCAATAAAGATTACAATTTTGTATTTCTTAATAGATATATCTGGCTTACCAAACATATTTGTATTCTTGCGAAATCTGAATCCCTTCTTCCAAAGTGCTTTGCTAACTTCATTCTCTAACTTAGATACTGATCTTATCGCCCTCATGTTTTTAGATCGCTGCTCTTTTGAAATTTTTTCTGCCAATTAGATCACTTCCTGTAAAAGGTTCTTTTAAAAATTTACCCTTATCTTTTATGATTAATGCAATTTGGTAAGGTCTATTGTTTATTATAAAAAAATGATATAATTCAAAAGTTAGCCAAGTTATTTGATAAGAACAACCGTTCTGTAGTAAAATAAAAAGTAATTAAAGTTACTTCTTATAGAAGTGAGGTTTTTTTATGGAAAAGTTTAATGTCATGGATCTCTTCGCTGGTGCAGGAGGCTTAAGCAATGGATTCGAACAAACTGGAAGATTTAAAGTTAAGGTTGCAGTTGAAATTAATGAATATGCTAGGCAGACGTATGAAATTAATCATGATGGAGTAACCTTACATAAAGATATTACTAAACTAAAATATAGGAACGATTATGGTGAAAAGAATACAGAATTTAGAGATATCGATATAATTATAGGAGGACCTCCTTGTCAAGGTTTTTCAAACGCAAATAGACAACAAAACACTCTAATTTCTTCTAATAACCAGTTGGTCAAAGAATATATCAGAGCAATAGAAGAAATACGTCCTAAAGCATTTGTTATGGAAAATGTCAAAACTCTTGAATCTGATAAACACATGTTTTTTTTAAGAGAGGATAACGAAAGTGAGCTTGAGAAGTTAGGGATAGTTGCTAAAGAGGAAAAAATTAACATAGGGAGCATTACTATATACACCGAGAGATTGGTCAATTTTTTATTAGAGGCATATCAAAACAAAAGAAATTTAAAGCCTTTCATTATTAAGAATGAACTAATTTCAAAACTAAATAGTCTTCTTAGACAGGTTAAGAAACACAGAAGCGAAGACTTAATAAGTTTCTTAGAAAAAGAAAGTAATCGTAAATTTTTCATAAATAGTCCTAATATAAAATGGAAATGGAATGATGTGCATGCTGACTATTGGGATCCTGAATATCAATTAGAATGGCTAGAATTAGGGAATATTCTAAACCACTCTATTACAGAGAGACAAGCTGATCTTACAGAATTAATATCTTTATTAGAGCGGATTATTGAAACACAAAAAATTATTAATAAAATTTATGAGGTTATAATTAACAATGTAAAAATCTTTGGGTTTGAAATTAACGACGCAGATCTGGTCATCAAGATTAAAACTTTCAATGTATTTACTTATATTAAACGTAAGCTTTTAGATTTAGGATATGTTATAAACCAAGATGATTATATTTTTAATGCTGCTCAATATGGTGTTCCTCAAGAAAGAAAAAGGTTAATATTAATGGGTGTACTAAAAGAACACTTAAAAGGAGAAGCAATACAGGTACCAAAACCATTATTTTCACATAAAAATCAATTCTTTAAGATTTATGACGCAATAGGGGATTTAGAGGGCATAACGCCAAATACTGATGTAAAAGATGATGAATTAGACAGGGCTTCTTATCCGCCTATTTTAGATAGTACTTTAAATATGTACCTAAACAATAATGGCGATTCAAAACTATTTAATCATGTTATGACTGCTTCACGAGAAGAAGCATTGAAAAGGTTTAGAGCCCTTAAGGAAGGTCAGAACTTTCATGATTTAGAAGATTCACTAAAATCCACATATACCGATTATACTAGAACACAGAATACTATCTATAAGAGGCTTGCTTATAGTGAAACATCAGACACAGTTGTCAATGTTAGAAAATCTATGTGGATACACCCAACAAAAGACAGAGCCATAAGTATAAGGGAGGCCGCAAGGTTACAGTCTTTCCAAGATTCCTACAGGTTTTTTGGAACAAAAGACTCACAATATCAGCAGGTAGGGAACGCTGTTCCGCCTCTTTTAGCAAGATTCATAGCGGAAGGTTTACTAAAATCGTTAGGAGAAGAGTTGGATAATAATACAGGGGATTTTTTAATTTCAAAAGAAAATGCCTAAAGAATTATTTTAATATATGATTTAGCTGCGTCTATTTGATGCAGCTTTTTTGCCGATACAATATAATTATTCCAATTCTTTAAAAGTATAAAAATTATCATTAAGTTAATGTACAATTAATATAGATAGGCATTTTTGAATAAAACCTAGAATCAAGCTATTTTTATTTAAGTTAAGCTAGTAAGAAAAATACTGAGTTTATTAAAAGAATCTTTTATTTATATAGTTTTGTAACAATGTTAAAATTTTCAAAAAGAAGGTGGCAAAGTGAAAACAGAAGAAGCTCAACCAATTGTTTCAAACTTGCATTGAGAGACATAGGTTATACTTTTGAGGTCGGCTGTGGCTGATGTACTTGATAATAGCATTTCGGCAAAAGCGACCTCATATACAAATTGCTTGTCAACCAAATTTAGAAACAGAATTTTCTCTCCTTGGCGACGGTATTGGAATGACAAACGCGGAACTAATAGAAGCAATGCGAATAGCTACAAGTGATCCGGGTTCTCCAAGAGCCAATGCTGATTTAGGACGATTTGGATTGGGTTTAAAAACAGCATACTTTTCCCAATGCACGGATTTGACAATCTTATCAAAATGGCATCGTTTCCATTAAACAATGGGATTTGGAGTGCATTTCTAATGTAAACGAGTGGTTCTTAATAACACCAGACTTACAGGAATATAAAAATGCACCTTTATTCAATGAGTTTTTAAGTCAGGAAAGTGGTACTTTAGTAGTTTGGCGAGAAATTGATACTTTTCAGGAATCTGATATTCAATGAATACATTGAGAGAACATTTATCTAGTATTTCACTGTTTTTTGAGGGGTCAGTTCCAGGAAAAAAAGCATTGAAAATAAAAGTTAATGATTATCAATTAGAACCTTTTAATCCTTTAACCCAAAACACATAGCAACTCAACAACGGATGGCGGAAAAAATAAAATTTTAAAATTTGCCGGATCATTCTAAATTATCACTGCAAGAATTTGATAAATTCGCTACAAAAGATGGTTATACTAAATCTCAGGGCTTCTATCTATATCGAGATCATCGCTACATGGTGGGGCATGCACAAAACTAATGATACACATAAATTAGTTTGGATAAAAATAGATATCCTTAATAATCAGGATTTTGTATGGGGAATAGATATGAAAAAATCCACCGCTAACCCTGTTAGTGAGATTAAAAAGATTTTAGAAGAATTATTCAACAAGTATCAGTAAAAGGGTCGAGACCATTTACGGGTAGAGGGAAGAGGATAACTGATAATACAATTATACGTTTCTGGGAACTTGTGGCAGATAATAATAATATTACATTTTTTATTAATCGTAAACATCCAATGATACGAAAAATATCAAAATAACCTGCTAGAATAATATTTATGGAAATCAAGTGGAAATAGGTGAACTTAATGGATGAAATAATTACGCAACCATCGGCTTCTCCAGTAATCCAAGCTTTACGAAGCATTGGGTACAACTCCCAGACAGCGATAGCTGATTTAATAGATAATAGCATTGATGCTAAAGCGACTACAGTTAGTCTTAATTTTACGTTTAACGAAGGAAATGGTTCTATTAAAATTATTGATAACGGTATCGGTATGGATGAATTAGAACTACAAACAGCAATGACCGTTGGATCTAAGGACCCGAGAGATAAACGCGAGCGTGATGAATTAGGTAGATTTGGTATGGGATTAAAAACTGCTGCTTTTTCTTTGGGTAAACGATTAACCGTTGTTAGTAAAAAGGACTCTAATTTCTCTATCAGATGTTGGGACTTGGACTATGTAAGTAGGAAGAATGAATGGCTACTTTATAATTCAATCCCTGTAGATATAACACTAAATTTCGACGAAATCCAAGGGGATAGCGGTACCATTGTGTTTATTGATAAACTAGATAGATTTTGTGGTTATGGAACAAATAACATTGTTAAGTCAGGTAGCTTCTTTAGTAAAGTAAATCGTATTCATAAGTACCTTGAGATGGTTTTTCACGTCTTATTAGAAAGAGAAATCCTTTTGGAGATTAACGGAAATCAACTTTTACCATGGAATCCATTCTTAGAAGAAAATCCTCGATGTTATGAAGGGGAAATCCAATTTCTTCAATCAAATGGAAAAAAGGTAGTCGTTACTCCTTATGTACTTCCACACCCTTCAACTTTTAATAAAAAAGAGCATAGAGAGGCTGGGGGTATAAAAGGCTGGAGAGATCACCAAGGTTTTTACATTTATAGGGAGAATAGATTGGTATCATATGGTGATTGGTTCGGATTATTTCCTAAAGATACAACCTCAGAATTAGTAAGAATTAAAGTAGACTTTACTAATGATGCGGATGAAGAGTGGAAGTTAGACGTTAAGAAATCTACTGTCACTATTCCAGAAGATATAAAGGAAGCATTAGAAGCAATAGCGAAATATTATAGACAACTCTCCCATGAAATAATGCTCTATAGAACTAGGGCATCACGAACAGGGGAAAAAGTTAAAGGCTCATTAAACACTTGGGAATTACACTMGGATGACAATATTAGTAATTATGTGCTTAACAGAAACCATCCTATATTGACACATATTTTAAAACAGTTAGATGATGAGGTAAAAAGGAAAGTAAATCTTTATCTTAAGTTAATTGAGTTAGGATCACCTAACAATCTATTAAAGACGGAATCAATGGTTAAACAAGAGAGGCAAACAATTGATGAGAGCCAGAAGAAAACAATTATAGAATATGCAGAAATTCTTGTAAATTCTGGTGTGGAAATAAGCTTGGATCAAATCTCCGAGTCCATCTCATTAATGAATGGCTTTGAAAGTATCGAGATTCATACTATAAAAGATATTGTAAAGAAAGAAGTTGTTGCTAGTGTCAAATTTTGATAGAGATAGCTATTTGATTATGATTGATAATTTATTCACAATGTACAAAAACTATGGAATGCAAGACCCTTTAAATCAAGCAATAAGGCAGACGGAAGAAAATTTTACTAACAAAGTGGGACAGCTGGAAGAGGGTTTAAAGGAAAGTTTGGCCTTGGAAGCTTACGCAAAGTACGGGTCTTTTAATGTAGAAAAGCCCGGTGTTTTAAAAGGGAATGGATCATTTAATTGGGGGGATTTCTCTAAGGGATATTCATACTTCTGGCCAAGATATGAAAAATATCTTTTAGGTGAGAAGAAATGGGATTCTGATACGGTCAGCTCTATAGATATTTCTACCAATGAGATACTAGATTGTATAGGTAACCCAAAGGCAAAAGAAGACTTTGATAATAGGGGGTTGGTATTAGGGTATGTCCAATCCGGTAAGACTGCTAACTTTACAGGGCTAATCAACAAAGCATTTGATGTGGGTTATAAACTAATAATTGTATTAGCTGGAATGCATAACGATTTAAGGACTCAAACCCAACTTCGTCTAGAAAAAGAGGTTGTAGGAACCATAGATCCTATCACAAATGAGAGGCAAGGGGTAGCTAAGATAAAAACTGGTGGTACACAAATAGAAACATGGACTACACCACAAGAGGATATCTCAACAGCAAATGCCATAGGGATTAGGAACTTAGAAAAGCCTATATTGGCAATTGTAAAAAAACATAAAGATGTCCTTCCAAATCTTATCGACTTGATTAGGAATAGTATTAATATGTCTGATGTTAATCCGCCAACTTTAATCATTGATGATGAGGCTGACCAAGCTAGTATTGATACAGGTAATAAAACCAAACCAAGCACTATAAACAAGCAGATTAGAGAGCTATTAAGCTTGTTCGATAAAAAGGCATATGTGGGGTATACTGCTACACCGTTCGCGAATTTATTAATTAACGCTGAGGCGAACCACAAAGATGTTGGAATGGACTTATACCCAAAAGACTTTGCAATATCTCTGCCTAAACCTAAGGACTATTGTGGCCCAGACGAGTTCTTTAACACATCAGGATATATGGAAGATAATAAGCCAATGTATATTAGATATCTTAGTGAAACAGATGTTAGTTTACTAGATGATATAACAAGTAAAGATGATACAGATATATTTAAACAAGTTCCACCAACGATGGAGGAGGCTGTTCTTTCATTTTTATTAACAATTGCTATTAGAAATCTGAGAGGACAAAAGAACGAACATAATTCTATGCTTATACACACTAGTAGGTTCACGGATATCCAGAACTCTATGTGCAGCGTTATTGATAAGTTTTATAAGAAATTATCTAATGAAGTACTTTACGACTTGGATAGTAAGTATATAGATAAATTAAGAAATTTATATGAAGAAGATATTATTCCAGTTCAATCATTTAATAAATTGTCTGAAGAAAACGACAAAGTATATTCTTGGGTTGAAGTCTTTAAAGAAGTTCGAAAGATTATTGGTAAAGTAGAAGTAATGGAAATAAATGGTGAAAGTGATGATGCACTAGAATATGAAAAGCATAAAGAAAATGGATTAAATGTAATTGTAATTGGCGGGAACAAGCTATCAAGAGGATTAACCTTAGATGGATTATCCATTTCCTATTACTACCGAAACAGTGCTATGTACGATTCATTAATGCAAATGGGAAGATGGTTTGGGTATAGAAAAGGGTATATGGATCTGTGTCGTATTTATACAAGTAAAGATCTGGCAGATAACTTTGAACACCTGTCGAATGTAATGAGTGAGCTAAGAGAAGAATTCAAAAAATATGATGAGTTAGATGTTACTCCCGAAGAGTATGCTGCTAAAATGAAAGATCACAAGAGCATGAGTGTTACTAGTCCAAATAAAATGAGGGCTGCGGAAAAAACTCCAAATTACTCAAACAGTCTTCAACAAACTCGTATCTTTGATAAGGATAAGGCTTTTTATGAAATGAATATGGATGCAACTCTAAAATTACTCAATAGTATTGATGATCAATTTAAAATAAAAGAAGGCTCTACTCGGTACCATATAGCTAAACAAATACCAAGTGCTACTATTATTGAATTTTTATTAAATTATCAAACTAGCTCAGCTGCTTCAAAAGTCAATAGTAAGAAAATAGCTAATTATATAGCTGATTTAAACGCTAAAGGAAAGTTGAATACATTTAATGTAGCTGTTGTAGATGTAACGCCTAGTACATTGAAAACAGAGCAAGTAAAAACAAAGAATATAAAAAAGTGGAAAGTCAACTTAGGTCCGGTATCAATTGAGAGTGCTGTGTTAAGAAGTATTGGCAGAGACAAAGGAAAAGCTAACAAACTAGTAGATCTTGGCGCAATTGTTGCTTCTAATCAAGAGTTTGTTGACATTGAAGTCAGCTCGAATAACAAAAATGAAAATAGAAAACTACGGAACAAAGAGAACCCCGTTCTTATGATTTATCCATTGCATCCTGATGTGGAACCATTTAAAAAGTTAAAAATAAACTTCAGCGAGAATTTAGTACCGATAGGGATAGCTTTATCTTTCCCAGATATTGAATTAGAACCTACAAGATCAGGTGATAGAGCCAAAACTAGCAATGGGTACGTTCATAATCGAACAGTTGGAAGGAATAAATAATATGATAAATATATCCAATAGTTTTAACACACTAGTGGAACGAGCGTCAAAAGAAGAAAATAAAGATGTATACCAGCTAGAACCAATCTATTTTCAAAAGCCTTACTTGTTAATAGGCTTAGATTTATTAAATAATCAAAAGCGATTATATATTGATATTACTTATGAGAATTGGAATTCTGAACAATTAAAAGCATTTCCAATGTGGAGAGGAATCCATATTAATCAAGAGTACTTTGCCAAAATTGGACCATTAAAAGAAAAAAACTTTTTGGTTATATCACAAGAAGTTGATGAGAGTGACGATATATTCGAAAATGTGCTACAGAACATCGTAGATCACATACTAGTAGACGAAGAATTACCTTTGTATACTTCGATATATGAAGTGCTGGATAGATGGCATAATTTCTTTAAAAAGAAATGGGATGCAAAACTTTCTGAAGAAGAGGAAGCGGGATTGTTTGGAGAATTATATTATATTAACAAATGGCTGGAATATTTTCCGTCGGATCCTCCCTTAATCATTAATGACTGGAAAGGACCCCTAAGGTTCCGAATAGACTTTGTAAGAAAGAAAAGTGGTATAGAGATTAAAACTCTCTCCCCAAAGATACGGGATGAAGTCAAGATTTCCAGTGAAAAACAGTTAGAGCTGAATCCAGTTATTAACGAGCTGTTTTTATATGTGTTAAAAATTGAGAAGAACAATACAGTTGGCTGCACTTTAGAAAATACAGCAAAAAGCATTGAAGAGAAGCTTATAAAAAAAGCTCCTTCACTTGCGGTTAAATTTAAAGAAATACTTCTATTAAACAATATTAAAGTGGAAGAGTATAACAGTAATTATTTTTTTATACATGAAGAATTAGCCTATGAGGTAAGAGAAAAGTTTCCTAGAATAGAATCGAAACAGCTTCCTAAAGGTGTAAGCAGGATTTCCTATTCTTTAGACCTATCTCATTGTGAGGAATTCATAGTGGATGTGGAAGACATTTTTAAGTTGAATAAAAGGAAGTAGAGAAATGATAGAAGATAAACGAAAGCTAGAGTTTTTACAAGAATTCTTAGACACTGTCGAGCAGAAGGCAAATGTAGTGGGATCCAGACAAACACCTTTTTTGCAAGAGGTCCTTCCGTATATCAATATGGAGGACGAGCCAACCCTTATATACTATGCTAAACGAGACCAAAAGCTACAAATAAACGGGTACCTTTACTTTGAAGATACGAATGTCCTTAATCTTTACGTTGTTGATTATGAGCCGTTATTTACAAATGATTCTTTACCAGTAGTTAATATGACCACAATAAAAGAGGTGGCAAACAAAGCTAAAAGGTTCTTTACCAACGTGGACTCTATCTTTGAGACGGTAGATAAATCAATGGAATTTCTTGATCTAATTAAGTTAATTAGAAGTAATCGTAATGAGATAGAGGAAGTAAACATATTTGTTGTCTCCAGTAAATTTTATCTGACAAATAAACCAATAGATCTATCTATTCCTGGAATTGAAACAGTAAATGTACATGTGTGGGACATGGATAGAGTTTATAAACTCTCTGAAGCAGAGCAAGGTATAAGAGAATTTGATATTCAATTTGAAGAAGAATATAAATCAACGATTCAATTAATGCACGTTCCTAATCCTACAGGAAGTGGTTTAATAGATTGCTATATTGGTGCAATCCCTGCTAATTTACTAGCAAAACTATATGATGACTGGGGGCCAAAATTGGTAGAGCGAAATGTGCGCTCATTTCTACAAGCCCGTGGAGGAACAAACAAAGGTATTCGAGATACGTTAAAAGACTCAGAGCAACGAGAACTTTTTGTTGCTTATAACAACGGTATTTCAAGCGTTGCCAAGTCTGGTGACATTGTTCAAATAGGAGATTCAAATCTTTATGAGATTAAATCTTTAACTAGCTGGCAAATTGTAAACGGAGGTCAAACAACAGCCTCTATCCATCAGGCGTATAAGAATGAAATTGATCTGGATGGAGTATATGTACAAACTAAATTAACAATTTTAAATACAAGTGAGGCAAATGATGTCCCAAATGTTGATCGCCATGATTTAGAAGATCAACTAATTGCAAAAATATCTGAATATGCAAACACTCAAAACAAAATAAATAAATCAGATCTCTTGGCTAATACAAGGTTTATGTCAGATATTGAAAAACTATCACGCAATACATGGATACCTACATTTGATAACCGTAAAGAAGAATCTAAGTGGTATTTCGAACGTGCTAGAGGCCAATATATGGTTGATATTAGCCGTCGTTCAAAAGGAAAAGAACAAACAGCATTTAAAAAGATGTACCCTAAAGAAAAGGTAATAACGAAGGTAGAATTGGCGAAATACTTTATGTCTTGGGATGGATACCCTCACGTCTCAAGTAAAGGTGGAGAGGAAGCTTTCAAGAAGTTTATGGACTTAAACAGTCAGTATTGGAAGCAAAGTCTGAATATTAATGATGATGGCAAAGTTATTAAGCCAATACAAGATATCAACAACAATTTTTACAAGGAACTGATCGCTAGAAGGTTAATCAATGCCTATGTCGCGGAGATAGTTGATGCAATGAAACTGAAAGGGTACAGAGCAAACGTTATTTACTATACTGTTGCTATGCTTGGTCATTTATACAACGACCGTATTTCTCTAATTGATGTATGGAACAAGCAAGAACTATCTGATGAATGGAAAGATGTAGTTAGGATTATTGCTGCAAATGCATTAAATTATCTACGGGAATCAGCAGGCGATCAGAATGTTACTCAGTGGGCTAAAAAACAGGATTGTTGGGAAGGGTTTATTAAGGAGTCGGCTGCTGTTTTGGAAGGGCTGGTGTAAGTTATCCTAGCTAATCATATTCAAAGTTAATCTTAAGTTAGTTTGTTTTATATATAATGTAAAAAAAGAAACTAATAATTCTATTATAAAATTGCGCCTATTCACATGATTTTGGGTACGTAAATATAAAATAGATGGATACGCTGGAATCTTAAAATTTATATTGAGGAATTAAAATTAGATAGAAATTCACGTGAATTTATGAATTAGGCATTGGGAATTACCCCAGTGCCCTGTTTTTTGCCTCTTAAATAACTATGGTGAACCGTACCATAAATAATAGTATACTTATTAGGCAGTTTATTTTAATATGCTTATTGAATAAAGTAGAAGTCATTATACAAGCCTTTCTGGATCACTTATTTATACCCTATAATTTAAATATGTTGAGAAATTTAAAATACAGTATTAGATGAAAGGTGATTAATATGCCAGTTTACAACAAACTAGTCCGCGACCTGATTCCAGAAGTCATTGAAAAGACAGGTAAAAATTTTTCTACTAGAATACTTAGCAATGAAGAATACATAACGGAACTAAAAAAGAAAGCCTTTGAAGAATTGAATGAATATGTAGAAACTGAATCAAAAGAAGATTCAGTGGAGGAGCTGGCCGATCTGCTGGAGATTCTCCATGCACTAGCTGAATATCACGGTTCTTCAATAGAAGAAGTCGAAGAAGTTCGTAAGAAAAAGGTTGAAAAGCGGGGAGGGTTTAAGGAAAAGGTATTCCTTATTGAGGTTGAAGATGACGAAGGTTGAGCTTGTGACCCGTGGCCTGGGTGCCCAGCTTCTGAAAAGAATGCAATCAGCTTCGACTATTTGCATCCTGACTTCGTTTGTAATGAAGTCGGGAGTTGATTTTCTGCAGGCTGGATTGAAACAGGCTGCTGAACGGGGAGCTGATATTAAGGTCCTTACAGGCGATTATTTTCATGTGACACAGCCTGAGGCACTGGAGCAGCTGCTTGAGATTGATGAGAGTATCCAGGTGAGGCTGTGGAGGAGCAACGGAGTTTCTTTTCACCCTAAGGCCTACTTGTTCTCAGGGGAAACAGAGGATTGCCTTTTTATCGGCTCATCCAATCTTTCAAGGTCTGCTCTCTCCCATGGAGTGGAGTGGAACCTGGCAGTCAGTAATGAAAGAAAGGTTTTTGATGAGGCTTTGGCCGAATTTCTTAAGCTGTTTTTCGCCGACCAGACGGTTTCTTTGAACTTCGAAACGCTTAAAGAGTATCGGGAATCTTATGAGGAGGTACATAAAGAGAACCCAAATTTGGCCAAGACCTGGACCGAGACAGAGGAACTGGATATGATGCTTCCTGCGGAAAAAGAGCTGGTACATGAGGCTGATGTTGTTCTTGAAGAGAAACAAAGCTATGGGCAGATCCAGCCTCGTTTCGCACAAATCGAAGCCCTTGAGGAACTGAACAAGACGCTGGAGGAAGAATACGACAAGGCACTAGTCGTCATGGCGACCGGGTTGGGCAAGACTTATCTTGCCGGCTTTTTTGCGGAGAACTTTAAAAAGATATTGTTCATCGCCCACAGGGAGGAAATCCTGCACCAGGCCAAGGAGTCTTTCAGACGCATCATGCCGGAAAAAAAGTACGGGATATACAATGGTCGTACAAAAGAAGGCGAAGCAGATGCCGTTTTTGCTTCGGTTTATACATTAAGCATAAAAAGTCATCTGGAGAAATTTAAGCCCAATGAGTTCGACCTGATCATTATTGATGAGTTCCATCATGCAGCGGCCAATACCTATCAGCGGGTCCTTGATTATTTTGAACCGGACTTCCTGCTGGGCATCACCGCCACACCGGATAGGAACGACAACAAGGATGTGTATGCCATCTGTGACGGGAACGTTGCCTATCGTCTTGATTTTCTTGAGGCAATTGAACGGCACTGGCTGGCTCCGTTCAGGTATTACGGTGTATACGATGATACGGATTATAGCCAGATTAGCTGGCTTGGGACGAGATATGATGAGGAGGAGCTTTTGCAGGTCCAGCTGCGCGAGGAAGTGGCCGAGAAGATACTTAAAGCCTGGACGGAGAAGAAACAGACGAGGACCATCGGGTTCTGTTCATCGATTCGGCAGGCCGATTTCCTGTCAGGGTATTTTAACGGCCAAGGCTTTAGGACCGTCAGCCTGCATTCCCAGCAGGCTGGCATCAGCCGCAACAAGGCGATCAGCCAGCTCGCAATGGGAGAACTGGATGTCATTTTTACCGTCGATCTGTTTAACGAAGGGGTGGACATACCGCCAGTCGACACTTTGCTGTTCACACGCCCGACTGAATCACTGACGGTGTTTACCCAGCAAATTGGCCGGGGGTTGCGGTTGCACGAAGGAAAGGAATACTGCACTATCATCGATTTGATTGGAAACTACCGGAATGCCGATATCAAACTGAGTTTGTTGCAAGTTAATCAGGCACCTCCCAAGGCCAAGAGCATACAGCCCAATGTGCCCAATATGTGCGAGCTCGAACTGGATGTTAAGGTTATAGATCTGTTGAAGGAAATGGCGAGGAAAAAGCATCCCCTTCGTGACAAGCTGTTCAATGACTATCTAATGTTAAAGCAGGAGCTGGGAAGAAGGCCGACCTACTTGGAGCTTCATTTAAAAGGCAGGTCAGAATCAATTCAATATCGGCAGGAGTTCAAGTCCTATATTGGGTTTCTGGAATGGGCAGGAGAGCTTTCAGAAAGAGAACAAGAAATATTCGCGCGGTACCGGAACTGGCTGGAGGAAGCCGAAAAGACAGGTATGGCCAAGAGCTATAAAATGGTTGTCCTTCTGGCGATGCTTCAAAGGGGTGCAGAAGGTTGGAACAAGCCGGTTACACCCAAAGAGGTTGCACCCTTCTTTCATCAGTATCTTACTGAAACGGAGTACCGGAAACGGATTGATTTCTCGGACAAATCATCCAGAAGTCTTTGGGAGTATGATGAAGAGGGTGTCAGCAAGCTGATTGCCAGGATGCCGATGACTAAGTGGAGTGGGAGTTCGAATGGGCTTGTCACTTTTGAAGATGGGGTCTTCCGAATCAACTTTGATATTGTGCCCGAAGATAGGGATACCGTTTATGATTGGACAAAGGAGATTTGCGAGTACCGGCTGCATTACCATTTTGAGCGGAAAGCTAAGTAATTTATAACTATAAGTTTATGATTTTGATATAGTATCAGGAAGCATGTTATCCCAGATTAAATTTCCTATTCACAAGCGTTTTATTATCCCCGGGGCTTAAATCCCTGGGGTTTTTTTATTCATAAACTAAATCGCTTGTTCATACTACGGCTAAACACAGAGTGAATGATATAGGGATAGATTACTTTAGAGTACAACGGTTACAAATGTAAGTCTACTGCATTTTATGAACAAGCTACACCTTTCTAAAATCATCAGTTTTAGCCAATTCACGGATACTGGCTTAATTATGCAGATAAAGTAAAATGGCCTACATCTGAAAAAAACAATTAATTAACAATTCAAAAAATAATTGATATTCAAAAAAATGTGATATATAATCGAACCAACAAAACTTGTACGTCCCACTTTTAATTTTTGGTAAAACTTATATGTTCGTACGTGCAGGTTCTCTTTCCTCAAATCTATATTTTAATTTGTTAGCGGTTTTTGAAAGCGCGTACATACTTGTGGCTGATGCTTTTGCTCCTTAGAGATATTCTTGCAGAAAGAATTGGGGAAGTTGTATAAGAATTTCAAAAGGAGTGTTTTTTATGTCAGAAGATTTAACTGCAAAAATGATACTGGATAAGAATTTTCAAATTGCGAAAGTGGATGACCGGATCTATGGCTCTTTCATCGAGCATCTTGGACGTGCCGTTTATGGAGGGATTTATGAACCAGGACATCCAGACGCGGACGAACAAGGCTTTCGCAAGGATGTTATTGATCTGGTAAAAGGGTTACAGGTGCCCATCATTAGGTATCCTGGTGGAAATATGGTATCTGCTTATAATTGGGAAGACGGAGTAGGGCCGAAGGAAGAACGGCCTCGCAGGCTTGAACTTGCCTGGAAAACGATTGAGACGAATGAAATTGGTACGAACGAGTTTGCTGACTGGGCAAAAAAAGTGAATGCCGAGGTAATGATGGCGGTAAATTTAGGGACAAGAGGAATCGATGCTGCCAGAAATTTGTTGGAATATACCAATCATCCAGGTGGAACCTACTGGAGCGATTTAAGAAAATCCCATGGTTATGAAAAACCTCATAAAATTAAAACCTGGTGCTTAGGGAATGAAATGGACGGCCCATGGCAGGTTGGACACAAAACGGCCTATGAATATGGAAGGATCGCCCAAGAAACAGCGAAAGCAATGAGACGAGTTGACCCAGATATTGAATTAGTGGCATGTGGAAGTTCGAATACCAGTATGGCAACCTTTCCTGAGTATGAGGCAACCACTCTGGATATTGCTTACGAACAGGTCGATTACATCTCGCTTCACCAGTACTATGGAAATTACAACAATGACCCTGCAAACTATTTGGCTAAAAATATGGATATGGATCACTTTATTAAGACGGTTATTTCTACTTGTGATTATATTAAAGCAAAGCATCGAAGTAAGAAGACCATCAATCTAAGCTTTGATGAATGGAATGTTTGGTACCATTCCAGAGAGTCGGATAAAAATATTGAAGCATGGACAATAGCACCGCCTCAGCTTGAAGATCATTATAACTTTGAAGATGCCCTTTTAGTAGGAAGCATGTTAATTACACTTTTACAACATGCAGATCGAGTAAAAATAGCTTGTATGGCCCAATTAGTGAACGTCATTGCCCCGATTATGACGGAAGCAAATGGCGGTTCCTGGAAGCAAACCATTTATTATCCTTATATGCATGCATCGATTTACGGAAGAGGAATCTCCCTAAAACCAATTCTCTCATCACCTAAATATGACAGCAAGGACTTTACTGATGTTCCATATATTGATAGTGCAGCTGTTTATAATGAAGAAAATGATGAAGTGACATTGTTTATGGTAAACAAACATTTAAAAGAACCAATCATTATTAACGGTGATATTAGAAGTTTTGAGGGTTACAGTTTGGTGGAACATATTGTTCTGGAAAATGATGATTTAAAAGCAGTAAATACAGCGGCAGAGCAGACGGTGTCACCACATAAAAATGGCGAGTCCATTCTGGAAGATGGCATCTTAAGTGCTAGATTGCCCCGGACTTCTTGGAATGTAATCCGTTTGAGAAAATCTTAATCACACTGATAGGTTGTCCGGACCATTAAACAATACTTTTGACTAAAATGATGGTTTGTTTATCTATCAGTTACCAAGGAGGTGATTTGAAAATTTTAGAACATGATACTGGCAAATGCAATTAAACAAATTCTTTAACTAAAAAGGGGGATGAAACATTGGGGAAGTTGTTAAAGCTTGGATTTATTATGTTATTGGTTTTTAGCACTGTTTTAGCAGGCTGCAGCGGAGGAGGAGGTAAAGAGTCTGCCTCAGGGAACTCATCCGGATCAGGCAGCGGAGAACCACAAGATATAACCTTCTGGACCTTCCAGGGTTTGCATGTCGAGTTCTTTGAAGACGCGGCAAAACGATGGAATGAAACCTATCCGGACCGGCAAATCAATTTTAAATCGGAGTCCTTTCCCTATGCTGATATGCATAACAACCTTCTGCTTGCCTTACAATCTGGCGTAGGAGCACCGGATATTGTCGATATTGAGGTAAATAGATTTCCGAATTTTCTGAAAGGTGATATTCAGTTAGAACCTTTGAATGATATTGTCGAACCAGAGCTGGATAATTTTGTGAAGTCGAGATTCGAAATTTATTCTGCGGATGGGAAGTATTATGGTGCGCCTACACACGTGGGAGCTTCGGTCGCTTTTTATAATAAAGAAATCTTTAATGAAGCTGGCGTAAGTCCTGATGATATTAAAACATGGGACGATTTTGTAGAAGTTGGAAAAGTTATTAAAGCTGAAACAGATAAACCGATGACGCCTGTATTTACAACAGGATTTTGGAGCTTCTACCCGATGATCAGCCAGAAAGGTTCCGATATTTTTGACAGTAAGGGCGAAGTAATCATTGATAATAAAGACAATGTCGAAGTCTTACAGTTTATCCACGATATGCTTTATAAGCATGATATTGCTGTTCTTGCACCAGGCTCGAAACATGATACGGAAGAATTTTATGCTTTTATGAATAAAGGTGGTGCAGCAGCATTAGTTATGCCATCCTGGTATGCAAGCCGATTTGTTGAACATATGCCTGACCAGTCAGGAAAAATGGTCATCAAACCAATGCCAAGCTGGGAAGAGGGCGGCTTTCGTTCGGCTGGAATGGGAGGAACAGGAACTGCTGTGACAAAGCAAGCAAAGGATGTTCAATTGTCGAAGGACTTCCTGGCTTTTGCTAAGCTCACAAAAGAATCGAATATTAAAATCTGGGAGATACTTGGCTTCGATCCACCAAGACATGATATTTGGGATGCTCCTGAATTAAGAGAGCCTAATAGATTCACAGAATACTTCGGAGATGGACTATTTGATATGCTGTTAGAAATAAAAGATGAGATTAATCCGTTGAATATTACGGAGCATACACCGTTAGCAAGGGATTTGATTGAAACAAATGTATTGCACAATGTGCTTAGAGAAAAAACCCAATCACCTGAAGATGCATTAAAGCAAGCAGGAGATGAACTGAGAAGCCGCTAAAAGAACGGATTCAACTTAAACAGGGATACACTTGAAGGTACTTGTTTTTCAAGTATACATCAAGAGTAGCCGCCTTCAAGTTTATCCCTGAAAACAGGCAAAAGGGAGGTTTAACATGAAACCAGATTCCCCTCGAAACTTAACTTCAAATGTAAGTTATAGTGTGAAGATCAAAAGGAAAGGCAGAACATTTAAAAATATCCTATATGCTCAAAAATTTGCTCCTTATGTGTTCATCTTTCCGTTCTTGCTGATATTTTGCGGATTTTATTTATATCCGGTTATTTCTACCGTAGTGATGAGCTTTCAGGAGGTAGTGCCTGGCCAGTCGAGGTTTATTGGGTTGGATAACTACATAAAGCTATTTAATCCGAATTTTTATAAGGCACTGTACAATACAACCTTATACACTTTTTGGACAATCGCCATTTTAATTCCATTGCCATTAATTCTGGCAATCATTTTAAATTCAAAAATCATGAAAGGAAAAACCTTTTTTAGAGCCTGTATCTTTATTCCAGCTCTGACATCTACTATTGTCGCGGGTGTCATCTTCCGGTTGCTGTTTGCAGAATCCGAATCAGCCTTCGGTAATTCAGTGCTTATGTTTTTTGGTCTTGATCCCATTGCTTGGCGGCAAAATGGGGCAACACTTATGGCTCTAATGGTTGGACTGGCAACTTGGAGATGGGCGGGTGTGAACATGATTTATTTTTTAACCGGCCTGCAAAATATTCCTAAGGAGATGTATGAAGCGGCTGAAATTGACGGTGCAAATGCTTTTAATAAATTCAGGCATATTACCCTGCCATTTTTGAAGCCGGTTTCGGTTTATGTTTTAACGATTACCTTATTTGCGGGTTATAAAATGTTTGAAGAAGCCTATGTGTTTTGGGAAGTGAATTCTCCTGGAAATATTGGTTTAACACTGGTTGGATATCTATACAAAGAAGGTTTTCAATATAACCAATTAGGCTTTGGTTCTGCTATTGGTGTAACATTATTGGTCATCGTCGCCATATTGGGATTCATTCAGCTAAAACTGACCGGGTTCAGTGGTAAGGGAGGTAATTAAATGACGAGACAGCATCGTGGAAAGTGGGTATCGATATTATTACTGCTCTTTATGATTACCCCTGTAATAATTGCCGTGTTTCCATTGGTAGCATTAACGATAGCTTCTTTTAAGCCTTCAACAGAGCTGATGAGAAATGGCTTAAATGTTTATCCTCAATTTAACCTTTGGAGTATGGATAACTATTTGTATTTGTTTACAGGAGGCAGCATCTATTTCCACTGGTTTAAAAACAGTGTGATTATCACTCTTGTCTCTACGATTCTAGCGTTGGTATTTTCTTCTATGGTTGGGTATAGCCTGGCGATGTATCGGTTCAAAGGTCAAAGTTTTGTTTTATTCTTAGTGTTATTAATTATGCTGATTCCTTTTGAAATATTGATGCTTCCTTTGTTTAGAATGATGATCGGGCTAGGAGCTGTTAACACCTATACCGGTGTTATTCTCCCAATGATCATTCATCCATTGGCCATTTTTTTCTTTAGACAATATGCCTTAGGGCTGCCGAATGATTTGATGGATGCCGCTAGAATTGATGGTTGTACAGAATATGGCATTTTCTTCCGCATTATGGCTCCGTTAATGAAACCTGCTTATGGAGCAATGGCCATTTTGCTCGCCTTGTTTAGCTGGAATAACTTCCTTTGGCCATTAGTTGTACTGCGTTCGAAAGAAATGTTAACGCTGCCAATTGGTTTAGCGGGCCTGCTCTCGCCATATGGAAACAACTATGATGTTTTGATTGCAGGTTCTGTATTAACCGTTCTGCCTATCATTATTGTATTTATATTCGCACAGAAATACTTTATATCCAGTCTTGCTGCAGGGGCAGTAAAAGGATAAAAAAACTATTATAACAGGAGTGGAATTAAAAAATGACATCTCTCATTAACGTTAATAAGAGCGAAAAAAAGGAAGTTATCAGCAGACATATTTACGGTCACTTTGCAGAACATTTAGGAAGGTGTATTTATGAGGGGATCTGGGTCGGAGAGGATTCACCCATTCCAAATAAACGGGGGATTCGCACCGATGTTGTTGAAGCGCTAAAGAAACTAAGCATCCCGAATTTAAGGTGGCCTGGTGGCTGCTTTGCCGATGAATATCATTGGAAGGACGGTATCGGCCCTTATGAATCACGTCCAAGTATCGTGAACAATAACTGGGGCCAGGTTGTTGAAAACAATCATTTTGGCACCCATGAATTTTTGGACCTATGTGAACAGTTAGATACTGAACCTTATATTTGTGGAAATGTAGGCAGCGGAACCGTTCAGGAAATGCAAGAATGGGTTGAATATATCACCTTTGATGGACAATCCCCTATGGCGGATTTGAGAAGAAAGAACGGCAGAGATAAACCATGGAAACTTAAATACTTTGGGATTGGTAACGAAAACTGGGGATGTGGAGGCAAGATGAGAGTCGAATATTATGCTGATCTCTACCGCCGCTATCAAAATTTTGTAAGGAACTATTCAAGCACGCCAATCTACAAAATCGCTTGTGGACCAAGTGAGGCAGATTACCACTGGACGGAAGTGATGATGCGGGAAGGAACAGGAAGAACCGAGCCATTCCCGGATAGTGTTGTTACAAATATTTGGGAACATCACCGCCCAGAGATGCATGGGCTTGCTCTTCACTTCTATACACGAAACCGGGCAAACTATGATTTTGCAACAGGATTTAAAGAAGAAAAATGGTTTGATTATATGAAGAGAACGGTTGTGATGGAAGAGCTGATTCAAAAGCATACGGCCATCATGGATAAATATGACCCTGAGAAAAAAGTGGATCTGATCGTTGATGAATGGGGAACTTGGTTCAAGGTTGAACCTAATACAAACCCTGGGTTCCTTTATCAGCAAAATACCTTGCGTGATGCCCTTGTGGCGGGTATAAACCTTAATATTTTCAATAACCACTGTGATCGTGTACACATGGCTAACATTGCTCAGATGGTAAATGTATTGCAAGCGATGATCTTGACTGAAGGGGAGAAAATGATCCTGACTCCTTCCTACCATGTCTTTGAAATGTATAAAGTTCATCAGGATGCCACTTTACTTCCAGTCAGTGTGAGTACAAGGGACTATACATATGGAGAAGATGGTCTTCCGACGCTAAACGTTTCGGCTTCTCAGGATGCATCTGGCAAGGTTCATATCTCTATCTGCAATCTGGACCCTAATCAATCGGAAACAATCACATGCAGCCTTAATGGCATCGGCAGTTTTTCAGCAGCTTCAGGCCGGATACTAACAGCTGAATCTATAACGGAACATAATACGTTTGAAGATCCAAATAGAATTGAACCAGCTGTGTTTAATGAAATTGAACTGCAAAACGATCAAGTTTCTCTTACAATCCCGTCTAAGTCTGTACTAGTTATCGAAGTTCAATAATCCATTAAGAGATTAAGTAACCGAGGGCCTCAAATTTCATCATTGTCAGTTTGGGGCCCTCATAAAATTGAAAATCAGTTTTCTCGGAAAAGTAAATAGAAGGAAAAAGATGTCTTTATTTATGGTAGTAATAAAGAAAAGTCCTCATTTTGAGTTAAGGGCTTTATAAAGTTATTTCGATTCTGAGGGGGGAAGGCAGATGACTGATCATATGCTTTCAAAGATAAATTTTATAGGAGAATGGACTTTTAGGCTAGCTTATGTAAACCTGCTATGGATCTGTTTTAGTGTACTAGGGCTCTTTCTTTTTGGTTTTTTTCCAGCTACTGCAGCTATGTTTACGGTGATCCGCAAATGGAGGCTAAAGGAGCAGGTACCTATATTTCAAACATTCAAAGAAACATACCGAAAGGAATTCACTGACGCCAATAAGGTCGGATGGCTTTTAATGTTTATCGGGTTCTTTCTTTATATTGATTTTTTCATTTTGTTCCGTTTGGAAGGGAGTATTTTTCTATTTTTAGCATTTATTTTAATTCCTTTAACATTTGTTTACCTTTCAATCTTGTTATATATTTTCCCTGTGTTTGTGCATTTTCAACTTAAAAACATCGAATATATAAAATACGCGTTTATTATAAGTCTATCCTATCCTCATCTAACCATTCTTATGCTGTTGGGTTCGTTCGTATTGATTTCCATCTACCTTACTTTCCCTATGTTTTTTCCCTTATTATTAGGAAGTTCACTCAGTACCTTATGTATGTATATTAGTAAAAGGGTGGTCCAAAAGTTAGAAAAGGGAGAGCTTGCTGTTCCTGCATAAAGTCATAAAAAAGCTCCGAAATGGAACAAGAATGTCTGGTCATTCATGAGGAATATGAAATGTATCATAATTAGCAATTCAACGAAAATATTCGCTTTTCGGAATGGTTTAAAGTGGAATGAAATCTTTTACATGGTAAAATAAATTAGATAAATTGGTTGGTCTAAACTTCGTGTGCTAGCACTTGCATAACCTATTAAAACTGCTTAATAGTTAACATTATCAGAAAGCGGGATGATTAAGTGCAAACAAAATATAGCAGGGTTCAACAAGACATAAAATCCAAAATATTGGACGGCACTTATTTTCCTCATCAAAAAATAAGTTCCGAAAGTGAATTAATGAAATCTTTTGGTGTGAGCCGCCATACTATCCGTCTGGCGGTAGGTAAATTAGTTGAAGAGGGATGGCTGTATCGCAAGCAGGGTGCAGGAACTTTTTGTGCAGAACGTAAAACAAATCCGCATGCACATAGTGGCGGTAAAAGCGTGGCCATTATAACGACTTATCTTTCTGATTATATATTTCCTTCCATTATACAAGGAGCGGAATCTTATTTAAGCAAACTGGATTTTCAAGTAAGTCTCTACTGTACGAACAACAGTGTCGACAGTGAGCGCCGGATATTGGAGAGTATCCTAACTAAGCAAATTGATGGGATCATTATTGAACCGACAAAAAGCGCTTTGCCTAACCCTAATTTAAACTATTATTTTAATCTGGAACGCTTAAATATCCCCTATATCATGATTAACGCTTATTATAATGAACTTGAGCCCCCGAGCCTAATTATGGATGATGAAAAAGGTGGTTACTTACAAACCGACTATTTGATTAAACTCGGGCATCGGAACATAGCAGCCTTTTTTAAAACCGATGATGTTCAAGGGGTCAAGCGCATGAAAGGTTATATAAAGGCCCACCGGGATAATCAGATGTCGATAGACCCTAACAACCTGGTTACGTATTCTTCAGAGGATAAAACGACAAGGCCGCTTGAAAAATTAAAGGAAATTCTCTCATCTCAAAAATGTCCAACGGCAGTCGTTTGCTATAATGACGAATTAGCCATTCGATTACTTGATATTTTTCGAGAACGAAATATACATGTACCCAAAGATATCTCCCTTGTCGGCTATGATGATTCTTTCCTTGCAAAGGCATCGGAAGTGAAACTGACCACTGTAAAACATCCGAAGTTTAAGATGGGGGAAGACGCTGCTAAAATGATTGTTGATTTGATTCATAATAAAGGTATGTTACCATCTGGTAATGCGCAATCGGTTCCACAATCAATCGTTTATGAACCAAAGCTTATCATAAACCAATCAACATTGGATATTCGCACCGCGGAAATGAAAGAAAAAGTAAACTAATAAGTTTGATGTAGAAAAGAATCCATCAGCTTTTCAATTCCGAGCTAAGAATTATAGTAGAAGAGCACTCACCATTATTAACGGTTAGGGCTCTTTTTATATTTGCGCGGAACAGAAGAGGGATTTTACTCCTGAGAATTATAGGGTCATAATAATACCCTTTTGAGTGTGGAAGAAGCCTTCCGGTGCAGGTAATCCTGTCTAACATTGTTTGCCATACAATGATCTTATTGTATGGCTTTTTTGTGCGTGTTATGATGGTTCAAATCAAGTTGGAAGATTATGAGATTTAGATTTTGTCGTCTGGAAAGGGAGTGATGACTGTGTTACATAAAGAGAAGGCAAAAGTGATAGACCCTCAATCAGATGAGGTACAAAGCTACATTCATTCTCCTGAAAAACAACAACAACTGTATAAAAGAACATTATTGGTGGTTGTCATATCCCAGGTTTTTGGAGGGGCAGGGCTTGCGGCGGGAATAGCAGTGGGGGCCCTTCTAGCCCAGGATATGCTAGGTTCAGATAGTGTAACGGGAATTCCCACGGCGTTGTTTACTTTAGGGTCCGCAGGGGCCGCATTCCTTGTGGGACGGCTTTCCCAGCAATTTGGACGGCGTTTTGGGCTGGCGATGGGATTTTTGGCAGGAGGTTTCGGTGCCATTGGAGTCGTCATTTCAGCATTAACCAATAGCATTCTGCTTTTATTTATGTCCCTGCTTGTCTATGGGGCTGGGGCGGCTACAAACCTGCAAGCACGCTACGCTGGAACAGACTTGGCGAACTCGGCCCAAAGGGCAAAGGCGGTCAGCATTGCCATGGTATCCACAACATTCGGTGCGGTTGCCGGTCCAAATCTTGTTGGTGTCATGGGTGAATTCGCTCTATCCATTGGAGTTCCCGCTTTAGCTGGTCCATTTCTATTAGCTGCTGCAGGCTATATCCTTGCCGGTTTGGGGATCTTCTTTTTCCTTCGCCCAGATCCCTTTATTGTTGCAAAAGCAATAGCAGCTGCTCAAGGAACAACCACTAAATTCCTCTCAGAGAGTAACTCAAATTCGTTAGAGAAAAACAGGCGAGGCATTTTTGCAGGCGCCGCAGTAATGGTTCTCACCCAATTTGTGATGATGGCCATCATGACGATGACCCCCGTGCATATGGGACACCATGGACATGATTTGAATGAAGTAGGGCTTGTCATTGGATTTCATATAGGTGCCATGTTTTTGCCTTCTTTATTGACAGGCATTCTTGTTGATAAAATTGGGCGCGGAGTTATGGCAATTGCCTCCGCGATTACGATGCTTGCTGCCGGCATTCTGGCTGCAATGGGGCCTGCTGATTCAATGGCAGTGCTCATTACAGCACTTGCTTTACTCGGGCTCGGCTGGAATTTTGGGTTAATCAGCGGCACAGCCATTCTTGTAGATGCAGCTACGCCATCAACCCGGGCTAAGACACAGGGTTCTGTAGATGTTTGGATTGCATTGTCAGGTGCGTTAGGGGGAGGCTTATCTGGAATCGTTGTAGCCAATTCCAGTTTTGCAGTCCTTTCCAATACAGGTGCTTTGCTTTCATTACTGATTATTCCAATTGTTATTTGGGCCGGCAATAAGCAAGATAAATAGTTTGTAAATATATAGTCAGGTGAATTATGGATACAATAAAATTAGGAGCAATTGAAATTAATCTTCCGGATGCAACATTGCCTTATTTTCATGTATTCCAAGATTTTGTAGATTTTTGGTAAAGAATGGGGGAGAGATTTTGAGGAAAGTCCAAGTATGTCCTTATGACGAAGAATGGGTTTTCATGTTCATTAAGGAATCAAAAAAACTGAAACGCATATTCGATAACGAGATTGTAGAAATTCATCATATTGGCAGTACATCTGTTCAAGGACTAACAGCCAAACCTATTATAGATATTTTGCCTGTCGTCAAAAACATTAACGTGGTGGATCAATTTAATAATGAGATGAAGAATATTGGTTATGAACCTAAAGGCGAGAACGGAATAACTGGACGAAGATACTTCCAAAAAGGCGGAGACAATCGTACTCATCATATACATATTTACGGGGTTGGAAGCCCTGAAATTGATAGACATTTGGCATTCAGAGATTACTTGAGAATAGACCCAGATATGAAAAAGAAGTATGGTGATTTGAAAGAGAAATTGGCTTTGGAATTTCCGTATGATATTGAATCATACATTAATGGTAAGGATCACCTTGTTAGAGAAATAGAAGAAAAAGCTCTTGAATGGTATAAAGGGAAACGATCCCTAAATTCCTAAGAAATAAGGTGACAAGGGTGTTCTTCCTAAATAAGTTGGCTTAATAACGTGCAGATTAGTTTTTAGTGGAATAAAGAGATTAATAGCAAAAACTAAAGGGAGAGTTAGATTTATGATCGAGCTAAAGTATTTCGAGCTTTCTGATTTCAAACACCTTATCACATGGATTGATTCACAATTCACTGGGAGGTTTAATTTTATCCAGACCGCCAAGGGCTCCCTAACAAACGCACAAACTGTTACAAAAACGAGGGCTTTTATATAATGGTTCGATATGCTTTTCATTTGAAGTGAAAACATCACAAATAAAGGTAAGAGGGAAGTATTCCAATGAATAGAAGCAGGGATAAATAGGATATCGGCATATTGGTAATACCAAAAAACCTAATTGAACTCCGAGTGAATCCATCCAATCGGAAATAAACATAACGAAAAATCCAACGGTAAAAATCCATGGTACTCTCTGTTTTACCTTTTTAAAATCTGTTGAATCATGAAAAAAGGGAAAATACTTTACAATAAATGGAATACAAAGGGAAGGTTCACGTTCCCTTTTTCGTGGAATAAGGACATTACAGCTTTGCTCATTCACTTGAACTCTAATTCAAGGGGGAAAAAGGAATGACATTCATTGTTGGAATCATTGGAGCAGGCAGAATGGGGCGGTTACATGTCAATAACTTGCAGCTTCTTCCGGAGCGGGTCCTAGTCAAGAGTGTTTCGGACAATGTATATTTGGACACCTGGAGAGCAAATAAGAATATTAAGGTCTTAACTAAAAATTACAGAGATATTTTAAAGGACGAAGAAGTAGATGCGGTCTTCATTTGTTCCCCCACTGAAACACATTGCGATATGATCAAAGAGGTAGCCTCTGCTGGAAAAAATATCTTTTGCGAGGCACCGATCAGCTTCACAATTGAAGAAGTCGAGGCCGCCCTTGAGGAGGTGGAGAAGGCGGGAGTGAAACTCCAAATCGGGTTTAACCTTCGTTTCGATCCGAATTTTCGCAAAGTTCATAAATTTGTGAGGAATGGTGAGATTGGAAAGCCTCGGATTTTACGCCTCATATCGCATGATCCGTATTCACCTTATAAGACTTCTTCCAATAGTTCCTATACATTGATGGACCTGTCCATGCACGAGTTCGACATCGCCCGCTATATAATGGGTTGCGAGGTAATTGAAGTTTCAACATACGGGGGAGTGTTTTCCAGCTCTGATCTGCAGAACCCGCAAGACTTGGACACAGCTATGATTTCGTTAAAGTTTGAAAATGGAGCCTTAGGCATAATTGAAAAATGTCATAGTCCGTCCTGCACTTATGACCAGCGGCTTGAAATACTTGGAGAAAAAGGCTTGGCTCAGGCGGATAATAATCAAACAGCAACTGTTGAATTGGCAACAAATAAATATGTAAAGAAAGAAAAACCCCCTTCATTTTTAATCGAACGTTATAAACAATCCTATATTGCTGAAATCGGTCATTTTGTAAAGGCATGTATGGAAAATCATGAGGTCTCTTGTAAAGGATTCGACGGATTGCAGTCTGTCCGAATTGCTAAAGCAGCAAAAAAATCACTGGAAACAGCCAAGTCCGTAAAGCTATAGCTACAGCCAAATCCACTGCTTTTAATTCAGTTACAATATTAATATCTCTCTTTCTCGTCCGCATTTCCAATTGAAAGGTTTGCGGAGCGGCCAGACCAATGGCTGAACCTTCTTTGGGATTACGGGGAACCCATGCTCGAAAAAATGCAAAGAATTCTTGCCTGGATTTAAAGGCTACCTTCAGGTGGATGGATATGCCGGATACGATAGCACTCAGGAAGTCAGCCTTGTAGGGTGTTGGGGCATGCCGCTCCCTCAGCACCAGATTAAATTAAAGCTAATTTTGGATTTTAGAACCGTCATGAAATCAAGAAAAGGAATTTTTAGGACTCTTGAAGAAAAAGAAGTGGGGGATGAACTTCAATTCCCCCTCTATTTTTGCCCCCCGGTACCTTGAACTACTTATAAGTATTGTTTTTACGCCAGTGCACTTTCATCATAAATTGCAGCTTCTTCCATTATGCTGAGTGGTGTGTTATTTCTACTACTAGTTAGAAATCTCTGTGGTTTGACATGACAGGGGTTTCCTTATAATCCCTAAAAGGTAGTCTCTTACATGTTGGCCACGGTGGATTACTTCAATTAATAAGCTGCTCAAATTGTTGGGCGGCTTCTTATTGCCTATTCGCCATTATTTATTGACCTCCGTATATAGAACACTCTCCTAAAATAAAAAAATTCATAACATCAAACATTAATCTCCAATGAAGGTTACTAAAAAAATATTTTTCATGTAAAATCGCTATGATATATGTAATATTCAGTTATTTTATAGTGTGATTAATATAAGCAGAGGTGTTAAATATGAATAAGGTCAACAATCTTGAAATTTTTCCAATTATCGTTCCCACTCAATCAAGTTTAAGGAGCATTAACTTTTATATTGTAAAATCTGGAGACTCTCTTTCGTTAATAGACACTGGGATGAATAACGAGGATTGTTTTAATGCATTAACAAATCAATTGAATGAAATTGGATTTTCTATTTCTGACTTAACAGACATCATTCTAACTCATCATCATATTGACCATATTGGGTTGGTAAATCGTATTTTTTCTGAAAATCAAATTCCAGTGTACACCCACCCACTGTCCATCCCCCGGTTGACAAGAAATCGTTCCTTTCTTGAGATGAGAGTTGAATTTTTCTCAACGCTATATGCACAAATGGGTTGTGGAGAAATTGGAAGGAAACATGTACTTTTTTTAAAAGAAAGCATAACAAAAAACAATAAAAATGCGATAACAGCAACGCTTAAACCAATGGAAGATTCTCGGTTACATAAATTTGACATTATAAGTACCCCAGGTCATGCCCCTGATCAAATAGCCCTTTATGATTCATTAAACAGGTGGTTAATATCTGGCGATTTATTAATTAACCATATTTCAAGCAATGCGTTAGTAGAACCCGATCAAGATGGAAATAGAATACACACATTAGTTGAACATATCAATTCTTTAAAAAAATGTAGTTCCTTAAAACTTGACCTTGTTTTTCCAGGACATGGTGAATTAATTGAAAATCCAAAACAGCTAATTCAAGAAAGACTTGAGAGAATTGAGGGGAAATCGGAAAGCTTGAAAAGTTTGATTAGTGATGGGTTTGATACCGGAAGTGCCCTTGCGCAATTCTACTATAAAAATAAATACGAAAAACAATTTTCTCTAGTTATGTCAGAGATTATTGGATTTTTAGATTATCTAGAAGTTAAGAGGGAGATTAGTAAAAAATTAGTAGAAGGCGTTTGGAGGTATTCAGTCATATAGTTACAAAATTGGTATAAAGGATATCGGCTTTAGTGCTAGAGAAATCAGCGTGATACGGAAATTCTTATCAATAATAATATTAAGGGATAACCTCAGCCAATTAGGTTGAAAGGAGACTTTATAATCAATCTTACATACTACCAATCTCTTTTTAATGAAGATAATACGGAACTACGCTGCCGGCAAGAGCTGGATGAGGTGTCTCCTGCTGTAAAGCCAGTGTTTGAAGCCTTTATTGAAAGGATTGGGATTTCATTTGCGAGGATTTATATACTCGTAGCTATGATCAGACTCTTATGGCTACCTGAAGTGGAGAAATTCGGGAAACTCGATATCCTCGTGAATAATGCTTGGTATGCAGGACCAAGTGATCCGGCTGAGCAGTTCAACTCGGAGGAATTCGATAAAATCTACAAGGTAAATGCGTATGGAACGTTCTATATGGTGAAGCATGCTGTTACGCATATGAAAGAGAATAAAGGCGGAAGCATTATCAACGTTGCTTCCAACAGCATCCTGACACGAACTGATTATCCAGGATATGCAAGTTCCAAAGGAGCAGTCCGGACGATGAGTTATACATTCGCCAACATCCTTGCCAAGGATAAAATCCGGGTGAATACTAAAATCCCTGGAACAACCAGAACAAATTAGCAGACCAATTCGAAACTGAATTGGTCTGCATCGTTTTGTTGATATATAAGGGTTTTCTGTGCATTAAGGGTGTTTTACCACCTAGATTAGCCCCCCCTTTAGCAAGGACAGAAGTTATTGTCAGTGTGCAAATTCATATGCTAAGTTAATCTGATTGGAGGGTTAAAAACGGTAAGCAGGTTATTTATGTTAAAATAATAGGGAGTCTTAATGAACAAACGGGGAGTTTAATTGTGGGTGGGAGAGTATTAAAATGAAAAAGAAAATGAACATTTTATTCTTACTTTTAACAATCACCTTTATGGTTGGTTGTACCAATGTAGAAGATACATCCAATACAGATGTAGAAACAGATTCACAAAAAATAGTCGCAGACGAAGGAAATAAAAACAATGCCAAAGAAGAAACGGCCTCCACAGTTCCTGAAGAAACGGCAACTCCAAATAATGAACTGTTCTCGGGCTACAAACTTATTGAAGTGGATGGCGGTGATCTGTCTGGACATCGTGAACCTAATGTTGTCGTTGACATTGGGTATGGGGACCGTGAATATTGGGCATTTACGAATGAATACGGGCAGCTAGTACGTGTCATTGCTGACGAAATCATCCTGCAGGATGACAGCAGCGAACCTGTATTATCTTCTGGCAGATACTATCCTGATGAGGCAAAGGTTCCCGGTGTTGAAAGCGAAGTTTTAGATGAAGGCCATGTCATTGCCGATTCTCTCGGTGGGGTGGCAAATGCTTATAATATCACTCCACAAGATAGTACGCTCAATCGGCACGGCGACCAAGCATATATGGAAGATGCAATCAGTAGAGCGGGTGGTGCTAGTGATTTTGAAGCAATTATCACTTATCACAATACACAGACACAGATTCCTTCGAGTTATCAATATACTTACACGATAATGGGCAACAAGATCGTTGATACATTCGACAACGTGAACCCTGACGAAGTAAACGCATCACTCGGTTTAACAGACAGTGAATCAGGTGAATCAACCGAACCCGCTGAATCAGCAGGATCAAACACAGAAGAGGATATTTCCTCCGTAGATACAAACGGCAATGGACAGGTGACGATCAAAGAAGCAAAGGAAGCGGGTTTCAGTATGCCAATAACGAGCGATCATTGGTTATACCCCTATATGGATGATCGTGATAATGACGGTATGGTAGGTGAGTAAACCTCTAAAACTCCGAGACTGCTATAAAGAAAGCTCAGAGCATAATGGCTCTGAGCTTTTTTGTGTGCTAATTTTACTGCTGAAGTGTTAACTTCTTAAAATTGGAGCAGTCCCGCCACAATTGGTCCTATAAAGGTACCGATGATGGCACATAATGCCATCGCAACGGAACTCATTGAAAAGGTGAGTTCACTGTATTCGGCAGCTTTAGAGGTTCCTATGGCATGTGAGGCACTGCCAAGAGCGATCCCTCTGCCAATGGGGCTATGCACCCGCATCATTTTAAAGATAGCAGGAGAAGCTAATGCACCAAATATCCCTGCAAGCGTAACACAAACAGTGGCTATCGAGGCATTTCCACCTAATCCTTCAGCTACTTCCATGGCAACAGGGGAAGTAAGGGATTTAGGGATAATGGAAAGTGTTAAAGTATCATTGATGTTGAGCATTTTAGCCAGGAGGCCTACACTGAACATTCCTGAAATCGTAGCGATCAAAACTCCTCCTGCGATTGTAAATGAATATTTCAATAAATAATGACGTTGTTTATATAAAGGATACGCAAGTGCTACAACCCCTGGCCCTAAAAGGGAAGTAATCCATTGCCCGCCCATCAAATAATCTTTATACGGGATATTAAGTATAACAAGGGTGATGATGATTAATACCGTTGTTGTTAAAACGGGAAGTAAAAAAGAATAGGAATGCCGTTTATACAATTGGCTCATTGCAAAATAGGCAAGAAGCGTTAAAACAATCATGCAGAACGCGAAGAGAGTTTGTTGCATTCTTGAACCTCCTTGCGTTTTTGTCCTTTTTTCTCAAAAAATTGGATTGCGGTTCCGGCAATGGCTATGGAGATGCCGGTACTTAACAGAATGGCTGCAACCAGCAATACTCCATGAATGGAAAGCAGCGACGGATAGTTCATGATTCCAACCGTTGCTGGAACAAACAACAACACTAAAATACTTAGCAAAAACGTGGCTCCATTTTCAATCAGCTTGACTGGAACGATTTTTAAACATAGACAAACAAAAAGCAACAAGAGTCCTATGATGCTGCCCGGAATGGGCAGGTGGAAAAAGTTTTGAATATAACTTCCAATAACGTAAAAGAGATATAAAATGCCTATTTGGAAAACAGTGGTGAGAATTTTCATGATGCGTTGTTCCTCGTTTGGGAACCTTTTCCCTTCTTTCTTATAAAAATAAATATTTCTAATTTTAGTATGTAGTTTATGGCTTATTTAATAGTAGTTTTCAAGGGGTTATCCGTGTTGTTTTATCCTGAGAAAAGAGGAAAAGAACCATGTGTTATCTGGTGTACTAGATAACAAGAGCTTAGTATATCATTGGTTTTGTCTTTTAACAACACAAGGTATGGGTTATAAGGCATAAGCATTGGGACAAGCTGTACTAGTGCATGAACGATAGGAAAAAGGGGGGGAGAAACAAGAGAGCCCCCTGTTTCATTTATACAAGAAGACGTTCAGATTATCCTTCCTGTCAAGGGTAGCAAGCAGGACGTTTTTAACCTCAGTTTGGAATGCCATTTCCAGTTTGGAAATAACCCATTCCAAATCCTTATGAGTCTGTTGCAGCTCCTTCTCCATTATTCTTCCCTCCTTAATAATGATCCTTGGAAAATCGAAGGGCTCCACGTCAATTTGGCAGGTTGAAGGAGTAAGCGGTTCATATTTTGGATCCAGGAAAAAGGATATTCTTCCTTCAGATTCCCAAAGGGCTAGTGCTACTTTGTTTACATCTGCCACTTTGTCTTTTCGTAATTCTTCCAATAAAACGTCGATTGAAATCCTCGCTTTCTTTAATCCGTTATTTAGGATCTTTCCATTTTCAATAACTTTAATGGGTGTTTGGTTAATCAATTTTCTGACTGCAGGCCATCTGAGAATGATAAAAATACTTATTATATACAAGGCCACTAATACTGTTGTAGTGATAAAGGACCCTTTCAGTCCAAGCTTTTCATCCGATAACGGATGTGCAATGATGTTTCCGATGATTAAGGCCATGACGAAGTCCAAGAGTCTCAATTGTGAGATCGCGCGCTGTCCTAAAGCTCTGGCAACAACGACGATAAAGAAATAGGAAACGACAGCACGAAGAATCCACTCCATGATTGTAAGTGTTTCCTGACCTTGCACAAAGTCCATTTTAAGACACATCCTTATGCCGATTAGCTATGACATTAGTGTATCTCTTTTATTTTTTTATAATCCCTTGCAATAGTAAAAGAAGGAGCCGCATATGTTGAGGCTCCTTCTTCTGCTTGCACGTATATCGGCAGCCTGGTAATTTCCATGGCAAACCATGAAAAGAACATAGCGAGGCTGGTAAATTCTCTTGCCCGTAATCAGGCCAACTTTAGAATGACCTTAGATAGGTGATTTTTTGTAAGTCGTTCAATCAGTTCTGCATCCCGTATTTTTAATGCATCCAAAATTTCTTCATGCTCTTTAATGGATACCTGCATGATCTCTTTATTTTGATAATAATTCGGGTACCTTGCGGAAAGTCCCGTTATGTCATTAATCATTTTGATTAGCATTTCGTTGTTGCAATGTTGGTAAAGAGATTTATGAAAATAAGTGTTTGCTTTTAAATATCCTTCAAAATCCTCATCCTCGCATATTTCCTTTGATTCTTCTAATATTTGTTCCAGGTCTTTTATGTGAGTGTTGGATATGTGGTCTACAGCAAGTTTAGCAGCCAGGGATTCAAGACTTGAACGAATTTCGAAAATTTGCCGAACCTCGTCTGAAGACAAACCTTTTACGGTAGGAGCAGCATGCGGAGTTAAAGTTATATACCCCTCTTGTGCTAGTCTCTGTATCGCTTCTCTGACTGGAATTTCACTTACATTAAATTCTCTGGCAATTTGGGCTATGACCAATCTGGATCCAGGGCGGACTTTACCTGTTTTTATGTTATCAAGGAGTTTTATATACACTTTTTCAGTCTTCGTTATGGGGGCCATTAAATCTATCCCTTTCTTATTCAGGATTGTAAATAAGAAGCAAGCCTTTTGGGGTCGTTCTTACCTAATACCATAATTATACTAAATTTCGGCTAAAAAACAATATGGAAGCGATTTCAAATATACGATTGACAAAAATCATATATGATTTTAGAATTAATATATCGAAATTTGAAAAGAGTCTAACTATTTTGGCAAGTAAATTAGTAGTCTCGAGGAAAGTTCGCTTGGGTTTAATGGCATTAATTCATCTTGGAATCTTTTACTTTTGAATAAAATTTCTCTGAAATGAGGTAGGAAGAGTGAAGTCTGAGACAGGGAGTACAATTAAGACAAATGTCCAATTTCTCTCCGCTAAGGAGGCCATTGGGAAAATAAGCTCGAGTGCCACCATTATGGTAGGCGGATTCGGCGTTACCGGCATTCCGCAGTATTTATTGCAAGCCCTGATTGACGAAGGGCATATCAGTGATCTAACGGTTATTAGCAATAATATTAATAGAGATACCAATCTCTATCCGCTGTTCAAACAAGGTCGAATTAAGAAAGCGATTGGAACCTATTTTACCACGAACAAAGAGGTTGTTCAGGCGTATAGGGAGGGGCGGATTGATATTGAGCTGCTTCCGCAGGGCACTTTTTCGGAAGCTATAAGATTAGGAGGTTCTGGTATTCCTGCCTTTTACACGCCAACCTCTGCTGGCACTGAATTGGCCATAAATAAAGAGACACGAACATTCAAAGGTCGAGACCATGTTCTTGAACACTCTTTATTTGCCGATGTATCACTTATAAAGGCCGAAAAAGCGGATAAGGCTGGAAACCTGATATATAGAAAAACAGCCCGTAATTTCAATCCGATTATGGCGATGGCGGCTGATCTAACCATAGTTGAAGTGGAGGAAATAGTCGAAATAGGGGAACTTGACCCAGAGTCAATCGCAACACCATTTGCCTTCGTAGATATTGTCGTGAAGAGGGAGGAGTAATCATGACCAATACAATCAAACACTACATAGCTTGGAGATGTGCACAGGAATTGACATCAGGAATTGTGAATTTGGGAATTGGGATTCCCACATTGGTTGCAGATTACCTACCAAAAGGTTCTGTAACAATCCATTCCGAGAATGGAGTTCTTGGAGTTGGGCCGGAACCTGAACCCGGCGAGGTTGATATTGATTTGGTGAATGCAGGAAAACAGCCAATCACCGTCCTCCCTCATGCCTCCTATTTTGATAGTTCCATCTCGTTTGGAATGATGCGCGGCGGCCATCTGGATGCGACCGTKATTGGGGCCCTGCAAGTATCGGAAAAAGGGGATATTGCCAGCTGGGCCATACCAGGCAAAGATGTACTAGGGGTTGGAGGAGCCATGGATTTAGTGGTCGGGGCTAAAAAGGTCATTGCTGCGATGACTCATTTAACCCCTAAAGGGGAGCCTAAGATTCTTCCGGAATGTACTTATCCATTAACTGCTAAAAAACGAGTAGATACTATTATTACAGAATATGCCGTTTTTAAATTCAGGAATGAAAAACTTTATCTTGTCGAAATAAACCAGGATATTTCCTTGGGAAAACTAAAAGAAATAACCCCTGCTTCCTATAAAGTGGCAGAAGATTTGAAAAGGGTCCAAGGGATGAACGTTTTTCTAGCTAACGTAGAACAAAAATGAAGGGTAGGATGGAAATGGAAATTAAAAAGATTGCGGTTCTCGGTTCTGGTGTGATGGGGAGAGGGATTGCACATGTATCAGCTATGGGAGGATTTGAAACAACTCTTTATGATATCTCTGAAACACAGCTGAGCCAGGCTGTAACGGATATAAAAACCAATATGGAAAAAGGGCTTAAAAGAGGACTTTATGATGAGGCAGATATGGACCAAGCGATCAGCAGGCTGCAGCAGACAATCCATTTCAATGAGGCCGTATCAGACGCGGACTTTGTAATCGAAGCAGTGCCAGAGGATATTAAATTAAAATCAGAGATCTTTCAAAAGTTGGATGCCATCTGTAAACCTCATGTGATTCTCGCAACCAATACTTCCACTATGAGTCCAACAGAAATGGGAGGGGTAACTAACCGGCCTGACCGTGTTATCGCGATGCATTTCTTCAATCCGGTTTTTAAGATGAAGCTGGTTGAAATCATCAGGGGCTTGGAAACGAGCGATGAGACTTATCAGATTACAGAAAAAGTGGCCAGACAAATGGGCAAGGAAACAGTTATGGTGAATGAAGCCCCTGGTTTCGTAACGAGTCGAATAAGCGCATTGGTTGGGAATGAAGCGTTCCGTATGCTCGAAGAAGGGGTAGCTTCTGCGGAAGATATCGATAAAGCGATTAAGCTTGGACTAAATTATCCTATGGGTCCATTAGAGTTAGGTGATTTGGTCGGATTGGATACCCGGTTGAAAATTTTAACCTATCTTCATGAAACACTGGGAGACCGATACCGTCCAACTCCGCTTATGATTAAGTACGTGAAAGCAGGAAGGCTTGGCCGAAAAGCAGGAAGAGGGGTCTATGAGTACTGAAATGAGAAACAAGGGGGATGAAAGCATGCAATACGAAAATATTATTCTATCAATTAATGAACAGATTGCAACCATTACGATCAATAGGCCGGAAGTAAGAAATGCCTTAAACGAAAAAACCTGGGAGGAACTGGGGAACGCAATCGACTATATATCAAATAATGATGAGGTTAGGGTTTGTATTATTACAGGGGCCGGTGAAAAAGCATTTGTAGCAGGAGCTGATGTCAGCTGGCTGCATAAAAGGGTTCCGAGTGATATGTTTAAAGTTTCCGCCCAAAATGTGTGTAATAAAATAAGTGATTGTTCAAAACCAGTTATTGCGGCGATTAATGGATATGCGCTAGGCGGCGGCTGTGAAATTGCCTTGGCATGTGATATCCGCTATGCAAGTGAGAATGCGAAGTTAGGACAGCCTGAAATTAACCTGGGTATTCTGCCAGCTGCAGGCGGGACGCAGCGATTAGCGCAATTAGTTGGAATCGGAATGGCAAAAGAACTTATTTTAACAGGGAAGGTCATCACAGCTGAAGAAGCAAAGGAAATTGGCTTGCTGGAAAAAGTAACAAAACGCGAAGAACTGATGAATGAAGTCTTGGCGCTGGCTGAACAGATCGTTTCAAAACCGCCATTGGCTGTTCAGATGGCAAAAAGATCGATCAATATTGGTGCAGCAACCGATTTGAACACGGGTCTTTCCTATGAGTTAGCGGCACAAGCCATCCTTTATGGAACAGAAGATAAGGCCGAAGGAACATCCGCCTTCTTGGAAAAGAGGACTCCTTCGTTTACCGGAAAATAGGAAGGGAGGAACAAATATGAGTGAAAATGCAACCTATATAGAAAAGCTGACTCGGAAGGAATACAACTTGAAGGGTCTCCCTAAAGTATTGGCGATCATCGTATCCTTAACGGCTATTGCTTTTTCAATCTTCCATTTATACACGGCAGGGTTTGGCTCCCTTCCTTCATGGCAGCAGCGAGCTGTTCACGTAAGCTTTGGGTTACTGCTTCTATTTATGCTATTTCCTTTTTCCAAAAAGAATGGGTTTAAATTCTATGATTTGATCCCAATCTTTCTAAGTTGTATAGTTCTCGCCTTTACGCTTTTCGATTACCCCGCTATTGAATACAGGGCGGGACAGCCTAATTCAATGGATATGATGATTGGAACCCTCCTGATTATATTGATCATTGAAGGAGTTCGGAGGACAAACGGGATCCTAATGTCCATTCTTATAACGTTCTTCCTGTTTTATATCTTCCTGGGACCTTATTTTCCTGGCTTGCTAGGCCACCAGGGTTATAGCTATAAGAAAATGATCGATACATTATTTATTAGTACATCAGGGATCTTTAGTTCCCCAGTTTATACAAGTTCTACCGTCATTGTGCTGTTTATTGTCTTCGGATCCTTCTTCCTGAAGTCCGGGGCAGGTAAATTTTTTATAGATTTTGCTTTCCTTCTCGTTGGAAAAAAACGTGGAGGCCCAGCTTTGGCAGCCGTTGCATCAAGTGCCATGCTTGGAACCATAACTGGAAATGGTGCTGCCAATGTGGCGATAACAGGAGCCTTTACCATTCCCATGATGAAAAGAATTGGCTACTCTCCAAAATTTGCCGCTGGAGTCGAAGCAGTAGCTTCACAGGGTGGACAATTAATGCCGCCTATTATGGGAGCTTCCGTCTTTATCATGGCAGAAATGACTGGAGTTCCGTATATCGAGCTAATTGCTTATGCTCTTATCCCAGCAGTTCTCTATTTTTTAGTTGCGGGAATTATTGTGTACCTGCAAGCAGGGAAACTAGGGTTAAAAGGAGCTTCTGACGAAGAAATCCCCAAAATAGCTGATGTGTTGAAAAGTGTTTACTTCTTTTTACCAATAGCCTTCATTATTGGATTGATGCTAATGGGGTTCAGTCCGATTAAAGCAGGGTTATATTCAATTTTCCTAACCATTGGTCTTAGTTATTTAAAGAGGGAGAACTGGATGAGCTGGCGCGATATCCTCGCCTGTCTTGAAAGCGCAGCCAAGAGCTCGATGATTGTTGTTTCGGCTTGTGCAGGTGCTGGTATTATTGTCGGTTCAGTCGTATTAACTGGTTTGGGAACACGTTTTTCAAGGCTCGCGATTGATATTTCAGGCGAGAATCTACTATTATTACTAATCCTTGTTATGGTGGCTTCAATCATTCTCGGAATGGGGATGTCAACAGTTTCAGCCTATGTTATTTTGGCCGTCCTGGCAGCTCCAGCCCTTATCAATTTGGGAGTTTCTCCAGTAGCTGCCCATATGTTTGTGTTCTATTATGGCGTCATGTCTGGCCTGACTCCACCAGTGGCAATAACAGCCTATACGGCTGCAGGGCTGGCAGGTTCACCGCCAAATGCAACCGCCTTCACAGCTACGAAAATCGGACTTGGAGGATTTATCGTTCCTTTCATCTTTGTTTACAATGAGGCCTTGTTGCTGCAAGGAGATACATCTACCATTGCTTTATCCGTTATCACCTCAATTATTGGGGCGGCAGCCTTTGTGTTCTTTGTACAAGGATACTTCATTAAAAAGGCCTCCTGGATCGAACGGCTATTTTTCTTGGCAGCAGCCATTGTATTGATTATTCCTGGTGTTTTAACGGATATTCTGGGGATTGCTTGTTTGCTGGCAGGGGTTCTTTTACAGGTAATGAAAAGGAAGCCAGATAAAGTAATAGCAGAACAATTATAAATTTTTTTGAATGGGGTGGATGGAAATGAAGAAAAACCTTTTAGTCTCTTTGATTCTCTTATTAAGTGCCTTTTTGGCAGCATGCGGCAGTGATGAAACAGGGGCGAGCAGCAGCAAAAATATCTCAATCGGCACAGCACCGCTTGGTTCAGGCTGGTATAACGTATCCATTACACTGGCTGATATCTGGATGGATAACATTGAAGGCCTAAACGTAAATGTATTGGAAGGCGGCTCCATTGGAAACCTCAGAAGTGTAAACGAAGGCAAAGATATGCATTTAGGCTGGGCTTATACTCCAGATTTAATGGATGCAGCCAATAAGCAAGGCGCTTTTGAATCAGAGGAAATCTCAAAGGTCAGCACCATTGCACTGAGCTATCCTGTTTATTTAACTTTTGTCACTTCCGCGAATAGTGGAATAGAGAAAATTGAAGATTTAGCAGGCAAAAAAGTTCATGCTGGGGCCCAGGGTACAGGTTCAGAATTGGCACTTCAAAGATTGTTGGAGGTTCATGGATTATCTTATGAAAAGATCGAAGCAGCTGGCGGAAAAGTGTCATTTGGAAACTATAGCGACGCAGCAACACAATTGCAGGATGGAATTATCGATGTAGCGGTTGGTGGCGGGGCACCTGAAATTCCAGCATTTAAGGAAGTTGAAACGTTAAACTCTATTAAGATCATTCCTGTAGATACAACAAAGTTAGAGGAGTTGGCAGAATTTGGGTATCGAGCAGATCTTCCAATTCCTTCAGGAACCTATAAAGACCAGAAAGAAGATGTTTCGGCTCTAGCCTACCAAAGCATGCTTAATGTGAATAGTGATATTCCTGAAGAACAGGTCTATGAAATGACTAAAGCCATTTGGGATAATGTTGACACCATTATTAAAGACCATCCATCGAGAGGAAGTTATTTTACCCCGGAAATTGCTGTAGAGGGATTGGATCCGTCCTACTTCCATCCAGGAGCGGTTAAATACTATAAAGAAATTGGTGTAATGGAATAAAACATGGAGGAGTCACATGAATTTCAATAAACTTATCTTCCAGGAAATTTCCGCTGATATATGTATGATTACTTTGAATGATGAAAAGACCTTAAATGCGTTGGATCTTGAAATGAGAAGTGAGCTTTCAAGTATCATGTCCCATATTATGAGCAGCTCCTATAAAGTGTTAATCCTTAATGGAAAAGGCAAGGCATTTTCTGCAGGAGGGAGTATCAGTTCCATGACTGGTATTTCCTCCGCTGTTGAGGCAAGCAAAAGATTGGATGATATACACGATTTTATCTTGAAACTTCGTGGCTGGAAGGGAATCTCGATTGCTTCTATCCACGGAAATGCCGCTGGGGCGGGTTTTAACTTGGCTCTGAGCTGTGATTACATCCTTGCCGAGGAAAATACAAAACTGACACAAAGTTTCTCAAAGATTGGTTTAGTTCCTGACTGTGGCGGGTTTTGGCTTTTACCAAGATTAGTAGGACCGATTAAAGCAAAAGAACTAATGTTATTGGGTAAGTCTGTAACAGCAGAAGAAGGTTATCGATTAGGATTGCTTAATGAAATCGTATCCTCTGAAGAACGAATGGAAAGAACATTAAATATTGCAGAATATTTTTCTAATGGGCCAGCAATTGCCTATCAATATATTAAACAAATGGTCAACGATTCTTTTGAGAAAAGTTTTGAACAAACTTTAAAGGAAGAAAAGATTATCCAAGGGATCTGTATGAGTACGGATGATTTTAAAGAAGGTATTGAGGCTTTCCTGGATAAAAGAAAACCTGTATTTGAAGGGAAATAGGTATTACATAATTTGGAGGTGTTTTTGTTGGAAAAAGCAGTAATCATTGATGCAGTTAGGACACCGATTGGCAGATACGGCGGGGCATTGAAAGATGTTCGTCCGGATGACCTTGCAGCAATCGTCATTAAAGAACTTGTTAATCGCAATGATGTTCCGGTCGAGGAAATCGAAGATGTTTATTTTGGATGCGCGAATCAAGCGGGTGAAGATAATCGAAACGTGGCTAGAATGGCTTCGCTGTTAGCGGGTATACCGACATCAGCCGGAGGAGTCACAGTCAATCGTTTATGCGGCTCCAGCCTGGAAGCGGTGAACCAGGCGGCAAAAGCGATTATATGCGGCGAAGGGGATATTTATATTGCTGGCGGAACAGAAAGCATGACAAGGGCTCCATTCGTAACCGCCAAGCAGGAAAAGCCTTTCCAAAGATCGGTTGAAACCTACGATACAACGATTGGCTGGAGGTTCATCAACAAGAAGTTGGCGGAAATGCATTATCCATTTTCAATGATTGAAACGGCTGATAATGTGGCAAAACTATACAACATCTCCCGCGAAAGTCAGGATGAGTTTGCCTTTAATAGTCAGCAAAAAGCAAAAAAAGCGATGGAATCAGGAAGATTAAAGGATGAGATTGTTCCAGTTACTATTTCAACCAAGAAAGACGAAACCGTGGTTAGTCAGGATGAACATCCGCGCCCTCAAACAACTCTGGAAAAATTAAATTCACTAAGAGCCGTAAATAAGGGCGGCACTGTTACGGCAGGAAATGCATCCGGAGTGAATGACGGGGCGGCAGCTCTGTTAATCATGAGTGAGAAGAGGGCAAAGGAACTTGGCCTGACCCCGATGGCTTCAATTGAGTCCTTTGCCGTGGCAGGGGTCGATCCATCCATCATGGGAATTGGACCGGTACCAGCTTCGAAAAAGGCTATGGCAAGAGCGGGCATAACAGTTGAAGATTTGGATTTAGTAGAATTGAATGAGGCGTTTGCTGCACAGTCTCTTGCTTGTATCAATGAATTATCTTTAGATAAGGAAAAAGTGAATGTGAACGGAGGTTCTATTGCTTACGGTCATCCATTAGGTGCGAGTGGGGCAAGAATATTAACCACGCTATTGTATGAAATGAAAAAACGCGATGCCGTGTATGGATTGGCAACCATGTGTATCGGAGTTGGCCAGGGTATTGCTACCGTTATAAAAAAATACTAGTTGATTAGGAGAAATTGTGTTGGCTTATACTTTACCTGAAGAACTTGTTGAGGTAATAAAGGATTACGAAAAAGGGCCCCATTGGAAATTAATGAACTTCACGGTCCAATCAATTGAAAAAGGCAAAGTTTCATTGAAGTTACCATCAAGAGAAGAATTTAATAATATAAAAGGTACAATCCACGGAGGAATTCTTGCAGCGCTATTAGATACAACTATGGGAATGGCCGCTAGAACTCAATTAACAGGAACGCCAGTAACCATTCAACTAAATATTCAATATTTAAAGCCTGCTATTAATGAACCGTTATATTCACAGGCAAAAATAATTGAGACTGGGAAAACTACCTGTTTTATAGAAGGTCATATCTACAATGAGCAAAGTGAACGTATTGCTTTTAGCACAGGGACTTTTAAAGTTAGTTAATCACCTAAATAAAATCAAAGTAAAAGGGAGCCGGATTTTAATCCGGCTCCTTCCTCCATATATGCCAAGAATCTTAAAATAGATTTAACAGTTTGTTTGATTCAAGGACCTTTAGTTCTGCTTTATTCCGTGGAATTTCACACTGCCAGTGCAGGGATTTCCTGGCGCCCCTTGTTTCAATTTGGTCGACGCTGTATGTTGTCCAGACTGCTTTTGTTTGGGACAGTTCCAGAATGGCGTATCCATGGGTGGTACTATCAAATAGTTTCATCCATGGATTTTCCAGTTTAATGATGCTTTGCAGTTCTTTTAACAAAAGCTCTGCGGTCAGAGTTGCTGCTATTCCCAGGCGGCCCTTAAGGACACCGATAAGCTGCTCGAGCACCGGGATTGGAATCGGGCTTGAGTTGGTTGGAATATTATTAAGAGTATTGCGCAATGCCTCGCGCAAATTGCTGGACGTGACCGAACCTACCATGAGTTCCACTCCAACCGCTTCGGAATCCGGGTCATTTATGTAATCCTCTTTCATCAGTGCTGCGTCAAATGTATGGAAGTCTCCTGTCAGAGCGATGACATTCTTTACATTAAATGTTTTCAAGTGCTGGGAGATTCTCCTGCGTTCTGCATCATACCCGTCCCAGGCATCCAAATTCATATGGCGACCGAGCAGTTTCAATACAGCAAATTGGACTTCGTTTCCCCATATCTTCCAGACAGCATCAGAATAGGCAAGTTTGGATAAAAACCATTCCCGCTGTTCCGTACCCAGCATGGAACGGTTCGGATTGCTGATATCATTGCAGCCGCTTGAAAAATATTTATCCGTCGTAGCAGGTCCGCATGGATGGGGGCTCCGGTACAGCCGTTCATCTGTCATAATCAGTTCGACCAGGCTGCCAATTTTAAAAGAACGATAGATTTTGATGGATTGATCGAAGGGCATTTCCTTATCAAACATCACCCTTGCCGGCATATACTCGTACCACACCTGATTGGCAACAAGCCGCCTCTCCGGGTCTGGGCTCAGGCTGTCATCCGGGGCGATTGCCGGAAAATAGGTGTCATTCGCAAATTCATGGTCATCCCAAATTCCAATCATGCTATGCCTTTCATGCAGCTTTTGCAAGTCTTCATCCTGCCGGTAAACCCGGTAAATGGTCCGGTAATCCTCAATCGTTTTAGCCTTGATTCCGCCGCTCGGCAGGATAATCTGCCTTCCTTCTATTGGGCTCTGATAAAGGGGGTCACCGACAGATTCATAGATGTAATCCCCGACATGGATGACAAAGTCAAGCTCTTCATCTGCCAAATGATTCAGGGCATTGAAGTAACCATTGGTATAATCCTGGCACGTGATATAGGCAAATTTTACGGGGCTTACGTCCGTTTCTGCTGGGAGTGTCTTGAACCGTCCGGTTTGGCTGACGAATCCGTTTTTAGTGGTGAACCGGTAATAATAGTAACTTGATGGTTCAAGATGCCCATCCACATCAAGGCGGACAATATGGTCAAAGTCCTTCCATACCGGGGTAAAGCCTGTGAGGACTGTTGTGCCAAAATCACTGGATTTACTGATCTCAACCATGACTGCCTGTCCATTTTCAATAAACTCCGTATTTTTTACTGTCCCGTTTCCCAGCCATTCGATTATATTTTGATTTGGATGCTCCGCTGATATTGCATCGATCCCTGTTATGTCAGGATCTACCCGGGTCCAGAGCATAGCACCCGACGGAGTGGGATCGCCCGACGCCACCGATTCCGTAAATCCAACACCTGCAGGGTGAACAGCTATATAGCGTGCCGCCTTTACGGGTTGGTGCTTGTTTTTGGCTTGTGCCAAACTGTTCAGCGGCGAAAGTGCACTATCCAAAGCAATTAATGCAGAMCCCGCCAAGAACGTCTTTAATAACTTCCTTTTGCCTATATCCACTTCACTTTCATGATTGCTATCTATTTTAGGGTTCATTTCCTTGCTCCTTTCTATTAAAAGATCACTTTGATAAAAGTCCTCGTCATGATAAATGGTATCAGCAGGTTGTTAATGGTAAATAAACAGCTTGTAAATAACATGTAAGATGTTTGTTATGGATGGATGCTGCACTGTTCTTCTTTTTTAGAGCGGACTATATTGTCGTGACAGATGAACTTTCCAGGCTTCCGCTGACAGCAGATGAATTTACCGGAATTCCAAATCTATAGTGATTGAATAGAAAAATAACCTATAAAGCCCACAAATTCTGGATACTTTACAGGAAAGACATAAAAACCCAATTGGACTCTCTAAAGGAGGGGCAATTGGGTTTTAACATGAAAGAAAACTGCAAATAAACTTATGTCAATATCAATAACCACTTCCTATAAAAATTAGGGAGTGGTTTTTTGTGTTGTTAAAATTTGCGTATCAAGATTTTTTGGGTGACCGACGTTTCAAGAATACAACCAAACAGAAAGTCTTTAAGCCTAATAAAGATTGTATGTTCCTCCTGAAATTTTATTTTGTTTCGGTCGTTCATCCACCGGCAGAAAGAAACATAACCAGTCCATGGAAAAAAACAATCAATAAAAATTGGAGGGAAAAAGAAATAGGCTCTTTCATTAGTAACAGAGACCTAAAAGAAAACATAATTTGTTGAAGAGAACACATCGTAACTAATGATTTCGTTTACCCAGAACTGGCATTGACTTTTCCACTCTCTATTCATGTTGTACCAAAAAAAAATACATTGGGGAGGAAAGAAATAAAATGTTACAAAATGAGCTACAAGGGTTGGCAATGGACCCTTACGAAGTTGGTCAGTTAGTTCCTATGGATCTTCAAAGCCAAGACCTGCATATGATGAGCAGACGTTGTGGAGGCTGTGGCTTCCGTTGTGGAGGTTTTGGCTTCCGATGCGGTGGTTGTTTCGGCTTCCGTTGTGGAGGCTGTGGAGGCTGTGGCGGCTGCTTTGGTTTTAGCTGTTTCGGCTTTGGCCTCGGTTTTGGCTGTTTCGGTTTCATTTAATTCTTTTGGCCGTTTGAGCTGTTTGGAGCCGGATAAATTCCTAAAGGAAAAATTAATTTGTAAATCAAAAGTGCCCTTGCGTTATTTGTCGCAGGGGCACTTCTTTATTGTTTATCATATTGGACAAAAAATCGTACATAAACTAATAATGCATATTTATATGATTATGAATAAGGAGGGGCTGTATGACAAAACTAGACTCGTCCTCACGTCTGAAGGTCAAAAGGGATACTTTTTTTCTTCCAGATCCACATGGCGGTGTGTATTTTAGAAACAACTTAAGCACATTACGAATGGAAGGTAAAACAATTTATAAGTGGATTGAAAAACTAATTCCCTCGTTAAATGGTGAGCTTACATTGGGAGAATTAACAGTGGGATTAACGGCCACTTATCGGGACAGGGTGTACGAAATAGGAGAAACGTTGTACACCAACGGTTTTGTACGGGATCTAAGCAAAGAGTCTCCTCATCAATTAAATCGAAACGTTCTTGAAAAGTATGCTACACAAATTGAATTTATAGAGAATTTCATGGAATCTGGTGCGTACCATTTTCAAGAATATCGTCAGGCGAAAGTTCTAGCTGTTGGCTCTGGTCCCTTTATGGTTTCCTTGGTTTCCGCGTTAATCGAATCAGGTCTGCCCAAAATAAATGTTATGGTCACAGATTCCATTCCTACCAATTGGCAGAGGCTAAATGAACTGGTGCAAAAGGCCCGTAAGACCGATTCTGAAGTCGAGATAAAGAATGTACCCTTTCATAAAGACGCGGGGAGCAGTTTCTGGAGAGAAGCAATACAGCCTTATGATTGTATTCTATACGTCTCGCAGGATGGCAATATAAATGAACTAAGGGATGTTAATCTGGTTTGCAAACAAGAAAAGAAGGCATTTATGCCATCCATCTATTTAGACCAGGTGGGGCTAACTGGTCCATTTAATCAACCGGATTCAGATGGAAGCTGGGAGTCCGCATGGCGCAGAATCCATCACTCAGCACTAAAAAAAGATCAACCGCGTCAATCCTTCTCTTCAACAGCGGGATCGATTCTGGCAAATGTTTCAGTATTCGAATTTTTCAAAAGGGCTACAGGGATTGCAGATTCCATTGAGAGTCATCAAATTTACATGCTTGATCTTGAAACCCTCGAAGGAGACTGGCTTTACTTCATCCCACATCCATTAGGTACGCCTACACGTGATACTCTAAGACAGGTGGAAGATTTTGATTTACGCTTTGAACAGGAAACGGACAGAAATGAACAATCGAGTGACCTCTTAGAGTATTTCAGTCGATTAACGTCAGAAGAAATAGGAATTTTCCATACCTGGGAGGAACGGAATTTACCCCAACTTCCACTTGCACAGTGCTATGTTCAAGCCGTTAACTCCCGTTCAGAGGGACCCGCAGAGCTACTGCCTGAAGTTGTTTGTGCGGGACTAACACATGAGGAAGCAAAAAAAGAGGCCGGGCTGACGGGCATTGAAATGTATGTTTCACAAATGATAAATTTGCACGATGTGGGATTCGAACATCAGAGGAATAAGGTAGGTGCGAACATACCTGAGGGATTTATAGGCATCGGTGCTGGAGAAACAATCGCAGAGTCTGTTTGTAGAGGTCTTCAAGCATATTTAGGTGAAGAATTGAAAAAGAGAAAGGTCGATCATCTGAGTACGGTATATGGTATTAAGTTGGGAGCCATAGAAGATAAGAGATGCAGATTTTACTTTAATTCCCTGACTACCTTAAATGGTGCTCTAACAATTGGTTTCAAAGAGGATGTACTAGGTTTTCCTGTGGCATGCGTAAGGTCGAATGGCCGTTTGTACAAAAGTGCAGGTTTAAATACAACATTGGCATTACGTCATGCATTGGAACAAGCGCTTTTGGAAGCTCAAAACCAAGTGAATCCTACAGTAAAGCAAGAGATGGAGTCAGTGGTTTTTCTAGAAAAAAACGAAAGCAAACTGAATATCCCATCTTGTGATGAAATTACCTCTCGGGAGCTATTACAATCGTCTATTCATGTATTAAATCGGAACCGCATGCGATTGGTAATCTATGACTTTGCCTTCGAGCCTTTTTTAAAGGAAGAGCTGGCAGGGGTGTTTGGTGTTCAGGTTCAAGAGGGGGGATCCTAATGGCTGCTTATATACTTATAGATGGTGAGGGTCTATTAGCGGAATATGTCTATGATCAATTGTCCCCAAACTATATTGTTAGGCGCCAAAGCATTCTTGAAGAGGTTCCCGAAAATACAGAATTAGTTCTAGTTCTGCACGATACCTGGAAACCACACGTTCATCAAAAAGCCGAAGAGAGGTTAAGGGGCCTAGGTATTCCATGGCTTCGAGGTTTCGTTTCGTTTGGTGAGGGAATCATTGGTCCATTTGTACGACCTGATGTACCGGGATGTACTCAATGTGCTGACATGCGACTTATGTTAGCTGGACCTGATCGTCAAGAAATGTTGGGGCTTCGGATGAAAATGGCAGCAGGAGAAGATTTACTTCGTGATGCATGGGTATCACGAACCGGACTATCGCAAATGGCAATCTTGATTAGCAACGAAGTGATGAAGATTCTTCAAGGAGAACAAAGCTGCTTAGGAGAACGGGTGTTCATTACAAATCTGAAAATGTTAACGATCTCCAGCCACTTTTTCTTGCCAGATTCGTTGTGCCCTATATGCAGTCAAATACCTAAAGACACATCTGAATTGGCTTGCATCAAGTTAGAACCTAGCCCTAAATTGAATCCTGCTGGTTACCGATGCCGTTCGATGGATGAATTAAAAAACGTGCTAGTCAAAGATTATCTGGATTATCGTACTGGTATCATGAACGGGAAAATGCAGGATTTCAGGCTGCCGTTCGCTGACGTTTTAGTGAACATGCCGTTGTTTGTTGGGGACGAGGGAGTAGCAGGTAGATCTAATTCTTATGAATTGAGTGAGCTAACTGCTATTTTAGAGGGTTTGGAGAGATATTGTGGAATCGAACCTCGAGGCAAAAGGAAGGTAATTTGTGATAGCTATCACAATTTGGGGGATAAAGCATTAAATCCTGCAAAGGTAGGCTTGCATGAGGAGGAACAGTATGCAAAGCCACAATTTCCATTTAAACCATTTCATCCTGATCAACCAATGAATTGGGTCTGGGGATATTCATTTTTACAAGAACGCCCTATTCTGGTTCCGGAGTTACTGGCCTATTACAGTTTGGGGTATGGAGAAGGATTTGTTTATGAGACTTCCAACGGCTGTGCATTGGGAGGGAGTTTAGAGGAGGCCATTTTCCATGCCATTATGGAGGTCGTTGAGCGAGACTCATTCTTATTAACCTGGTATGCACAACTCCCACTTCCCCGCCTTGACCTTAGTTCTGCGAACGATAAAGAATTGCAGTTGATGGTTAGCCGGGTTCGTGAAGTCGCTGGGTATGACCTGCATTTTTACAATGCGACAATGGAACATGAGATTCCGTGCGTTTGGGCAGTGGCAAAAAACAGAAAATCTAAGGGTGCAAACCTCATTTGTGCAGCAGGAGCTAATCCTGATCCTGTAAAGGCAGTAAAAAGTGCGGTTTACGAGCTTGCAGGAATGTTTAGGCATGGCGAAACCTTAGACAAAAATCGACAGAAATATGAAGAAATGTTACAGAATCCGTTTGCTGTACGTACCATGGAGGACCATGGCATGCTATACGGGCTGAAAGAAGCAGAAGAGAATTTACGTTTTTTATTGGATGAAAATCGTCCCTTACGTACATTTGATGAGGAATTTAAATGTCCACGGGTGAATGCTGATTTGAAGGATGATGTTGAGGATATTCTAAATAGGTTCCGAAAGTTGGACCTGGAAGTCATTGTGGTTGACCAAACAACACCTATAACCGAAAGGAACAGCTTATTTTGTGTAAAGGTATTGATTCCTGGAATGCTTCCAATGACATTTGGACATCACCTTACACGTATAAGAGGTCTTGACCGGGTGCTCAACGTCCCTGTGGAACTCGGGTTTAAAAAGCAACCGTTAACCTATGAACAGTTGAATCCACATCCCCATCCTTTTCCATAACAGCAAGAGTAGGAGGGTTTCAGGTTGGAACTAGATACATTCCTATACAATCTGCATTTTGACACTGATAAACTTCTTTCGCCGGATTGGCAACCGGATTGGGAAGACGCACCACTTCCCTATAAACTGTACCGTGGCTTACCAGAAATTCCACTTACCGCAGATGTACCGTTAACCCTCAAAGGGAGAGAAGTTCATTTAATACCAAGTCTAAAGGAGTTTGGTCATTACTTATGGTATGTATATGGTCTTACTCGATACTCTCAAGTTCCTTTCAAGGAGGGCACCGAGGAAAAACCTGCTGCAAGCTACGTCCAGTTGTTTCGCAGATTTGTTCCCTCTGGTGGAGCGTTGTATCCCAATGAATTATATGTGTACTTAAAGTTGGCGGATGTACCAGAGGGAGTTTACCACTACGATGTTGCACACCATCGCCTTATATTGCTGCGAGAAGGCAACTACGATTCCTATCTATCCAGAAGTCTTGGAAATCGTTATAATCTTTCAGATTGTTTTTGCACTGTTTTTATATCGACGGTTTTTTGGAAAAATTTTTATAAATACCATAATTTCTCTTACAGGTTACAAGGGTTAGATGCAGGCGTGCTAATTGGGCAATCGTTGGAAGTGGCGGATAGGATGGGGTTCTCAACACGGGTATGTTACCAATTTCTAGATCGTTCGATCAATCACTTGCTTGGGCTATCTGAACGGGATGAAAGTGTATATGCTGTGATCCCATTATCTATTTACAATGTTGACCAATTTAATATAGAAAAAAATATTTCTGCAACGGAATTGTCAAGGGAAGTCCCGCTGCTCAAGCATGTAACATATAACCGTTCAAAGAGAGTTATTGATTACCCAGTGCTGAAAGAGATCAATGAAGCCTCGATGTTGGAAGCAACACATTCATTTGTGAACATAAAAAAAGATGATCCACTTAACAATGCATTAGGTAAAGAGTTAATCTTTCTGCCATATACGGAGGCAATGTCATACGATTTAGCATCCGTCTGCAGAGAAAGGCATTCTCCTGATATTGATTTTATGATGGGGAAAGTCAGTCAAACAACAGTGTCCACTTTGTTAAATGAGACTTTTTCATTTTCATATCAAAAAGACTTTGACAATACCCAGGGAAATCATGATACTGGTTTAAACTTGTATGGCACTTTTTATAACGTGGAAGGTGTTAAAGATGGTGCTTACGCCTATGACAAAGGTGCACATGCACTTCGGAGAATATCTACGGGGGATTTCCGGGAGTATATGCAAAATTGTTTAACAATGCCTATTGTAAATCTGTTTCAAGTTCCACTCTGTCTGCATGTTGTTGGAGACAAGGACCACTACAAAAAGGAACTGGGCTATAGAGGATACAGAATTCAACAGATGGAAGCAGGTATACTCGTGCAAAGGCTGCTCTTGACAGCATGTGCCCTGGAGTTAGGGGGACACCCATTATTAGGATTCGACTCGAACCAAAGTGATGAACTTTACGGAGTCAATTCGATAGGGAAAACAAGCCTTATCCACATCCCAGTCGGTCCATATCATCCCCGCGTCTGGTTAAAAGGAAGTTTGAATGGCTAAGATAGACAAGAGTAATGAGCAGATTATGCATCTCACGCTGGAAGCAACGGGTAGATCGATTAGTGACCTCACTATCCTTCTACCTTTTTTTATTGTATTTTTACGAGGTGTTCCTATTGTGTTTATACAGTCAATTAACCAAGCAATTGATTCTCCATCAAGGATACCGCCATGGGGTGGGAAAAGGCCTTCTTTGGAAAGAATCTAATCGAAAGAAACCAATCTGGAACCCTAATAACCTACTATATTTATGCAACAGGTGCGTGCGATGCTTTATCAATGAAGGGTCGCTATTTTCTTATATCCTATTAAAATGAGAAGGGATGAGGAAGAAAAGGTACCACAATAAAATCGTTAACCAGTTTTAATGACGAAACGGGGTCTAAGTCACGTATAATAATAGATAAAAAAGGGGGGATATCGATGAACAGCAATACATACTTTTACAAATTCCTGGAACCAGTATCAAAAGAATTGGCCTTGCTTGCCAAAGAGCTGGAGCACAGTATTTTTACCAGCCCGAGAACGATGCTGACACACTCCAGGGTGTTTATTGAAAATATTTTGCAGCAGGTTTTCATAAGGGAAGGAATAGCCGAAGAGCCGCGGATGAATTTGAAGGATCGGCTTGATTTGTTGAATGAGAGAGGATTTTTGATTCCCGAGATTCGGGATGCGCTACATGAGATAAGGAAGGCAGGAAACCGGGCGGCCCATGATGCCAGGGTATTCCGCTATTCAGAGGCTTTGCTTGCCTGGGAAGCGCTGTACACGGTTGTCAGATGGTATGTGGAAGTGTACGGCCCGGTGGACGTCACAGTTCCTGAGTATCAGGACCCATCACCGCTAGTTGAAAAAGCATTTGATATGACCGAGCTGGAAATTAGGTTTAAAGGGTTTGAAGAGCTGCTCAGAAACCCAGTGCAAAAGCAGGAGAACAGTACGGCTTTTGACGAAGCTGCCGTTGCACTCACAGCTGAGCCGGCAGAAGAAGTGCAGGATATCCCGGGCTTTACTGCGATTCGTACTCTCATATATAAGGATCAGAAGCTGGAGGTTCCGTATTTCCTTCGCGATGCGTTTTTGCTTCCGCAGCGGTTTGACAAGTCCGAGACCTTCCTGATCAGACTTGGCGCCGAACAGGAAGCAAGGATTATGAGTGAGCTGCCTTCGAATCTGGAAGGCCTCCACCATCATGTAAAACGATACACCGAAAAGAATGACGAAACCTTTTTTAATGAACTAAGGACCTTCATTGAAGAGGAAAAACAGCGCCGAACGCTAACTCTAAAACGGCCAGGGGACCTTTTTTTCTTTTTCAAAGCCGACTATATTGTCGTGACAGAAGAGCTATCCAGGCTTCCGCTCACAGCAGATGAGTTTACCGGAATCCCAAATCTTTTAAGACAGATGAATGAAGACCAAATAGAAAGTGTTGGCCAGCTTCCCAAGGAACTGGTGATCCTGGCTAAATACGATAAAGTCGGGATTGGTATAGTGGAAAAGCTGTTTCACCAGCTTAAGAGCAAGGCGGTACGAAATGGTATGGCTGAGGATGAACTTTTACCCGAGAAAAAGAGCAGCTACAAAAAGTGGGAATCCCTCTATATTAATGTACAGCTTGGAGATAAGAAAACCGTCATTCGCGGGGAGAGTGTTCCTTCCATTTGGAAAGAAGCGCTCATCTGGATCGAAGAGAATTCCCTGCCTTTGCATCAAATGGTCGAAGAAGGGATCATCCTTGGCTCAACAGATACAGGAAAACGCTATGCCATCGCAATGGAACCTGTTCATACAGATTACAAGCCTTTTGCCCAGGTACATACCTATCATTCCAGCATAACGGGTGATACCTACTACCTTGAAACGAAAATCAACCCGCGGTCCGGGCTGGAGACATTAGGTAAGATTCTGAAACGTCTTGGAGTTCAAGTGGAGATTCCTTTGTTGAAAGAAAACTAAAGTAAATAGGGGGAAAATTTATGGGCGAAGGAACGAAAACCTATAAGCTTCTTGGACCTGACAGGAAAGTCTATGAGAGCAGCACTCCCGGCATAATTGGCGGTCACAGGAAGGGAAAGATTTATGGCCGCCTGGATTGTCCTGCCGCTCTTAGGGCAATCGCCAAGGGCGGTTATGTGACACAAAGAGTGTTCTTTGCGGATGAGGCAACGGCGATCGAAGCTGGCTTTAGACCGTGTGGAGTGTGCATGCCGAGAGAGTATGCCGTTTGGAAGCGCCAAAAGGATACCCTATAATCAGAAAAAATATTGTAGAACCTGCCAGAAGCGATTTGCACGGCTTTGATTTTCAGCCGGGAGATCTTAAAGAGTACAAAAGGCTTGAACCCGGTAATTCCTGGGTTCAAGCCTTCGTTATTCCCTTTTCCCACAAGGGGAGTGAGGTGATCTTTGTTTATCTAGCTGTCATACCGCCATCTACAACGAACTCTGCTCCTGTGCTGTAGCTGGATTCGTCTGAAGCCAGGAACATGACGAGGCTGGATACTTCTTCAGGCTTTGCAACACGGCCATTTGGAATGTATTTGGCAAATTCATTGACAGCGTCTTTTGTTTCTTCTTGGACAATCATGGGTGTTTCGATGACGCCTGGGTGTACGGAATTTACACGAATGCCATAGTGAGCCAATCCCAGAGCCGCTGCTTTGGTCATGCCTCTAACAGCGAATTTTGTATCGGTATAGCCAATGGCACCACCGACTAGACCGTTCATCGAAGAGATATTCACAATCGAACCGCCTTTTGCTTCTTTCATCGACGGGATGATCGCCTTCATACCCAGGAATACCGATACTTGGTTAATATCAACAATGCGTTTGTACTCTTCCAGAGTCAATTCCTCTATGGATTTATTTATCGTAATCCCGGCGTTGTTCACCAAGACATTTACTGGACCGAATGTTTCTTCTGCCAAAGCTACAGCTTGCTCCCAGTTTGCTTTATTAGTGACATCCAGTTTCGTAAACTTTGCATTCTCTCCCAGTTCGGCGGCGAGGGCTAGTCCTTCTTCTTCAAGAATATCCGCAATCACAACCTTCGCTCCTTCTTTGACAAACAACCGGGCGTGACTTGCTCCCATTCCGCGTGCTCCACCTGTAATAATCGCCACTTTACCAGCTAATCTGCTCATGTAAATTCCTCCTGATGGGTTTTTATTTACGGTCTTTAATATGTTTTAAAAGCTTTTCCTGAATTTTAAAATACTGATTGATTTCTTCTTCATTTAAGGCCTCAAAATGCTCCATGAATAAGGTTCTTCCAATCGCCTGTGCTTCTGAGAGTGCTTTTTCACCGGACGGGGTAATCTGCAGTTGAATGACGCGGCGGTCTGTTTCGTCAAATACTTTTTCAGCAAGCCCCAAATCAAGGAGCTTTGCAGCGATATTGGTCATGGCCCCTTTTGTATAGCCGAGTTTGTCGGCTAAATCCACTTGCTTTTGTACCCCGTTTGTTTTTAAATCCGATAAAACAAGAATCGGAGAAATCCCCAGAGGGTAGGGAAAGGCTTTTGTGAACTTGATAATATTTTCATTATTGATTTTATCAATCATATGAATGAGTTTAAAAAGGTCTTTTTCTCGCAATTCATCTTCTCCTTATCCAGATAAGCAATTTCGTTCCCAATCCCAGCCGCAACACCAGTAAGGATTAGTTTGCTCATCTCCCTTCAAAAGTAGTTTAACATTAAACTATCTGTATATAGTTTAGCACTAAACTACTTTTTTTGGCTAGAGGCAGTTTATTACAAATTGTTACCTTGTATCAAGCCTCTTCTACAATGCCCGTACTAACACAAGATACGATAAAGGATGGTTGGGTTCATACCCGTGATATGGGGTACTTGGACCAAAACGGATATCTTTTCCTTGTGGATCGCAAATTAGACATGATTATCTCTGGAATATTTATATTTATCCTCGTGAAGTGAAAGAAGTGCTTTACCAACACCCGGCCGTTCAAGAGGCAGCTGTCGTTGGTTTCCAGATAAAAAGTGGGTGGAAGCGGTCCAGTTACCTACAAAAACCCTTTTCAAAAAGGAATTTTACATTTTTTGCAGAATTATAGGAGATAAGAAAGATTCCATTTCGAATCAAGCAGAAATATGATTCGAAATGGAATCAATCTTTTTTTCAGTATTTTCATGCTCATTGGGGGAATAAAAATGACAATCCAATCCATCCATGCAGAAGATTTATCAGAATGTATGAAACTTGACCGGATTAACAAGGCGGATATTGAAAACATTTTGGTTTCCATTTTTCAATCAAGCTATGATGGCATTTTTGTTGCAGATAAAGAAGGCGTCGGCATCATGGTAAATGCCGCGTATTCGAGGATTACGGGCGTCACGAGCGAAGAATTGCTTGGAAAGAATATGAGGACGGTGGTAAAAGAGGGAATCGTGTCGGAATCGGTGACTGTAAAGGTGTTGGAACAGAGGGCACCCGTGACGATTATCCAATCCGTTCGAGGAAAGGAATTACTGGTAACCGGAAATCCAGTCTTTGGTCAAAATGGCCAAATCGTCTATGTAGTGACCAATGTAAGGGATATTTCGGACTTGAATCAGATGAAAACCGAACTGCTTCACTCGAGAAAAATGACCGATCAATACATCAGTGAAATCCAGGAATTAAGAAAAAGGGAATTAATCCAGATGCATCTGGATGGAGTTGTTGCTCAAAGCCAGGAAATCATGAAGGTGTTCCATCTGGCAAGAAAGGTGGCCAAGGTTGACTCTGGTGTCCTTATTTTAGGAGAATCCGGTGTCGGAAAAGAAGTTATCGTCAACTACATCCATCAAGAAAGCGACCGGGCAGCGAAGCCATTAGTAAAAGTAAACTGCGGGGCAATCCCCCATCATCTGCTGGAATCCGAATTGTTTGGCTATGAAAGAGGGGCCTTTACAGGGGCAAACGGTCAAGGAAAGCCTGGTTTATTTGAACTGGCCAATGGGGGGACGATTTTTTTGGATGAGATTGGAGACATGCCAATCGACCTCCAAGTCAAGCTGCTACGGGTGCTGCAGGAATTTGAAATCATGCGTGTAGGTGGTACAAAAAGCATTAAAATTGATGTGAGGATTATTTCCGCCACTCATATGGACTTAGAGAGAATGGTCGAGAAAAATGATTTTCGGCGTGATCTTTACTATCGGCTGAATATCGTTCCCATCAAGGTTCCCCCTTTAAGGGATAGGAGGGTGGATATTGTCCCGCTCGCCTTCTATTTTTTAAAACGAACGAACGAAAAGAACACCTTGAACAAACGTTTCCATCCTGAAACTCTCCAATTGTTTGAAGCTTACAACTGGCCCGGAAATATTAGGGAGCTTGAAAATCTGATTGAACGGCTGGCGGTCATGGCCGACCTGGATGAAATATCAATAAAGGATTTGCCGACCTATATGTTACAAAGTGTGGGGATGATGAAATCGGAAACAGGCAAACTGAAAGAAACCGTAGCGAATCTGGAACGGAAAATGATAACAGAACAGATGGAACGATTGAAAACCACCCGGCGTGCGGCCGAGGCATTAGGGATCAGTCAATCTGCGCTAGTCAAAAAAATGAAAAGGCTCGGGTTAACTTTTTGATGAATAAAGGAATCAAAATTCTGAAAAGTCAGCAATTATTTGCTGGCTTTTTTATTTTCTTTTACATAATAGCTTTATGACTTCAGTAAAAAAGTAGAAAATAATCTATTTTTGGAAAATGATGTCGAAATATTTATAATGTTTTGTCTAATTATGACTTTGGCACGCAAATTGCAATTAGGTAAAGTGGACTCATCAATAATAGGTCCATGTATAAGAGGGAAAGGGGACGAAGGGATGAACATACCGAGTTTTCATCTTAATGGAAAGGTTGCGCTTGTGACAGGGGGAAGTAAAGGCATTGGTTATGGCATGGCCCATGCATTAGGGCATTATGGGGCCACACTGGTTATTTCCAGCCGTGGAAGAGAGGAAGGGGAATATGCTGTTTCACAGCTAAAGAAAGAGAAGATTGAAGCTTCCTATCTTCCTTGCGATGTAACGAAAAAGGATCAAGTTGAAGCCCTGGTTGGCCAAATTGTCGAGCAGCATGGTTCGCTGGACATTTTAGTGAACAATGCCGGGATGAATATCCGCAAACCACTTCCGGAAGTAGAAGAAAGTGATTGGGATACGGTTTTGGATGTTAACCTTAAAGGAATTTTCCTGGCAGGACAGGCTGCCGCCAAACAGATGATCAAACAAAATTATGGGAAAATCATTAATATTTCTTCCATTCTCGGAAGTGTTGGAATGCCGTTTCAAACTTCCTATGCTGCCAGTAAAGGTGGCATTAACCAATTAACCAAAGTTTGGGCGGACGAATTAGCTCCTTATAACATTACGGTGAATGCGATTGGACCGGGCTATATCAGCACACCGATGACAAAAGAGTGGCTTTCTGATCCGGAAAGATCGGAGAAAATCATTAACTCCACCATGATTAAACGAATCGGCGAAACATCGGACCTTGTAGGACCTGTCGTATTCTTCGCTTCCGATACTTCAAAATACGTGACCGGGCAGGTGCTGAATGTTGATGGAGGATGGACGGCAAGATAAGCCAATCGTTTTAGGAGGTTTTAATATGAAGATAATCAAGGAAACGCACTTTAATCGGAAAGTTAAAGTGTTTCAAAACCGTCCCAAACATCTCTTTGCGATGCTGGAGGAGTCGGCTGCAAAATTTGGAAACAAAGAGGCCCTGGTCATGGATGGAGTCCGGTTAACGTATCAGGAAATGAAGGACAAAGTCGAAAAGATTGCCGGAAATTTGCAAAAATCGATGTGTGTGAAAAAAGGAGACCGGGTCGCGCTTTTATTGGGGAACAGCATTGAGTTTTGCCTGCTTGTGTTTGCCTGTGCCAAATTAGGGGCCATCGTCGTGCCGCTAAACACAAGATTAAAAGAAAAAGAGCTTACCTATATGCTAAAGCAATCCGGCAGCAGGCTGCTGTTTGTTGATGATGAATTCCTGCATAAGGTCGAAGCGATGAGAGATGATGAATCCATTCCCACTGTTCAATATTTCTTTTTAATTGGAGATCAGACACCAAAGCGAAAGGATTACCTCCCCTATGAAATCGTCGAACAAGCCTCTTCTGTCCAGGACGTACCTATGTCGGAAGAGGAGCCATTATTTATTATGTATACGTCCGGGACGACCGGCCTGCCAAAAGGCGCTGTCGGCAGTCATTTAGGGGCGATCCACAGTTCGATGAATTATGAAATGGTGTTACATACCAACCAGGAAGCGAAGACATTAATCGCTGTTCCGCTCTTCCATGTAACCGGGTTGATTGGCCAGCTTTTTCACATGGTACGAGTTGGCGGGACGTCTGTCATCATGAAGAGATATCAAACCGAGGAATTCATTGAGTTAACGGTGGAGGAACAGGTTAGCTTCCTGTTTAACGTTCCAACCATTTACATCATGATGATGGCGCATCCCAACTTTTCTTTATACAACTATGAAAATGTAAGGTTTATTGCTTATGGGGGAGCGCCGATGTCTTCGGAAACCATCTATAAGCTGAAACAATGCTTCCCGAACGCCAGCCTGCATAATGCCTATGGAGCAACGGAAACCTCGTCACCGGCGACCATTATGCCTAAAAGTTATCACGAAAGCAAAATGGATTCAGTCGGGCTGCCAGTCCCGGTCGGAGACATGATCGTCGTAAACGAAGAAGATGAACTGTGCCTGCCGGGAGAAGTCGGTGAATTGTTCATTAAAGGCCCGATGGTTGTCGAGGGCTATTGGGACAATCAAGAGGCCAACCGCACATCCTTCCTGAACGGATATTGGAGGTCAGGGGATTTGGCCAGGATCGATTCCGATGGGTTTGTCTATATTGTCGATCGCAAAAAGGATTTGATTAACCGCGGTGGTGAAAAAATCTTCTCTATCGAAGTAGAGAATGTCCTTTATAATCACCCAAAGGTATTAGAAGCCGCCGTTGTCGGTATTCCTGACGCGCTGTTTGGCGAAGTGGTCAAAGCCGTCGTTGTTCCAAAGATTGGCGAAACCCTCGATCAGGACGAAATTCGCGAATTCGTAGCCGCAAGACTAGCCAATTATAAAGTTCCTAAACTGATCGAATTTGCCTCGGAACTGCCCAGGAACCCAGGTGGAAAAATCTTAAAAAATGTATTAAGAACCCCCAAACAATCGGAAATGAATCCTAGGGAGGAAGTGTGAAAATGTCTACTGTTATGAAAAAAGCATGGGGATATCGGTATTGGGTTCTAATCATCCTTTGGCTGGTCTACATCATTAACTATTTTGACCGAATGGCGGTTCTAACCTTTTTGCCTTATATCCAACAAGATTTGAATTTAACTCCAGTCGAAGTCGGACAGCTGGCTTCCGTGTTTTTCTTTGCCTATGCAGCCGCGCAAATCAGCGCCGGTTTTCTGGCTGATAAATTCGGCTCAAAAAAAGTCATGTATATTGCCGTCATCGTCTTTACATTCGTCACCGCATTAACCGGAGTCGTGAAAAATTTCGCCCAGTTTATCGCACTTCGAATCGGCTTGGGTCTTGGAGAAGGACACCATTTCGCACCTGCAATCCGTGCCATCAATAATTGGTTCCCATTTAAAGAACGAGGGCGGGCCGTCTCATTCTTTGCGACATCATGGGCAGTGGCACCAGCCATCGTCCCCGTCATCGTCACCAGTATTTCCATTTACTTCTTTGACGGTGCCTGGAGACCGGTATTCTTCGTTCTGGCCATTCCAGGTGTACTTGCCATCTTCCTGTTATGGCGTTTTGTCGCGGATTCTCCAAAAGAGATGATTGAAAAAGGGAGATTAAGCGAGGATCAGGAAATAGAGGAAAACAATGTTGGTCCAGTTAAAATAACGAAGGAAGAAAAACGAAAAAGCTACGGAGTTTTCCTTAAGGATCTTAATTTCTACGTCTTTACCTTGTGTTTATTTTGCCAGCTGGCTGTTTATTGGGGAACATCTACATGGTTAACTTCGTTCCTGGTGACACAGCATGGGTTGAATTTAAAGGAAATGGGTCTGTTCGCATCCGCTCCCTATATTGTCGCATTCTTTGCGATGATGCTCGGAGGCTGGCTGATGGATAACGTCGTTCATCGCATGAAGCCGGTGGCCCTGATTGGGTATCTTGGAAGCATTCCAGTGCTATGGATGCTTGGTTCCGTCGATAAAGGCAATACAGGTATGCTGCTGACATTGCTCTTGCTGGTGGGCTTCTTCGTTAACCTGAACTTTGGCTCCATCTATGCCTATTTGCCAAAACGCTATCCTAAAGAAATTGTTGGAAGTGCCACAGGGCTGGCAAACGGAATCGGCCAAATGGGTTCCTTTGTCTCGCCGCTGATTGCTGGTTATCTCGTGACCGTTGGTGCCAATGGAACACAGGATTTTAGCAAGGTCTTTATCTTTTTTGCGATTGTGTCCGCTTTAGCAGCGTTATGTGCCTTTATTCTAAAGGAAAACAAAGACACTCAGGTATCATCCAAACTGGATGAACAGAAATCAGTCGTTTAAGTGCTTATTAAAGAAACGGGGGATTGGAATGACGGGCAGCAGAACATATGACCCATATGAAGCATGGAAAAAATGGATGAATAGCTGGGAAAAGCAAGCAAATGATGCGATCCAATTTTGGACAAACAGTTCTGACTATGTAAAGTTCTCGCAGGGAGCAACGGATTTGCAGCTGCGGTATATGGAGATGTTTCAAAAAAATCAGCAGCTATTGATCAATCAGTTTCAGTTGCCGACGAAACAAGACCTCGCCAATGCAACGAAGCTGTCGATACAAGCAGAGGAAAAACTGGAAGCATTGGAAGAAGAATTTTGGAATGTAGAGGATTCCATCGAATCCGCAAATAAGAAGCTTGATCGTTTAACCGAGGTTTCCCGAAGCATCAACAAGCAAATCAAGCAACTTAAAACAGAGCAGGAACAAGACAAAAAAGAGCGGCAAAAGGTAGACGAGATTCACTTCGAACTCATTGAGCTAAAAAGGGAATTAGCCGGGATGAATAGCTTAAAAGAGGAGATTGCCAGTCTCAAAGCACAATTGGCAGAAGCTAATGTGACCAAGGAACGTGAATTAGTACCGTTATCCAAATGATAGGAAGGAGGAATCATGTTGGCAACAGCAACGAGCACCACTTTTAATTATCAAAAAGAAATCGAGCGTTGGACAGAATTTACGAATGCGATTATCGGACCTGAGCCTAGTTCCAATAACACCCCGAGAAAACTTGTTTGGAAAAAAAATAAAGCAACGCTGTGGCATTATGCCCCTGAGGAAAAGAAATATGACATACCAATATTTATGATTTATTCGCTATTTAATACTCCATCGATCCTCGATTTTGCCCCGGGATCAAGTGTGATGGAAGGGTTAGTAAACAATGGCTATGATGTCTATTTATTGGATTGGGGAATTGCCGGATACGAAGATAAAGAACTGAATATTGAAAACTATATCGCCGACTATATTTCAAAAGCGGTAAAGCGCGCGTTACGGCATTCAAAAGCGGAGGAAGTGTCGGTCATAGGCTATTGTTTGGGCGGAACATTCGCGGCAATGTATGCCGCGATTGCGGAGGAACCGATTCGAAACCTGGTTGTTGCAACCGTTCCGATCGATTTTAGCGTTTCAGCGCTTCCGGATAAATGGGAGGAAGCACTGAAAGACAACGGATTCAAAGCGGATCGGCTGATCGAGGTATACGGAGTGATTCCGCCTGTTTACGTGGAGGCGATGTTCCGGTCGGTGACGGCACCGATTTATAACAGTCCGTACGTCAACCTTCTGGCTCGTGCAAATGATAATGTGTTTGTAGAAAAGTGGAAGCGGATGAATAAATGGAATAGCGGCCATGTACCGTTAACTGGCGGCGCCTTTCGCCAGTTGACCAACGATCTTTTTAAAGAAAATAAGCTGGTAAAAGGCGAATTCACCATTCATGGCCAAAAGGTCGATTTAGGAAAAATCACCGCAAACATGCTGGTGGTCAGTTCGAAAAACGATACGCTGATTCCGGAAGGCCAGAGCCTGCCATTAATGGATTTAGTGTCAAGCAAGGATAAAACCTACTTAAGTGTGGAAGCCGGCCATGTCTCGCTGGCGATGACGGGAAAATTAAATGGAATTTTGGAAGATTGGCTTGGAGAGCATTCACAGTAATACTCCATATTGACTAACTGCCCGTTTGAGGAAATTTCTCAAACGGGCGGTATGATCAATAACCTAAAGGGAGGAATCTTTATGGCTGTTATACAATCAAAGGTTTTTGACAGAATTGACGAAAAGGAAGCAGTTCAATTCTTGCAATCGTTAATTCAGGTGAATAGTGTGAATCCGCCAGGAAATGAAAAAAATGTCGCCGAGGTGATCCAAGCTTTTTTACATTCGACGAGTCTTCAGGTGGAATTGGATGACCTGGGGGACAACCGGGCGAATCTATTCGTTACATACCCGAATGGGGGAAGTGATGATCCTTACTTGGTATACAGTGGTCATTTTGATACCGTTCCGACGGGAAAGGTAAAGTGGGAGCATGACCCGTTTTCCGGGAAGGTGGTCGCTAATAAGGTATACGGCCGCGGGACAACGGATATGAAAAGCGGGGTCGCGGCGATGATCCTTGCTTTGAAGTATTTGGATGAGGCCGGAGTGAAGCTAAACGGGAAGCTGCAGTTTGTCGGGACAGCGGGTGAAGAGGTAGACGGATTTGGTGCGAAAAAAGTAGTGGAAAAGGGACAGATCGACAAGGCCACCGCCTTAGTGGTATCAGAACCGAGTGAAAATCAACTTTTCCATGCCCATAAAGGCTGTTTATGGCTGGAAATCACCACCTACGGAAAAACGGCCCATGGTTCGATGCCTGACAAGGGAATAAATGCGGTTCTAAAGATGAATGAAATCATCAACCTTCTGCAAACCTATCAGTTCCAATACACGCCACACGCGGTTTTAGGCCATCCGACGCTGAATATCGGAACAATCGAAGGCGGAGTCAAAACGAATGTGGTTCCTGACCAATGCAAGATGACCATTGATATCCGAACCGTTCCCGGGCAGAGCAATGAGCAAATTTTAAAAGATATTGAGGAATTGGTAGCGTCTACTGCCGCCGATTATGAGATTACTGTCTTAAACAGCATGGCATCGGTGGGCACAGACGAATCTGATGACTTTATAAAGCTTGCGATCGAGACAGGAAAAAACCATCTGAACCTGGAATTGAAGCCAACAGGTGTGAATTATTATACGGACGCATCCGTTTACACCCCGCACCTGCAGGTTCCCACCTTCATCTTTGGTCCAGGAATCCCGACACTTGCCCATCAGCCAAATGAATATGTCGAGATCGATAAGTTCATCGAATCAATTCACTATTTTATCGCGCTGGCAGTTGATTATTTGGGGGAAGAGTAGCAATTGAATGGTAGGGGAAGAAAGTGCGGTAGCTAAGGAAGGAGAGATTTTTTTGAGCAGTATCATTCACGAAAAGAATGTGCCGGCCGTGATGAGAGACGGAACAATGCTATACGCAGATGTCTTCCGGCCTCAGGGGGAAGGGAAATATCCTGTATTGCTTCAGCGGACACCATACAACAAGGCGTTTCTTCCGTTGACAACCATGGTGTTGGATCCCATTGCAGCTGCTCATCAGGGTTATGTTGTCATCATTCAAGATGTCCGCGGCAGGTTCGAATCAGAGGGGGAGCCGTTTTACATCTATAAAAATGAGTATCAGGATGGGTTTGATTCAGTAGAGTGGGCCGCCTCCTTGCCTTATAGTGATGGGAATGTCGGGATGTATGGCCTGTCATATAAGGGAATGACGCAATTTCAGGCGGCAGCCATGCAGCCGCCGCATCTGAAAGCCATTTTTCCAATTACTTGGGGAGCCGATGCGTTCATGTATCGAGGCGGAGCGCTCGAACTGGGTCTGTTGATTTCATGGTCGTTAGCCACGATTGGACCGAATGCGGTGGTGAAGGCCAAAAAAGGGAAGGAAGACTTTGGCCGGGAATTCATGCAGCTTGTTGATTCAATTGACCATATTGAAGAGGCGGGATTTCAGCAATTACCGCTACAAGACAGCGAATGGCTCAAACTTGGCGATAACTTCGCCTCGTTTGTTCAGGATATTTTGGAACACGACATGCGGGATGAATTCCATCAGGAAATCGGGCTGAAGGAAAAGTCGGAACGGCTCGATGTTCCTGTGTTTGGCCTTGCCGGCTGGTATGATCTTTTATTAGGCCAGGACCTCGAACACTATGAAACCTGGAAACACAAAAAACATACAAAGCTGATGATTGGCCCTTGGGCCCATGCCGGTTTTGCCCCGCAGGTCGGAGAATTGAATTTCGGATTAAGCGCATCAAGTTTGCTGCTTGATATGAAAACCGATTTAACGAGCTTGCAATTACAGTGGTTTGATTATTGGCTAAAAGGAATTCAGAATGGGATTATCGATGAGGCTCGAGTGAAAATCTTTGTCATGGGCGAGAATAAATGGCGCAGCGAACAGGAGTGGCCATTACAACGGACCGTTTATACTCCGTATTATTTCAAGAGTAACGGGAAGGCCAATACAAAGAATGGCGATGGCAGCTTATCGATTAACATGCCGCAGGACGAGAATTTCGACACTTATGTATACGACCCGGCCAATCCCGTTCCGACTCTGGGAGGTAACCATTTATTGCCTGCGAATTACCCAAGGGGGCCGATTGACCAACAATATCTTGAGGAGCGGGAGGATGTATTAGTCTACAGTAGCGAGATATTGACAGAGGATGTGGAAGTTACCGGGCCGGTGAAAGTCATCCTTTATGCGTCAAGCTCTGCTGTTGACACTGATTTTACCGCAAAGCTGGTCGATGTTCATCCGAATGGGAAAGCCATCAATATTGCAGACGGGATTATTCGCGCCAAATACCGGGAGAATAATCAGCCAGCATCGTTCATTACCCCAAATGAAGTCTACCGCTATGAAATTGACTTGCTGGCAACGAGCAATGTGTTTAAAAAAGGCCATAAGCTACGTGTAGAAATCACAAGCAGCAATTTCCCGCGTTTTGACCGGAATCTCAATACAGGGGAATCCGGGAAAGACAGTAAAGAAATGATCGCGGCTACCCAAAAAATCTATCATAGTGAAAAATATCCATCGCATATCCTATTGCCAGTCATTCCCTAGTAAAAATACAGAAGGGCGCTTTGGGCTGCAGGTTTATCCGTTGTCCAAGCCATACTAACCTATGTTTTTCTGCTTTTTCCTTGACGAGATTAAATCCCGCAGGCGCTTCTGTTTGCCCCAGCTACGGTAATGAAAAAACCATATAAAATAGGGTCAACCAGAAATATCCGGCTGACCTTATGATACGAAAGGGTGCGTCGATCCAAGTGATCAACGCACTTTTTTGTTGGATTCCTTAATGAACATACTGTTTGGTCTTATGCTAATAAATATCCACTTGAAATTGTAAGCGTTTACAATTATGATAATAAGTGGGAACGGTGGCAGTAGCCGTCATTGTAGTGGTGTAAGGTGAGCCAATATTAGATTAGACTAAGGATGATTTTTCTAAAGATATAATGACCTTTTGTAAATATGATAAAGGATCAGCTCTCAAAATTCCTAACATGAAGAAAGATAAATGACTGGTAAAATGTTTGTAAAAGTTCAATTAAATCGACAAACATCTACAATCGCTTATTTATAATGGGGAAAAAGGGAATCGATTTTTTTAAAGGTTTAAAAGGGGAGATGTAAATCATGGAGTTTTATGAAAAGTTACCTACTGACTTTTTGGTTGCTTTTTTCAATGAAATAGTGAAGAACATTGAAAATGGATTATTATCGAAAAAAATGTATTATGAGTTAGGTTTAATGATTTCAGTTGCTAGCCAAAGGGGAATTACCTTAGGAAAACCATGTGACTTTGAACAGGTAATAGACCAGGAGGATCTGGAGGAATTCATTCATTTTACATATAAACTAAAAGATGAATCCTTATTAGCTTCAGGGCTATAACTTATGTAGCTGCCAAAACAATCTATAACCAATCCTCTATTTTCATGTAAAATAAATAAAAAGATTTTAGTGAAAATCCCATGAAAATGTAGGAAGTATAAGTTTAAAAAGGAGCCTTAACCCCTAAACTTCCTAATATTGGAGGATGTCTGTGCTTATAATAACATTCTAGCATCCAGCCCAATATGAGTACAAAAAGTTCCATCCCACTTCGGACCCATTGGATGCTCCATCCCGTTTTCTCAGCCATCATGATCATCATGCTGTCACGCGGTCCCGAACCCAGGTCAGCTGATACATAAAGCCCGATTCCATATCCAATTAAAACAAGGCCAAAAATAAATTTAGTCAACCTTCCATTAAGGATTTTTAATATCGGCCGGCTGGATAAAGATTCTGAAGGCTTGATCCTTTTAACAAAGAATGGCGACATCGTTAATGAAATCCTGCGAGCCGAACATAAACATGAAAAAGAATATATCGTTTCCATAGACAAGAGTTTGTGAAGCAGATGTCGGAGGGAGTCAGGATCCTGGGAACAAAAATCCTTCCATGCAAAGTAACGCCTTTATCAAAATTTGAGTTTGAAATAATTTTGACTCAAGGGCTGAATCGCCAAATTCGCCGCATGTGCGAAGCGTAAGCCTATGAGGTTTACCGGCTGCAATGGACACGGATCATGAATATCCATCTCGGAAACCTCCCGCCTGGACAATGGAGAAATTTATCAAAGAAAGAGAAAACCCAATTATTAAGAGACCTGAACTATGACCCGAAGGAATGGTGAAAGCTTCAGGGGTAAATAATTTTAGAGAGGAGCGATTAAACATGTCGCTTCTTTTTTCATTTTATCTATAAATAAAAACTCGCCAATTGGCGAGTCCGTTGTTTCGGGCTTGGGTTCTGGAAAATACCTTGGTGATTAACTTTATCTAAAAAACGCCTTGTCAATATTGTACTTAGACTTAAGTTCATTAATGATATATGTTTCATAAATTACCCGATGGACAGGGTCATCAATCACACAAACCTCGATTTTAGTTACTTCATCTCTATGTATCTTAATCGGAGAAACCGTATCCTCAGAATGTTTTTTATTCTCGGCCTCAATTTTCTCGCCTTTCCAACAAACAGCAGCTCTTTATTCTGATTATAGAACATAAAAATCCCACCCTTGTCTCTTGGGATAAGATGAAAATCAGTGAACCCATAAATATTGCTTAATTCAGGGTTCTGCTGTTTTGTGATAGTAACATAGGGTCTTGGAATGGTTATGTCGATCACAAGCGTTCACTTCCTCTTTCATTATCTTCGTTTATGCTAACAGCGTTACCCAAAATGCTATTTACTAATAGTTCATTCTCATCCTCACCCATTAGCCAATGTGTTCTGGCGTTAAGCGAAATAGGAGGGTTTTTACTGAATCGGGGGTATGGGGTGGAAGCCTAAAGGAGTAGTGTAACGAAGTAATAACCACCAAACAGCATGAATAATCTGAAGAGATGACCAATTTCATCCTGCTTTTATATGACCCATATCCTGGATGAAACTTCGTGGATTTGAAGACAAACTTGTGAAATGGGGGTATTTAATGGATTTAAAGAAATTAACAAATGAGGAATTGCTGAGGACCTACGAAAGATTAACGAAGAGCCTTCAAATTCAATTTACTAAGGAAAATGCCGATTATAAAGAAAGGGTAAAGGAGGAGCTTTTAAAAAGGTTTGAAATAAATAAGGAATAAAACGGTTTACTTCTCCAATGATAATCAAAAAAGGCAGCAATGAAGAAGAGGAAGGGTGATTCTTAAGCTCCGTTATTCATTTAAATGATCGAATGAATGAACCTATTTACGATATAAAAATTATTTAGTCACTTTTTGAACTTCTGATTCATGAACTAGTTCGACAATAAATAGGCTTTCTTGTGCTTTTATTTCCAAATAGCCGGAGCTGTATTTAAAAATTACTGTGTAAAGCTTTCCTTTATACATCACTGTTTCATCATACATGTAAGGGCACCATCTTTTTAAGATACTAGTTGTCTAGAAAACATTATATACTATTATTCCTATAAAAACACTAGGGTTTTAATAAAAAGGAACCATAAATCTGTGGTCTAATTTTGTTGGAGGTACAGGAGTATTCAGAACAACCGTTTTCGGAATCTTCTTTTCTACCCTCTATCTTGGTTTAGGCTCAATATCCCCACTCATTATTATCATTTTTTAATCGACTATTTTGCAAAAATAGGAGAAGACATAGAAACGGAAAAACAAAATTGACTAATCTAAAAGTTCGTTTTCTCTTCGGTTGTAGGGAAGAATTTGTTGTTCAACGCATAAATCAGCTGCCAATTGGTTGGATATGGTCCGCTTTTCAACTACCCTCCCTCTTTTTCATATCACTTTTGAACATCTCTTGCCGATTTGCAAGATGGATAACCTGTTCTATGAAAGGTGACCATAAAGAAGAAAAAGCCCGAGAAAGGATAAGGAGTGAGCGAGTGATGGATAGTAGGATGCATACAGGCAGCATGCAAACCGAAACGGCACAAAAAACAGTTGGACAGTATTTGTTCGATTGCCTGAAGCTGGAGGGCATTACCGATATTTTCGGCGTTGCAGGGGACTATAATTTCACACTGCTTGATACTTTGGAGCGTTATAACGGTATCCAATTTATAAGTGGAAGGAACGAACTAAACGCGGGTTACGCCGCGGATGGCTATGCAAGAGTCAAAGGCATTTCTGCTCTTATTACAACGTTCGGGGTTGGGGAGCTAAGCGCCTGTAATGCAATAGCTGGAGCCAATAGCGAGCATGTGCCGATCATTCATATTGTGGGCGCTCCTCCTGATAAGGATCAAAAGGAGCACAAAATGATGCATCACACCTTAATGGATGGAAATTTTGACGTCTTCCGCAAGGTGTATGAGCAGATTACGGCATATACCGCGGTGATTACTACTGAAAACGCTAAGATTGAAATTCCGGCTGCGATTCGCATTGCCAAGGAGAAGAAAAAGCCAGTATATTTGGTTGTTGCCGATAATTTAGTGACCAAGCCAATCATGGCCCGTGAAGTGCCAATGCTAACACGTCGATTGTCTAACTTGAAAACACTTGAGGCCGCGGCAGATCATGTCAGACAGTTGCTCAAGCATGCCAAGAGGCCGGTTATTTTGGTTGATGTCAAAACCATGCGTTACGGCCTTCAGACAGCAGTACGGCAGCTTGCCGACGCCATGAACGTGCCTGTTGTGACGATGAGGTTCGGTAAGGGAGCATTCGATGAGGCTCATCAGAACTATATTGGAATGAACCTTGGCCCGTTTGGAAGTTCCGAAGTTCAAAGCACAGTAGAAAATGCAGACTGTATCATTGCGGTCGGCTTGGTGTGGGCGGACACCAACACCGCAAGTTTTACCGCAAAGCTAAACCCAAAGGTGACGGTCAATATTCAACCGGATATGGTCAAGGTCGCTGAGGCGGAATATCCTAATGTACTGGCAGCCGACATGTTACTTGCCGTACAGAAGGTTGGTTACAAGGGCCGAGGGATGGATGGAAAACTGTCTTTTCCTTACGATCAAGTCACCGCTAGTGCCGACGATCCTTTAGTGGCAGCCGGCTATTACCCCCGTTTTCAACGCATGCTGAAAGAGGACGATATTGTGATTGCCGAGATTGGGACATTCTCCTATGGAATGGCGGAGGTGAGACTACCGAGCAATGTAACATATATCGGGCAAGTAGGTTGGGGGTCAATCGGCTATGCCATACCATCGGCCTTCGGTGCCAGTATTGCCGCGCCAGAACGACGGGTGCTCCTGTTTACAGGTGACGGCTCTCTCCAGCTAACAGCCCAGGAAATCAGCTCCATGCTCTATTATCGCTGCAAGCCGATCATTTTCGTCTTGAACAACGAAGGTTATACGATCGAGAAATATTTGAATGTCAAAACAGCCAATCAAAAGTATAACCAAATTCCTCGATGGAGTTACACTAAGCTGGCCGAAGCCTTTGGCGGCAACGCGTTTACCGTTACGGTCCGTACCTATGGAGAGCTTGATCAGGCTATAAACGATGCAGAAAAGGAGATTTCGGAAAGACTCTGCATCATTGAAATAATTGCCGGGAATCCAATGGACGCACCCGAATTTGTGCGACGGATGCGTAGCTATATGGAGAAGCTAGAGATGCAACGTACCCAGAAATAGTGTCGCGTGCAACAATGTGAAAATTGGACCTGGCCATTAAAGTTTGTCTTCTGACCTATCAATTATTCGATTTTTTGACTCATACCTGTTCTCCCAATCCCTCATGTTTAATTGTAAAATTATACAAAAAGTACCCTATAGGAGACTTTTTTTAGTGTCTACTCTATAGGGTACATATTACTTATGCCCAAAGCTTTTTCTAATTCACTTTTGGATTTTGGTAATGATATTCTGCCCATATTTATTTGTGTAATAATAATAGGTGTACGATTTTCCTGAGATTAAATTCTTTTTATACCAATTATTAGACGATCTAAAAACCATATACTTACCCGAAGATGTTTTCACTTCAAAAGAATTGCCATCAGCCCACCCGATCAAAACCCCTTTTTCATAATGTGACTGTTCATCTTTTTGAATTTTGGTAATGATATTCTGTCCATATTTATTTGTGTAATAATAATAGGTGTACGATTTTCCTGAGATTAAATTCTTTTTATACCAATTATTAGATGACCTAAAAACCATATACTTACCCGAAGATGTTTTTACTTCAAATGAATTGCCATCAGCCCACCCAATTAAAACCCCTTTTTCATAATGTGACTGTTCAACCTTGGACCATGCAGCATCAACAGGATTGGCAGCTCCCACACCTGAAAACAGCATTACAGCGACCCAAAAAGCAACAGCAAACTTTTTCAATTTTTTCATTCTAAATCACCCCAACATATTATATGCAAATAAAACGAAAGAAGAAGGGGCATCCTACTATCTTCTTAAAATATAAATTGTTTGTAATTAACGCATTTTTAATTGAATTCCTTATTGAACGGGGAGGTTAGTTGAAGGTGATAGTGGATTAAATAAAATTTAACGAGGGGAAAAAGTGAATTATACTTGTCCTTGTTGTGGTTTTAAAACATTAGAAGAAGAACCCCCAGACACTTTTGACATTTGTGAAATCTGTTTTTGGGAAGATGGTGGTTACCAATATCGGTTGCACTTCGATCGTTCCGAAGAAGCAGAATTGATATTAAACATTTTGCATTTTAATTTTTTTCTCCCGAGATGTCTTTTCGATTTTTTTAGATTCTAATCTAAATAAGAATCAGAGTCATTATGTAAAAATTCAGAAAATATCATTGACACCAAAATAAATATTATTTATTATAATATTTAAATAAATAATATTTATTTTGTTAAAGGAGGTCGTGTAAGTTTTAAGAAAAATCACAAATCCCCAATTTTCCTCCTCCCCAAAGTTACAGTATGCTAGTAATTAAGAAATTTGGGATAGGGGCTGTTTCCGGTATGAAAAGCAGAAGTGACCAACTCGTTGACGAGCTTGGAAGAAAAATAGTGACAGGCCAGCTGGGGCAGGGTGAAATTTTACCAAAGGTAGAGGATTTAAGTGAACTCCTCCAGGTTAGCCGAACGGTTGTACGCGAAGCGCTTAGAGGGTTGTCGACCTTAGGATTGGTGAAATCGAATCAGCGCTCAGGTACAGTTGTTCTCCCACGCTCTGAATGGCGTTGGTGGAATATTGATGTGCTTACATGGGTCCTTGAGGACGAGAATAATCGAGACTTTTTATTGCATTTAACAGAAGTACGGTTAGGTCTTGAACCTACCGCAGTTGCTTTGGCTGCAACAAGGGCAACGGAAGAGGATCGAATGAAAATCAAGGATGCTTTCAGCCGGATGGAGCAATCGATTGGTGATTCGAAAGCCTGGGCGGTGGCAGACTATGATTTTCATAACGTGCTGGTAACGGCTTCTTATAATGACTTAATTATTAGTACGATAAAAACACTTCAAAAAGCGCTGATCGTTAGCCGCGAAAAGACCATCCTCGCGGCGACGGAGGATAAAGACTCACCGTATGATTCGCCAACAACTGAAGCTTTAGAAAGACATCGTGCGATCTTTGAAGCCGTAATGAACCGTGATGCGGCCCTCGCCCATCAAAAAACGATGGACCTCATCTTGCGTGTAAAACGGATTTTAGAACAAATCTACGATAATGATACCAAAAACGACAAATAGTTTAGGGAAAACCAAAAAAGAGAGGGGCAGGATTATAAATGGGTTTGCAAATTGTTAGATTTGAAAAGGACAATCAAGTTCAATGGGGAGTTATATCAAATCATTCGATTCTTGTCTTAAAAAATTCCTATGACTCTTTAGCACATTTTTTAGAAGAGGGAACAGAAGAGGCAAGAGATGTGAAAACACATGGAACGAGTGAGATCCTCTCCCTTGGGGAAGTAAACATCCTAAGTCCGGTAACAAAACCAGCTAGAATTGTCTGCCAGGGCGCCAATTATTCCACTCATCGCGCTGAAGCTGGGCTGGAGGCAGCTCGTCCTCCTTTCAACATGATTTTTAGCAAATCGGACAGTTCCCTTTGTGGTGCTTATTCTGAAATTGTTCGCCCTTCGAATGTAAAATTACTGGACTATGAAATCGAGCTGGGATTGGTCATTGGCAAAGAGATTACGGAAGCTGTAGATGTCACCAATCAGAATCTTCATGAATATGTCGCTGGTCTCGTGATTGTCGACGATGTTTCGGCACGTGATGTCCAGCTGAGTGAGGGACAATGGCTGAAAGGGAAAAGCTATCGTACCTTCGGACCAACAGGACCTTACTTCTACCTGCTAGATAAAGAGGAAATCAACGAGATTCATAATCTTGAATTAAATCTATGGGTAAATGATGAATTGCGCCAGTCGGCGAATACCAACCAGTTATTATTCAAGCCGGCAGAAACATTAACAGAGCTGTCCGGCATTATGGATCTGTCAAAAGGCGATCTCGTTATTACCGGGACAACAGGCGGGGTAGCGCTGAATCTTTCAAAAGAAGAATTAACGCAAGTCTCTAGTCCTGTAGTTCCATATGGTGAAAAATTGAGTTCCCTGGTACAAGGTCAATTAGCAAAAGGGAAATATCTTAACGATGGCGATGTGATTCGCTGTTCCATTAAGAGCCCAGACGGAAGGATTGACCTCGGCGAACAAGTGAACAAAGTCGTAGCAAGCAAAGTAACCATTTCCTAATCATTGTGAACCTGCCGGGAGTTATCACTTATGATGGATCCCGGCAGCATTAATCCCAGCTGCAATAACTCCTCCATTAATACATCATCAATGTTCAAGTTTTTCTTCATTATAATGTATACGCTTACAATCTCTTGTTTTCGGAAAGTCAAAACTTAATTGAATAGGGGTGTGTGTTGTATGAACCACGAAAACGTTGATGTGGCAATTGTCGGTTATGGTCCGGTTTCCAAGCTTCTTGCGGCATTATTAGGTCAAAAGGGCTGGAAAGTTGGCGTTTATGAACGATTTCCGAAGACTTATATTCTGCCGCGAGCCGTTACTTTCGATGATGAAATTGCCCGTATTTTACAATGCATCCTGCCAGTGAATGAAATTGAAAAAGTGACTGTGCCTGTACCGGATGACTATGTGTGGGTCAATGCGAAGCGAGAAACCTTGTTGGCTTTGGACTTTTCGCAGTTTGGGATCTCCGGCTGGCCTGGGAAGCTGTTTTTTAATCAGCCTCAACTGGAAGAAGTGATGGATGGTGCCTGTCGAAAACAGCCCAATGTAAATGTCCGCCTTGGACACGAAGCGGTTGGACTGACGGAATTCGATGATCATGTTGAGCTGGCCGTTCGGGACGAAAACGGCGAGGTAACCGAAGTTTTTGCAAAATATGTGGTTGGCTGTGACGGAGCGAATAGTTTTGTGCGTAAAAACATGGAGCATACCATCACAGACCTGGGTTTTGCTGCCGACTGGCTTGTGGTCGATGTCATTCCGCAAGAAGAACGCGAATGGAGTCCTATGAATTTGCAAGTATGCGACCCTGCCCGGCCAACTACGGTCGTTTCCGGAGGGCCAGGAAGAAGACGCTGGGAATTTATGGCTCTTCCAGGAGAGACAAAGGAAGACTTGAACAAAGAAGAAGTCGCATGGAAGCTGCTTGAGCCATGGGATATTACGCCTGCTAACTCCATTCTGGAACGGCATGCCGTTTACACTTTTAAAGGCTTGTGGGTCGATGAATGGCGCAAAGGCAGATTGATGCTGGCTGGAGACGCAGCGCATTTAACTCCGCCATTTATGGGGCAGGGACTGTGCTCCGGGTTACGCGATTCGATGAATCTGGCTTGGAAGCTCGATCTAGTTCTGAGTGGCAAAGCAGCAGACCAAATTCTTGAGACATATACAGAAGAGCGTAAACCTCACAATCAGACGCTTGTTGAAGCTGCTCTCTATTTAGGAAAGATGATTTGTATCACTGACCCAGTGGCAGCGGCCAAACGCGATGAAGACTTTTTCAGCGGGAATGTTCCACCGTTTCCAGATTTTCCTCATTTGACAGAAGGAATTTTCTGCCGGAGCGAAAGCGGCTTAAGTACCGGGAAACTTTCTTTTCAAAGCAAGGTGAACCATGAAGGAAAAACTGGCCTGTTCGATGATGTCGTTGGCCGTGGCTGGATGGTCATTGGGTTGGAGGACGACCCGCAAAAGGGATTATCGCAGGAACAAATAGAATTTTTCAAAACCATTGGAGGCCGATTTATTACGATTTCAAATAATCCGGGCTTAGAGGCTCATACGGTGTATGACGTCGAAGGAAAATATCAGCAGTATTTTAAGGAAACGGGGTTTGCTGCCGTTGTGGTTCGACCAGATTTCTACCTTTATGGAGGATGTGCCTCCTTAGCTGACTTGCCAGTGGTAGTAGAGGATCTAGTGGAACAAATGGGAACTTATTTGAACACAGCAACTGCTGGATAACCTTCCCTATCGTATCTCAAGCAGTCACTGGTTCACGAACAAAACTGCCTTGCTAAAAAGCAAACTGCTAATTTGGTAGGACAAATTAGCGGCAGAACTTCAATAGACTCTTGCAAAGTCTACTTCAACTAGTATAGCAATTAAAAATCAAACCTGTCTAATAATGGAATCGTAATTAAAATTGATAAATTAGGAGGATGGAAGATGGTACAAGTAAAGGCATTTCGGTTGGCGTATGTTGATTTTTATGCGAAAGACGCTACAAGGATGGTGGATTATTACACCAAGACGATGGGCTACCGGATCACAGAAGAAAGAAACGGCGTTACGTATTTAACGAACGCGCTTGACCATCATAATATTGTCATTACACCGTCAGACCAAAAAGGGATTCGCCGTTATGGGTACCAGTTGGACGGAAAGCTTAGCCTTGAGGAAGTGCTGGAGAAATTGCATGACCAGGGAATCAGTGCCAGCATTAAAGAAGGAACCAAACCAGGAGTTTCCAAATTAATTGAAGTACAGGACCCGGCTGGGAATTCGCTTGATTTATTTACGGACATCGAACAAACAAATGCTGGCTTTGGCACTTCAGGGATTTTGCCTCACAAATTGGGTCATATTGCGTTTTATGCAAAGTATTTCAAGGAGACGATTGATTTTTACCAACAGGTTCTGGGGTTTGCGTTTACAGATAAAATTGGTGAAGGTTTCGCCAACTTCCTGACCTGTAATACTGACCACCATGTCTTAAATATCGTGGCTTCAGATGAAACCCGTCTGCACCATATTGCCTTTCAATTAAAAGATGCCAGTCATCAATATGCAAGCTCCGACCTATTGGCTAAGCATGGCCATCCGGTTTTATGGGGGCCTTCCCGCCATACGGCTGGACATAATATTGCGACCTATCACCATGACCCTGAAGAGAATGTCGTCGAGCTGTATACAGATTTGGATGTTCTCGTACCGGAGCTGGGCATTTTTGAACCACGGCCATGGCATGAGGAATTACCAATGAAACCAAAGGTTTGGGAAGCCTTAAGTGCCTGGGGGACAGAATTTGACGTCGACTTGGCAAAAATTTAAAACAAACTAGGAGCCTTTAATATGGTACAAGAAACGTTTTTACTGGAAGTGAAGCCGGGAACTGAGCAAGATTTTGAACAAGCTTTTCAAAAAGCAGCCAATCTTGTCCATGCTGCACATGGTTGTTTAGGTTCCGAACTGAAGCGCTGTGTTGAACAGGAAAATAAATATTTGGTGGCCATCGAATGGGAAACTGTGGAGGATCATGTAGTCCATTTTAAAAATTCACCTGCTTTCGAGGAATTGAAAGCGTTGATCGGTCCATACTATTTACACCCACCAACTGTAGAGCATTATCAAGAAGTTCAGATTTAATAGACTTACAGAATGGGGATGGTATTTCAATCCCCATTTTTCCGTAAAGGCAGTGTAAAAGAATTGTATATAAAGAAAACAAGTCAGGGCATAGACAGACGGGTTGAGGTTTTGAAATTAATTACTTTGAAGGTATGGAAGGACAGTATTAAGGGACTGGATCATAAGAGAAGGAGGAGTACCTATGGAATACAATTGTGTAGAATTATCCATTCAAAATCATGTAGGAATCATCACCTTGAAACGGCCGGAAGTCGGGAATGCTATTGATTTACAGATGGCCAAAGAACTGATGGACGCAGCGATTCTTTGTTCAGAAAGTGAAGGAATTCGTTCTGTTGTGCTTACAGGTGCTGGAAAAAGGTTTTCAGTGGGGGGAGATTTAAAGAGCTTTGCCCAAGAAGGAGAAAAAATCGGTGCTCATCTCAAAAATGTAACAGCTTATCTACATCAAGCCATTTCTTATTTTACTAGAATGAACAAACCCTTTATTGGTGCTGTAAATGGAGTCGCTGCTGGTGCCGGTATGAGCTTAGTTTGTGCATGCGACATGTCCTATTGCAGCGAAAATGCAAAATTTGTGATGGCGTATAACAAAATCGGGTTAACTCCTGATGGATCGGGGAGCTATTTTCTGCCGCGCCTTGTCGGCATGAAACGGGCACTGGAGCTAATGTACTCCAACCGCAGCCTGGACGCAGACGAGGCATGTGAGTGGGGAATCGTAAACCATGTCGTCTCTGAAGACAAATTAATGGAAGTCGTGTTGGAATTGGCCGAAACGCTGGCGAATGGACCAATGAATGCCTACGGCGAAACGAAGAAGTTATTTTATCAATCGATGCAGGAAACATTGGAATCACAGATGGCCAATGAATCTATTTTACTCGCTGACAGAGCGAGCAGTGAAGAAGGGAAAGAAGGAATTTCAGCATTTTTGACAAAACGCGAGCCTAACTTTTTGAAAAAGTAGTCACTGGATATAACCAATGGGCAAGGAGTTGAGGGAAAGTGCATGAAGCGACATTGAATGAAAAATTGCTTTGGCAGCCATCGCAAGACATGATCAAAGGATCAAATGTTAATAAATTCATGATCTGGCTGGAGGAAAGCAGAGGGCTGAAGTTCAATGAATATAACGACTTGTGGGAGTGGTCCGTGAACGACCTGGAAGGTTTTTGGTCAAATGTTTGGGACTATTTCGAGATTAAGTCTTACACAGATTATGAAGCAGTGTTGTCTGGCCGAAAGATGCCGAATATAGAATGGTTCTTAGGCGCCACTTTAAATTATGCAGAGCATGTTTTCCGCAACGAGGTTTCTGACAAACCGGCCATTATTTCACAAACAGAGAACCGCCCAAAGCAGGAGCTTACCTGGGCAGAGCTTAAAAGGAAGACAGCGGCGATTGCAGGTTATTTGAAATCTGCAGGAGTTAAGCGTGGGGACCGAGTGGTTGCTTACGCGCCAAATATTCCGGAAACAGTGGCCGCCTTTTTAGCATGTGCGAGCATTGGTGCGGTCTGGTCCAGTTGTGCACCGGAATTTGGGATAAAAAGTGTGATTGACCGGTTCAAACAAATTGAACCCAAGGTGCTGTTTGCCGTGGATGGCTATCAATATGGAGGCAAGAAATATGACCGTCTTGAGAGCCTGAGAAAAATCCAGAAGGAATTGCCTTCCTTGCAGGAAACCGTCATCATTCCGTATTTGGAAGAGCAGCCTGTGATCGAAGATTTAAAGAATTGGCTGTTATGGGATGAAATTCAGGAGAATTATCAGGACATTCCATTAACATTTGAGCCCGTTCCGTTTCATCATCCACTTTGGATTTTATATTCTTCAGGAACCACTGGGAAGCCAAAAGGGATTGTTCAAAGTCAAGGCGGAATTTTGATTGAACATCTAAAAGCGTTAACGCTGGGGATGAACTTGAAAAAAGAGGACAAATTCTTTTGGTATACAACGACTGGCTGGATGATGTGGAATTTGCAGATTGGCGGTTTACTAACTGGAACCACAATCCTCTTGTATGATGGAAATCCAGGTTATCCGGATCATGAAACGCTGTGGAAGTTTGTCGAAGATACAGAAATAACCGTTTTTGGCACAAGTGCCAGCTTCATTATGGCGAGTATGAAAGCGGGCATTAAGCCAAGCGAACAATTTGACCTCAGACACCTGAAGGCAATCGGTGTCACTGGTTCGCCGCTGCCTGATAGTGGTTTTGACTGGGTTTATGACCAGGTGAAGCAGGATGTCTGGCTTTATTCAACGAGTGGTGGCACCGATGTTTGTGCCGGATTTGTCGGCGGAAACCCGTTAATGCCGGTTTATCGCGGAGAAATTCAAGCGCGTTCCCTGGGAGTAGCAGTTCAGGCATATAATGATGCAGGTGAGGCCGTCATAGATGAAATCGGAGAGCTTGTCGTAACCGAACCGATGCCTTCAATGCCAATCTATTTTTGGAATGACGAGACTGGAGAACGGTACAAAAGCAGCTATTTTGAAGTTTTCCCTGATATTTGGAGACATGGTGATTTTATCAAATTTACTCCAAGGGGAAGCTCTGTCATCTTTGGGCGTTCGGATGCAACGATAAATCGCGGTGGTATTCGAATGGGCACAAGTGAAATTTACAGTGCACTGGAAGTGATCCCAACGGTGATTGATAGTTTAATTGTCGATATCCCGCTTAGTAGTGAAGAATCATTCATGCCGTTATTTGTTGTTTTAAAAGAGGGTTTCCGGCTTTCAGAAGAACTTAAGTCTGAAATATACAAAACGATTCGCCAAAATTGCTCTCCTCGACATGTGCCCAACCAAATTTTTGAGGTCAAAGCACTGCCAAAAACGTTAAACGGCAAAAAAATCGAAGTGCCAATCAAGAAAATTTTAATGGGCGTCGCCCTGGAACAAGCGGTTAATTCCGATTCGTTGTTAAATCCTGAAACACTGCAGTACTTTGTGGAGTTTCGGAAAAACATGGCTGCTAAGGCGCAAAAGTAGATTTTGTAATGAGGTAACCTTTATCGATTAGAAACAACTCAATCATTACGTTATAAAGGGGTAGGTTAAGATAGGAAAGAAGCCAGTATTCTTTACATTTTGTTTCTTAATTTTTATAACGCTTTTAGCCGGTTGCAGCGGGGGAACGCAGCAACCTTCAGCTTCTCCATCAAAAGCTTCAGCCAATACGGAAGAGACCAAAAATAAGTCTACTGATTCTGTCAAAGTTAATGAAAACGAAAATACCCAAGATTTTAAAGTAACTTTGCTTGGGACAGGGTCCCCTGTCATTTCAATGGAACGCTTTAGTAATTCAACTTTAGTTGAAGTGGGTGGAGAGAGATTGCTATTTGACGCGGGAAGAGGAACAGCGCAGCGTTTAAATCAATTGGATATCGCACCCGGGATGATTGATAAGTTGTTTGTTACCCACTTACACCATGACCATGTTATGGACTTTGACGATGTGTTAATCACTGCGGCTGTGCCTGACCCCAGAGGAGGCAGGGAACATAATATGCAGGTTTGGGGTCCAACGGGCACAAAAGCTTGGGTTGAAAACACATTAGAAGCTTATAAAGTAGATATTGAAGTAAGAAAAATCGTAGAAGGTGCCAGTGGGCTGGATGCAGATGTTTATGAGATTGAAGAAGGAGTCGTCTATGATAAAAACGGAATTGAAGTCATCGCTTTTGAAGTAGACCATGGACCGATGAAACCAGCACTGGGTTATAGGATCAATTATAACGGACGTTCAGTGGTGATTTCCGGTGATACTACCTACAGTGACAACTTAATTAAATACGCAAAAGGTACCGATTTGCTCATTCATGAAGTTATTTCGGTGAAACATCCGGAAGAAGAGTACAAATCAGAAGCACTTAAAAATATCGAAGCCTATCATACAACTCCAGAGCAGGCCGGAGAGGTATTTAAACAAGTAAATCCAAAACTTGCTGCATACACCCATATTGCCCTGCTTATTCCAGAAGAAGAGGCGAAGCTAATAGAGAGAGCCCAAAAGATCTATAATGGCGAAGTAGTAGTTGGAGTGGATTTAATGGCATTTGAAATTGGAGATGAAATAAAAGTAATAGAACCCTAGTATTGGGGTTTGATGGACTTTAAAGAAATCGCTATAAACCCTGAATTGTTCCGGTAAAGGAATGAATTCAGGGTTTAAATTTTTTGCCTCCTTTTTTTCCGTTTCAGGTAAATCAAAGTAGAGATTGTAATAATTCTTAATGGAAATATCATGATTCGTTTATATGAGCTTAACCCTCCTTGTGTAAGGTAAAGTTGTACCACACTATTAGGAGGGATTGGAATGAGTATCAAATTGAAAAAGTACGTTATTCCTGCACTGGCTGTCACAATGATTGGAGCAGCTTTGACGACTCCTATTGTATCTGCAAACGCAAGTGGACTCTATTTAACAAAAGAAGAAAGTAAAGAAATTGTCCTTCAGTCATTCCCTGGTATTGTAGAAGAAGTAGAGCTGGAAAATGAAGATGGCTACCTGGTATATGAAGTAGAAGTACAGGGTGAAGATGGCATTGAATATGAGGTTATCATTGATGCTGAGACAGCTGAAATAGTAGCAGTTGAATTAGATTATGATGATGATGATGATCGTTACGACGACAACGATGACGGGGACGATGACGACGACGATGACGACGACATTGATGATGGTGACGACGACTAGTTTTAAGAGTATGTAAGGTACTCCTTGAGCCTGCTTGAAAAGAGATTATAAAAATAAGCTGTTAAAGAATGTATTTAGAAAAGCCGATTCCTGTCATTACAGGTCATAAAAATGGTCACCGAATTAGATTCGGTGACTATTTTTTAAAGATTCCTCGGGCTGTTTCACTAAAAGTACCGTCTCCAAGGATTTCTCAAAAATCGTTCCAATTGCCAATTTCAGGAGGGGGTTCATCCACTGTAACAGAAATGGTGGCTGCTTCACTCGAACCCTCTTGATTTATTGCTGTAACAGCTATGACGTAAGTTTGGCCAGGCTGAGGACCAATCAATGTTGCTTGTAATTCTGGTGTAGGTGCCAATCTTTGCGGGTATCCATTCGCACTAAATGAAACAATATATTGGACGTTTTTGGCCCCGTTACCAGGCTGCCAGGAAATCAAAATGCTATTCGTTGCTTGGTCAAACGTTGCTTGCAGGTTACTTGGACTGGCTGGTACGGTCTCTTCGATCGTTATCGAAGTGGAAGCAGAATCACTCTTTACGTCTCCCGCAACCGCAACGACCGTAAAGGTATAAGCCTTTCCTTTCACTGGGCCTGGAAGGACAGCGTTCATTTCATTGGTAGGCGTTAAAGTTTTCGTTTGATCACCTACTGTATAGGAAACTTCAAAGGTCGTCTCCAATCCGCTGTTCGAAGTGTGGTCCCATGATAATTGAATCTCATCCGAGGCTTCATCATAGGTCGCGGCGAAATCTGCTGGTGTTTCAGGTTTTGGCGGTTTTGGCATTTCGCCGCCTTTCACATAATATTCACTGCCTAATTGGCCAACACTTTCAGGCTGTTTAAATGCTGCTGTATTTGTCGCTGCTTTCGAGATAATGGTTTTGAAAACCAGCAGCGGGATGTCATCACTTGTGCTATTCAAATAGTCTTCGGAAGAAGTGGTTTTATCATATCCAGTCCATACCGCAGCCGTATATTGAGGGGTATAGCCTACAAACCAGGCATCCCTTACCGCATTTTCCGGCAAGCCGTACTTCGTGATGGTTCGTTCATCAAAGTTCGTGGTTCCCGTCTTTCCGGCCAGATCCAGCCTGGGAATATTCGCTTTCACCCCTGTACCTGAATCGACGACTGAACGTAACATATCGGTGATTAAAAAAGCGGTATAATCCTCCATGACTTTTTTCTTTTCTGATGCTACATTTTCCTCTCGCCCGTCTGGGTAGACAATTTTTGTAACCGTGTGTGGTTCAATATAATAACCGCCATTTCCAAAAGGGGTATAGGCGCCTGCCATGACAAGGGGAGAAGCGGCATCAATTCCGCCAATGGAATTCGCTTCATTTCCTTTTTGCTCCTCCTTAATAGGGAAGCCGAGGCTCCGTGCAAAATCGGTCGCATCCTCCGCGCCTACTTCCTGAAACGTTTTTAATGCCGGGATATTTCGTGACCAGACCAGGTGATCCCGAATCGTCTTGTTTCCTGCATAGGTACGAGTAGCGTTTCGAATAGGGGTTCCATCGGAATACTGATATTCTTCATCTTTTATCATATGTCCTGTTGACCATTTGAATTTTTCAATGGCGGGGCCATAGTCAATAATCGGTTTAATCGTCGAACCAGGCTGACGTTTCATCATGGTTGCATAGTTAAATCCGCCATTCTTATTTCTGCCTCCGCCAATGGCTTTGATTTCCCCGGTTTGTGTATCTGTAATAACAACTGCTGTTTGGAGGTACTTATTATTTGGATAATGGATATAGTCATTTGTTGTCAGAACATCTTCCGTCAATTGCTGAATCTCGGGAACAATGGTTGTATAAATGTCTAATCCATCCTCAAAAAGATTCGCATCCGTCTTTTCTTGTACTTCTTCTAGAACAGTATTCACAAATGCTTGATATTTGTTTCCTTTCGGATTTTGAATCTTTAATGTATCCTCAATAGGTGTCCTTTGCGCTTCACTCATTTTTGGCTCAGAAATGTATCCATGCCGATTCATATAGTGTAGAACCATGTTTCTTCTTTCTTCGGCGCGGTCTAAGTTTGACTCGTCTGTTGGCATGTACCGATTGGGACTTTGCGGGATTCCCGCCAAAAGGGCTGCTTGTTCCAGGGTTAATTGATCCAGTTCATCAGGCTGTAACCCAAAGAAACGCTGTGCAGCCTTGGCCACTCCATAAACATCGCCGCCGTATAAATTGTTGTTCAAATACATTTCCAGAATTTCCTCTTTGGAAAATCGTCTTTCTAATTGAAGAGCCAAGTACCATTCCTTTATTTTTCTTGTGGCTGTCTGTTCGGTTGATAGAAAGGAATTTTTCACCAGCTGCTGGGTAATCGTACTTCCGCCGCCACTTTCTAACGATCCAGAAGTGATCACTTTAAAGATCGCCACCATTGTACGCCTTACATCAATTCCTTTATGTTCATAGAAACGGGAATCTTCTGTTGCTATAACCGCATCCCTCAATACATCAGGAATTTGTTCAATTCCTATATCTTCCCGCTTTTCCCGCCCTACCTCGGCGATGATTGTTTCGCCATCACTTGCATAGATACTGGATGATAAAGGGTCTTTTAATAAAGTTTCGTCAAACTTGGGAGCGTCATTGATAATCCATATAATAGCCCCCGCTCCAGCTATAAGCAGCACAGTCCCTAAAATAAGACTGAAAAATATGAACCTCTTCCAAATTTTCTTTTTGGGAGAACTATTCTCTCCTGAACGTTGCTGCTGGTTTTGTAGTTTTTTTCTGTGCTCAATGCGAGAAGAATGGTTTTCTGTCATACCGCTTACTGCTAACAAAATAATAGACAAATTACCAGATTGCCTTGTCTATATTCAGGTTTTTGAAAGCAGTTTTTCACCTCTTTTATAGGTTTTTAGGTGAGTCTTGGTGTAGAGAGTATAACCACAGCAATGTTCATCATTGTATTCTGTCTTAGTGTTATAAAATGTTCTTATAAAAATTCGTCGTAAAAGGCGATTTTTCTATTTAAACGTACGCATTTTATAGGAAGTGAAGTTTTGACAGAACAGCCATTAGGACACTTTCATATCACACTATGTGTTAAAGGCAAATAGCCCAAGAATTTTCCTCTCGTGGAAGGAATGCTGAATTTTGATGTTATTTGGCCGTATCAAGCGGACTAAGAACCTTTGTTAAAGATAAAGGAAGAAAAAATGATATAATATGGTAAATATGGAAATTTAAATTTTAGTAGGGATTAGGGGAATGGCGTGCAGGACTTTTGGTTATACATTCCTTTAAAAAATGTTAAATCAGGAGGGGGAAATGGGATACATTTCGGAATTACGCAAACTAATCGGCACGCGTCCCATCTTAAGTGTGGGAGCGACGATACTGGTCGTCAACGAAAAGAAGGAAGTCCTCTTTCAACATCGGTCTGATACCTATGATTGGGGACTGCCCGGCGGGTCAATGGAACTAGCGGAGACACTGGAGGAGGTTGCTTCCCGGGAGTTAAAGGAAGAGACTGGTCTGGAGGCGGGTCGTTTTGAGCTAATCGGCGTTTTTTCGGGTCCCAGTTATTATTTTCGTTATCCGAATGGGGATGAAACGTATAGTGTCATTAACCTCTTCCGGGCAGTCGATGTTGCCGGGAAGCTGGAAATGAACGATGGCGAGAGCCTTGATCTACAATATTTTAGTAAAGATTCTCTTCCAGTCAAGATAGAAAAAAGGGCACAGGCTCTTATTGAGAGCATTGGGGATGAATTTTGGGAGCTATCTTCTTCCTTTGGGAAGTAACCTTATCTTATTTTCCAACGAGTGTATGAGAGACTGTTGCTTACCCAATGCTCCATTCCCTAATGTCCCAGCTACTGCCTATCAATATCGCACCTTTTCATCCTCCTTTTGAACTATCTTGAACATGTAAAACATATAATGTAATGGGGCGAGGTATTTCCAAAATTCCCATGATAAAAGAAGCATGATTGAAATGGAATGGAGGGGAATAGTTCGATTCCCTCCGCCGAGTCTGGATCTGGATGATGCTGTTGGTAATTGATCATTAAAAACGCTGAAGCCGGGAGAGTGGGGGAAGTGGAAGTAATGTGGACAAGGAAGAGCGGGTGGTGGGTGTTGGCTGCCGCTGTCCTGCTGTTTGCGGGGTGCTCTTCTGGAGTGTACGAACAGTATTTGGAGGAAGGAACGGCGGAACTAACAACAGGAGATTTTGAAAAGGCGGTCGTTTCTTTTGAAAAGGCGCAGGAAGCGAAAGAGACGGATGAGGCAGGTGAACTGATTCTGGCTTCGAAAGCGGCAAAAATGGCAGCGGACCATCTTGGGGCTGGGAAATTCGAGGAGGCTGAAGTGTTTGCCGAGGAAGCGATCTCCTTAACGGTCCACGGTGAGGCACATGATGCCATCCGGTCGTTTGCGGAAGGGATAAGAAAACAGGCTATGGCAGAAAAAGAAAGAATGAGACTTATCGAGGACGATGAAAAACGTAAGGAAGATGCCCGCCGCTTAGAAGAAGAACAGAATAATAATGAAAAAAAGAGTTTGACAAAGGAAGAGGCTGTTAAGAAGGTGATCGGCACAACGGGGATGGCACCTAGTGAAACCTTTTTCGTGGAGTATGACCATCTCACACCTGAAGGCCATTTTGTGATTCATCTTTACGAGGTTGTAATCGACGACCCGGAAACGCGGGAAGGGCATACGGCAACATACGGATGGTACGGCGTGGTGCCGGAAACAGGTGAAGTATATGATTATTTGCTGAGATCAGAATAAAAACGTTTGGAAAAACTCATCTTCTTAGGCATTTTACATAGAAATCAATCCCGTTTTTATAAAAGAGGGGATATTGAATAGCTGCTGCCTTATGTAGTAAGGAAATCTTCTTTATAAGCAGAAAATAGGAAACCACAATGGATGGTTTCCTATTTTACATTCACGGCTGTCCGCTTTTATAAAAAGGTTTAGTTATCAAAACCAATCCTTTACATAAGCAAACAATCCTAAAACCGCACCTGCACCCAATCCCATAAATACAGGCAATACGAAACTGGATTTCTTCTGTACCTCTTTGGTTTCTTCCACAGATTTCCCTCCTCTGAAAACTATTATCTTAATTATACGGAAAAAATAGGGAATCGTTTCAAATTCTCTGTTTTTTCTTTCTGCTGCTTCTTGTAACTTTTTAAAATTTCGATCTGAACCATTCCATTGACAACACAATCTCTGCGGGAGTATGATATATCGCATAAGATACATCGGATGCGATGTATTTTTCAGGAATTTTGGAAGGTGATTGTTTTTGGCAGAAAGAGCTGACTTTATTCGTGAAAGTGTTGAGTTTTTACATCGCTATTTGGTTAAGAGCATCCAGCAATATGCGGAGGGACTGGGTCTGACAGCGCCGCAGCTGCGTGTCATTGCAGAGGTGTTGATTAATAAGTCGATTACGATCAAACAACTTACACAAAACCTGCGAATGACCCAGAGTACCGTATCTGACATAGTGGAACGTCTGAGTGCAAGGGGCATTCTGGTAAAAACGCCTAACCCTAATGACAAACGATCAGTACACATTTCCGCGAGTGAGAAAACTTTGAATGGCATCAAGGAAAAAACACCCGAACCAGTGAACAAGGCCATCCGCGATGCGTTAGGTTCCTTGACGGAAAGTGAGCAGGAAATCGTTGAGCAGGGAATGCGTTTATTGGTTAGGGCCGTTAAGGAGAAGATGGAGCGGGAAGGAATGGAGGAGATGGAATCATTCGATGTTCTTTTTTTCCATAGTGACCCATCGAAGGGAACATGCAAGTAGTGCGCCTTTCTTATCCGGTAAGGAGCACTGCGAACATTTATCGCAGCAGCAACATTATGCCCAGGGAGGGGTACAGGAATGCTGAAGATTTTTAAATATTTTGACAGGAAAGATTGGCTGCTAGTCTTGTGCAGCCTGTTTTTTATCGTGACCCAAGTATGGCTGGACTTAAAGATTCCCGATTACATGACGGAAATCACCATGCTTGTCCAGACAGAAGGAAGCAGGGTTAGCGATATCCTTGTACAGGGCGGATTCATGCTTTTATGTGCAGTTGGCAGTATGCTCTCATCGATGGGTACCGTTTTTCTCGCAGCCCGGGTCGCGGCAGGATTTGCGGTACGCTTGCGCGGGATGGTTTTCGATAAAACATTGTCTTTTTCGATTGAGGAGATGAGCACATTTTCTACTCCGAGCCTGATCACCCGTTCTACAAACGATATCATGCAAATCCAGCTTTTGATTATCATGGGGCTCCAGGTTGTCATCCGGGCACCAATCATGGCTGTGTGGGCGATTTTTAAAATTAATGGAAAGGCATGGGAGTGGACGGCAGCAACGGGGTCTGCGGTAGCCTTTCTGTCATTGTTGATTGCGCTCATCGTCCTTGTTGCGCTGCCGAAATTCAGGGTGATTCAAACCCTGACTGACCAATTAAACCGCGTGACGAGGGAGAATTTGTCCGGCACCCGGGTTGTCAGAGCCTATAATGCCGAGGAGTATCAGGAAAAGAAATTCGAACAGGCCAATGATGAACTCACCAGGACGAATCTTTTCACGGGACGGACAATGGCCGTGCTGTTTCCGGCCATTGGGCTGATGATGTCGGGGATGAACCTGGCCATCTACTGGATTGGTGCGGTCCTGATCAACAACGCTTCGGTGCCGGACCGCCTGCCGCTGTTCGCCGACATGGTGGTCTTTTCGTCCTATGCGATGCAGATCATTATGGCCTTCATGATGCTGTCGATGGTGTTCATCATGATGCCGCGTGCGGCCGTATCCGCCAAACGGATTCATGAAGTGCTGGATACCGAAGTCAAAATCAGGGACGGGAAAGGATGGGAAGTTGTAAAAGCCCATGGAAAAGGTGAAATCGAATTCCGGCATGTGAGCTTCAAATATCCTGATGCCGAAGACTATGTCCTTAAAGATGTAAGTTTTAATGTCCGCCACGGTGAAACTGTGGCCATCATCGGTTCGACGGGCAGCGGAAAGAGCACTCTCCTGAACCTGATTCCACGTTTCATGGATGCAGCACAAGGAGAAGTGCTTGTGGACGGAGTCAATGTGAAACAGTATCCCCTTGAAGACTTGAGGAGCAAAATCGGATATGTTTCGCAAAAGGCGATCCTGTTCAGCGGCAATGTTGTTTCGAATGTCGCCTTCGGTCAGAAGATGGAAGAGGCAGACCACGAAGTGAAAAAAGCGGTTGAAATGGCTCAGGGGAAGGGATTTGTCGAGAAGATGGAAGGCCAGTATGAAGGAGAAGTAGCCCAAAGCGGAACCAATCTTTCCGGCGGCCAAAAACAACGGCTATCCATTGCGCGTGCCATCTATAAAAATCCCGAAATCTACCTGTTCGATGACTCCTTCTCGGCATTGGATTACAAAACAGACCGCCTATTAAGGTCAAGGCTGAAACAGGAAATCAAAGAGGCGACTTCAATCATTGTCGCCCAGCGGATCGGCACCATTATCGATGCAGATACCATTATTGTCCTCGATCAGGGCAAAGTCGTCGGGATGGGAACACACCAGGAACTTATGGAAAATTGCGGTGTCTACCAGGAAATCGCCTACTCTCAATTATCAAAGGAGGAGCTCGAAGTTGGCTGATAAAGAATATGCCGAGTCAAAGACATCGCCGCGTTCCCGCAGCCGCCGCCCTAAAGGAGGCCCAGAAGGTCCCAGCAAAGGCCAGGGCCTGAAAAGCTTTAAGCAATTATTTGTCTACAGTTCTGCCTATGTGCCGGCGATCATTACTGCTGTGGTCCTAGCCATTACAGGTTCGATTTTTAATATCATTGGACCTGACCTGCTCGGAGATATGACGGATACGATCACGGAAGGAATGATTGCAGGCATTGACATGGAGACGATCTCCCATATAGCCGCCATTCTGGTAACCCTTTATGCATTGATGTTCCTTTTCCAATACATCCAGGGATTTATCATGGCGACCGTGACGCAGCGGATTTCCAGGAATTTAAGGAATGACCTTTCTAAGAAGATGAACCGGCTGCCATTGAAGTATTTCGATTCCAATAGCACGGGAGACGTTCTCAGCCGGGTAACCAATGATGTCGATTTGGTCGGGCAGACGCTCAACCAAAGCATCAGCGGACTGACATCTGCGGTCACTTTATTCCTGGGATCGCTGGTGATGATGTTTTACACCAACTGGATCATGGCCATTTCCGGGATTCTGGCGACGTTTATCGGATTTGCGATGATGTCGTTTTTGATCTCGAAATCGCAGGTCTATTTCGGAAGGCAGCAGCAAACACTTGGCAAGCTGAACGGATATATAGAAGAAGTCTATTCCGGCCATCAGGTCGTCAAAGCTTATAACGGGGAACGTGATGCAAAGGAGACTTTTAAGGAAATCAATAATGGATTGTATGACAGTGCCTGGAAATCGCAATTCTTATCCGGGCTGATGATGCCTTTCATGATGTTTGTTGGCAATCTCGGCTATGTGGTCGTTTGTATCGTCGGTGCCGCCCTTGCCGTCAATGGCCAGGTCACATTTGGCGTGATTGTATCCTTTATGCTGTACATCCGCCTGTTCACCCAGCCTCTTTCCCAGATTGCCCAGGGAGCAACCCAGCTGCAGTCAACTGCAGCAGCAAGTGCGCGTGTGTTCGAATTCCTGGACGAACAGGAACTGGCAGATGAAAGCGGGAAGAAAGGTAAACTTGATACAGTCAAGGGGGATGTGGAGTTCAGGAATGTCCGATTTGGCTATAATGAGGAGCAGCCCGTGATTAAAAACTTCTCGCTTAGCATCAAGGCAGGCCAGAAAGTGGCGATTGTCGGACCAACAGGTGCAGGGAAGACGACGCTGGTCAACCTTCTGATGCGATTCTATGAAGTGCAGGGCGGGGAAATCCTGATTGATGGTGTGCCGATCAGCCAGCTTACCCGCAAGAATCTGCATGACTTGTTCTGTATGGTCCTTCAGGACACCTGGCTCTTTGAAGGAACAATCCGCGAAAATATCATGTATTCCAGTGAAGGGGTAACAGATGAGGAACTGGAAGCAGCCAGTAAAGCTGTTGGGCTTCATCACTTCATCAAAACCCTGCCAAACGGATATGATACGGTGCTTGATGACAAAGCGAGCCTCTCGGCAGGCCAGAAGCAGCTGATCACCATCGCTAGGGCCATGGTGAAAACTGCGCCTCTATTGATTTTGGATGAAGCGACAAGCTCGGTCGATACCCGGACCGAAATGCTCATCCAGGAGGCAATGGATAAACTGACGATCGGCAAAACGTCGTTCGTGATTGCCCATAGGCTGTCCACCATTAAAAATGCCGACTTGATTCTTGTCATGAAGGATGGGGACATTATCGAAACCGGAACACATGAGGAACTTCTGAACCAAAAAGGGTTTTATGCCGAGCTTTATAACAGTCAGTTTGAGGAAGCATCCTAGTCCGGATTGAAAGGAATTTAGACAATGATTTATGTATTCATCTTTGTCCTGCTGTTCATTATTGCCCTTTCACTGTTTATGAAATTGCATCCCGTGTTTGGCGGAAGACCAAGCGATGAAGATACAGTGGGCTATAATAAATTGGATAATTATGTTAAAGGGAAATTTGTGTTCCGGGATGAAAAAAATAACAGCCCGGCAGCAATCAAGCATCCGATTTCAAAAGCTGCTGGCCGTTCTCCTAAAGGTCCGATGCCTGCTGTTAAGATTGATTGGAACATAGTGAAAAGTGAAGAAGACAGCTTGACTTGGTTTGGGCATTCGGCTTTTCTGCTAAGCATGGATGGTAAAAAGCTGTTCATCGACCCGATGTTAGGCGGCACTGCTTCACCAGTTACCTTCGTGGGACCGAAACGGTACAGCGAACATCTGCTGGATATGGTGGGAGAAATGCCCCCTATTGATGCCGTCCTGCTTACTCACGACCACTACGATCATTTGGATTTTCTCTCCATTCAGAAGCTGAAAAGCAAGACCGGCCATTTCTTTGTTCCGCTTGGTGTGGGTACCCACTTGATTCGCTGGGGAGTGGCAAAAGACAGTATCACGGAGCTCAATTGGTGGGAGGAATGCACTTTTCAAGGTCTAACCATTGCGCTGACTCCATCCAGGCATTTTTCCGGAAGAGGGATTTTTAACCGGAATTCGACTCTGTGGGGCGGCTGGGTCATCCTGGGAGAGCAGACCAGATTCTATACGAGCGGAGATGGCGGCTATGGTGCCCACTTCAGGGAAATAGGTGAAAAGTACGGTCCTTTTGATCTCGTTTTAATGGAAGGCGGGCAATATGACCGGCGCTGGCCGTGGGCCCATATGTTCCCTGAACAATCAGTGCAGGCAAGCATGGATGTCAAAGGCAAGAAGATGATGCTGATTCATTGGGGAGCCTTTACACTGGCAAGGCATGGATGGGCAGAACCAGTAGAGCGGGCAATAAAAGAGGCCAAGGCCAAAAATGTGGAGCTGATCGCTCCCAAAATAGGGGAAACCATATCTTTAAAAGGAACCGCTCATACTCTTGGTGAGGCATGGTGGGAGCAATAGTGAAGGCAAAAAAGGTTGGCGGGAAGTATTGGTTCCCGCCACTTTCCTTTTTGTTTTATTGATTCAAGTTATCATCGTGACTCTATTTCCAGCTTTCTTGCGTTTAGGGTCACATTGAGCCATTCATCGTGACCCAAATTTCCATTTTCATGTATTTACGGTCACATTGAATTCGTCATCGTGCCCCAAATTCCAATTTTCATGCGTATACGGTCACAATGAGCCCTTCATCGTGCCCCAAATTCCTGTTTTCATGTGTTTACGGTCACAATGAATTCGTCATCGTGCCCCAAATTCCAATTTTCATGTGTTTACGGTCACAATGAGCCCTTCATCGTGCCCCAAATTCCTGATTTTATGTATTTACGGTCACATTGACCGTCTCATCGTGCCCCTCATTCCAGCTTTCCAGCGTATACGGTCACATTGAGATACAGCGAAACGCTTTGGAAGGAATGGAAAATGGCGGGGAAGCAAATTTCCCCGCCAATCTTTATTGATGCATCACAACCGTCCCCATGCCTCACTTCAGCAAGTCCCTAAGCTTGGCATCCCTGTTTTCGACGGCGTAGTCATGGGCTGTTTTTCCTTCTGAGTCTATTATTGTTTTATCTGCGCCGTTGGCTAATAAAAGTTCAACTAGTTCAATGTCTGCGTCATTAAAAACGGCATTTATGAGCGGAGTTGATCCCCAGTTGTCGGTTGTGTTCACATCTGCGCCGTTCTCGATGAGCCACTGTGCCGCTTCCGAATCACCCCAGCTTACTGCATATTGAAGGGCGGTGTTGTCGTCACTGTCTTTTTCATTGACGTCAGCTCCCTCTGCGACAAGCTGTTGAACCTGATCCATGTCCTCATTCATGTAGGCTTGGATGACAGGAGGGAAGTCCATCATGTCTTCCTCATACATATACTCGTCCTCTACCAGATAAGGATCCTCCAGAAAAGCGGTTAAGGCTGTTGCTCCTTCTAAAAACAACATCGCTGCCCCTGTTAGGGAAGCGGCCAGCACGATTGAAAGGATGCTGCCGACGATAATTCCCGTTTTCTTTTCGACAACAAGTGGATATTGCTGCGGATTTATCCAATGGTCCAGGGCATTGATCCGTTTCGGCAAATGCGGATGGCTGGAAAGCTGTTCACTTAGCCACGCGAAGAAGCCTGATTCTTCTGCTGCTTGCTGAACATAAGCCTGTTTGTTCATTTTTGCAGAGAGCTTTTTGCCGATTGCGAGCACTGAGAGTGCCTCTTTTGCTGCCTCTACATTGCCAACATAATAAGCCGCATATCGGTCGCACGTATATTCGCATGCCCGTAAATAGGCTTCTCCCAGGAAAGGAACGAACATGGAAGGAAGCAGGATGAAATGAACGAGCACATGGCGGCGCTTAAGATGGGCAAACTCATGGGCGAGGACAAACATCAGCTCCTCTTCACGGTGTTCTTCCACCAAATCAAATATTTCCGAATACACAACGACCATGTTTTTTCCAAAGAATCTGGTCGCGAATGCATTTAACATTCCCATCGATTCCATGACATAAATAGCGGGCATTTTCTCAAGTTCCATCTCCTGAGCTAATTTCGCAGCCTTTTGATAGATGTCAGGAAACTGCTGCTCACTTAGCCGGACGCCATTTCGGCGAATCGAAGCCATCGACAGGGCATGGAAAAAGAATGAAATGAGTAAAATCCCCACCATAATGGCAAAACCAATTATTGAAAAAAGTAAAACCAGATAAGCCAAACAGCTAAATAGCAGCGCGGCCGCGAAATAAATCTTTTCTTTCCGATGAACCAACCTGTTTTTTAACCCATTTTCCTCGAGCACTTCTCTTTCCTCCTGATTCTGCTAATCTATTATAAAAAAATATATTCCTATAAGATTATAGTGGAAACTGAAAGGAATAGGAATAACATTTTTACCAAAAAGGTGGAAATGATTGGCTGGTAAACTAATTTCGGAATGGCTGATTCACCAAGGCTTGGAAGAGGTGTGAAGCCACCCTCTGGTTGACAAATTAATTTAAATTTATAGAATATTAGAGAAATAGGTTAAAATAGAAGATAAGGTTGTCCCTGATTGAGTGCCAGGGAATGACAACAATACATAGGAGAGGTAGGGAGTCATGGGAAATAAGATTAATAGAATCAATAAAGTATTGGTTGCGAATAGAGGGGAAATTGCCATCCGGGTGTTCCGTGCGTGTACGGAGCTGCATATCCGGACTGTCGCCATCTATTCGAAAGAAGATTCGTTCGCTTTGCATCGTTACAAGGCGGATGAAGCGTATCTTGTCGGGAAAGGGAAGAAGCCTGTCGATGCTTATCTTGATATAGAAGGCATCATCCAGATTGCCAAACAGGCAGGCGTGGATGCAATCCACCCAGGTTATGGGTTCTTGTCGGAAAACATTGATTTCGCCAGAAGGTGTGAAGAGGAAGGAATCGTTTTTATCGGGCCGACATCTGAACATTTGGATATGTTTGGAGATAAGGTGAAAGCCAGAACACAAGCACAGCTGGCGGAAATTCCAGTTATCCCTGGTACAGACGGTCCAGTCGCAAACCTAGAAGAAGTCGTCACATTCGTAAACCAGCATGGTCTGCCGATTATCATCAAAGCCTCATTAGGCGGCGGCGGACGCGGGATGAGGATTGTCCACTCCATCGAGGAAGTCAAGGAATCGTATGAACGAGCCAAGTCAGAAGCAAAAGCCGCTTTTGGAAGCGATGAGGTGTATGTCGAAAAGCTGATTCAAAACCCGAAACATATTGAGGTCCAGATTTTTGGCGACCATGAAGGGAATATTATCCATTTATATGAACGGGATTGTTCCGTCCAGCGCCGTCACCAAAAAGTGGTGGAAGTGGCGCCAAGTACCTCCTTGTCGGAAGAGCTGCGCCATGACATTTGCGATGCGGCTGTCAAATTAATGAAAAATGTCGATTACCTGAATGCAGGGACGGTGGAGTTCCTCGTTTGCGGAGAGGAATTTTATTTTATTGAAGTCAACCCGCGTGTCCAGGTAGAGCATACGATTACCGAAATGGTTACCGGAATCGATATTGTTCAAACACAATTGCTGATTGCCCAAGGCTATCCTCTTTATGGCGATAAAGTTGGCATTCCGGAGCAGAAGGATATTTCCACGCATGGTTTTGCCATCCAGAGCCGTGTGACGACAGAAGATCCATTGAATGACTTTATGCCGGATACAGGGAAAATCATGGTTTACCGGTCGGGAGGCGGATTCGGTGTCCGTCTGGACGCCGGCAACGCCTACCAGGGGTCTGTCATCACGCCTTATTATGATTCGCTTCTGGTAAAGGTGTCGACGCATGCCCTGACGTTTGAACAAGCCGCTTCGAAAATGCTGCGGAACTTGAAGGAATTCCGGATCCGCGGAATCAAAACGAATATACCGTTCCTGGAAAATGTCATGCAGCATGAAAAATTCCTTAGCGGAGATTATGACACCTCCATTATCGACAGTACTCCGGAACTGTTTATTTTCCCGGTTCGGAAAGACCGGGGAACAAAATTGCTTCATTATATCGGGAATGTCACCATCAACGGCTTTCCGGGAATCGAAAAAAAGGAAAAGCCGATTTTTGAGGAACCATTTGTTCCAGCTTTCAACGCTGCAGAGTCTGCTCCAGCCGGAACGAAACAAATTTTAGATGAAAGAGGAGCAGAGGGACTTGCGGATTGGGTGAAATCCCGCAAGGAAGTTTTGCTGACAGATACGACATTCCGTGATGGCCACCAATCGTTGCTGGCAACGCGACTGCGTACAAACGACTTGAAGAAAATCGCGGAACCGACAGCAAAATTGCTGCCAAACTTGTTTTCACTCGAAATGTGGGGCGGGGCGACCTATGATGTGGCTTATCGTTTCCTTAAGGAAGATCCGTGGGAGCGGCTGATCACTTTAAGGGAGCAGGTTCCGAATGTATTGTTCCAAATGCTGCTGCGTGCCTCGAACGCGGTCGGCTATAAAAACTATCCTGACAATGTCATCCAGTCATTTGTGCAGCAATCCGCTGACGCTGGAATCGACGTTTTCCGAATCTTTGACAGTTTGAACTGGGTTAGAGGGATGGAAGTAGCGATTGATGCGGTGCGGCAGACAGGGAAGATTGCCGAGGCGGCCATCTGTTATACAGGCGATATCAATGACCCTTCCCGAACTAAATACGATATTCAATATTATAAAAACATGGCAAAAGAACTTGAAAGCCAGGGAGCTCACATCCTCGGAATCAAGGACATGGCCGGCCTGCTGAAGCCGGAGGCCGCCTACCGGTTAATTTCCGAGCTGAAAGAGACCGTAAATATCCCGATTCACCTTCATACCCACGATACAAGTGGCAATGGCATTTACACCTATGCGAGGGCGATTGATGCCGGTGTCGATATCGTGGATGTTGCGGCAAGCGCAATGGCCGGTTTGACTTCCCAGCCAGGCGCCGGATCACTCTGTTATGCCTTGAAAGGATCAGATCGTGAGCCTGCGGTAGATGTTGATTCTTTTGAACAGGTATCAAAATATTGGGAAGGCGTGCGCAAATACTATCAGGATTTTGAGAGCGGCATGAATGCGCCTCATCCGGAAGTGTACCAGCATGAAATGCCTGGGGGACAATACAGCAACCTTCAGCAGCAGGCCAAAGCAGTCGGGCTTGGCAGCCGCTGGGAAGAAGTGAAGGATATGTACCGCCGCGTCAATTTGATGTTCGGTGATATCGTCAAAGTCACTCCGTCCTCCAAAGTAGTCGGCGACATGGCCTTGTTTATGGTCCAAAACGACTTAACAGAACAAGATGTCCTTGAAAAGGGAGATAAAATCGATTTCCCTGATTCCGTGATTGAATTGTTTGAAGGCTATTTGGGACAGCCAGATGGAGGCTTCCCGCAGGAATTGCAGAGGGTCATCCTGAAAGGGAAGCAGCCAATCAGCGTCCGTCCAGGTGAATTGATGGACAACGTCGATTTTGATGGTATTTGTGACGAGCTGTATCAAAAGCTTGGCCGTCAAGTAACCTCTCATGATATGATTTCATATGCTCTTTATCCTAAGGTGTTCCTGGACTATATCAAAACGATTGAACAATTTGGCGATATCTGCGTGCTTGATACTCCGACCTTCTTATATGGAATGAGGCTTGGGGAAGAGCTTGAGGTGGAAATAGAAAAAGGGAAGACGCTGATGGTCAAATTGGTTTCCATTGGTGAAGCCCAGTCGGACGGCACCCGGACGGTTTATTTCGAACTCAACGGACAACAGCGGGAAGTGGTCATCAAAGACGAAAGCATTAAAACTTCTGTTGCTTCGAAAGTAAAAGCGGATCCCGGAAACCAGAACCATATTGCCGCAACGATGCCAGGCACCGTTCTAAAAGTCCTTGTTGAAAAAGGGGCGAAGGTTGCCCAGGGCGATCATTTGCTTCTAACTGAAGCGATGAAAATGGAAACAACCATTCAGGCACCATTCTCAGGCTTTGTAAAAGAGATTACCGTCAAACCCGGAGAACCTATCGCACCAGGTGACCTGCTGATAGAATTGGCGGAATCGGGTGATATCGCGGAAAGGGAAAGTGAATCTGAAAAAGTGGCAGCAAATTAAAGGGACAAGGGGACAGGTTCTGAGCTGACCCCCAAATGTTAGAGTTTTGATTATGCAGCTAATTGGCTGGTATGGTTCCGGTATTGAACCGGGCTCATACCAGCCAATTTTTGCTTAATACGTTTGTTATTATAATAATCTATATATCTCCCAATTCTCTCAGTTAACTCTTTAACCGTACACAATGCCTCGCCATAATACATCTCTTGTTTTAGAATGCAAAAAAAGTTCTCCATGGGGGAGTTGTCTAAACAGTTTCCTTTTCGTGACATACTTTGAAAAACCTTATTTTCCTTAAGTGCCTTAACCCACTTTTTATGCTGATATTGCCATCCTTGAT